>NZ_JBFTIO010000002.1:0-784474 GCF_056394985.1 Variovorax sp. 10N412
GGCCGCGGTCGGCGCGGTCTGCGCTGCCGGCGCGGCGGCCGCAACGGCCGGGGCCTGCGCGCTGGTCGAGGGCGGCGGCGCCAGCGGGCGCGGCTGGGCGCGGGCACTGCCCGAGAAAGCAGCGAAAGCACCCAGAAGAGCCACCGTCAGCAGCGTGGCGCCGGCGGGCGAGTGCGAAAGCGAGCGGGAAGCCACGCGAGCAGGGGTCACGGCGCGACGGTGCGCGCGCTGGGTGGTCGTCACGTGGATTCCTTGGCTTTGACGGGACGCAGCCGCGAGGCGGCCGCACGGTAGTAATGGCTGAACATGTCGCGAAAACCTGTGCCGCTGATGCTGATGATGTGGCCGAGCACCCGGTGGATGGGCACGCGCGGATGGTTGCCCCAGCGGGCCGCCCAGATGTCGGCGCGCGCGGTCGTGCACTGCACCAGCGCGCGCTCCTGCGCGAAGCTCATCGGTGCGAAGCGCAGGCCCAGGCGCTTGCCGGCGCTGAAACGCACGGTGGAGGCGAAGCGCGACTCCTGGTCGTTGCGGTACAGCGCCACCTGCACCGGGGTTTCCAGGTCGAGCTTCAGGTCTTCGGGCAGTTCCACGCCCAGGCCGCCGCTGGAGAAGTCGAAGGTGTTGCAGCGCAGCGAGCGGCCGTCGGCGAAGTACAGCGTGGCCGGCAGCACCAGGTCCACGCGGTGCGCGCCGCGCAGCTGGCGCGACTCGTTGGCCGCGGCCACGCAGGCGCCCAGGATCATCAGGTTGTAGATCGTCCAGGCCAGGTTCAGCCACACGGTGGCGATGTTCTGCGGGTCGACCCAGGTCAGGCGCCACACGCCCAGGCACACGCCCACGAAGTTCAGCGCGAGCAGCACCAGGCTCGCCTTGGCGATGGTGCTGTCGAAATACTCCTTCTGGATCAGGCCGCCCTTGGCCGTCACGTTGAAGCTGCCGAGCTTGGGGTTGATCAGCGCCACCAGCGTGGGGCGGAAGATGTACCAGGCCAGCACCGCCTCGTACACCTCGTTCCACAGCAGGTATCTGAAGCGCCCCTGGATGCGGCTGTTGGTCAGGTTGGCGTGCAGGATGTGCGGCAGCGCGAAGGCGAAGATCATCGACGCCGAGGCATGGATCACGCTCGCGCCGAAGTACAGGTAGGCCAGAGGCGCGGTCAGGTAGATGAGCCGCGGCAGGCCGTACAAAAAGTGAAGCATCGCGTTCACATAGCACAGGCGCTGCGCCCAGTGCAGACCGCGCCCGAACAGCGGGTTGTCGATGCGGAAGATCTGCGCCATGCCGCGCGCCCATCGAATCCGCTGGCCCACGTGGCCCGACAGGCTTTCGGTGGCCAGGCCGGCGGCCTGCGGCAGCGCCAGGTAGGCCGTGCTGTAGCCGCGGCGGTGCATCTTCAGCGCGGTGTGGGCGTCCTCGGTCACGGTTTCCACCGCGATGCCGCCCACTTCTTCCACGATGGTCCGGCGCAGCACCGCGCAGGAGCCGCAGAAGAAGGTGGCGTTCCACAGGTCGTTGCCGTCCTGGATCAGGCCGTAGAAAAGCTCGCCTTCGTTGGGGACCGTGCCGAAGGTGTCGAGGTTGCGCTCGAACGGGTCGGCCGAGAAGAAATAGTGCGGCAGCTGGACCATGCCCAGCTTGGGGTCGCGCCCGAACCAGCCCATGGCGATCTGCATGAACGAGCGCGTGGGGATGTGGTCGCAGTCGAAGATCGCGACGAACTCGCCCGTGGTGTTCTTCAGCGCGGCATTGATGTTGCCGGCCTTGGCGTGGCGGTTGTTGTCGCGCGTGACATGGGTCACGCCCACGTCTTCGCAGAACACGCGGAACTCGTCGCGCCGGCCGTCGTCCAGCACGAAGATCTTGATCTTGTCGCGCGGCCAGTCGATCGACTGCGCCGCCAGCACGGTCGAGCGCACCACCGACAGCGCCTCGTTGTAGGTGGGAATGAACAGGTCGATGGTGGGCCACTCGGCCGGGTCTTCCGGCAGCGGCACCGGCTTGCGCTCCAGCGGCCAGGCGGTCTGGATGTAACCCAGCAGCAGCACCACGAACGCGTACACCTCGGCCATCAGCAGGCCCAGGCCGAGCATCAGGTCGACCGGGTTGTCCATGAACATGGTCTCGGTCACGCGCCAGTAGGTGTAGCGCGAGGACACGACCACCGACAGGAAGATCAGCACCAGGCCGGCGAAACGACCGCGAATCCGGTTGGTGATGAGCGCCGCCGCGAAGATGCCCACCGACAGCACGATCTGCTGCTCGAAGGTCATGGGCGCGATGATCAGCGCGGGCAGCAGCACGAGCGCCACGAGCCAGCCGGCGATGCGCACCGGCAGCAGGCGCAGCAAGGCGGGGGCAGGGCGCGGGGCGGGTTGCTCCTGCGGGCCGGGCGAGGCGCTTTTCATCGGGTCTGTTCCATGTTCCGCGGAGAAAACGGGTTTTGGGCTTGTTCTTGTTCGTGCGCCAGCCGTTGCCGGTGCCGCCCGGCATCGACGCGCTCGAGCAGCCGCTCGGTGCACGAGGCGATGTCCTGCGTGGCCTGGCTCATGGGCGCGTAGCGCTGCACCGGCACCGCCGAGGCCAGCGCCTCCGGCACGGCCTGGTCCAGGTGCAGCACGCCGAGCAGGTCGGGGCGCAGTTTCTGGCGCAGCATTTCGAAGACGTCGTGGTTCAGGCGCTTGCCCGGGTCGACCTGGTTCACCACGTAGCCGGTGCCGAAGTAGTCGGCGCGCGGGCGGGCGTACTTGTCGAGCATGCGTTCGATGATCGGCAGGGTGGCGAACGAACCGGCATCGGCTAGCACCGCCACCACGCTGAAATGGGCCGCGCGCAGGGCCTGCTGCAGGTAGACCGACGGGCCGGGCGGGGTGTCCAGCACCACCAGCATGTCGGGCGGCAGGCCGAAACGTGCCAGCGTCTCAGCCAGCCAGCCGGGGCTGCGGGCCAGTTGCTGTTCGAACGCGATCTGCCGCTCGTCGTCGACGTCGCCGAAGGGCAGCAGCATGACGCCGCCATGCGCCGGGCGGATGGCGCGGGCCCAGGGCATCAGGCCGGTGGCGGCCTCGACCAGTCCGGTGTCGCAGGCCTGCGGTTCGCTGGCAATGTGAAAGCGCAGGGCGTTCTGCGGATCGAGGTCGATCGCGAGCACCTGGCGGCCGCGCTGCGCGAGCTCGGTGCACAGGTTGGCCGTGACCGTGGTCTTGCCTACGCCGCCTTTGGATGAAATGACAGGGATGACGACCATGTCACGTCGGCCTTCGCCAGCGGGACATGGGGCCGGGCGGCGCGGCTGGGGGCTGCGGGGAGACCAGGCGCTCGAACAGCTGTTGGAGCGGAGTGTTTGCGGCGCCGGGCGCGGCGGCCAATGCAGCGCTGGGCGCGGCGGCGGTTCGGGCCGGCGGCGCGCTCAGCGGCTGCGGTGCGTGCAACGGCGCCAGCACGGGTTCGATGCGGGCCGGCGGCGCGGCGAACAGGGGCGCCGGCGCCGCGACCGGTGCCAGCAGAGGCGCTGGCGCCCAGGCGGGGGGCGCTACAGGTGCGGGTGCCACGGGAGCAGGCGCGGGGGCAGGCACAGGCGCCGCCGGCAAGGCAGCTTGCACCGGGGGGTGCGAGATCTTCTCGCCCGACAGCAAGGCCCAGGCGCGGGGCGCTTCACCCTCGGCCTCGGGCGGCGCGAATTCCCTGTAGCCATGGGCGTCGCCGCCGAACTTGCGGAACAGCCCGGCAATGTCTTCGGGGGTCGGTTCGTCGGCGTTGCTCATGCGACCGCCTTGGACAGTCGCAGGTCGATGCGGGGGCCGGCTTGCACATCGGGGGGCAGCGCCTGCACCCTCAGCTCGGGAGGCATGTGCTGCGAATCGAACCATGCCTGGTACACGCCTTCGAAGAAGCCGGTGCTCCAGTCGGTGGCGTCGGGCCCGAACGCCACGGCGATGGGGCTGCAGGCGTGGGTGATGGCGACGCCGTCCGCGTCTTCGCTCAGCACGGTGAAGCCCCAGTCGATGCCGTCCCAGCGCGCATTGAAGTGGTCCTGCAGCTCATCGAGCGTGGCGCAATGAGGCACCGGCAGGGCATGCGCCAGACGCTGGCCGATACGGAAGAAGAGTTGCTTCAGGTCCTCGGGCGGCAAACCGGCGCTCAGCTCTGCGGCAAGACCGCGGTTGAATTCCAGCCATTGCGCACTGCAGGAGTTCCTCTCGTAATACTGAATAAACGTCGCGCCAGTGTCCATGTCGGTGCATTCTCTGAGATCGAATAACTGTTGGCAACAAATGCGAACTTTTCGTCGCATTTTGAGCGGCGGACTGTATGAATTGCGGGACGGCTGGGAATGCTGTCCCCGCTTTTTGCCAACGAATGCACAAATCCTACGCCTCCCATACGGCGTGACACCCCCTGCGGATTCGAATTCAGTCGTCGGTGCTCTTTTGGGCGCTCTTTTCGCCGGTCTTTTCGGCGCCGTCCTCGACGCGCTTCGCTGCGACGTGTGGGCGCGGCGCCAGGCCTGCACGCACCACGCCGCGGCCCGCCGCCTTGGCGGCATAGCAGGCGGCATCGGCCGCCGAGATCCAGTCTTCCACCGAATCGATCTCGGCCGCCAGACTGGCCACCCCGATGCTGGCGCCGACGTGCAGGCTGCCCGACATCCACGGCAGTGCAATGGCGGAGATCGAGGCCACGATGTCCTCGGCCACGCGCACCGCCGCCTCGTGCGTGCATTGCTCCAGCAGCAGCGCGAACTCGTCGCCGCCGATGCGTGCGGCCAGGTCGTTCGAGCGCACCCGCGACATGATGGCCGCGGCCGCCGCGCGCAGCATGGCGTCGCCCGAGAGGTGGCCGCCGGTGTCGTTCACCTGCTTGAAGTGGTCCAGGTCGATGAACACCATGGCGGCCGGCAGCGACAGCGGCCGCGCATCGATCAGGCGCTGGGCATGCTGGTCGAAGCGCTGGCGGTTGGCCAGCCCGGTCAGTCCGTCGTGGGCGGCCGACCATTCGAGCGCCTTGCGGGCGCTGCGCTGCTCGTCGACGTTGAGCACGGTCCAGATCGAGCCGAAGTCGGTGTGCTCCGAATCCACCGGCCGGCTGCGCAGCCGGGCCCAGAACCGGGTGCCGTCGCCGCGCTGCATGCGGCATTCGCCCACGTACGAATTGCTGCTGGCAAACGCCTCTTTCTCGAGCGCCGCCAGCGCGGGCTGGTCGTCTTCCGGCGGCACCACGATCAGGTCGACCGGCTGGCCCAGCAGGTCCTGGTCGTCGTAGGCGAGCAGGCGGCACAACTCGTCGCTCACCAGCTCGAAGCGCCGGTCGCGGATGAACGCGATGCCGATGGGCGCCGAGCGCATCACCGAGCGCAGCTTGCTGATCATTTCGCCGTTCAGGCGCTCCAGCTCGGCGCGCTGCACGCCGACGTCGCGCAGCACTTTGCCGAGATGGCCGATCTCGCCGTCGGCCTTGGGCCAGCCGTCTTCCGGGCGCATGGCGCCATCGAACATGTGCTGTGCGCGCCGCTCCAGCAGCATCAGCGGCTGCAGCAGCCACCACAGGGTCAGGAACATGCCGGCGGACACCAGGGCGACCAGGCTGGCCGCCCATGCCATGGCCTGCTGGCGGGCCGCCTTGACCGGGGCGAGCACCTCGGTTTCGGCGCGCGCGCGCCACACCATCCAGTCGGGGCCGGGCACACCGGCCACGCTGGCGATCTGTTGCGGCTGGGCCAGCAAGAGCCCTTGCGACTCGACCGGGCTGCCCACGGCCTGCCATTCCTTGAAAGCCTGCGCGAGCCGGGGTTCTTCGGTGATCGGCCGCATCAGCCGCCGCCAGTCGGGGTGCGTCAGCATCTTGCCTTGCGCATCGGTGACGACCATCAGCGCGCCGCTGTCGCTTTCCTGGGCCTCGGTCACGCCGGCGAGCAGGTCGCGGCTGGAAAGCCGCAGCGTGCCGGCGAGCACGCCGAAGACACCCTTGCGGTTGCGCAACGGCTGGGTGAACACGACTATCGGCTCACCGGTGATCGGGCCCACCATCGGCTCGCCGACGACCGGGCGTCCTTCGGCCATCGCGCGGCGGAAGTTGACGCCGTCGCGCACGTTCAGCTCGGGCCGGTAGACCCCCTTTTCGTCGACCATCACGCGCACCTGGCCGTCCTCGCCGGCAACGTAGATGGTGGCGAAGAAGTTCTGCAGCATCGGCTTGTCGCGCATGAAGGCGTTCAGCGCAGCCGGGTCGTCGAGCAGGGTCTCGTCGAGCACCTGCCCCACCGACTGCAGCCCGCGCTGCAGCTGGATCACCTTGTGGCCCAGCAGCGCCGCAGTGCGCACCGCCTCGCCGATCTCGCGCTGGCGCTGCGCCTCCAGCAGGTCGTGCTCGGTACGCTGCACCAGCACGGTGGTGATCACGCCGATGCCCAGCACCAGAGCCATGATCCCGCCCATCGTGATGCGCGCCTTGAGCGAACCCAGGGCGTTTTCGAGACGTACCAGGCGGGTGTTCATTCAGGCGGACGACGCTTCCCTTGCGGCGGTCGCGGCACGGCGGCTGCGCTTGACGGCGTACATGGCGTCGTCGGCCAGCCGCAGGGCCTCTTCGGCGGACGTGGTGCGCGGGTCGACGGCCACCACGCCCACGCTGGCACCGCCGTAGTCGAGCATGGTCTGGTTCAGCCGCAGCTCGCCGATCGAGCCTTCGCCCAGGCGGTCGGCGAGCGCCCGTGCGGCGGTGCGGGGCGATTCGTCGTGGGCGGGGCCGGCGCCGACCACCACGAACTCGTCGCCGCCGAAGCGCGCGAGCACGTCGCTCGCCCGCAGCGAGGCCGACAGCCGCCCGGCCATGGCCGACAGGAATTCGTCCCCGATGTCGTGGCCGTGCGTGTCGTTGATCTTCTTGAAGCCGTCCATGTCGATGAAGCCGACCAGCACGCTGCGGCCCTCGCGCTCGCCGTGGGCGAGCAGGCGGCGCAGCGTGTCGAGCAGGCTGCGGCGGTTGGGCAGCCCGGTGAGCGCGTCGGTCGAAGCGTGGGCGGCCAGTTCGGCGTTGGCCTGCCTCAGCTCGAGGACGAGCATTTCGCGCTCGACCTGCTGGGCGATCAGCTTGGCAAAAAGCCGGAGCACGGCCTCCGCATGGGGCGCCAGCGCCCGCGTTGCCCCGCTGGCGGCGCACAGGGTGCCGTAAAGGTCGCTGCCGTCGGTCCGGACCGGGGTGCTCACATAGGTCCGGATGCCCAGTTCGCGTGCCGCATCGGAGTCGCCCCAGCGGGTGGCGACGTCGTCGGTGTAGGGGCGGCCTTCTTCCAGGGCGCGCCGGCACAGCGTGTCGGACCAGGGCACGGACAGGCCCTCGGGGATCGTCATGGCCCCGGCATTGCGGGCGAAGAGAACGCGCTGCAGGCCCTTGTCCAGGTCGATGGTCGTGAGGTAGGTCGACTCCAGGCCCGTGACCGCTTCGAGCATTTCGAGCATCGGGCGCGCCAGGTCTTCGAGCGTCTTGGCCGAAGAGACCGAGTCGGAAAGCCGTTCAATCAGAGATTCCATGCCCTGTATTTTGACGGTGATAGCGCAATGGTTAACCTTTGATTGCACTAAAACCCCGGCGACCGTTGCGCCGACCGGATTCGGGGGGCTCAGGACGCCAACGCTTCCATCAACTCGGTTTCGATGGCGAGCTGCGTTTTCTGGCCCTGGAGCTCCGGGCCGCTGATGAGGAAGGTGTCTTCCACCCGCTCGCCCAGGGTCGTGACCTTGGCCAGCTGCAGGTTCAGGTGGTGGCGCGCCAGCACCCGGGCCACCGAATACAGCAGGCCGGCCCGGTCGCTGGCCGAGATG
The DNA here is from genome assembly GCF_056394985.1 of Variovorax sp. 10N412. NCBI lineage: Bacteria > Pseudomonadati > Pseudomonadota > Betaproteobacteria > Burkholderiales > Comamonadaceae > Variovorax > Variovorax sp. 10N412. Next base: position 7,821 of record NZ_JBFTIO010000002.1, read on the forward strand.
TTGAGCAGCCAGCGCTGCGCCTTGTCGTCCGGCAACAGGCTGATGCGCGGCTTGATCGGAAAGCTGCGCACCCGGCGCGACACGCGCCCCATGCTGGGCGCGGGCAGGGCGCCGGCTTCGGTCAGCGTGTGCCCCAGGCCCGACTCGACCATGCTGATCAGGTCGCGGTAGTGGTCGGGCAGGAAGGTGGTGACCACCTGGAAGGTGTCGAGCGCGTAGCCGTTGCTGGTGGTGTGCACCTTGGCGTCCAGGATGCTGAAGGACGACTGGTCGAAGTAGCCGCAGATGCGCGCGAACAGGTCGGGCTGGTCGGGCGTGTAGACCACCACCTGCAGGCCTTCGCCCACCGGCGACAGGTGCGCGCGCACGATGGGCGGCGCCTTCGGGTCGATCGGCACGTTGCGCGGCGGCACGAAGCGAGAGAGCTGCTTGGCGTGCCAGGCGATCTCGGTGGCGTCGTGGCGCATGAAGTAGCCCACGTCCAGCGTGTCCCACAGCGCCTTGTGCGCCTCGAAGCGCTGGGCGTGCAGGGCGAGCAGCACCAGCGCCTCGCGCTTGCGCGACTCGACCTCGGCGTCCGGATCGGGCATGCGCCCGCCCAGCGCGCGCAGCGTGTAGCGGTACAGGTCTTCGAGCAGCTTGCCTTTCCAGGCATTCCACACGCGCGGCGAGGTGCCCCGGATGTCCGCGATGGTCAGCAGGTACAGCGCGGTCAGGTAGCGCTCGTTGCCCACGCGCCTGGCGAAGGTGCCGATGACCTCGGGGTCGCTCAGGTCCTGTTTCTGCGCGACCTGGCTCATCACCAGGTGCTCGGCCACCAGGAACTCGATGAGCCTGGCGTCCTCGCGGGCGATGCCGTGCTGCTTGCAGAAGCGCTGCACGTCGCGCGCGCCCAGGGTGGAATGGTCGCCGCCGCGGCCCTTGGCAATGTCGTGGAAGAGGGCGGCCACGTAGAGAATCCAGGGCTTGTCCCATCCGGCCGCCAGCTGCGAGCAGAACGGGTACTCGTGCGCATGCTCGGCAATGAAGAAGCGGCGCACGTTGCGCAGCACCATCAGGATGTGCTGGTCCACCGTGTACACGTGGAACAGGTCGTGCTGCATCTGCCCCACGATGCTGCGGAACACCCGCAGGTAGCGCCCCAGCACCGAGGTCTGGTTCATCAGCCGGAACGCATGCGTGATGCCGTAGGGCTGCGTCAGGATCCGCATGAAGGTCGCGTGGTTGACCGGGTCGTTGCGGAACTTGCTGTCCATGACGTGGCGCGCGTTGTACAGCGCGCGCAGCGTGCGCGCCGACAGCCCCTGCACGCCGATGGTCTTCTGGTAGAGCAGGAAGGTCTCGAGCACCGCGTGCGGCTCGCGCTCGTAGAGGTCGTCGCTGGCAATCTCGATCAGGCCGGCGCGCTCGTAGAAGCGCTCGTTGATCGGCGTGTGCTGCTCGGCGCTGGGCTGCAGGCGCTCGGAAATGTTGAGCAGCAGGATCTGGTTGAGCTGCGACACCGCCTTGGCCGCCCAGTAGTAGCGGCGCATCAGCGCCTCGCTCGACTTGCGCTGCGACTCGCCTTCGTAGCCGAAGCTGGCCGCCACGGCGGTCTGCAGGTCGAACACCAGGCGGTCTTCCCGGCGGTTGGCAATCACGTGAAGGCGCGCGCGAATGAGCGAGAGCAGGGCCTCGTTGCGCTTGATCTGCTGCGCCTCGAACGAGGTGGCCAGGCCATTCTTGGCCAGGTCGTCCCAGCGGCTGCCGAAGCCGGCGGCCTTGGTCATCCAGAGAATGGTCTGCAGGTCGCGCAGGCCGCCCGGCGATTCCTTGCAGTTGGGCTCCAGAGCGTAGGGCGTGTTGTCGAACTTCTGGTGGCGGTGCCGCATTTCCTGCGACTTGGCCACGAAGAAGGCCTGCGGATCGATCGCGCGGGTGAAGCGGCGGCGGAACGCAGTGAACAGCTTCTTGTCGCCTGCGATCAGGCGGGCCTCGAGCAGCGAGGTCTGGACGGTGACGTCCTTTTCGGCCTCTGACAGGCACTCTTCGACGGTGCGCACGCTGGAGCCGATCTCGAGCCCGGCGTCCCAGCAGTGGCCGATGAAGGCCTCGATGCGGGCGGGGTCGATCTCGCTGACATGGCCTTCGGGCGGCAGCAGCAGCAGCACGTCGACATCGGAGTACGGGAACAGCTCGCCGCGTCCGAAGCCGCCCACGGCAACCAGCGTCAGCGATTCACCGAAATCGGCGTCCCGCCACAGGGAGCACAGCGTCTGGTCGGCCAGCGCCGAGAGCTGGCGCAGCACCGTGTGCACGCTGCGCGTGGGCGCGCGCGCAAAGCGCAGGGTGTCGAAGAGGGCGAGCTTCTTCGCGCGATAGGCTTCGCGCAGCGTCGCCACGTCGATCTTGGCTGCTTCGATCACGAGCGGGCCGTGCGCTTGCGCGTCAGGTCTTGGTCGAGGTGACGAAGGAGGGCAGCGGCGGGCTCCCTGCCGACAGCGTGAGCACCTCGTAGCCGGTCTCGGTGACCAGCACCGTGTGCTCCCACTGCGCCGACAGCGAATGGTCGCGCGTGACGATGGTCCAGCCGTCGTACTGGCCGCCCTTGAAGTCTTCCTTCACGTCGCGCTTGCCGGCGTTGATCATCGGCTCGATGGTGAAGATCATGCCGGGCTTGAGCTCTTCCATGGTGCCCGGGCGGCCGTAGTGCAGCACCTGGGGTTCTTCGTGAAAGCGCTGGCCCACGCCGTGGCCGCAGAACTCGCGCACGATCGAGAAGCCCTGGCCTTCGGCGAACTTCTGGATCGCGTGGCCCACGTCGCCCAGGTGCGCGCCGGGGCGCACCTGCAGGATGCCGTGCCACATGGCCTCGAAAGTGACGGAACACAGGCGCTTGGCCGCGATCGAGGCGTCGCCGATCACGTACATGCGGCTGTTGTCGCCGAACCAGCCGTCCTTGATGACCGTCACGTCGACGTTCATGATGTCGCCCTTTTTCAGGGGCTTGTCATTGGGAATGCCGTGGCAGACCACGTGGTTGACCGAGGTGCAGAGCGACTTCGGAAAGGGCACGCTGCTGGCGCCCATGTAGCCCACCGTGGCCGAGGTGGTGCCCTGCTTGACCATGTATTCGGCGGCCAGCCGGTCGACATCGTTGGTCGTGATGCCGGGCTTGATGAGGGGCGTGAGGTAGTCCAGTACCTCGGAGGCCAGGCGGCATGCGACCCGCATGGCTTCGATGCCCGCAGCGTCTTTGTAGTTAATGCTCATCCCTGAATTATCCCATCGACCGATGAACCTGCCCCCGACGCGGGGCACTTCGTGTCCCCGTTGCCCCCCGGGGGGCGCGGCCCCCTTGGGACGGCCGGCGATGGCCTAAAATCCCGGGTTAACGCGGATGGCCCCAGTCAGCGGCCACCCGCCTCGATTCCTTGATTCCCAACGCGGCCCCCGAGGCCCCATCGACCGTGACGCAGCCCGCACCTCAAGCCCTTCCTGTCGTAACCATGTTCGAGGGCGGCAGCGCGCTCAGCGACTTCCGCGCGCGGCAACTGCTGCCGAAGCTCCAGGCCATCGAGCCGCGCATCGAGGGCATTTCGGCCCGTTTCGTGCACCTGGTGGTCACCGATGCCGCGCTGGATGCGGCCGGCCGCGAGCGCTTCGCCGCGCTGCTGACCTATGGCGAACCCTTCGAGACGCCGGCCAAGGCGCTCACCTCGGTGGTGGTCACGCCCCGCCTGGGCACCGTGTCGCCATGGGCTTCGAAGGCCACCGACATCGCCCACAACTGCGGCCTGGCGCTGCGCCGGGTCGAGCGCGTCACCCAATACCACCTGAAGCTCAAGTCGCCGTTGATCGGCAAGGCCCCCGTGCTCGAAGGCGACGCCCTGGCGGCCGCCTCCGTTCCGCTGCACGACCGCATGACCGAATCGGTGCTGGCCACCGTGGAGCAGGCGGCCAGCCTGTTCAGCGAGTTGCCGGCCCAGCCGATGGCGCAGGTCGACGTGCTCGCCGGCGGGCGCACGGCGCTGGTCGCGGCCAACACCGGCTTCGGCCTGGCGCTGGCGGACGACGAAATCGACTACCTGGTCGACGCCTTCACCCGCCTGGGCCGCAACCCCAGCGACGTCGAACTCATGATGTTCGCGCAGGCCAACAGCGAGCACTGCCGCCACAAGATCTTCAACGCCCAGTTCACCATCGACGGCAAGGCGCAGCCGCAAAGCCTGTTCTCGATGATCCGCCACACCGAGAAGCAGAACCCGCAGCACACTGTCGTTGCCTACGCCGACAACGCCTCGGTGATGGAAGGCGGCACCATCGAGCGCTTCGTTCCGGCCTCGGGATCGCAGAGCTACGGCAAGGAAAGCGCGCTGACCCATGTGCTCATGAAGGTCGAGACGCACAACCACCCGACCGCCATTTCCCCGTTTCCCGGCGCCTCGACCGGCGCGGGCGGCGAAATTCGCGACGAAGGCGCCACCGGCCGCGGCTCCAAGCCCAAGGCGGGGCTGACCGGCTTCACCGTGTCCAAGCTCTGGCCCGAAGATGGCCACTACGGCAAGCCCGAGCACATCGCCAGCCCGCTGCAGATCATGACCGAGGGCCCGCTGGGCGGCGCCGCGTTCAACAACGAGTTCGGCCGTCCCAACCTGCTGGGCTACTTCCGCGAATACGAGCAGACGGTGGCGAGCGACCTCGACACCGTGCAGCGCGGCTACCACAAGCCCATCATGATCGCGGGCGGCCTCGGCAGCATCGACGCCACCCAGACCAAGAAGATCCTGTTCCCGGCCGGCTCGTTGCTGATCCAGCTCGGCGGCCCCGGCATGCGCATCGGCATGGGCGGCAGCGCCGCCAGCTCGATGGCCACCGGCGCCAACGCGGCCGAGCTCGACTTCGACTCGGTGCAGCGCGGCAACCCCGAGATCGAGCGCCGTGCGCAGGAGGTCATCAACCACTGCTGGCAGCAGGGCGCCGCCAACCCGATCCTGGCGATCCACGATGTGGGCGCGGGCGGCCTGAGCAATGCCTTCCCCGAACTGACGAACGACGCCGGCCGCGGCGCGCGCTTCGACCTGCGTGCCGTGCCGCTCGAGGAGTCGGGCATGGCACCGAAGGAAATCTGGTGCAACGAGAGCCAGGAGCGCTATGTGCTGGCCATCGCGCCCGAATCGCTCGAACAGTTCAAGGCCTTCTGCGAGCGCGAGCGCTGCCCGTTCTCGGTGGTCGGCGTGGCAACCGAAGAGCGCCAGCTGCTGGTGGCCGACGAAGGCGCGAAGGTGCAGCCTGTCGACATGCCCATGGACGTGCTGCTCGGCAAGCCGCCCAAGATGCACCGCGACGTCGAGGCCGTGACCCGCAGCTTCAAGCCGCTGGACCTCACCGGCGTCGACCTGCAGAAGGCCGCCATCGACGTGCTCGCGCACCCGACCGTGGCGTCCAAGCGCTTCCTGATCACCATCGGCGACCGCACCGTGGGCGGCATGAGCCACCGCGACCAGATGGTCGGCCCATGGCAGGTGCCCGTGGCCGACTGCGCCGTGACGCTGGCCGACTACAAGGGTTTTGCCGGCGAAGCCATGAGCATGGGCGAGCGCACGCCGCTGGCCGCGCTCGACGCGCCGGCCTCGGGCCGCATGGCTGTGGCCGAAGCCATCACCAACCTGCTGGCCGCGCCCATCGAACTCTCGCGCGTCAAGCTGTCGGCCAACTGGATGGCGGCCTGCGGCGAGCCCGGCGAAGACGCCGCGCTGTACGAAACCGTCAAGGCCGTGGGCCTGGAACTGTGCCCGGCGCTGGGCGTGTCGATTCCGGTCGGCAAGGATTCGCTGTCGATGCGCACGCAGTGGAAAGAGGGCGACGAAGCCAGGAAGGTCACGTCCCCCGTGAGCCTGATCGTCACCGCCTTCGCCTCGCTGGCCGACGTGCGCGGCACGCTCACGCCGCAGCTCGACGCCGAAGAGGCCGACACCACGCTCGTGCTGATCGACCTGGGCCAGGGCAAGCACCGCATGGCGGGCAGCATCCTGGCGCAAACGCTCAACCAGAGCGGCGACACCGTGCCCGACCTGGACGACCCGGCGAAGCTCGTTGCGCTGGTGAATGCCGTGAACGCGCTGCGCGCCGACGGCAAGATCCTCGCCATGCACGACCGCAGCGACGGCGGCCTGTTCGCCACCGCTTGCGAAATGGCCTTTGCCGGCCACGTCGGCGTGGCGCTGAACGTCGACATGCTGGTTACCGAGGGCGACGGCATTTCCGACAGCCGCATGGAAACCGGCGACGCCAAGAACTGGGCGCAGCAGGTCAGCGCGCGGCGCGAGGAGCTCACGCTCAAGGCTCTGTTCAACGAAGAGCTGGGCATGGTGCTGCAGGTGCGCACCGCCGAGCGCAACGACGTGATGCAGCTGCTGCGCGCCCATGGCCTCAGCGCCCACAGCCACTTCGTCGGCAAGACGCGCCCGGTCAGCTCCGCCATGGACGCGGGCAAGGGCAAGCTCGAAGTCTGGCGCGACGCCAAGTCGGTGTTCAGCGCCAGCCTGCACGACCTGCACCAGGTGTGGGACTCAGTCAGCTGGAAGATCGCCCGCGAGCGCGACAACCCGGCTTGCGCCGACGCCGAGCACGCCGCTGCCGGCGTGCCGAACGACCCAGGCATGCACGTCTTCCTGCCGAACGCGCCGGTGCCACCTGCTGCCCCCGCCATCCTCCAGTCGCGCCCCAAGGTCGCCATCCTGCGCGAGCAGGGTGTCAATTCGCATGTCGAGATGGCCTACGCCTTCACCGAGGCCGGCTTCGAGGCTTTCGACGTCCACATGACCGACCTGCAGACGGGCAGGGCGGACCTAGCCGACTTCAAGGGCGTGGTCGCCTGCGGCGGCTTCAGCTACGGCGACACGCTGGGCGCCGGCATCGGCTGGGCCCGCAGCATCACCTTCAACCCCAAGCTGGCCGAGCAGTTCAAGACCTTCTTCGGCCGCGAAGACACCTTCGGCCTGGGCGTGTGCAACGGCTGCCAGATGTTCGCCGAGCTGGCCGACATCATTCCGGGCGCGCAAGCCTGGCCTCGCTTCACCACCAACCAGAGCGAGCGCTTCGAGGCCCGCCTGTCGATGGTCGAGGTGCTCGAGTCGCCCAGCATCTTCTTCGCGGGCATGGCAGGCAGCCGCCTGCCGATCGCGGTGGCGCACGGCGAGGGCTATGCCAACTTCAAGCACCGCGGCGATGCGGCCCAGGCCATCGCGGCGATGCGTTTCGTCGACAACCATGGCCAGCCGACCGAGCAGTACCCGTTCAACCCGAACGGCAGCGCGGGCGGCCTCACCTCGGTGACCACGCCGGATGGCCGCTTCACCGCCGTGATGCCGCACCCGGAGCGCGTGTTCCGCAACATCCAGATGAGCTGGACGCCGGGCGACCGCAGCGAGCTGAGCCCGTGGATGCAGATCTGGCGCAATGCGCGCAAGTGGGTGGGCTGACCACCCGAAGGCTGCTGCGGCAGCCCCATGAAAAAACGGCCCGCGGGCCGTTTTTTCATGGGGAAGAAGAAAGCCGAGGCTTACTCGACCTTCGCCTTCGCGCGCAGGTCTTCCTGGTATTTCTGCAGGCGCTGCTGTTGCAGCTGCTGCGTGATCTGCGGCTTCACTTCTTCCAGCTTTGGCAGTTGTGCCTGGCGGATGTCGTCCACGCGGATGATGTGATAGCCGAACTGCGTCTTGATGGGCGCCGGGGTGGTCTCGCCCTTCTTGAGCTTGATCATGGCTTCCGAGAACTCGGGCACGAAGCTGGCGGGGTTGGCCCAGTCGAGGTCGCCGCCGTTGGCGCCCGAACCCGGGTCCTTGCTCTGCTTCTTGGCGATGTCTTCGAACTTGGCGCCCTTCTTCAGGTCGGCCATGATCTTCTTGGCCTGGTCCTCGGTTTCCACCAGGATGTGGCGCGCCTTGTATTCCTTGCCGCCGTTGGCCGCCACGAACTTGTCGTACTCGGCCTTCACGTCGGCGTCCGACACGGGGTTGGTCTTGCGGTAGTTCTCGAACAGCGCGCGGATCAGGATGGCCTGGCGTGCAAGTTCGAGCTGGTTCTTGTAGTCCTCGTTGGCGTCGAGGCCCTGCTTCTGCGCTTCCTGCATGAACACTTCGCGCGCCACGATTTCCTCGCGCAGCTGGCTCTGCATTTCAGGCGTCACCGGGCGGCCTGCGGCTGCCAGTTGCTGCGCCAGAACGTCCATGCGGGCCTTGGGCACCGGCTTGCCGTTCACGATGGCTGCGTTCTGCGCCAGAGCCGACATGGACGTGGCACCGAGCAGCACTGCGGCCGCGACGGCCTGCAAGATTTGTTTTTTCATGGAATGAATATCGAGCTGGGAAGGAAATGCGCGTGTAGGAAAACGCGCGTGAAAGAAAGCGGAGAGCGACGGAACAGAGGGAAAGAAGGGGAGCCCGGAATCACGGCACATTCGGCGTGCGCTTCCGTGGAAAGACTCAGAGCACCTCGATGGCGATGGCGTGCAGACCCTGTGCAATAAAAACCTGGAGGGCATCATACACAAGCCGATGCCGCGCCACGCGGGGCTTTCCGTCGAACAAGGGGGAGGCGATGCGCACCCGGAAATGCGTGCCGAAGCCGTCCGCATTGGCACCCGAATGGCCCGCGTGCGCGGCGCTTTCGTCGATCACCTCGAGCTGCGTCGGCGTCAGAGCATCGAGCAGCGCGGCTTCGAGGGCTGCCACTGTGGGCAGGGGGATGGTGGTACTGGTCGTCATGCGGTGGGCTTGTCTTCTTTCAGGTGGGGCGCGATGTACAGGCCCTGCGCCACCAGGAAGACGATGGGGAACGCATAGCCCCAGAGCTTGAAGTTGACCCAGGCCTCGGTCGTGAAGTACGCCGCCACGTAGCCGTTGATGAGCGCCATGAACAGGCAGTAGCCGATCCACGCCACGTTCAGCCGGCTCCAGACGCGCTCGGGCAGCTCCAGCTGCTGGCCCAGCAGCATCTTCAGGAAGTTCTTCTTCAGCGCCCACAGCGCCACCGCCAGCGCAACGGCCATCGCGCCGTACAGCACCGTCGGCTTCCACTTGATGAAGCGGTCGTCGTGCAGCACCAGCGTGAGCGTGCCGAACAGCAGGATCAGCACCAGCGTGGCCTTCTGCATGGCCTGCAGCTTGCGCTCCATGGCATAGATGATGGCCATCTGCACCACGGTGGCGGCCATCAGCACGCCGGTGGCGGTGTAGATGTCGCCCAGCTTGTAGGCGACGAAGAACAGCAGGATCGGGAAGAAGTCGAGGAGCAGTTTCATTTTTTCTGGAACTCGAGCGAAGCCGAGTTCATGCAGTAGCGCAGGCCGGTTTCCGTGGGGCCGTCGGGGAACACGTGGCCCAGGTGGGCGCCGCAGTTCGCGCAGACGTTCTCGGTACGCACCATGCCGTGCGAGCGGTCGACGATGTTCCGGATGGCGCCGGGCACGGCTTCTTCGGAGAAGCTGGGCCAGCCGCAGCCCGCGTCGAACTTGGTGCCCGACTCGAACAGCTTGGCACCGCAGCACACGCAGTGGTAGGTGCCGTCGTCCCAGTGCGCTTCGTATTTGCCGGTGAAGGGGCGCTCCGTGGCGGCGTGGCGCGTCACCTCGAAGGCGGCCGGCTCGGCCCCTTTTTCAGCGAGCAGGGCTTTCCATTCGGCATCGGTCTTTTCAACGGGAGCGGTCATGAGGAGCAGCTGATTTCAATCGTGGAGGCCCAGTCGGGCGGGAAGCCGGCATAGGCGTCGGCGCCGGCATGTTCTTCAAAGGGGGTTTCCAGCAGGGCCAGCAAGGTTGCCACACCCGAGTGGTCCTTTTGCTGACTTGCTTCGATGGCTTGCTGACCCAGGTGGTTCCGCAGCACGAACTTGGGGTTCGACCTGCGCATCAAATCGGCCGCTTGCGCCCGCCCAGTGGCGGTGTGCCGCTCTGAAAACGATAGCAGCCACGCGTCGAAGCCCTCGCGGTCCGGGAACAGGTCGCGCACCGGTTCGACGTTGCCGTCGGCCATGTGGTCGGACAGCCGGCGCCAGAAGATCGTGTAGTCGACCTTGCCCGCGGCCAGCAGCTTGAGCACGCCCTCGATGAGCGCGCGGTCGCCCTCGGCCGCATCGGCCAGGCCCAGCTTGGCGCGCATGCGGCCTTCGAACCCGGTGGGAAACACCGTCTTGTACGACTCCAGCGCGGCCACGGCCACTTCCTGCTCGCCGATCAGCGGCAGCAGCGCCTGTGCCAGGCAGAACAGGTTCCAGTACGCCACGTTGGGCTGCTGGTTGAAGGCGTACCGCCCGCTGGTGTCGCTGTGGTTGCAGATATGGCGCGGGTCGAAGCCGTCGAGGAACTGGAACGGGCCGTAGTCGATGGTGAGCCCGAGGATGCTCATGTTGTCGGTGTTCATCACCCCGTGGCAGAAGCCCACGGCCTGCCATTGCGCGAGCAGGGCGGCGGTGCGTTCGCTCACGGCTTCCAGGAACGCGGCGTAGGCGTTGCCGCCGAAGCGCTCGGTGGTGCGGCAGGCGGGGTAGTAGCGGTCGATGACGTAGTCGGCCAGCGCGCGCAACTCGTCTTCCCGCTGGTTGGCCGCAAAGTGCTCGAAGTGGCCGAAGCGGATGAAGCTGGGCGCCACGCGCGCGACGACGGCCGCGCTTTCGAGTTCTTCGCGCCGCACGCGGGCGTCCGACCCGGTCACGCACAGCGCGCGCGTGGTCGGAATGCCGAGGCCGTGCATGGCCTCGCTGCAGAGGAATTCGCGGATGCTGGAGCGCAGCACGGCGCGGCCGTCGCCGCCGCGCGAGTAGGGTGTGCGGCCCGCGCCCTTGAGCTGCAGTTCGAGGCCGGCTTCGGTCTCGCCGATCATGATGGCGCGGCCATCGCCCAGCTGGCCGGCCCACACGCCGAACTGGTGGCCGCTGTAGACGGTGGAGAAGGGTTGCGTGCCGGCAACGGGCAGGCTGCCGGTCAGCGCCGACAGCGTGCTGGCCGATGAATGCCAGTCGGCCGGCAGGCCCAGATCGCGCGCCACGGCGTCGCTGCGGCACACCCAGTACGGATCGGGCAGGGGCGTGGGCCGCAGTTCGGTGAAAAACGCGGGGCCCAGGGTCGAAAAGCCGGGTTTCCAGCGCAGTCCCAGGTCCGCGGCCTCGGTGTCTTCAGCAAGCAAGCTCATGCCCGGATTGTCCGGCAGAGCACGAAACCCCTGGCCGAACGGGCCATCGGGGCCCGCGCCCGGTTCGACTGCTTAGGCGGCGAGCGCCGCCGGGCCGTGCCAGATGCGCGCCCGGTACTGCGCCGGCGGCACGCCGAACCAGCGCTTGCAGGCGCGAAAGAAGTTGCTGCTGTCCACGAAGCCCAGCATGTCGGCCACGTCGGTCAGCGTGTGACGGTCTTCCGCCAGGTACTGCTGCGCCAGTTCGCGGCGGGTGCGGTCGAGCAGCGACTGGAACGACTCCGACTCTTCCTGCAGCCGGCGCTGCAGGGTGCGCTCGGCCAGCCCCAGGCCCGAAGCCACGTCCTGGCGGCGCGGCTCGCCGTGCTGCAGCCGGCGCGCGATCTCGGCGCACACCAGGCTGCTGGTGGTGGTCTGGCCCAGCAGGGTGAGCTGGTCGTCGAGCAGGTGCTCCTGCATCTCGCCGAGCACCGGATGGGCGGTGGGCAGCGGCATGGCCATGTCGGCGGCGGAAATCAGCAGGCGGTTGGCCGCGGCGTTGAAGCGCACGTCGCAACCGAAGGCCTCGCGGTGCAGCCGGTCGCTGGCGGGCGCGGGGTAGACGAACTCCATGGCGAGTGGCTGCACGTCGCGCCGCGTGAGCCAGCGGCACTGCATGAGCGTGGTGAGCAATGCGAACTCCACGCGCTGCCGCGGAATGGGCAGGCTGCCGCCGGTGTGTTCCATGACCAGCCAGCAGCCGCGCGCGTCGGCCTGCAGCGAGAACGCCGTCGCGTCCGAGATCACCGCCATGTAGCGGGCCAGCCGCGCGAGCGCCGCGCCCAGGTCGGGGCTGCAGGCCATGGCATGGCCGACCGTGCCCAGCTTGCTGTGCGTGGAGGCGAAGTCGCGGTGCAGCCCCAGCGTGGCCTTGCCGGCGCGCGCCACGGCGAGTTGCCACAGCACGGTGATCTCGTCGACCGGGATGCGGGCGTTCTGCCGGTGCAGCGAATCAGGGTCGAAGCCGGCGTCGCGCAGCAGCTGGGGTACGTCCAGCCCCTCGGCCTCGAACATCGACAGCACGCCTTCGAGCCACGCCGCCGAGCTGGTGCGCAGCTCCGGCTGCGTGCAGCCGGGGCGGCGCGACGGCCGGCGCACGGGGCGCGACGTGGAGGCTTCTGAAGTCATTGATTTGGCTCGCTTGCGATAGCGGTGAAAACGGCGCCCGTTTCTAGAATTTTTTGGTGCGTGGCGGCCCGGTCGAATTCCAGTATGGCCGCCGCGCACCGAGCCAGGAATTCCGATTAACCCGGTGTGGAGACAAAACATGAAGACAGCGGCAGCAGCACAGGACCAGGGCGCGGCAGGAAAGGCGGCGGTGGCCAGGGCCATCGCCATCGTGGCGGCAACGGCAGCCCTCGCGGCCTGCGGCGGCGGATCGTCGGGCGCGCCCGGCTTCGCCTTCCTGCCGAGTGCGCCCGCGCCCGCGCCGGCCCCTGCGCCCCCACCCGAGCCCGCGGCCGACGGCCCCATGGTCCGCCAGACCACGGCCGGCAAGATCGAAGGCGTGGACGACAGCGCCGCTTCGGGCACCTGGTTCTGGAAGGGCGTGCCCTTCGCCAAGGCGCCGTCCGGCGAGCTGCGCTGGCGCGCCCCGGTCGAGCCCGAGGCCTGGAGCGGCATTCGCGCGGCGAAGACCTTCGGCGCGGCCTGCCTGCAGATCGGCCGCATCTTCGGCCCCGGCGCCAACAACACCTACGACGCCACCATTGTTTCCACGCTGGGCAAGCCGCTCGGCAGCGAAGACTGCCTGTTCGTCAACGTCTGGCGTCCGGCCACCCCCGACAAGAAGCTGCCGGTGCTGCTGTTCGTGCATGGCGGCAGCAACATCTCCGGCTACACGGCCGACCCGCTGTACGACGGCGCGAAGCTGGCCAAGGCCGCCAACGCGGTGGTCATCACCGCCAGCTACCGGCTCGGCGTGCTGGGCTTTTTGAACGTGCCGCAGCTGCGCCCCGGCGGCACCGCGGGCGACGACTCGGGCAACTTCGCGCTGCTCGACAACATGGCCGCGCTGCGCTTCATCCAGAACAACGTGGCCGCCTTCGGCGGCGACCCGGGCAACGTCACGCTGTCGGGCGAATCGGCTGGCGCCACCAACCTGCTGGCCATCATGACCTCGCCGATGGCCAAGGGCCTGTTCCACAAGGCCATCGAAATGAGCGGCGGCATCTCGATGGCGAGCAACCTCGTGGGCAAGCCCGGCGCGTCGCCGGCGCTGAACCCGGCTTCGGTGTCGCTCGCGCAGGGCGACGGCATTCTGAAAAGCCTGCTCGTGGCCGATGGCACCGCGGCCAATGCCGGGGCCGCCGCCACCTACATCGCCTCGCGCACACCGGCCCAGATTGCCGCCTACCTGCGCGCGAAGGAGGGCGGGGCGCTGCTGACCACGGTGCTGAACGCCGGGTTGAGCGCAGTGGCGCCCATTCCCGACGGCACGGTGATACCCCTGAACCCGATCGACGCCATTGCCGCCGACCAGTACGTGAAGGTGCCGACCATCGCGGGCAACACGCGCGAGGAGGGCAAGCTGTTCGCATCGTTGCTGCCGCTGTTCGGCGGCAACCCGGGCTGGAAGATCGACGACGCCGCGCGCCTCACGCTGATGATGAACTTCAACCCCGATGCGGCCGCGCAGACGCTCACCTCGGGCGACATCATCGATGCGTCCTACCTGCCGGTAGGTACCGCCGTGACGGGCTACAACGCGAAGACCCGGCTCGTCACCAGCCTGCTGTTCGAGGCCAACCGCGACAACCTGCTCGACACCATGAAGACGCGCCAGTCCAACCTGTGGAGCTACCGGCTCGACTGGGCGCAGGAGGCCTACCCCTGGAACGAGGTGTACGGCGCGGCGCATGCGTTCGACCTGCCGTTCGTGTTCGGCAATTTCGGGCCGTCGGTGCTCTCGAACACCATCGGCGGCAAGGCCAACGAGAAGGGGCGCCTGGCGCTGTCGGGCGCCGTGATGGCCAGCATCGGCGCCTTCATGCGCAAGGGCGACCCGAATACGCCCGAACTTGGTGCAACCTGGGCGCCCTGGCCGTCGAAGCTGCTGTTCGACGCCACACCCACCGCGCTGCAGAACGGCGTGGAGTGAGCCGCTTCGTTCAATCGTGCAGTGCGGGTTTGTGTCATTGTGGAAGTGGCCGAAGCTTGCGTGAATCCATTGATCGCCAAGTTTTCATGAAGTCATTTCTTTCAGGAGTCCGTAGATGCTGGGTTTGATGCAAGACCAACCGCTTTTGATCTCGTCGCTGATCGAGTTCGTCGAGCGCCACAACGGCGACGGCGAGATCGTCTCGCGCCGTGTCGAGGGCGACATTCACCGCTGCACATGGAGCGACATCGCATCGCGTGCCAGGCAGGTGGCCAACGCGCTGGACGGCGAGCAACTGCTGTTCAGCGACCGCATCGCCACGCTGGCCTGGAACGGCTACCGCCACCTGGAGCTGTACTACGGCGTGAGCGGCAGCGGCCGCGTGCTGCACACCATCAACCCGCGCCTGCACCCCGACCAGATCGCGTGGATCGCCAACCACGCCGAAGACCAGATCCTGTGCTTCGACCTGAGCTTCCTGCCGCTGGTGCAGGCCGTGCACGCCAAGTGCCCGGCCATCCGCAAATGGGTGGCGCTGTGCGACGCCGACAAGCTGCCGGCAGACAGCGGCGTGCCCAACCTCGTGAGCTACGAAAGCTGGATGGGCGCGCAGCCCACCGACTACGAATGGCCCACCTTCGACGAGAACTCGGCCTCGAGCATGTGCTACACGAGCGGCACCACGGGCAACCCCAAGGCCGCGCTCTACAGCCACCGCTCCACGATGCTGCATGCGTACGCGGCCGCGCTGCCCGACGTCATGCGCCTGTCGGCACAGGACTCGGTGCTGCCGGTGGTGCCCATGTTCCATGTCAACGCGTGGGGCATTCCGTACTCGGCCGCGCTGGTCGGCTGCAAGCTCGTGTTCCCCGGCCCGGCGCTGGACGGCAAGTCGGTGTACGAGCTGATCGAGGCCGAAGGCGTGACCTTCGCCGCCGGCGTGCCCACCGTGTGGCAGATGCTGCTGGGCCACATGCAGGCGCACGGCCTGAAGTTCAGCAAGCTCAACCGCACCGTCATCGGCGGCTCGGCCTGCCCGCCGGCCATGATCACGGCGTTCCAGGAGCTCTTCAACGTCGAGGTGCTGCACGCCTGGGGCATGACCGAGATGAGCCCGCTGGGCACGCTGTGCACGCTGAAGAACAAGCACCTGTCGCTGCCGCCCGACGCGCAGCTGCAGATCCGCATGAAGCAGGGGCGCGCCATCTTCGGCGTGGACATGAAGATCGTCGACAGCGACGGCGCCGAGCTGCCGTGGGACGGCAAGACGCCCGGCGACCTGCTGGTCAAGGGCCCGTGGATCGTGAAGGAATACTTCAAGGGCGAGGGCGGCGACCCGCTCGTTCCCGATGCGCAGGGCCGCGGCTGGTTCCCCACCGGCGACGTGGCCACCATCGACGCCGAGGGCTACCTGCAGATCACCGACCGCAGCAAGGACGTGATCAAGTCCGGCGGCGAGTGGATCAGCTCCATCGACATCGAGAACATCGCCGTGGCGCACCCGGCCGTGGCCATGGCAGCGTGCATCGGCGTGTTCCACCCCAAGTGGGACGAGCGGCCGATCATTGCCGTGGCGAAGAAGCCCGGCGGCGAGGTCAGCCGCGACGAACTGCTGAAGTTCTACGAAGGCAAGACCGCCAAGTGGCAGATTCCCGACGACGTGGTGTTCGTCGAAGCCATTCCGATCGGCGCCACCGGGAAGATTCTGAAGACGCGGCTGCGCGAGCTGCTGAAGGACTACAAGCTTCCCACCCTCTGAACCCGCAGGCCAAGCCCTGCTGCACTGTCGCGCACGCGATAGGAAAGCCGCCCCCGCGGCTTTTCTTCCGGGCAATCCCTGTGCGGTGAAAAAAAGGGCGCTTGTACGCTGGCATCCGCCTAACAAAACTGGAGACTCTTCATGCAAATTGCTATCAAGTCAGTAGCTGCCTGCGCAATGCTGGTGTGCGTTACCGCCACATTCGCTCAAAAGGGCGAGACCGTCAAGATCGCCTGGATCGACCCGCTCTCGGGCCTCATGGCCGCGGTGGGCACCAACCAGCTCAAGACCACGCAATTCCTTGCTGAAGAGTTCAACAAGAAGAACCAGTCGGGCGTGAAGTTCGAGGTCATCGGCATCGACAACAAGCTCAGCCCGCAGGAGACCACCGCGGCGCTGCGTTCCGCGCAGGACCAGGGTGCGCGCTACATCATGCAGGGCAACGGCTCCGGCCCGGCGCTGGCCATCATCGACGCCATCGAGAAGAACAACTCGCGCAACCCCGGCAAGGAGTTGCTGTTCATGAACTACGCGGCGGTCGACCCCGACCTGACCAACAGCAAGTGCAGCTACTGGCACTTCCGCGTGGACGCCGACACCTCCATGAAGATGGAGGCGCTCACCGCCTGGATGAAGGACCAGCCCGACATCAAGAAGGTCTACCTGCTCGGGCAGAACTATGCCCACGGCGTGCAGGTGGCCAAGTACGCCAAGGAAGACCTGAAGGTCAAGCGCCCCGACATCCAGATCGTGGGCGAAGACCTGCACCCGCTTGCGCAGGTGCGCGACTTCTCGCCCTACATCGCCAAGATCAAGGCCTCGGGTGCCGACACGGTCATCACCGGCAACTGGGGTTCCGACCTGTCGCTGCTCATCAAGGCCGCCAACGACTCGGGCCTGAACGTCAAGTTCCTGACCTACTACGCGCCGGGCGCGGGCACGCCCACGGCCATGGGCGCCACGTCCGACGGCAAGGTCTATACCGTGGCCTACGCCCACTACAACATGGGCGGCGAGATCCAGCAGCTGCTCGCCGGCTACAAGAAGCGCATGAACGACGACCTGACGCAGGCCTCGATCTACCACGTGTTCGCGCTGCTCGACGCCGCCTTCGCCAAGACCAAGTCGACCGACCCCGTGAAGGTGGCCGCGGCGCTCGAGGGCATGAAGATCAAGAGCTTCAACGGCGAGGTCGAGATGCGCAAGACCGACCACCAGCTGCAGCAGGGCCTGTACATCTCGCGTTGGGAAAAGGCCAGCGCCAAGTACCCGTACGACGCGGAGAACACCGGCTACACCAATGTGCCGGTGAAGTACTACGAGTCTTACGTGGCCAGCACGCCCACCACGTGCCAGATGAAGCGCCCCTGAACGCCGTTGTTCACAGCTGTTGAGCAATTCCTACCCGCTGGTAGCAAGGAGCTACCGACGGGTAGCAAATCGGCGAAACGCGGTGTCGCCTGCGCGATAGAAACGGGCCTTCGAGGCGCCCTCTTACGGGCATTCCCTGAGGGGAGGGGCTTCGAACGCTTGTACGCTCGTGTTGCGTTTTGATTCGGTTCTGATTCGGTTTGACCAGGAGATATAGATTGAAGTTCGCTCTGAAAATCGCTGCCGCTGCCGTCATTGCGGCCACCGCCACCGGTGCCCTCGCCCAGAAGGGTGAAACCGTCAAGATCGCATGGCTCGACCCTCTGTCCGGCCTGATGGCCGCGGTGGGCACCAACCAGCTCAAGACCTTCCAATTCTTCGCCGAAGAGTTCAACAAGAAGAACGCGGCGGGCGTGAAGTTCGAGATCATCGGCATCGACAACAAGCTCAGCCCGCAGGAGACCACCAGCGCGCTGCGCTCGGCGCTCGACCAGGGCGCGCGCTACATCGTGCAGGGCAACGGCTCCGGCCCGGCGCTGGCCATCATCGATGCGCTCGAGAAGAACAACGCGCGCAACCCCGGCAAGGAAGCGCTGTACCTGAACTACGCCGCGGTCGACCCCGAGCTGACCAACGCCAAGTGCAGCTACTGGCAGTTCCGCTTCGACGCCGACACGTCGATGAAGATGGAAGCGCTGACCACCTGGATGAAGGACCAGCCGGAGATCAAGAAGGTCTACGTCATCGGCCAGAACTACTCGCACGGCCAGCAGGTCTCCAAGTTCGCCAAGGAAGACCTGAAGGTCAAGCGCCCCGACATCCAGATCGTGGGCGACGACCTGCACCCGCTCGCGCAGGTGCGCGACTTCTCGCCCTACATCGCCAAGATCAAGGCCTCGGGCGCCGACACCGTCATCACCGGCAACTGGGGCTCCGACCTGGCACTGCTCATCAAGGCGGCCAACGACTCGGGCCTGAACGTCAAGTTCCTGACCTACTACGCCGTGACCACAGGCACGCCCACCGCCATGGGCGCGGCGTCCGACGGCAAGGTGTACCAGGTCGGCTATGCGCACTACAACATGGGCGGCGACATGCAGAAGTACGCCGACGACTTCAAGAAGAAGTTCAACGACGACCTCTACACCACCGACGTGTACACCGTGTTCCAGGCACTGACCGAAGCCTTCGTGAAGACCAAGTCGACCGACCCCGTCAAGGTGGCCGCCGCCATGGAAGGGCTGAAGTTCAAGAGCTTCAACGGCGACGTCGAGCTGCGCAAGACCGACCACCAGCTGCAGCAAGGCCTGTACATCACCAAGTGGGAGAAGGCCAGCACCAAGTACCCGTACAGCCCGGAGAACACCGGCTACACGCTGGCACCGGTGAAGTACTACGACGCCTACGTGGCGAGCACGCCCACGTCGTGCCAGATGAAGCGTCCTTCCTGACCTCCCGAGTCCTGACTCACTGAGCTCCGGAAAACGCCAACGCGGTCGAGGCCCGACTTCAACACTCGGGCCTTTTTCTTTTTTCACCTGACACGAAAGACCGATGAACGTCGAATTCTTCGTCATCTCGCTGCTCAACGGCGTGAGCTACGGCTTGCTGTTGTTCATGCTGAGCTCCGGCCTCACGCTGATCTTCAGCATGATGGGTGTGCTCAACTTCGCACACGCCAGCTTCTACATGCTGGGCGCCTACTTCGCCTACACGATCTCGGGCGTGCTGGGCTTCTGGCCGGCGCTGTTCATCGCACCGCTGCTGGTGTTCGCGCTGGGCGCGGCCTTCGAGCGCTACTGCCTGCGCCGCGTTCACAAGTTCGGCCACGTGCCCGAGCTGCTGGTGACCTTCGGCCTTTCGTACCTCATTCTCGAACTCGTGCAGCTGGTGTGGGGCCGCTCCACGGTGCCCTACGGGCTGCCGCAGGCGCTGCAGGGCCCGCTCTTCACGCTCTACGGCACGCAGTTCCCCAAGTCGCGCTCGTTCATCATGCTGGTGGCCGTGCTGATGCTGGTCTCGGTGTGGCTGCTGCTCACGCGCACGCGCATCGGCCTGGTGATCCAGGCGGCGCTCAAGCACCCCGACATGGTCGAGGCGCTGGGCCACAACGTGCCGCGCGTGTTCATGATGGTGTTCGGCGGCGGTGCCGCGCTGGCGGGCCTGGCCGGCGTGGTCGGCGGCAACACCTACGTCACCGAGCCGGCCATGGCGGGCTCGGTCGGCTCCATCATCTTCGTGGTGGTGGTGGTCGGCGGCATGGGGTCGCTGGCGGGCGCCTTCCTGGCCTCGCTGATCATCGGCGTGGTGCAGACCTTCGCCGTGGCCATGGACCAGTCGCTCGCGGGCGCGCTGCAGTGGTTCGGCATGGCGGTGACGGACCAGACCTTCGGCTACGAGCTGCTCAAGCTCACGATCTCGCAGGTCGCGCCCATCCTGCCGTACCTGTTCCTGGTGCTGATCCTCATCTTCCGCCCCAAGGGCCTCCTTGGCACCCGGGAGGACTGACGCCATGACCACCGCAACCACAACCACCCCCGCGACCACCGGCACCGGCACCCCGCCGAAGAAGTACTACCGCTTCAAGCCGTTGAACATCGGCCGCATCCTGATCTGGTCGCTGTTCGCGCTGCTGCTGATCGTGGCGCCGATGCTCTTCAAGAGCAGCCTGGCGCTCACCATGCTGTCGCAGATCGGCTACCTGATCATCATCTGCCTGAGCTACAACATCCTGCTGGGGCAGGGCGGCATGCTCAGCTTCGGGCATGCGGTGTACGTGGGCCTGGGCTCGTTCATCGCCATCCACACCATGAACCTGGCCAGCGCCGGCAAGCTGCCGATTCCGCTGGTGCTCATTCCGCTCGTGGGCGGGCTGGGCGGCATGTTCTTCGCCATGGTGTTCGGCTATGTGTCGACCAAGAAGTCGGGCACCACCTTCGCGATGATCACGCTCGGCCTCGGCGAACTGGTGGCCGCCATGGCGCTGATGTTCCCCAGCTTCTTCGGCGGCGAAGGCGGCATCACCACCAACCGCGTGTACGGCACGTCGTTCTTCGGCATCACCTTCGGGCCGCAGAACCAGGTGTACTACCTGATCGCGGTGTACTGCTTCATCTGCACCGCGCTGATGTTCGCCTTCACCGGCACGCCGCTCGGACGCATGCTGAACGCGGTGCGCGACAACCCGGAGCGCGTGGAGTTCATCGGCTACAACACGCAGCGCGTGCGCTACTTCGCCTTCATCATCGCGGGCTTCTTCGCGGGCATCGGCGGCGGGCTGGCGGCCATCAACTTCGAGATCGTGAACGCGGCCGACAGCCTGAACGGGCTGCGCTCGGGCAGCTACCTGCTGTTCACCTTCCTGGGCGGTGCGACCTTCTTCTTCGGGCCGATCATCGGCGCGGCGCTGCTGGTGTTCGCGCTGGTGCTGCTGTCGGAGCTGAGCAAGGCCTGGCTGCTGTACGTGGGCCTGGTGTTCCTGCTGATGGTGATGTTCGCGCCCGGCGGCGTTGCCAGCCTGATCATGATGAACATGCGCGTGGCGCTGTTCGGCAAGATCAAGCGCTTCTACCTGCTGTACGTGGGCCTGTTCATCGGCGCGGCCATCATGCTGGCGGGTGCCGCGGCCATCGTCGAGATGATCTATCACATGCAGCTCAACGCAGCGCTCGGGCCCATGGTGCCGTTCGCGGGGCTGCAGCTCGACACGTCGTCGGCCACGAGCTGGATCGTCGCGGCGGCCCTGCTGGCGGTGGGCCTGGGCATCTTCGAGGTGGTGCGCAGGCGCTTCGCGAAGGCATGGGGCCAGGCGCAGGAAGAAATCGAAGCCGAGATCAAGCGCCGGGAGGTTGCACAGGCATGACTTACTCACTCGAACTCAAGGGCCTGCGCAAGAGCTTCGGCAAGACCGACATCATCCGCGGGGTCGACCTGGCGGTGAACGCGGGCGAGCGCATCGCGATCATCGGGCCGAACGGCGCGGGCAAGTCCACGCTGTTCAACCTGATCAGCGGGCGCCTGGCGCCCACCAGCGGCGAGGTGCTGCTGAACGGCCAGCGCATCGACGGCAAGCAGCCCTACGAAATCAACCGCATGGGGCTGTCGCGCAGTTTCCAGATCACCAACATCTTTCCGAAGCTGAGCGTGTTCGAGAACCTGCGCTGCGGTGTGCTGTGGAGTCTGGGCTACAAATACACCTTCCTGCGCTTTCTGTCGAACCTGGACGACGCCAACGAGCGCACCGAGGAACTCATCAAGCAGATCGGGCTGGAGAAGAAGCGCGACGTGCATGCGGTGAACCTCACGTACGCCGAGCAGCGCGCGCTGGAAATCGGCGTGACAATCGCGGGCGGTGCGAACGTCATCCTGCTGGACGAGCCCACGGCGGGCATGAGCAAGACGGAAACCTCGCACTTCATCTCGCTGATCAAGCACGTCACGGTCGGCAAGACGCTGCTGACGGTGGAGCACGACATGGGCGTGGTGTTCGGGCTGGCCGACAAGATCGCGGTGGTGGTGTACGGCGAGATCATCGCCTTCGATTCGCCTGCGGCCGTGCGTGCCAATGCGCGCGTGCAGGAGGCATACCTGGGCTCGTCGGTCGCCGATGCGCAAGGGGCGGGACACTGACATCATGCTGAAGCTTCAAGACATCCACGCCTACTACGGCAAGAGCCATGTGCTGCATGGCGTTTCCTTCGACGTGAACCCCGGCGAGATCGTCGCACTGCTGGGGCGCAACGGCTCGGGCCGCTCGACCACCGCCAAGGCCATCATGGGCCTGGTGCATGCCGAGGGCGGACTGCACTGGAAGGGGCAGGACATCCTGCGCCGCAAGGCCTACGAAATCGCACATTTCGGCATCGGCTACGTGCCCGAGAACCGCGACATCTTTCCCAAGCTCACGGTGCACCAGAACCTGCTGCTGGGGCAGAAGGGCACGGGCAAGGGCAGCCGCTGGCAGTTCGACGACATGTACGGCATGTTCCCGCGCCTGAAGGAGCGCCAGCACACCGAAGCCGGCGTGCTGTCGGGCGGCGAGCAGCAGATGCTCACGCTGTGCCGCACGCTCATGGGCGACCCCGACCTGATCATCATCGACGAGCCGACCGAAGGCCTTGCGCCCAAGATCGTCGAGCTGGTGGGGCAGTACCTGCGCACGCTGAAGGACAAGGGCATCTCGGTGCTGCTGATCGAGCAGAAGCTCACCATTGCCATGCAGATCTCGGACCGCGCGCTCGTCATGGGCCACGGCAGCATCGTGTTCGACGGCACGCCCGACAGCCTGCGCGCGGATGCCACCACGCGCAAGGAATGGCTGGAGGTTTGACACCCCCGGAATCCGGGCCACGCCCCGGATTCCCCTTGTCCCGGCAGCGACTGCATGCCATTGTTGCGTCGCGACAAAAGCCTAAAATCCCCGAAAAAGAACACTCGTGCTTTTTCTTCTTTTTCTTCACACACCAAGGAACGCAGCATGACGGCTGAATACAAAGTGCTCGGCGACGTCGCCGTGATCACCATGACCAACCCGCCGGTCAACGGTCTCGGCTTCTCGACGCGCATCGGCATCACCGACGGCCTCGCCAAGGCCAATGCCGACGACGCCGTCAAGGCCATCGTCATCACCGGCGCCGGCAAGGCGTTCTCGGGCGGTGCGGACATCAAGGAATTCGGCACGCCCAAGGCGCTGCAAGAGCCCAACCTGCTGAGCGTGATCCTCGCGCTCGAAGCGTCTCCCAAGCCCATCGTCGCGGCCATCCACTCGGTGTGCATGGGCGGCGGCCTCGAGCTGGCCCTGGGTTGCCACTACCGCGTGGCCGCGCCCGGCACCAGCGTCGCGCTGCCCGAAGTCAAGCTGGGCCTCATTCCCGGCGCCGGCGGCACGCAGCGCCTGCCGCGCGTGATCGGTGTCGAGACCGCGTTGAACATGATCGTCAGCGGCGAGCCCGTGAAGAGCGAACTGCTCGCGAGCCTGCCTGGGCAGAAGCTGTTCGACCGGCTGGCTGCATCGACCGAATCGGTGTTCGAAGAGGCCCTGGCCTTCGCCAAGAGCGTGGGCGGCAAGACCGGTGAAGCGCATCCGCTGGTGCGCAACCTGCCGTGCAAGCATCCGCAAGGCGACGCCTACTTCCAGTTCGCCAAGAACATGGTCGGCGGCATGTCGAAGAACTACCCCGCGCCGCTGCAATGCGTGGACGCCGTGCAGGCCGCCACCAAGCTGAAGTTCGACGCCGGCATGGCCGAAGAGCGCCGCATCTTCACCTCGCTGATGTTCACGCCCGAATCGCTGGCACTGCGCCACCTGTTCATGGCCGAGCGCGCCGCCAGCAAGATTCCCGACGTGGCCGAAGACACGCCCAAGCGCGACATCAAGGCCGTGGGCGTCATCGGCGCCGGCACCATGGGCGGCGGCATCTCGATGAACTTCCTGAACGCGGGCATCCCCGTCAAGATCCTCGAGATGAAGCAAGAGGCGCTCGACCGTGGCGTCGCCACCATCAAGAAGAACTACGAAGCCCAGGTCAAGAAGGGCAAGCTCAAGCAGGACAAGTACGAGCAGCGCATGGCGCTCCTGAGCACCACGCTGAGCTACGACGACCTGAAGGACGCCGACCTGATCATCGAGGCCGTGTTCGAAGAGCTGGGCGTGAAAGAGAAGGTGTTCAAGGAGCTCGACCGCGTCGCCAAGAAGGGCGCGATCCTGGCGTCGAACACATCCACGCTCGACGTCGACAAGATCGCCGCCTTCACCGACCGTCCGCAGGACGTGGTCGGCATGCACTTCTTCAGCCCCGCCAACGTGATGAAGCTGCTCGAAGTGGTGCGCGGCAAGGCCACGGGCAAGGACGTGCTGGCCACGGTCATGGCCATTGGCAAGAAGATCAAGAAGACCGCGGTGGTCTCCGGCGTGTGCGACGGCTTCATCGGCAACCGCATGATCGAGCAGTACTCGCGCCAGGCGGGCTTTCTGCTGGACGAAGGCGCGCTGCCGCAGCAGGTCGACAAGGCCATCGAGAAGTTCGGCTTTGCCATGGGCCCGTTCCGCATGGGCGACCTGGCCGGCAACGACATCGGCTGGGCCATTCGCAAGCGCCGCGCCACCGAGCGCGCCGACATGAAGTACAGCCGCACGGCCGACAAGCTCTGCGAACTGGGCCGCTTCGGCCAGAAGACCGGGGCAGGGTGGTACGACTACCAGGCCGGCAAGCGCGACGCGATTCCGTCGGAGCTCGTCAACAAGATGATCGAGGACCACCGCAAGGAACTGGGCATCACGCCGCGCAAGATTTCCGATGAGGAGATCGTGCAACGCCTGGTGTACGCGCTGGTCAACGAAGGCGCGCAGATCCTCGAAGACGGCATCGCCTCGAAGTCCGGCGACATCGACATGGTGTACCTCACGGGCTACGGCTTCCCGATCTGGCGCGGCGGCCCGATGCACTACGCATCGCAAGTCGGCCTGTACAACGTGGCCGAGACGATGAAGCGCTTTGCGAAGAACCCGCTCGACGACGCCGAGTTCTGGCAGCCTGCACCGCTGATCCAGAAGCTGGTGGCCGAAGGCAAGTCCTTCAGCTGAGACTGAACCGCGCTGGGTCAAACCGCCAATGTTGAAACGCATCTTCCTCGGGCTGCTGCTGGCCATCGTGTTGCTGGTGGCCGCCGTGGCGGTCAAGACCTGGACCACGCCGTCGCAGCAGCTGGCGGTGGCGCCAGCCCCCAAGCTGGACATCGACCTGCAGGCGGCCGCCAAGCGGCTGTCTACCGCGATCACGTTCCGCACCGTTTCCAGCCTTGACGACTCGGCCGCCAACCTGGCCGAGTTCGACAAGCTGCACGCCTACCTCGAGCAGCAATTCCCCAAGGTCCACGCCACCCTGAAGAAGGAAGTCGTGGGCAGCAAGGCGCTGCTCTACACATGGACCGGCACCGATCCGCAAGCCAAGCCCATCGCGCTGATGGCGCACCAGGACATGGTGCCCATCGCTCCGGGCACCGAGAAGGCCTGGACGGTCGACCCCTTCGCGGGCGAGATCAAGGACGGCTTCATCTGGGGCCGCGGCACGCTCGACAACAAGAGCAATCTTTTCGCGCAGATGGAAGCCATCGAGCTGCTCATCGGCGCAGGCTTCAAGCCGAAGCAAACCGTCTACCTCGTGATGGGTGACGACGAAGAGGTGAGCGGTCTGCGCGGCGCGCTGCCCATTGCCGAGCTGCTCAAGTCGCGCAACGTGCGCCTGGACTGGGTGCTCGACGAAGGCCTGCTGGTGCTCGACGGCGTGCTGCCGGGCCTGAGCAAGCCCGCGGCACTCATCGGCCTGGCGGAGAAGGGCTACGGCACCTTCTTCCTGTCGCTCGATACGGCCCCCGGCCATTCGTCGATGCCACCGCAGCACAGCGCCATCGGCAGCATGAGCGCGGCGCTCGCACGGCTCGAAGCCAACCCGATGCCCGGCAACATCCAGGGTGTGGCCGGCCAGATGTTCGGCGCGCTGGCGCCCGAGATGAGCGGCGTCAACCGCGTGATGCTGTCCAACCTGTGGCTCACCGAGCCGCTGGTGCGCGGCCAGCTCGAGAAAAGCCCGAGCAGCAACGCGATGTTGCGCACGACCACCGCGCTGACCATCGTGCGCGCTGGCAACAAGGACAACGTGCTGCCCGGCCGCGCCGAGGCCGCCGTCAATTTCCGCATCCTGCCGGGCGACTCGCTCGCCAGCGTCGAAGCGCACCTGCGCAAGACTCTGGGCAACGACGACATCAAGATCAAGCAGTACCCCGGCAACGCCGAGCCGTCGCCCGTGTCGTCGACCGACAGCACCGGCTACCGCGCCATCCGGCAGGCGGTGCGCCAGAGCTTTCCCGACGCGGTGGTGGCGCCCGGCCTCATGACCGCCGCGACCGACTCGCGTCACTTCAGCCTCGTGAGCGACGCCGTCTTCCGCTTCTCGCCGTTCCGCGTGAAGGCCGAAGACCTGGCGCGCTTCCACGGCAACAACGAACGCCTGGCCATCTCCAACTACGGCGAGATGATCGGCTTCTATCACCAGCTCCTGAGCAACACCCTCGCTGCTCCGGCGCCATGACGACAAGCTCTTTTCCCTTCCATCTTCAAAGGACCTCACCATGACCAGCGCCGTCATCGTTTCCACCGCCCGCACGCCGCTCGCGAAGAGCTGGAAGGGTGCCTTCAACATGACGCACGGCGCCACGCTCGGCGGCCATGCGGTGCAGCATGCGGTGCAGCGCGCCGGCATCGACCCCGCCTCGGTGGACGACGTGATCATGGGCTGCGCCACGCCCGAAGGCGCGACCGGCTCCAACATCGCGCGCCAGATCGCGCTGCGCGCCGGCCTGCCCATCACCACCTCGGGCATGACCATCAACCGCTTCTGCTCCTCGGGCCTGCAGACCATCGCCACCGCCGCGCAACGCATCATCGCGGGCGAAGGCGAGGTGTACGTGGCCGGCGGCGTCGAGAGCATCTCGTGCGTGCAGAACGAAGCCAACAAGCACATGCTGGCCGACCCCTGGCTCGTGAAGCACAAGCCCGAGATCTACTGGAACATGCTGCAGACGGCCGAGCAGGTCGCCAAGCGCTACAACATCGGCCGCGACGCCATGGACGAATACGGCGCCGCCAGCCAGCAGAAGGCCACGGCCGCGCTGGAAGCCGGCCGCTTCAAGGAAGAAATCGCCCCCATCACCGTGCTGGCCGGCGTGGCCGACCCCGTGCTGGGCCTGCGCACCAAGGAAGTCACCGTCGAGAACGACGAAGGCATTCGTGCGGGCACCACCAAGGAAGGCATCAGCGGCATCCGCCCGGCCATGCCCGGCGGCCTGATCTCGGCCGGCAATGCCAGCCAGTTCTCCGATGGCGGCGGCGCCTGCGTGGTGGTCGACGAAAAGTACGCCGAGCAGAAGGGCCTGAAGCCCCTGGGCCGCTTCCTCGGCTTCGCCGTGGCCGGCTGCGAGCCCGACGAAATGGGCATCGGCCCGGTCTTCGCCATCCCGAAGGTGCTCAAGCGCCTGGGCCTCACGGTCAACGACATCGACCTGTGGGAGCTGAACGAAGCTTTCGCGGTGCAGGTCATCTACTGCCGCGACAAGCTGGGCATTCCAGCCGATCGCCTGAACGTGGACGGCGGCGCCATCGCGGTGGGCCACCCCTACGGCGTGAGCGGCCAGCGCCTGACGGGCCATGCGCTCATCGAGGGCAAGCGCCGCGGCGCGAAGAAGGTCGTGGTCACGATGTGCATCGGCGGCGGCATGGGCGCCGCGGGCGTGTTCGAGGTCCTGTAAGCATGTCCGGCTTGGGCCACGACCAGCAGGTCTTGCCCGAAGCCGTTCTGGCCTACGGGCGCCGCGTGCTCGCATCGCAGCCGTTCAGCGTGCTGATCGGCGCGCAGCTGCACGCGCTCGCGCCCGGCCATGCCGAGATCCAGCTGCCGCTCGGCGCGCAGCTCAAGCAGCAGAACGGATTCGCCCACGGCGGCATCGTGAGCTACATGGCCGACAACGCGCTGACCTTTGCCGGCGGCACGGCGCTGCGCGTGCCGGTGGTGACCTCCGAATTCAAGATCAACTACGTGCGGCCCGCCCTCGGCGAGCGGCTGGTCGCGCGTGCCAGGGCCGTGCACACCGGCAGTTCGCAGGCGGTCTGCACCTGCGAGATCTTTGTGCTGGCCGATGGCGTGGAGAAGCTCTGCGCGCTGGCGCAGGGCACCATCGCGAAGTTGCCCGATTCCCCGAAGAAGCAAGACGACCGAAGAGACACACCATGAGCCTGCGTTCCACCCTCGACTTCCTGCTCTACGACTGGCTCGACGCCGAGTCGCTCAACCAGCGCGAACGCTTTGCCGATCACTCGCGCGAAACCTTCGACGCGGTGCTCGACACCTGCGAGCGCATCGCGCGTGAGAAATACGCGCCGTTCAACCGCACGGTGGACACGCAAGAGCCGCACTTCGACGGCGAGAAGGTCGTTCTTCCGAAGGCCACGCACGACGCGCACAAGGCCTTCGTCGAGTCGGGAATGATGAGCGCCGCGCAGGACTACGACATCGGCGGCATGCAGCTGCCCTACACGCTGTCGGCCGCGGCCAACAGCTTCTTCGCGATGGCCTCGGTGAGCATCGGCTCCAACATGCTCACGAGCGGCAACGCCAACCTGCTGATGGTGCACGGCACCGAGATGCAGAAAGAGGTGTTCGCCAAGAACGAGTTCTCGGGCCGCTGGGCCGGCACCATGTGCCTGTCGGAGCCGCAGGCCGGCTCGTCGCTGAGCGACGTGGCCACGCGCGCCGTCCCCGACGGCGCCGACTTCCAGGCCGACCCGCTGGGCCCGCGCTACCGCCTCACGGGCAACAAGATGTGGATCTCGTCGGGCGACCACGAGCTGACGGAGAACATCGTGCACATCGTGCTGGCCAAGATTCCCGACGAGAACGGCAAGCTGGTGCCGGGCACGCGCGGCATTTCGCTGTTCATCGTGCCCAAGCGCATGGTCGACACGCAGGGCGCGCTGACCGGCGAGCGCAACGACGTGGCGCTGGCGGGCCTGAACCACAAGCTGGGCTGGCGCGGCACCACCAACACGCTGCTGAACTTCGGCGAGGGCAAGTACCCGGTCGACGGCAAAGCCGGTGCGGTGGGTTACCTGGTCGGCGAGCCCGGCAAGGGCCTGCACTGCATGTTCCACATGATGAACGAGGCGCGCATCGGCGTCGGCACGGCGGCCACCATGCTGGGCATGGCGGGGTACCACGCCTCGCTCGAATACGCGAAGAGCCGTCCGCAGGGACGGCTGGTGAAGAAGCCGGATACCGCCGGCACCGCCGTCGTCAAGGACTCGGCCGCGCCGCAGGTGCGCATCATCGAGCACGCCGACGTGCGCCGCATGTTGCTCGCGCAAAAGTCGTACTGCGAGGGCGCGCTGGCGCTGGAGCTGTACTGCGCACGCCTGGTCGACGAGCAGAAGACCGGCGACGCGCAATCCGCCGACGACGCGCGCCTGCTGCTGGAGGTGCTCACGCCCATCGCCAAAAGCTGGCCCAGCGAGTGGTGCCTGGAGGCGAATTCGCTGGCCATCCAGGTGCACGGCGGCTACGGCTACACGCGCGATTTTCCGGTGGAGCAATACTGGCGCGACAACCGGCTGAACATGATCCACGAGGGCACGCACGGCATCCAGGCGGCCGACCTGCTGGGCCGCAAGGTGCTGATGGAAAAGGGCCGTGGCCTGCAGCTGCTGGCCGGGCGCATGACCGGCACCATCGGCCGCGCGGCCAAGGTGCCGTCGCTGGCGGCCCACGCCAAGGCGCTGGGCGCCGCGCTGCAGCGCATCGGCAGCGCGACCGAGGCCGCCTGGTCCACCGGCGACCCGGCGGATGCACTGGCCAATGCGGTGCCCTACATGCAGGCCTTTGGCCACACGGTGCTGGCCTGGATCTGGCTCGACGTGGCGCAAAGGGCCCTGGACATCGACGGTGAAAAGGCGAGGGCGGTAACAGCTGGCAAGATTGGCGCCACGGACTATTTCTTCCACTACGAGCTGCCCAAAATCGGTGCCTGGCTCCAGGTGGTCGAAACCCGCGACCCGACCTGTACCGCTTTGCCCGAGGACGCCTTTTGATGGCCATCAACAATTCGCCGAACGCCAACCCCACCCCGAACACCACGCCCCCCGCCGCCAAGCCGCCGAAGCCGCATGCGCGGCTCGAAAAGTGGATCTGGATCCTGATCTACGGCGGCCTGTTCGTCATGATCCTCGGCATTGCCACCGGCCGCACCGATGCGGCGCTGGGCTGGACCATCGCCGTGCCCGGTGCCATCGTGGCCGCCGTCGGCTTCGTGCTGATCTATGTGCGTTCGCGCCTGCCCGACAACGTGACCCCCGGCACCAAAAAGTAAGAAGAGAACGACGAGGCCCCGCCATGCTCAAGCACATCGTGATGTGGAAGTTCAAGGAACACGCCGAGGGCGCCGACAAGGCGACCAACCTTCTGAAAGCCAAGGCGCTGCTCGACGCCTGCGCCAAGCTGTCGCCGGGCACGCACCGCTTCGAGGTGGCCATTGCCCAGCCCGGGCTGGAAGCCACTTACGACCTGGTGCTGTACTCCGAATTCACCGACGCCGCCGCGCTCGCGGCCTATGCGGACCATCCGCAGCACGTGGCGCTCAAGCCTTTCATCGGCGCGGTTCGCGAAGCCCGCCAGTGCATGGACTACGAGACCTGAACCCCGACCCTTCCACAAGCAACGGAGACACCCCATGACGCCCCGCAACATCAAACAGCTGTTCGACCTCACCGGCAAGACCGCACTCATCACCGGCGGCTCGCGCGGCCTGGGCCTGCAGATGGCCCACGCGCTGGGCGAAGCCGGCGCGAAGATCATGCTGAGCTCGCGCAAGGCCGACGACCTGGAACAGGCCGCCGCCGAGCTGCAGGCCGCGGGCATCGACGCGCGCTGGATCGCCGCCGACTGCTCGAAGGAAGAAGACACCCGCCGCCTGGCCGACGAGACGCTGGAGCGCATGGGCGCCGTCGACATCCTCATCAACAACGCCGGCGCCAGCTGGGGCGCGCCGGCGGAGAGCCATCCGGTCGAGGCCTGGGACAAGGTGATGAACCTCAACGTGCGCGGCTACTTCATCCTGTCGCAGCAGATCGCCAACGGCTACATGATTCCGAAGAAGACGGGGCGCATCATCAACATCGCCTCGATCGCCGGCCTCAACGGCAACGGCCCGGGCATGCAGACGCTGGCCTACAACACCTCGAAGACAGCGGTCATCGGTTTCACCAAGACGCTGGCCGCCGAGTGGGGCCGGTACGGCATCAACGTGAACGCCATCTGCCCGGGCTTCTTCATGACGAAGATGGCCGCGGGGCTGATCAAGTCGCTTGGCGAGGACAACATGGCTGCCGCCGCACCGCTCGGGCGCCTCGGCGACGAGGAAGACCTGAAGGGCATCACGCTGCTGTACGCGAGCGATGCCGGCAAGCACATCACCGGCCAGTGGATGGCGGTGGATGGCGGCGTCAGCGTGGTGCTCGGGGCCTGAGATGTCTGCCTCCGATTCCAGCGACATCAACATCCGCTCCTACACGAGCCAGATTCCGTTCGCCCGCCATCTCGGCTTCGAGTTGACGAAGTTCGAGGGCGGCGAGTCCGAGATCCTGTACACCGCCAAGCCCGAACACCTGAACACCTTCGACGTGACACACGGCGGTGCCTGCATGACGCTGCTCGACATCACCATGGCCGCCGCCGCGCGCAGCGTGTCGCCCGAGTCCGGCGTGGTCACCATCGAGATGAAGACCAGCTTCATGCAGCCCTCCGTCGGCCCGCTCCATGCGCGCGGCACGCTCATCCACCG
Source organism: Variovorax sp. 10N412 (assembly GCF_056394985.1). Classification (NCBI taxonomy): domain Bacteria; kingdom Pseudomonadati; phylum Pseudomonadota; class Betaproteobacteria; order Burkholderiales; family Comamonadaceae; genus Variovorax; species Variovorax sp. 10N412. The sequence goes on from NZ_JBFTIO010000002.1 coordinate 39,640, forward strand.
GACCGCCACGCTGGCCTTCACCGAAGCCAGGATCTACGACGCGCACGAGCGCGTGTGCGCCCATGCCACCGGCACCTTCAAGTACGTGAAGCGGCGCCTCCCCACGAGCCCGACGAGCGTCAACGAGATGCGTCCGCCTTCCACCGATTAATTGCATTTCCCAGCAGGAGCCATTCATGCCCACCAACAAGCAGATCCATCTCGACAACCGCCCCGAAGGCGAGGCCACGGCCTCCAACTTCAAGCTCGTCACGAGCGAGACGCCCGCGCTCAATGACAACCAGGTGCTGGTGCGCCACCACTACATGAGCCTCGACCCGTACATGCGCGGGCGCATGAACGACTCGAAGAGCTACACCGCCAACCAGCCCGTGGGCCAGGTGTTCCAGGGCGGCACCGTCGGCGAAGTGGTCGAGAGCAAGCACCCCAAGTACGCCGTGGGCGACAAGGTGGTCGGCTTCGGCGGCTGGCAGGAATACAGCGTGATCGATGCCTCGCAGCCCGGCGCGCTGAAGAAGGTCGACACCACGCACGTGCCGCTGTCGCACTACCTCGGCGCGGTCGGCATGCCCGGCGTCACCGCCTGGTACGGCCTGGTGAAGATCATTGCGCCCAAGGCCGGCGAAACCGTGGTCATCACGGCGGCCAGCGGCGCGGTCGGCAGCGCCTTCGGCGCGCTGGCCAAGGCACGCGGCCTGCGCGTGGTCGGCATCGCGGGCGGCCCCGACAAGTGCAAGTACGTGACCGACGAACTCGGCTTCGACGCATGCATCGACTACAAGCAGCACCCCGACGTCAAGAGCATGAGCGCCGCCTTGAAGGAAGCCTGCCCGAACGGCATCGACGGCTACTTCGAGAACGTGGGCGGCTACATCTTCGACGCCGTGCTGCTGCGCTGCAACGCCTTCGCGCGCGTGGCGCTGTGCGGAATGATCGCCGGCTACGACGGCGCGCCGCTGCCGCTCGCGAATCCGGCGCTGATCCTCATCAACCGCCTGAAGATCGAAGGCTTCATCGTCAGCGAGCACATGGAGGTGTGGCCCGAGGCGCTGGCCGAGCTCGGTGGGCTGGTGGGCAGCGGCAAGCTCAAGCCGCGCGAGTCGGTTGCGCAGGGCATCGAGGCGGCGCCCGAGGCCTTCCTGGGGCTGCTGAAGGGCAAGAACTTCGGCAAGCAACTGGTCAAGCTGATCTGAGCCGATTCTTTCAAAACCACCTCACCGGAACGACCATGGCAGACCTCATCCTTCACCACTACCTGACATCGCCGTTCTCGGAGAAGGTGCGGCTCATCCTCGGTGCCAAGAAGCTGCCGTGGAAGTCGGTCTTCATCCCGCCGATCATGCCCAAGCCCGACGTGGAAGTGCTCACCGGCGGCTACCGCAAGACGCCGTTCCTGCAGATCGGCGCCGACATGTACTGCGACAGCGCGCTCATCGCCGATGTGCTGGAGCACCTGGCGCCCGAACCCACGCTCTACCCGGAGCCCGAGAAGGGCATGTCGCGCATCCTCGCGCAGTGGGCCGACACCACGCTGTTCTGGGCCGCCATGGCCTGGAACCTGCAGCCCAGGGGTGCGGCCGAAGTGTTCGCCAAGGCCCCGCCCGAGGCGCTGAAGGCCTTCGGTGAAGACCGCGGCAAGATGAGCGCAGGCAACATGACCCGGCTGCGCCCGGCCGACGCCACCAGCGCCTACAAGTCGTACCTGCGCCGCCTGTCGGACATGCTCGACGACAAGCCCTTCCTGCTGGGCGAGGTGCCCAGCATCGCCGACTTCTCGGCCTACCACCCGCTCTGGTACACGCGCCGCATCGAGTCGGTGCGCACCATCCTCGACCTCACGCCCGCGGTGGTCGACTGGATGGACCGCATGGCCGCCATCGGCCACGGCGTGCCCGAGAAGTTCACCAGCGACGAGGCCATCGCCGTGGCCAAGGCCGCCACGCCGCACTCGCTGCTGACCGACAGCACCTTCCAGGACGACCACGGCATTCCGCTCGGTACGGCCGTCACCATTCGCGCCGAAAGCTTCGGCCTCGAGGAAACGCCAGGCACGCTGGTCGCGGCCACGCGCACTCACTACACGCTGGAGCGCAGCGACGAGCGCGTGGGCACGGTGCACGTGCACTTCCCGCGCATCGGCTACGTGCTGAAGAAAGCGGACGCCTGACATCGCGATCGCCCGGCCGGGGCACCTTCGTGACTGCGCTCGCGCGCGTTCCGTATTTCAATGGCAGCTCCAACGTCAGAGACATTCAACAGAAGGACACCGGCAAATGATTCAGGACTTCAAGGGCAAGACGGCCGTACTCACCGGCGCGGGCTCGGGCTTCGGCCTCGAATGCGCGCGCATCGGCGCGGCACGCGGCATGAACCTCGTGCTGGTCGATGTGCAGCAGGACGCACTCGACAAGGCCCAGGCCGAGATGGAAGCCGCCGGTGCGCAGGTGCTGGCGCGCAAGGTCGACGTGTCCGACGCCGCGCAGATGGAAGCACTGGCCGCCGCCGTGAAGGAACGCTTCGGCGCGCCGCACTTCGTGTTCAACAACGCGGGCGTGGGCGCCGGCGGCCTGGTGTGGGAAAACACCGTGGCCGACTGGGAGTGGGTGCTGGGCGTGGACCTGTGGGGCGTGATCCACGGCGTGCGCCTGTTCACGCCGATGATGCTCGAGGCCGCCGCCAAGGACCCGGCCTACCGCGGCCACATCACCAACACCGCCAGCATGGCCGGGCTGCTCACGCCGCCGAACATGGGCATCTACAACGCGGCCAAGGCGGCCGTGGTGAGCCTGACCGAAACGATGTACCAGGACCTGAACCTCGTCACCGACCAGATCGGCGCGAGCCTGCTGTGCCCGTACTTCGTGCCCACCGGCATCACCAGCAGCGAGCGCAACCGGCCCAATGCGCCCAAGGACAGCGAGCTCACCAAGAGCCAGCTCATCGGCCAGGCCATGAGCAACAAGGCGGTGAGCAGCGGCAAGATCACGGCGGCCGAAGTGGCGGCCAAGGTGTTCGACGCCATCACCGCCAACCAGTTCTACGTGTACAGCCACCCGAAGGCGCTGGGCAACGTGCGCAGCCGCATGGAGAACATCGTGTCGGGCAGCAACCCGGCCGACCCGTTCATGGAGCGGCCCGAGATCGGGCAGAAGCTGCGCGAGCAATTGCGCTCGGCTTGAACCGCTGCTTCTTCAGGAGCCCTGCAACCCGTCCACCAGCGTCTGGACGCGGGTGAGCGCGGCGGCCATCGACTGTTGGAACAGGTCGCCGGGGTCCTCGGCATGCTCGACGGTCACGCTGTGCATGTCCGTGAGCCCGAGCAGCGCCAGCGGGCTCGCGATGCCGGGCGTCAGCAGGTCCATGCTGGCCTGGAAGCCGCCCGGCCCGTAGCCGCTGCTGCCGCATGACGCGAGCAGCACCGTGAGGCGATGGCGTTCGGCCAGCAGCGGCACATAGGGGTTCTCGCGGCTGCGGTCGAAGTCGAAGGTCGCGCCGATGCGCACGATGTTGTCGATCCATGCCTTCAGCGGCGCCGGCATCCCGAAGTTGTACATCGGCACCCCGATCACCAACACGTCCGCACGGCGGAGTTCCGCGATCAGCGCATCGCTTTCTTCAAGCACCGCATGCATCCACGGCTCGCGCCCGGCGGCCGGCGTGTAGCCCGCCGCGATCCATTCACCGGTGATGTGGCCCGGCGGCGTGGCGCCTATGTCGCGGTAGATCACTTCATCGTCTGGCCGCGCGGCGCGCCAGGTCGACACGAAATGGTGGCTCAGCCGGCGCGAATGCGAGCCGTGCACGTGCGTGCCCGAACGGCCGGGGCGGGCGCTGGCGTCGATGTGGAGCAGGGTGGTCATGGTGCGGTCCTCGTTGACGGAGTCGATGGATGAAGTGGATTCAGCTGTCTGCTTGACATGGTTCTCAATCTACCCAAGCATCTAGAGCGTGACAAACGACGATTTCTTTGCGCTGCTAAAAATTGAATTCATTCATGGACAACCCCCGCCAACTCCCGCCGCTGGCGTCGCTGCGCGCTTTCGAGGCCGCCGCGCGGCACTGCAGCGCCAAGCTCGCGGCGAGCGAGCTTTCGGTGACACCCACCGCCGTCAGCCACCAGGTGCGCCAGCTCGAAGAATCGCTCGGCGTGGCGCTCTTCATCCGCCAGCCGAGGCAACTGGTGCTCACGCCGCAGGGCCGCGAACTGCAGGCGGTGCTGGGCGAATCGTTCGATGCCATGGCAAATGCGGTGGCGCGGTTGCGCGCACCGCCCCGCCGCCGGGCGATCACGCTGTCGGCCACACCGGCCGTGGCCGCGCGCTGGCTGTTGCCGCGCGTGAGCAGCCTGCGCGAAAAGCATCCACGGCTGGACCTGCGCATCCATGCGTCGCACGAGTCGGTTGCGCTCGACGGCGTCACCGCCGACATCGCCATCCGCTATGGCAAGGGGCAATGGCCCGGCATGGTGGCGGAGAAGCTGTTCGACAACGTCTTTGCGCCGGCCTGCAGCCCCGCGCTGAAGCTGCGCCGGCGCGGCGACCTGGCGCGGCATGCGCTGCTGCACTTTTCGCTGCCCCGCAGCAGGAACCAGCCCGGCACCTGGCGCGAGTGGCAGCAGGAGGCGCAGGTGCCGGGCCTCGACGTGTCCGCGGGGCCGGTGTTCTCCGACGAGACGCACACCGTGTCGGCCGCGCTGCAGGGGCAGGGCGTGGCGCTGATGAGCCTTGCGCTGATCGCCGACGAACTGCGCGCGGGCAACCTCGTGCAGCCGTTCGGGCCGCGGTTGCCGGGGCTGCCGTTCTTCCTCGTGTGTCCGCAGGCGCGGCGTTCGGAGCCGGCCGTGGCGGCGGTGTTCGAGTGGGTGAAGGGGCTGGCGCCGCTGGATGCGATCGCTTCAGTCGAAGAAAAGCCCTTCAAGGCGGGTGCAACAGGAGGCGCACGCAAGCCATGACGCAGGTAGACGAGCGCGAGTTTCTAGCCGCAAGAAAATCCTTGACCGAGCGAGGCATCGAGGTTTCAGTGCTCATTCCGAACGAGCGGCTGAGGGTCTGGAAAGAGGAGGGTGACACGCTTGAAATGAATCGCCTGGCAAGTCGCTGGACCGTGGTCCGATGGGACTGTGTGCCCGGACCTGGACCGGATGATTTCCACGCCGAGTACGCGACGCTCGATGAGGCGCTTCTGAGCATCTGGAATTTCTTTTTCGGCCAGCCGATCGTCATCGGCGATTGGGTTGTGCCGATTCATCGTCGTCCGTTCTGGACGCTGGGCAGGCTTCAGTACCGTCTTGCCAACCTTGTGCACGTCAGCCAGAGCGCATTCGATGCGATCGCTGAACAGCGGCGACTGCGCGCGCGAACGTCGCCGAAGAAAGAGCCTGGTTTCGCGTATCAAGCGGAAGTCTCTCAGTTTCTGCGTTGCGACCATGTCTCCGGGTCGGTATTGCGGTTGATGATGCGTCGCGATCTGGAGGAGGCGTATGTGGTCGACGCTGGAAGCGTGGCCGATTGCGAGGAAAGAGATGAGACCCATGAGTGAAGACTTTTCGCCCCACGAGATTGAAATCCTGACCAGTGCCGAAGCGGTGCGCCGCCGCACACACATGTACTTCGACGCGGAGGATCCTGACGTCACCGCAACGCTGACGATGCAGTCGTTGTGCCATGCTATCGACGATGCAATGGACAGCCGCTGTACCGCCGTCCTGCTGCGCGTGGAGGGACCGCGCGTTGAGGTCCGGTACGACAGCGGGATGCCACTGGAGCCCGACTCGGAACATCCGCAGTGGACTGTCGCCGAGGTCTTTCTCAGGGTGCATGCGGCCTGCCATTCGCGCAAGCGTCACCTCGAGGTGGGCTCCGAGTTCTGCCGGATCGGGCTTGCCGTTCTCAATGCGGTGTGCAGTGAATTGACCGCGGAGATCGACGACGCAGGCATGTCCACGTCGCTGCGTTTCGAGCGCGGCGAGTTGGTCGATTCATCTGCGCTTCGGCCAACCGAGCGCCGGGACGGAACGCGGCTGTGCTTCACGCTGGACGCAAGCATTCTTCGGGACGTCGTTCCTCGCGAAGCGGCACTGCGCCATGCCATCGATGCGCTGCACGCTCGCTTCCAGGGCCTGGCGATTTCAGTGGAATATGGGAGCGCAGCGTTTGACCAGCCCACCATCGAGCGCTAGCATCGCCTTCGTGTTCACTCCCGCATCCTTGCCCTCTCGCCTCGTGCGCGCATGCTGTTTCAGCGTGCCATGGAGTGCTTGCGGCTAGCGAATCTGTTCACGTCCGCATCCTCGATGGCCACCCGTTGCAAGACCGGTGGCCTTTTTGTTGTCTGCGTTTCTTCCGGCATCACGAAAGCTCGCATGTCCCTTGCCCTGTACGACACCTGGTCGCGCGCCGTGCGGCCATTCGCTCCCTTGCAGCCCAGCCACGTGGGACTGTATTGCTGCGGACCGACGGTGTACGACCACGCGCACATCGGCAACCTGCGAACCTACGTGTTCGAGGACGTGTTGCGCCGTGTGCTCGAGCTGAACGGGTACGCCGTGCGGCATGTGGTGAACATCACCGACGTCGGCCACCTCGTGTCCGACGCCGACGAGGGCGAAGACAAGATGGAGAAGGGAAGCCGGCGCGCCGGAGAGTCCGCTTGGGCTATCGCGCAGCGCTACACCGCTGCGTTCCAGGCCGACTGGCGGGCTCTGAATCTGCTGGAGCCCACGGCCTGGCCGCGTGCCACGGGCTACATCCCCGAGCAGGTGGCGTTCATCAGCGAGCTGGAGCGCAAGGGCTACACCTACCAGACCGCCGACGGCCTCTACTTCGACACCACGCGACACGACGACTATGGCCACCTGGCCCGGCTGGACCGCGAAGGCCTGCGAGCCGGAACACGCGTTGCGATGGGTGAGAAGCGCAGCATCTCGGACTTCGCGCTCTGGAAGTTCAGTCCGGCGGGCGCCCATCGGCAAATGGAATGGGACAGCCCCTGGGGGCGCGGCTTTCCCGGCTGGCACATCGAATGCTCGGCCATGTCGGCCGCGCTGCTGGGGCCGTGGTTCGACATTCATTGCGGTGGCGAAGACCACGTCGCGGTGCACCACAGCAATGAGATTGCGCAGACGCAGGCCTGCCACGGCACCCGGCTTGCCAATTTCTGGATGCACGGGCACTTTCTCACGCTGGACGACAGGAAGATGGCCAAGGCGGACGGCGGCTTCCTGCGCCTTCAGACATTGATCGACAAGGGCATCGACCCGATGGCCTATCGCTACCTGTGCCTGACCGCGCACTACCGAAGCACCTTGCGTTTCACCGAAGAGGCGATGAACGCGGCACAGTCGGCACTGGACAGGCTGCGCAGGGCCTACGCGAGCTGGCCTCGGGGCGGAGCGGCCAATGGTGACTTCGTCGCCCGTTTCGACGCCGAGGTGAACCAGGACTTGAACCTGCCGCGCGCGTTGGCCGTCGTGTGGGAGCTGGTCAGGGGCAATTTGCCGCCGGAGGTCCGACGCGCCACTTTCGACCATTTCGATACCGTGCTCGGGTTGCGCGTGGGTCATTGGACGCCGCAGCCGCACCGTATGCCCGCGGAGGTTGCCGCGTTGCTTGCCGAACGCCAGGTGGCGCGTGCCGACAAAGACTGGGTGCAGGCCGATCGTCTTCGTGATGCGTTGAGGGCGCTGGGCTGGCAGGTGGAGGATGGCGCTAACGGACAGCAGCCGAGTCCGATCTGACATGGAGAAGGGAGGACGGCGCCTTTTTGCGAAGACGGCTGTCAAGTTGCGCCAGGGCAACAAGCCCAACCATTCAGCCCAAGCCAGCAACAAAGTCACAAAAATGAAGGATTCGTGTTTGAAGCCGTTGGCGCCTTGAAACAATTTTGTAAGAGTTTTAACTACCTAAAGACTACTATTCAAGGCATAAAACAGACAAGGATCCTCATGGAGACATACCCGACCCTGCGCCAGGCCACAGGCGTTGCCCGCACCCTCAGCAAGCGCTCGTCATGCACCATCGTGGTCTACCGCATGGGCGAGGAAAAGTTCGTGGCAGCGCATGCCACCGACCGTGTGGACGGCGGAACCATCGAAGGTGTGTACCGCGACGGGTACGTCGTGAAGACGCTGCTGACAAAGAAGGACTGACGGGCCCGGTTCCTTCGCTTCGAGAGCCTCCTTCGGGAGGCTTTTTTGCGGGCACGGCCAAGACCCTGCCGCCAAAGCAGTCGCTGTCACACGGGCCGTGCAACCGGCCCACTAGAATCGCCGCTCCCTTGGGGAGTAGCCGGCTTCCGGACTTCGGAAGCGCTCACGTCAACATACTCGGTTCGCACCCTGCGACCGTGGCGTGAGCAGCCGAAAGGTTGGCGAGACCAGCGGTGCACGAACGCGGCCTTGGCCGGCGGGTTCGTGTGCCGCGGCGTCTTGAACCGGCCTTGCCTGCTACTCCCAAAATGAACCTTGCCTCCACGATCCTCCTTGCATTCGCCATGTCGACGGATGCGTTCGCCGCCGCTGTCGGCAAAGGCGCAGCCCTGCGCAAACCTTCCTGGCGCGAGGCCCTGCGCACCGGACTCATCTTCGGCGTCATCGAGGCGATCACGCCGGTCATCGGCTGGGCGGCGGGCCTGGCCGCCGCGAGCTACGTCGCGAAATGGGACCACTGGATCGCGGTCACGCTGCTCAGCGTGCTGGGCCTGCGCATGATCTGGGCGGGCTTCGGCGCACCCGACGCCGTCGATGACAAGCCGAGCCGCAACTCCTTCTGGACGCTCGCGATCACCGGCTTCGCCACGAGCATCGACGCCATGGCGGTGGGTGTCGGGCTGGCCTTCATCAACGTCAACATCGCGTGGACCGCGCTGGCCATCGGGCTGGCGACGATGACGATGGTGACCCTCGGCGTGATGGTGGGGCGCGTGCTGGGCGCGGTGATCGGCAAGCGCGCCGAGATCCTGGGCGGCGTGGTGCTGATCGGGATCGGGTTCTTCATTCTTTACGAGCACCTGAACGGCTTGGCTTGAGCCCAGGCTGAACGGCTTCACCGGGCTGCACGCGCTTGCGCGCGCGTGCCGCATCGTCAACCGGCAACGGCCTGCGCCGCGATCCAGTCCCACACCGCGCGAATCGCCGGTTCGTTCTGCCGCCCGTGGGCCGCCGCAAGAAAGTAGCTGCCGGTAGCCAGCGCGGGCCCGAAGGGCTGCACCAGCGCTCCGCTGCGCAGTTCTTCCGCGGACAGCGTGAGGCTCAGCAGCGCCACGCCATGCCCCGCGAGCGCTGCCAGCGTGGCGTGCGTCTCGTCGGAAAACGACAGGCCCGCGGCTTTGATCCCACGCCCCCTCGGTGGCGCGATGCCGGCTTCACGAAACCAGCGCGGCCACACGGCCGGCGCAAGGGCCTGCGGCTGCCAGTCGCAATGAATGAGCTGGTGCTTCGGCAGGTCGGCCACGCGCTTCAACCCCAGCATCGGGCTGCACAGCGGCGCATAGCGCTCGGGCATGAGTTCGCGCGACACCAGCCCCGGCCAGTTGCCGCTGCCGGAGCGCACCGCGATGTCGGCGTCGCCGCGTGCAAGGTCGACCAGCGTGTCGCTCGTGTGCAAGCGCAGTTCGACGTGGGGGCATGACTTGCGGAACGCCTCCATGCGCGGCAGCACCCAGCGCGCGGCGAAGGCGGTGTTGGTCGTCAGCGTCACGGCCTGCGATGCGGCGGGCCGGCGCAGCTTGTCGACACCGGCTTGCAGCACGTCGAAGCCCGTGCGCAGGTCGTCGAAGAGCCGGCGGCCCGCAGGCGTCAGCGCGAGCTGCCGCGTGAGCCTGCGAAACAACGGCTGGCCCAGCGTGTCTTCGAGTGCGCGCACCTGGTGGCTGATGGCCGACGGCGTCACCGAGAGCTCGAGCGCCGCCCGCTGAAAGCTCAGGTGGGCAGCGGCGGCCTCGAAGGCGCGCAGGGACAGCAGCGGCGGCAGCCGGCGGGGAGGGCGAACAGATGAGCCAATCTCGTCCATGGGCAGAGAAATGATCGTTTGTGGGCACGGGCCTGCATGCCTAGATTCAAGGCCTGCAAAGCCATTGTGGCAGCGCAAGGCAGACCAAACCAGCTCACCCATGAAGACCCAGACCCAGACCCTGAACCTTCTTCACATCGACGCCAGCGCCCGGGCGGGCCGCTCCGGCATCGACCCGCACGGCTCGCACACGCGCCGCCTGTCCGCGCGCTTCGTCGAGCGTTGGCGCCAGGCGCGGCCCGGCGACCGCATCGACCACCTCGACGTGGGCCAGCACCCGCCCGCGCACGTCGACGGCCGATGGATCCACGCGGCTTTCACGCCACCGGCCGCACGCGAACCCTGGATGTCCGAGACGCTGGCGGAGAGCGACCGCCTGGTCGACCAGCTCATCGCCGCAGACCTCGTCGTCATCGGCCTGCCCATGTACAACTTCAGCGTGCCCGCGCAGTTCAAGGCCTGGATCGACAACATCGTGCGCGTGGGCCGCACCTTCGGCTTCGACCGCGCGCGCGGCGCGGTGCCTTACTGGCCGCTGCTGGCGGATGCGGGCAAGCGCGTGGTGCTGCTGGGCGCGCGCGGGGACCACGGCTACGGCGACGGCGAGGGTGGGGGCGGACGCGTGGCCCACCTCAACCACACCGAGAGCAGCGTGCGCGCGGCGCTGGGCTACATCGGCATCACCGAGGTGTTCGAGGCGGCGGTGGAGTTCGACGAGTTCGGCGGCGAGCAGTTGGCGCAGTCGCTGCGTCGCACCGAGTCGCGCGTGGACGATCTGGCCGACTTCCTGCTGCGCTCGATCACGCGCAGCCAGGCCGCCACGGGCAGTGCGCGGCCAGCGGACGCAAACGGCTCAGGCGGCCCGCATCAACGCGGCGTGTTCGACGCCACCGCCCCCGCCGGCGCATCGTCCCATCCGCCGCCGAGCGCCTTGTAGAGGTTCACGGTGTTCACCGCCTGCTTGAGCTGCAGTTCGATGGCCTGGCGCTGCTCGATGTACAGCTCGCGCTGCGAATCGGCGCCGGCGAAGTAGTCCTCCAGCCCGTTGCGAAAGCGTGTGCGCGAAATGGACGCCACCTTGTCCAGCGCCTGCACGCGCGCCTGCTGCGCCGTGATCTGCGGTCGCAGGTGGCTGTCGGCGATGAGCGCGTTGGCCGTTTCGCGCAGCGCCTGCTGCACCGCGTACTCGTAGCTGGCCATGGCGGCGGCCAGCCGCTCTTCGTTGGCGCTCAGGTTGGCCGAGCGGCGGCCCCAGTCGAAGATGGGCAGCGACACGCCGAGCACGGTGGCCCAGCTACGGTTGCCCGCGCCCAGCAGGCTGGAGAACTCGGTGCTCAGCCCACCCGCCACGGCCGTCAATGAGAAGCTCGGATAGAACGCCGCCTTGGCCGCGCCCACGCCCGAGTTCGCAGCCTCGACGCGGGCGTAGGCGGCCAGCAGGTCGGGTCGGCGCTGCAGCAGGCTGGCGGGCAGCCCGACCGGCACGTCGGCCACCGAACGCTCGGGCCAGGGACGCTGCATGCCGATGGTCGGCGGCACGGGCTGGCCGACCAGCACCGCCAGCCACTGCAGGTCCTGCCCCACGCGCATGCGGAACTCTTCGCGCTGCACATTGGCGCGCTCCACCAGCGACTGCGAGCGCAGCACGTTCAGGTCCGACGTGCCGCCCACGGTGCGGGCGCGCTGCATCACGCGGGTGCTGTCGCTCTGGCTGCCGAGGTCACCCTCGGCGAGCGCCAGCAGGGCGCGGTCGGCGCGCAGCGTGAGGTAGGCGTTCGACACTTCGCCCACCAGGTTCATGCGCGCGGCCGCCAGGTCGCGCTCGCTGGCCAGGGCCTGCGAGCCGGCCTGCTTCACGCCAGCGTCGACATGGCCGAAGAAGTCGAGCTCGTACGCCGTGACGCCGGCCTGCACGGCGTAGGTGGTGGCCACGCGGCCCACCGCCTGGTTGTTGGTGACGATGCCGTCGGGGCCGAGCGAGGTGGTCACGTTGCCGCGCCCGACCGAGCCGGCCAGGCCGATTTCGGGGAAGAGGCTGGCGCGCGCGCCGCCGTAAACGGCGCGCGCCTCGCGGGCCTTGGCGGCGTACACGCGCAGGTCGCGGTTCTGCAACAGGGCGGTGGCGATGAGGCCGCGCAGCTCGTCGTCGCGCACGAACGCGTGCCAGGCCATCGGCGCGGCGGCGGCGTTGCCCGTGCCCTCGGCCCACTGGGCGGGCACCACGACGTCGGCTTCCTTGAGCGGCGGCGTGAGGTTGCAGCCCGACAGCACCAGCACGCCGAGCACCAGCACCATGACCATCGGCAGCGGCGCGGCCATGGCGCGCGCAAAGGCCACCGGAAAGCGCGGCCAGTGCCAGCCGGCGCTGCCCATGAACGCGAGCGCCGCGCGCCCCGGGTTCACCTGCACCGCGACATGGCTGGGCGGCAGGCTGAACACATGGCGGACCAGGTGGTCGTGGAGCACCTCGTCGTGCACGAAGGACAGCGCCACGCCCGCGGCCGAGCGCCCCGTCACCACCGCCGACACCCAGCCCACGTGGTCGACGTGCACGTCCAGCGGTTCGCCGACCGGCATACGCCGCAGCAGGGCGCTTTCGCGCAGCACGGCGCCGTCGACCGCAATTTCCACGAAACGCGTCGCGCCCACGCCGGCGGCGCTGCGCAGCGTGGTGTCGGCCAGATACGGAAAGCGTTCGTCGTGCTCGGGCCGCGGGCGGTCGATGCAGGCGATGAGCGCGGCCAGGCAGTACAGCGTGGTGACGATGGTCCACAGCACGTTGAGCATGTCGCCGGTGGTCATGGCGTTGCCGATGGCGCCGATGGCGGCCGCCTCCATGGCCGCGATGAGCCCGCCGAAGACCAGCACCAGGTTCCAGTGCACCACCGTCTTGGAGCGGTCCTGCCCCTTGGCCGTGACCTTGAAGGGGCGCCCGAAGGGCCGCACCAGCGAGGTGACGATGGTGCGCGTGACGGCCATGGCGGCCACGATCTGCGTGACCTCGGTGAACACCGGCAGGCAGCGGCGCTGGCTGATCCAGTAGGTGTAGCCCCAGAACATGACCAGCGGCGGCAGTCCGTACAGGGCAAAGGCGCGCGGCGTGGCGTGGAAGGCCGACACGCCCGTGTACCAGTACAGCGCAGGGGCCGCCAGCATCATCAGGATGAAGGGCTTGGTCAGCCAGTGCAGCAGGCCGTGCACGTAGTGCACGCGCGCCGCAAAGCTGTAGCCGCGGCCGCGCAGCGGGCCGTCCCGCAGCAGCGCCACCTGGATGGTGCCCAGGCACCAGCGGCTGCGCTGGTTGATGTAGTCGACGATGCTGTCCGCCGAGAGCCCGTTCGACAGCCGCTCGTTCAGCCAGCGCGTGACCCAGCCGAAGCGCATCAGCGTGTAGGTGGTGTAGATGTCCTCGCACACGCTGCCGGTGGGGAAGCCGCCCGCCTCGGTGATGGCGTCGCGCCGGATCACGAACGAGGTGCCCACGCAGAAGGCCACGTCGGCCGCGTCCTTGGCGGGCTGCAGCACGTCGAAGAACACCCGCTGCTCGTCCACCCAGCTGTCGGTGGCGCGCAGGTTGTGCTGGATGGGGTCGGCGTTGTAGTAGAACTGCGGCGTCTGCACCAGGCCCACTTTCGGCTCGTCGAACAGGCCCAGCGTGCGGTACACGATGTTGCGGTGCGGCGTGAAGTCGGCGTCCAGCACCAGGATGTACGGCGCGTTGGTGGCCGCGGCCGACAGGCGCAGGCCGTTGTTCAGGTTGCCTGCCTTGGCGTGCGCGTTGTCGGGCCGCCGCGCGTAGTGCACGCCCTTGCGTTCGCAGTAGTCGCGCAGCCAGTCGCGCCGCGTGTCGTCGAGCACCCACACGTTCACATGCGGATAGTCGATGGCCTGGGCCGCAAGAATCGTCTTCTCGAGCACGCCCAGTTCTTCGTTGTAGGTGCAGATGAAGACATCGACCGCCGGCACGTTGGCGCCGCGCGCGCGCAGCCCGGCTTCGCCGAGGTCGGCCTGGGCGTGGTTGTCGCGCCGGCGCGTGAGCATCTGGATCGACAGCAGCGTGTAGACGATGGCGATCATCTCGAACACCAGGAACACCCACGACATCAGCGTGCCGAAGCCCAGGTCGGCCGGCGGCAGCGTCTCGGCCAGCCGCCACGCCACGTAGCGCACCAGCACCAGCGCGGTGAGAAAGCCGAACAGCACGCGGTGCGAGCCGCGGTCCGCGCGGGCGTGGAAGATCATGATCAGGGCAAGCGCCGCGACCATCAGATTGACCCTGAACTCGGGCGTATCGATCAGTTCGGACATGGCTTTTCTCCTGGGGAAGCAGTGACGACGTTGCCGGTGAAGGGGTTCCAGCCCGTGGCCGCGAGCGCGATCCAGGCGGTGGCGCCCAGGTGGGGCCAGCGGTAGTAGAAGAAGTCGGCACCCACCGAGTCGGGGCCGATGGCCAGGCCGGTGGAAATGCGCGGGCTCGGCGTGGCGTAGTAAAGGCCGTTGGCGGCGCGTTGCGAGGCCAGCAGCTGCCACAGTGCTTCGGGCGCGGAGCCCTTGACTGCCACCAGCGTGGCCGCGGCCTGCGCGCTCCCTTCGGTCCAGATGCCGTCGGGCTGCTGCGAAAAACCGTAGCCGTCGCCGAAGCGGTGGTTGCGCTCGACCCAGGCCAGGCCGGCCCGCCAGGCGCACTGGCCGGGCGGCGCCGCGAGCAGCGGCCACAGCTGCGCGTCCAGGCCCGAGCCGGTGGTGGCGATGGTGGCGCCGTCTTCCTTCGTGCCGATGTAGAAGCGCTGCTCGGCGGTGCTCCACATGCGCGAGACGAAGGCCAGGGCAACGCCGGCCTGGCGCGCCTGTTCGGGGCGGGCACTGCCGCGCGCGGCCCAGGCGGCCGTCATCGCGATGTCGATGTTGTGCTCGGTCGATTTCCAGGTCTGGGCCTTCTGGGCGCTGTCCCATCCGTACCAGCCCCCCTGGTAGCCGTCGGGGTCCGTGGTGGCGCGCGTGCGTTGCTCGGCCCATGCGAGCAGCCTTGCCGCGGCGTCGGTGTAGCGCGGCGAAGGCGCCACGCGGTCGACGTTCAGCAGCAGCAATGCGGCCCACGCCACGTTGCCCGTCGCGGTGCTGACCTGGTACGCATCGGCGATCCACTGGTTCCTGCCCGCGTCCCAGTAGCCGGACAGCACCGGCTTGCCGTCGGCCAGCGGGCCGGCGCGGTAGGCGTTGCGCACGCGGCCGTCGGGGTACTGCGCATCGCGCTCCACCGCGAGCACCACGGCGTCGGCGATGCGCCTGGCGGAGGCCGTGTCGCCGCACGCGAGCAGCGCGATGCCCGCCAGCGCGTTGTCGTACACGAAGGCCACGTTCGCCAGGCTGGGCGCGAGCTCGGGCACACCGGCAATGGGCTGGTCGGTGCGGTAGCTCGACAGGAGCAGCGGCGACGCCGCATCGCCGCGCGCATCGGTGACAACCGCGCGGCGCAGGCCGTCGCAGCTTTGCCGTGCCAGCGCCGGCCGGACGTCGCCGGCAGCCATCGCGGCCTGCGTGACGAGACCGAGCACGGCAGCCGCCAGCAACGCGCAGCTGCGAAAGAGGAGCGAGGCGTGATCCATCGGGGGCCTCGATCGGCTTGGTGGAGAGCAGGCCACGCTATGACGCCAGCCGCGCCGACACCACCTTGCCGGGCGCGCACAGCCCGCGCTGCGCCAGCCATTCCGGAGAGTTCGATTCCACATGTGCAACCGCGTACACCGAGCCCTGCTCCGCGAAAGGGAAGGGCACGGCGTAGCGGCTCTGGAAGTCCTCGGGCGCCACGGGCAGTATCTGCGTGACGCGCGCCGAGACTTCGGGGCGCACGTCGTCCGTCTTCACCGCGATGGTCGAGCCCATGTTGAGCCGCTTGGCCACACGCGGCGGAAACACCGCCACCACCTCGACGCGGCTGCAGTCGATCATGCGCACCAGCGTGGCGCCCTGCGGCACGTAGCTGCCTTGCGGCATGAGCACCGTGTGCACCTGTCCGGCCTGCAGCGCACGGATCTCGAATGCCGCCATCTTCTCGATGCGGCGGCGCTCGTCGGTTTCCAGCGCGCTCACCTCGCGCAGCTGCTGCTGCAGGGCTTCGCTGTCGTGCCGTGCGCGCTCGATGTCGCCGGCGAGCGTTTCGCGTCGGTTCGCCATGGTCTGGTAGACGGTGGCGCCGCTGCCGCCCACGAACACGCCCCGGCTCGCGCTGGCCACGCTCTGGCCCAGCCCGGCAGAGGCCTGCTCGGCCACCGCCGCGCTGGCGCGCGAGATGCTCAGCTGCGCCTGCGCGGCGTCCATCGCCTGCGGGCTGACGGCGCCTTCGTCCAGCATGGCGGAGGTATGGCGTACCTTCAGTTCCTGCTCGGCCACGTTGCTCAGGGCCACCTCGCGCTGGCGCTGCGCGATCTGCCAGGCATCGCGCGTCTGCGCCATCGAGGCCGAGCGGTACAGCTTGCCCTGCTGCTCGACGAACTGCAGCTCCTCGCTCGACGCATTGAGCTGGTTGGCCAGCTGCGCCACCTGGCTTTGCAGCGCCAGGCGTTGGGTGGTGAGCGTGGTGAGGATGTCCCGGTTGATGGTCGGGTTCTGCACCGTGGCCACCACCGTGCCCGCGTCGACCTTGTCGAGCGCGCGCACCGTCATCTGCGTGACCACGCCGCTGATGGGCGAGGTGACCAGCAGCACCGGCGCCTGCAGCACCGTGCGCGTGGCCTGGCGCGAGACCAGCGGCTGGATCAGCGTGGTTACGACGAGCCACAGCACGAACGCCAGCAGGGCGTAGCCCGCAAGCCGCGGCACGATCGATTCCGAACTCGATGGCGGCCCGCCGCCGCCCTTGCGCCTGAGGCGGCGGAACCAGCCGGCGGCTTCGGCATCCGCGATCTCGGCGGATTCCCGGACAGTGCTTGCGTTCATGTGCGCCTCGCAATCGATGACGTGGTGACCTATGTAAGAAACCGTCGTCTCCGCTGTCGCGGCACGTCATTGGGGCGCGCCATCTGCTATTGCTGCAACGCAGCAATAGACATGCCAAAAGTTAACAATTTATGCTTACATTGGCAACAGGATGTAGGGGCCGGGTGGTGGCGCTCTCATTGCCGACAACAGCGGTTGCGCAATCGACGCCCGGCGAGCGCGCGCATCCAGGCACTTTCCCACTGCGTAGAACACACCGATACTCAGCCGGCAACTTTCGCCGGCAACGTACCGGTCTGACCCAGATCAATGAACGCAACCGGCTCCTCGAAATTCCGCTTCGGCATGCACACGCGCCTCAGCCTGGGCGTGGCCGCACTGGTCCTGGCAGCAACCTTCGCCATTGCCACCTACGCACTCCACCTGGTCAAGAGCAGCATGCAGGCGTCGATCGCGGCCGAGCAGATGGCCCGCGTGAGCGGCATCTCCGACGCCATCGACCAGAAACTCGGCAGCCGCCGCATCCTGCTGAAGACCTTTGCCGAGAGCGTGGAGTCGCAGGCCTTCGACAGCGCCGAACCGCTGCAGGCCTTCCTGGAAAAGCACGCGTCGCTGCGCGAGGCTTTCGACAACGTCGCGTTCATGGGCACCGACGGCACCCTGGTGGCCAACCTGAACGGCGCGCAGAAAAACGGCAGCGTGAACATCCGCGACCGCGACTACTTCCAGAAGACAGTGGCCACCAAGACAGGCCTGGTGTCGCAGCCGTACCGCAACCGGCTGAACGGGTTGCCGCAGGTGGCCATCACGCAGCCGGTGCTCGACAGCGCGGGACAGGTCAGGTACGTGATTTCAGGCGCCATCAACCTGAAGGACCGCAACATCCTGGGCGCCCTGGGCGACGTCAAGTTCGGCAAGAACGGCTATCTGTTCATCGTCACGCCGGACGGCGTGATGGTCGATTCCCCTGACACCGCACGCATCCTGAGCGTGGTCCAGCCGAACGGCGGCAATGTGGACATCCTGCGCGCCATGGCCGGCTTCGAGGGCACGGGCGAGGGGGTCGACGAAGCCGGCGTGCCCAGCCTCTACGCCTTCGACCGCACCGAACAGACCCCCTGGATCGTCGGGGCCATGTACCCGCGCGCCGAGGCCTTTGCCCGCATCGACGCCATCGAGCACAACGCATGGCTGGGCGCGCTGGTGCTCTCGCTGTCCGCCGGCGTGCTGGCCCTGGTGGTGGTGCGCCGGCGCCTGAAACCGCTGGACGCGTTGCACAGCCACATGCTGCAGTCGACGCGCGAAACGCCCGCCGAGGCACAGGCCCGGCGCCCGGCGAGCAGCTACACCCGCGACGAGATCGGCGACCTGTCGCGCACCTTCGACGACCTGATGGCCCAGCGGCGTGCCAGCGAGTTCCGCCTGGCGCGCAGCGAGGCGACGGTGCGCACCATTGCCGACAACATTCCGGCGATGGTCTCGCACGTGGACGCCTCGCTGCGCTACACCTTCGTCAACGAGCGCATCCGTGCGCTGCACAACCATGCGCCGCTGGTCGGGCGCCTGATGCCCGAAGTGCGGGGCGCCGACTTCGCCGTCGTGGAGCCCTATTTCCTGCGCGCACTCGCGGGCGAGACCGTCATTCTCGAGAAGCCCGGCGACCCGGCGCTGGGCATCGGCCACCGCACCTTCCAGGCCCACTACATCCCCGACCTCGACGCCGACGGGGCGGTGCGCGGCGTGTTCGCGATGACCTTCGACATCACGGACGAAGTCAATATCCGCAAAGCCGTGGCCGAGCAGGAGAAGCGGCTGCGCGACGTGACCGACAGCATTCCGGCGCTGGTCGGTTACTTCGACCGCAACCAGGTCTGCCTGTTCGGCAACATCCGGGCGCGGCAGATGGCGGGCCTGGGCGACAAGCCGATCGAGGGCGCCACGCTGCAGACCGTGCTCGGCGACGCCATCTACGAGCAGCACAAGCCTTACCTGCCGGTGATGCTCTCGGGCAAGAAGGTGCGCTTTCCGGTTCGCGCGCCGCTGCACGGCAAGCAGGGCTACTTCCAGGTCAACCTGATCCCCGACACCAACGCGCGCGGCGAGGTGGTCGGCTTCTACCTGATGAGCTTCAACATCACGGCGCTCAAAGAGGCCGAGCTGCGCCAGGCCGAGAGCGAACTGCGCCTGCGCACCATCACCGACAACCTGCCGGTGCTCATCACCTACATCGACCGCGACGAGAAGATCACCTTCGCCAACGCCACCAGCCGCCAATGGCTCGGGCTCGACCCGATGCAGGTGGTGGGGCGCCACCTGCAGGACGTGGCGGGCCGCGAGGTGTACCTGTCGCGCCGGCCCATGCTGTCGCGCGCGCTGGCCGGCGAGCGGGTCGAGTTCGAGGCGCGCACCCAGCGCACGGGGTTCGAGCGCATCACGCAGGTCATCTATGTGCCCGACATCCGTGACGACGGGCTCACGCACGGCATCTTCTCGCTGGCGCTGGACATCACCGCGCTGAAGCTGGTAGAGCACCAGCTCATCGAGCTGGCGCGGCTGGACACGCTCACCGGCCTGCCCAACCGGCTGGCCTTCAACGAGCACCTGCCCGACGCGGTGCTGCGCGTGCGGCTCACGGGCAACGCCATGGCGCTGATGTTCCTGGACATCGACCACTTCAAGACCATCAACGACACCTTCGGCCACGCGGTGGGCGACGCGGTGCTGGTGGAGTACGCGCGCCGGCTGCTGGCCAGCGTGCGGGGCACCGACAAGGTGGCCCGGCTGGCAGGGGACGAGTTCGTGCTGGTGATCGAGAACCTGAGCGGGCCGCAGGCCGCGGCCACCGTGGCCGAGAAGATCGTGCAGCGCATCGGCCAGCAGCCCTTCGTGGTGGAAGGCCAGACCATCTCGGTCACCACCAGCATCGGCATCGCATTC
This sequence comes from Variovorax sp. 10N412, assembly GCF_056394985.1. Classification (NCBI taxonomy): domain Bacteria; kingdom Pseudomonadati; phylum Pseudomonadota; class Betaproteobacteria; order Burkholderiales; family Comamonadaceae; genus Variovorax; species Variovorax sp. 10N412. The sequence goes on from NZ_JBFTIO010000002.1 coordinate 59,520, forward strand.
CACTGGGCCGCCGACTCCTCGGCCACGGCCGAGGAACTGCTGGCACGCGCCGATGCCGCGCTCTACAACGCCAAGGCGGCGGGGCGCAACCGGTTCGAGTTCTTCCTGTCGGCGGGCGTGCCCAGGGACCCGCTGAAGCTGGGCGGCGCGGTGCCCGATCGGGCGCCCGAAGACCTGGCGTAGCCCCTGCGGGCCGTCAGTCGGCCGCCGCAAGCTGAGCGCGGTTGCGCCCTTGGGCCTTGGCCTCGTACAGCGCCTTGTCGGCGCGGCGCAAGGCGGTGTCCACTGTGTCGTCGGCGCGCGTCATCTGCGCCACGCCGCAGCTCACGGTGATCTGCCCGACGGTGTCGAACGCGGTGTGCGCCACCAGCTCGACCAGCGCCGTGGCCATGCGCAGCGCCTCGATGGCGCTGGCCCCGGGCAGCATCAGCACGAATTCTTCCCCGCCCAGGCGTGCCGCGATGTCCGACTTGCGCAGGTGCGCCTTCAGCACCCCGGCCACCGCACGCAAGGCGCTGTCGCCCGTGGCGTGGCCGAAGCGGTCGTTGATTTTCTTGAAGTGGTCGATGTCGATCATCACGATGCCCAGCGGCATGGCGTCGGGGTGCGTCACGGGCAGCGTCTGCAGCAGGCGTTCTTCCATGCCGTGACGGTTCAGCAGGCCGGTGAGCGCGTCGACGTGCGCCTGCCGGTCGAGTTCGGCGTTCGCGGTTTCCAGCGCCAAGGTGCGTTCCTTCACGCGTTCCTCGAGCTCGGCGTTGGCACCGACCAGCCGGGCCGTCATGCCCGCGAGCGCGAGCGACAGCTGCTTCACCTCGGAGCTGCCTGCGGTGATCGGAATGCCGCTGTCGAGCCGCCCGGTGCCGATGGCCTTGGCCACCGATGCAATCTGGCGAAGCGGCCGCGTGAGCCGCTCCGCCAGCACCCAGCCCAGAAAGAAGGCGAGGGCGGCGGCGAGCATGCCCAGCGTCAGCGCCTTGCGCACGCCTTCGCGCGCGGCGGCGCGCGCCACCTCGGCGGGCTCGCGGGCCACCACCGTCCAGCCCAGGTCGATCGCGCGGTCCGCGGCCTGCGTGGGGCCCACCGATGCGGTGGCCACCAGGAACTCTCCGCCCGAGGCCTCGCGCGCGAACTTCACCGCACCGTTCGGGTTCACCCCCGACATGCTCAGGGTGGCCGCCTGGTCGAGGTTGGCGTCCGACGCATAGATCACGCGGTCGTTCGCGTCCAGCACCAGCACTTCCAGGCGGCGCGACACGGCGTCGTCGGGGAACAGCGACTCGACGACGCTGCGCGTCCATTCCCAGCTGCCGTGCATGCCCAGCACGCCCACCAGCTGGCCGTCGCGCCGGATGGGCGAGGCGAAATCGACGAAGCGCTGCGGCCCGCCGTCGCTGCCCTTGGGCAGCAGCGAGGCCAGCAGCTTGGCGGGGTGCACGTCGCCCACGTGCGTGCCGCGCAGGCCTTCCTGGAACCAGGGGCGCTCGGCCACGTTGGCGCCGATCAGCAGCTTGCCGGTGGACGTCTGCACCACGCCTTCGGGCGAGACCACGCCGATCCATGCGCTGTACGGCGTCAGAGCCTGGGTGCGCGCAATGCTCTGCGCCACGCGTTCGCCGTCCAGCCCTTCCTGCCAGACCCAGGGCGTGGCGGCGAGCAGTTCGATTTCGCGGGTGCGCGAGGTGAGGCCGCCGGACAGCGCCTTGGCGGCGTTCTGCGCGATGGTGCGCAACGCGGCGGATTCGTCGGCCTCGCTCTTCTGCGCGAACATCGAGCCCAGCGCCAGCGACAGCGTGACCACCAGCACCGCCGCCAGGCCGCCGAAGCCCAGCGCGACCTGGGTGCGGAAACTGCGCAGCAGGTTGCGCAGCCAGCCTCTGGAGCGGGCGGAAGAAGGTGTCTCGGGGGCGTCGGGATGAGCGGGGCGGTCTGGGCTTTTGGAAGACATCGAAGGCGCCGGGGGCGGTCCTGTCCGGAAGAGCACCGATTGTCCGCCGTTCCACTCAGGGGCGGCCGAGGACGTTGTTTTCGTGACGGTCTTCGCCGAGGACGAACGCCGGGCGGGGCTGACCCGGCCGGAGGCCGCCGTGATGCCTGGACGAAGTCAGGCCTGTGCCGAGGCGCACTCCCCCAGCGGGCCGCGCGGCGCGCGCCGGTCCAGCGATCGGCTCCAGAGCGCAATCGCCAGCCCCACCAGCGTGAGCAAAGCCGCCACCCAGCCCAGTGCGCGCAGCCCCGGGCCATGGTCGATCACCACGCCGCCGACCCATGCGCCAAGCGCGTTGCCCAGGTTGAAGGCCGCGATGTTCAGGCTCGACGCCAGGTTCTGGCCCGCGCCCGAGGCCTTCTCCAGCACCCGCAACTGCATGGGCGCCACGGTCGCGAAGGAGGCCACGCCGAGCAGGCCCACGAACACCACCGCGGCGAACGGCGTGCCGATGGTGAACTGCATCGCGCCCAGCACCACGGCCAGCGCCACCAGCGTGCCGAGCACGGCGGCCATCGGCGCGCGGTCGGCCAGCTTGCCGCCCAGGATGTTGCCGACCGCCAGGCCGCCGCCGAACACCAGCAGGATCGGCGACACGGCAGATTCCGAGAGCCCGGTCACCTGCGTCAGCAAGGGCTGGATGTAGGTGAACACCACGAACACGCCGGCAAAGCCGAGCACCGTCATCGCCAGGCCCAGCAGCACCTGCGGGCGCGCCAGCACGGCCAGTTCCTCGCGCAAGGGGGCGGGCGCGGCCTCGCCTTTCACGCGGGGCACGAATGCAGCCAGCACCGCGAGCGCCAGCAGGCCGATGAGCGTCACCGCCCAGAAGGCCGAGCGCCAGCCGAAATGCAGGCCCAGCCAGGCGCCGAACGGCACGCCCAGCAGGGTGGCGGCCGTGAGCCCGGTGAACATGATGGCGATGGCCGAGGCACGCCGCTCCGGCGCCACCAGGCCGGTGGCCACCACCGAGCCGACGCCGAAGAAGGTGCCGTGCGCCAGCGAGGTGACGACGCGCGCGGCCATGAGCATCTCGTAGTTGGGCGCCAGCGCGCAGGCCAGGTTGCCGAGCGTGAAGATCGCCATCAGCGCGAGCAGCACGGTCTTGCGCGGCAGCTTGCGCGTGGCGATGGTGAGCACGGGCGCGCCGACCGCGACCCCGAGCGCATAGCCCGAGATCAGCAGGCCGGCGGCCGTGATGGAGACTTGAAGATCCGTTGAGACCTGCATCAGCAGGCCCATGATGACGAACTCGGTGGTGCCTATTCCGAAGGCGCCGGCGGTGAGGGCGAGTAGAGCGATTGGCATGATGCCCTGTACTGTGAAGACATCGGCCATCGATGACTAGAATGCCGCCGGTACAGGGACTTGTGAATTGAAATCACAAGCCAGAAAGCAGGAGAGAAAGCCATGCCGCGCCTCGACGTCAACCGCTCCGGCGAAATGGAAGCCTTCGTGCAGGTGATCGAGGCCGGCGGCTTCTCCTCGGCGGCGCGCCTGCTGGACATGACGCCGTCGGCGGTGAGCAAGCTGGTGGCGCGGCTGGAGCTGCGCCTGGGCGTGCAGCTGGTGCACCGCTCCACGCGCAAGCTCCAGCTCACGCCCGAAGGCACCGCGTTCTACGAGCGCAGCACGCGCGTGCTGGCCGACCTGGACGAGGCCGAGCGCTGTGCCGCGGCCGGTGCCGCGCCGCGTGGGCGCGTGAGCATCAACGCCAGCGTGTCCTTTGGCCACCACAAGCTGGTGCCGCTGGTGCCGCGCCTGCTCGAGCAGCATCCGCAGATCACGCTGGACATTGCGCTGACCGACCGCATCGTCGACCTGATGGACGAGCGCGCCGACATTGCGATCCGCTGGGGCGAGCTGCCGTCGTCCGACCTGGTGGCGCGCCGCCTCGGCGAGACCAGCCAGGCGATCGTGGCCGCGCCTTCATACCTGGGCAAGTACGGCACGCCGCGCGCGCCGCAGGAACTGGCGGCGCACAACCGGCTGGGCTGGACGTACCGGCGCAATTCGCCCGACTGGCCGCTGCGCGTGGACGGGCGCATGGTGTGGTTGCCGGTGGCCGGCCCGGTGCGCGCGGGCGACGGCGAAACGCTGCGCCAGCTGGCGATTGCGGGGGCGGGCGTGGCGCGGCTGTCGCTGTACCACATCCAGCACGACATCGATGCGGGCCGGCTGGTGCCCTTGCTCGAGGAGTTCAACCCGTGCGACGTGGAACCGATTCACGCGGTGTACATCGGCAAGGCCGGCACGCTGCCCGCGCGGGTGCGGGCGGTGCTCGACTTTCTGGTGGCCTGCTCGGGCGTGGGCGGCGCGCGCTACACGCTCAGGCGAACGCTGCCGATGCCGGGGAATGCCGCGCTCACCTGATCGCCGCGGCGGCAGGGCAGCACACCCACCCACGAGCCGGTGGTGACGACGGTGCCCTTGGGCGCGGTCTGGCCGTGGCGCGTGATGTGGCGCAGCCAGGCCGGCAGCAGCCAAGCGGGGTCGGCCAGCGGATGCGTGCCTTCGCGCACCACGGTCTCGGCGTTGCCGACCTTGGTTTCGCAGCGCTGCGAGGCCCAGTCGATGGCGGCACAGGGAATCCATTCGCCGAGCACCAGCGCGCCATGCACCTGCGAATCGGCCAGGCGAAGCAGGGCGGGCGTGTCGGACAGGTCTTGCCAGCGCGCATCGACGATTTCGACCGACACGGCCATGGCGTCGATCAGCGATGCGGCGTTCTGGTGGTCGAGCGTTGCGGCCTGCGCGGGCGTGACGTCCTGGCCCAGGCGCAGGGCAATCTCGGCTTCGATGCCGGGCGAGTGGAGCACGAGGTCGCTGAAGTTGGCCGAGTCGGGCCGCACGCCAACGGGCGGCAGCGGGGCATGCGTGAGCGTCGCGCTGCGCGAGCCGCCGCCGGATTTCCAGGTGCCGGGCACGGGCTGTGCGTCGAACCAGCCCAGCGCGGCGGCCACGGCGTCCTGCACTTCGTACGCTTGCTCGGCGGTGGAGAGCGCGTCGGTCCAGGGCGAGGCATCGAGGGTCCGGTTGCCACGGCGCGCGGCGACGAGGGCGTCTGTGAGGGCGGTCTGGGAAGGGTTCATCCGCAAGATCTTCTCAGCTTTCGACGTGGACGTTGCCGTCTTTCACAACCTTCGCCCACTTGGCGATCTCGGTGCTGATGAACTGCTTGAACTTGTCCTGCGAGCCGCCACCGTCTTCCGCGCCGTAGGTGTCCATGCGCTCCTGCACGTCGGGCATGGCGAGCACGGTGTTCACGTCGCGGTTCACCTTCTGCGCAATGGACGCCGGCAGTTTGCCCGGCCCGGCGAGCCCGTACCACGTGGTCGCCTCGAAGCCCTGAAAGCCTTGCTCCTGCATCGTCGGCACGTTGGGGTGCCCCTTGGCGCGCTTGGTGCGGGTCTGGGCAACGGCGATCACGCGGCCATTCTTCACATGCGGCGTGGCGGCCGTCATGGTCTCGAAGCTGTACTGGATCTGCCCGCCCATCAGGTCGGCCAGCAACGGGCCGCTGCCCTTGTACGGCACATGCAGCGCGTCGACGCCGCCCTGCAGCTTGAACATCTCCAGCGCCAGGTGCTGCGCCGAGCCTGCGCCCGCCGAGCCGAAGCTCACCGTGCCCGGCGCGGCCTTGCAGGCGGCCACGATGTCCTTCACGCTGAGCGCTTTCTGGCCGGGGTTGGCGATCAGCAGGTTGGGCGTGACGCCCACCAGCACGATCGGCACGAAGTCGCGCTCCACGTTGTAGCGCAGCTTGGGCTGCAGGCTGGGCGCGAGCGCGTGGCTGTTGATGTGGGCCATCAATAGCACGCTGCCGTCGCTGGGCTGCTGCGCCACGTAGTCGGCTGCGAGCACCCCGGCCACGCCGCCCTTGTTGTCGACGATGACCTGCTGGCCCCACATGATCGTGAGCTTCTGCGCGACCACGCGCGCCAGCGCATCGGTGCCGCCGCCCGGCGGAAAGCCGACCACGATGCGCACCGGCCCCGAAGGCCACTCCTGCGCGAAGAGCCGGGGAACGCCCAGCGTGGCGGCCGCGGCGCCTGCGGCTTGAATGAGGGAGCGTCTTTGCATCATCTGTGTCTCCGTGGTGTTGGGGTCCGATGCGTGCCGGGCGCGATGTGTCGCGGCCCGGCAAGGCGGCCGCCGCATCGTTCGAGCGATGCGCTGCGGCCTGTGTGCTGTCTTTGAGCGGTCTTTGGGGAGTCTTCGGAGGTGAGGGCGCTAGGCGGCCTTCTGCAGCGCGGCAGGCGCGGCATGGCTCGCGAAATGGTCCATCGCCGCGTGCACGCCGCTGCCGGCCAGCTTGATGCCCGTGAGCTTCATGCCCATCTCGACGCCCGCGACCATGGCCACCAGCGTCAGGTCGTTGCTGTCGCCCAGGTGGCCCATGCGGAACATGCGCCCCTTGAGCTTGCCCAGGCCCGTGCCCAGCGACAGGTCGAAGCGCTGGTGGATCAGCCGGCGCAGCGCATCGGCGTCGACCCCCTCGGGCGTGATCACGCCGGTGAGCACCGGCGAGTACACGGCCGGGTCGGCGCACTGAATGGGCAGGCCCCAGGCATTGACCGCGGCCCGCACGCCCGCGGCCCAGCGCTGGTGCCGCGCGAAAACGTTGTCCAGCCCTTCGCCCAACAGCATGTCGAGCGATTCCGACAGGCCGTACAGCAGGTTGGTGTTGGGCGTATAGGGCCAGTAGCCGTCCTTGTTCATCTCGACGATTTCGCTCCAGTCCCAGAAGGCGCGCGGCAGCCTGGCGTGCTTGGCGGCGTCGAGTGCGCGCGGCGAGAGCGCGTTGAAGCTGATGCCCGGCGGCAGCATCAGGCCCTTCTGCGAGCCGCTCACGGTCACGTCCACGCCCCATTCGTCATGCCGGAAATCGGCGCTCGCCAGGCCCGAGATGCTGTCGACCAGCAGCAGGGCGGGATGGCCCGCCGCGTCGATGGCCTTGCGCACCGAGGCGATGTCGGAGGTGACGCCGGTGGAGGTCTCGTTGTGCACCACGCACACGGCCTTGATCTTCTTCTCGGTGTCCTTGCGCAGGCGCGCTTCGATGAGCTCGGCCTGCACGCCACGGCGCCAGCCGGGCGCGTTCGGCAGTTGCGCGTCGGTGCCCGTGAACGCGAGGAACTCGGTGGAGAGGCCTAGGCGCGTGGCCATCTTCTGCCACAGCGAGGCGAAGTGGCCGGTCTCGTACATGAGCACGTGGTCGCCGGGGCTCAGCGTGTTGGCGAGCGCGGCTTCCCACGCGCCGGTGCCCGAAGCGGGGTAGATCGCGACCGGGTGCCTGGTCTTGAACACCTGCTGGATGCCGCCCAGCACCTTCAGCCCCAGCGTGCCGAACTCGGGCCCGCGGTGGTCGATGGTGGGCAGGCTCATGGCCCGCAGGATGCGGTCGGGCACCGGGCTCGGGCCCGGAATCTGGAGGAAGTGGCGGCCGGTGGGATGGATGTCGAGTTGCAGCATGGACTGTCCTTTCGCTTTTCAGTTTTGCATTCAAAATTCATTTTTGCTTGGTGGTTTACCCTTAATCCGCGAGGTTGTGGTGCTCATTTTTTGCATTCAAAATGCAATCAAGGAAGAACCATGACTGCCGAAATCATCGAAATCATCGAAATCTCCAGGCTCGCGCTGCACGACCAGGTGGCCTCGCGCCTGCGCACCATGCTGGTCGAAGGGCGCATCGCGCCCGGTGCCAAGCTCAACGAGCGCGAGCTGTGCCTGCAGCTGGCCGTGTCGCGCACGCCGCTGCGCGAGGCCATCAAGCTGCTCGCGGCCGAGGGGCTGGTCGACCTGCTGCCCAACCGCGGCGCGGTGGCGGTGAAGCTCACCGAGGCCGACGTGCTCAACACCTTCGAGGTGCTGGCCATGCTCGAGGGCATGTCGGGCGAGCTGGCCGCCAGGCGCATCACCGACGAAGAACTGGCCGAGGTGCGCGCGCTGCACTACGAAATGATGGCCTGCTTCTCGCGGCGCGACCTGTCGGGCTACTACCGGCTGAATGCGCGCATCCACACCGCCATCAACGACGCGGCGGGCAACCCGGTGCTGTCGAACACCTACCGCTCCATCAACGCCCGCGTGCAGTCGCTGCGCTTTCGCACCAACCAGAACGAGGCCAAGTGGAAGCACGCGGTGCAGGAGCACGAACAGATGATCGACGCGCTGGCCGCGCGCGACGCCGCCGCCATGCGCAAGGTGCTGGTGGCGCACGTGCTGCGCAAGCGCGACACTGTGCTGGAGCTGCTGCGCGCCGGCGAGATCTATCCCTCGGCCAAGTCGAGCTGAGACCCGTCTTCAAGAAAACAACGACTCACCATGCGCATAGATCCCGCCAGCCACATGCAGCCAGCCGGAACCGTTCTTCCGCCCAACGACACCTGCGAGCTGCTCGCGCGCCGCCTGCGCACCGAAACGCAGGGCGAGGTGCTGTTCGACGATGCTTCGCGCGGGCGCTACGCCACCGACGCGTCGATCTACCAGATCACGCCGGTCGGCGCCTTCGTGCCGACCAACGAGCGCGACATTGCCACCGCCATCGACATCGCGCGCGACCTGAAGGTGCCGGTGCTCGCGCGCGGCGGCGGTACCAGCCAGTGCGGGCAGACGACGGGCGCGGCGCTGGTCATCGACAACAGCAAGCACTTTCGCCGCGTGCTCGAGGTGAACGTGGAGGAGGGCACCGCCACGGTGGAGCCCGGCCTGGTGCTCGACCACCTGAACGCGCAGCTCAAGCCGCACGGCCTGTGGTATCCGGTGGACGTGTCGACCAGCGCGCAGGCCACGCTGGGCGGCATGGCGGGCAACAACTCGTGCGGGTCGCGCTCCATCGCCTACGGGAACATGGTGCACAACGTGCTGGGCGCGAGCGCGTGGCTGTCGAACGGCGAACTGGTCGACTTCGGGCCGGTCGGTTCGCTCGGCGTGCGCGCGGCGGGCATCGCGCAGTTCGTGCGCGGCCTGGCGCGCCAGCACCGCGAGCAGATCGCCGAGCACTGGCCCAAGGTGATGCGCCGCGTGGCGGGCTACAACCTGGACATCTTCGACAACCAGAGCGAGCGCCCTTACACGGCCGACGGCAGCGTGAACCTGGCGCACCTGCTCATCGGTGCCGAAGGCACGCTGGCCTACACGCGCAGCCTGAAGCTCAAGCTCGCGCCGCTGCCGCGCGCCAAGGTGCTGGGCATCGTCAACTTCCCGACCTTCCATGCGGCCATGGACGCAGCGCAGCACATCGTCAAGCTGGCGCCCACGGCGGTGGAGCTGGTCGACCGCACCATGATCGAGCTGGCGCTCACCAATCCGGCCTTCAGGCCCACGGTGGAGACCGCGCTCATCGGCAAGCCGGCCGCCATCCTGCTGGTGGAGTTCTCGGGGGCGGACAAGGCCGCATTGCTGCCGCAACTCAGGCAACTGGTCGAGCTGATGGGCGACCTCGGCCTGCCGGGCAGCGTGGTCGAGATGCCCGACGACGCACGCCAGAAGAACCTGTGGGAGGTGCGCAAGGCGGGCCTGAACATCATGATGAGCCTGAAGGGCGACGGCAAGCCCGTGAGCTTCATCGAAGACTGCGCCGTGCCGCTCGAACACCTGGCCGAGTACACCGACGCGCTGACCGAGGTGTTCGCCAGGCACGGCAGCCGCGGCACCTGGTATGCGCATGCCTCGGTCGGCACGCTGCACGTGCGGCCGATTCTCGACATGCGCGTGGACGGCGCCGCCAAGATGCGCGCCATCGCCGAAGAGGCCAGCGCGCTGGTGCGCAAGTACAAGGGCGCCTTCAGCGGCGAGCACGGCGACGGCCTGTGCCGCGGCGAATGGATCGAATGGCAGTTCGGCCCGGCCATCAACGAGGCCTTCCGCGCCATCAAGCGCAAGCTCGACCCCATCGGCCTGTTCAACCCCGGCAAGATCATCGACCCGCCGCGCATGGACGACGGCGCGCTGTTCCGCTTTGCGCCGCCCACCGCGCCCAAGCCGTACCGCCGCATCGAACTCAAGCCCGTGCTCGACTGGTCGGCCTGGAACGTCAACGCCGACCCGGTCACCGAAGTGACCACCGCGCCGGGCACCGGCGGCGACAGCACCGGCGGCCTGGCCAAGGCCGTGGAGATGTGCAACAACAACGGCCACTGCCGCAAGTTCGACGCCGGCACCATGTGCCCCAGCTACCGCGTGACGCGCGACGAGCAGCACCTCACGCGTGGACGCGCCAACACGCTGCGCCTGGCGCTTTCCGGGCAACTGGGCCCCGACGCCTTCACCAGCGAGGCCATGCACGACACCATGGACCTGTGCGTCGGCTGCAAGGGCTGCAAGCGCGACTGCCCCACAGGCGTGGACATGGCGAAGATGAAGGTCGAGTTTCTCGACCACTACAAGAAGCGCCACGGCCACACGCTGAAAGACAGGCTGGTGGCGAACCTGCCCGACTACGCCCACAAGGCCAGCCGCATGCCCTGGCTGCTGAACCTGCGCAACAGCGTGCCCGGCGCGGCATGGCTCGGCGAAAGGCTGCTGGGCTTTTCGGCGAAGCGCTCGCTGCCCGCGTGGCGCAGCGACACCTTCTGGCGCGCGAGGGCCAACGAGCCCGGCCTGTTCGTCGAGCGCGACGTGGCGCTTTCCATCGCGCGGCGCGGCGGCAAGGCGGCGGTGCTGTTCGTCGACACCTTCAACGGCACCTTCGAGAGCGAGAACGCCTTCGCCGCCGCGCGCGTGCTGCAGGCTGCGGGCTACGTGCTGCACACGGTGGAAAAGCGCGGCGGGCACCATTGCTGCGGGCGCACCTTCCTGGCCAGCGGCATGGTCGAACAGGCCAAGGAAAAGGCCGAGGCGCTGATCGATGCGCTGCTGCCGCTCGCGCGGGCCGGCGTGCCCATCGTCGGGCTGGAGCCGTCGTGCCTGCTCACGCTGCGCGACGAAACACTGGCGATGGGCTTCGGCGAAAAAGCCGAGATGGTGGCCAGGCATGCGCTGCTGTTCGAGGAATTCATCGCGCGCGAGATCAAGCTCGGCCGCTTCGCGCTGGCGCTCAAGCCCGCGACCCAGCCCATCCTGCTGCACGGCCACTGCCACCAGAAGGCTTTCGGCGCGGTGAGCCCGGTGATGGAGGTGCTCCAGCTCATTCCGGGCGCGAAGCCCGAACTGATCGAGAGTTCGTGCTGCGGCATGGCCGGCAGCTTCGGCTACGAGGCCAGCCATTTCGAGGTGTCGATGCAGATGGCCGAGGCCAGCCTGCTGCCGGCCATCCGCAAGCAGCCCGACGCCATCGTGGTGGCCGACGGCACCAGCTGCCGGCACCAGATCGGCGACGGCGCGCAGCGCGAGGCGGTGCATGTGGCGGTGCTGCTGGAGCGGCATCTGCTGCACAGCGACCCGGTGGACGACGCGGCTTGAACGGGTCTCCCTGCGCGATGGGGCAGGGTGCCGCAGAATAGGCGCCGCCCCTTTCCCGATGTCGACCACGTTCCCTTCCACCGCCCCCGCGCAGCCCACGCTGCGGCTCGCCTTTGCGCTCTCGATGGGCGCGGCCGTGTCGCTGGGCATCACCCGTTTCGCCTACGGCCTGCTGTTGCCGCCGATGCGCGCCGACCTGGGCTGGAGCTACGCGCTGGCAGGCGGCATGAACACGGCGAACGCGGTCGGCTACCTGATCGGCGCGTTGATCACGCCGGCGCTCATGCGGCGCTTCGGCGTCACGCGGCTGCTGGTGGTGGGCGCGGTGCTGGCCAGCGTCTTCATGGCGGGCAGCGGCTTCGTCACGGCCGCGCCGGCCTTGCTGCTGCAGCGCCTGCTGGCCGGCGTGGCCAGCGCCTGGGTGTTCGTGGCGGGCGGGCTGCTTGCCGCGCGGCTCGGCGAGGCCGACGCAAGAAGCGGATCGTCGCGCGGTGGCCTGCTGCTGGGCATCTACTACGGCGGCACCGGCTTCGGCATCCTGCTGTCGGCGCTGCTCGTGCCGCAGGTGTTGAAGGCCGCGTCCGACGTGCCGCATGGCTGGGCCTGGGCGTGGTGGGCGCTGGCCGTGGCCAGCGTGGCGGCGACCTGCCTGCTGGCCTGGGCCGGGCGGGCCATGCCGATCAGCCCGTCGCATCCGGCGCGGGCGGCCGCAACGGGCACCGCACCCCCGGTGGCGCTGCGCCGCTTCGGCTGGGCGCTCGCGGGCTATGCGCTGTTCGGCATGGGCTACATCGGCTACATGACCTTCGTGATCGCGCTGCTGCGCGAGCAGGGCGCCAGCGCCTCGTTCGTCACGTTGTTCTATGCCTTGCTGGGCATCGCCTGCGTGGCTTCGTCGCGGCTGTGGGCCGGATTGCTCGACCGCTACCGCGGCGGGCAGCCCCAGGCGCTGCTGAACGGCCTGCTGGGCGTGGCCACGCTGTTGCCGGTGTTGAGTTCTTCCGCCCCCGTGGCGCTGATTTCGGGCGTGCTGTTCGGCGGTGTGTTCCTGTCGGTGGTGGCGTCGACCACCGCGCTGGTGCGCCACAACCTGCCGTCCGAGCGCTGGGCGCAGGGCATCAGCATGTTCACCATCGTCTTTGCGCTCGGGCAGATCGTCGGGCCGACGGTCACGGGCTGGATCTCCGACGGACGGGGCGGCCTGGCGCGCGGCCTGGTGGCTTCGGCCATCGCGCTGTGGCTCGGTGCGGTGCTGGCATCGCGCCAGCATGCGTTGCAGGAGCCGCAATGAGCGGCTTCGCCCTGTTCGAGACATCCATCGGCAGGTGCGCGCTGGCGTGGGGACCGCAGGGCCTGCTCGGCGTGCAACTGCCCGCGGACGATGGCGAGCCGGCCACGCGCTCGCGCATGAAGCAGCGCTTTGCGGATCTGGACGAAGGCCCGCCGAACGAGACGGCGCAACGTGCCATCGCGGCCATCCAGGGCCTGCTGCAGGGCGTGCACGACGACCTGATGCACATCGAGCTCGACATGCGCGGCGTGTCGGCCTTTCACCAGCGCGTCTACGCCATTGCGCGGCGCATTCCGCCGGGGCAGACGCGCACCTACGGCGAGATCGCGCAGGAACTCGGCGACAAGACCCTGGCGCGCGCCGTGGGTCAGGCCATGGGCCACAACCCCTTCGCCCCCGTGGTGCCGTGCCACCGCGTGCTCGCCGCGGGCAACAAGCCGGGCGGCTTTTCAGCGGGCGGCGGCGCCCTGACCAAGCTGCGCATGCTCGCCATCGAGGATGCGCGGCCGAACGGCATGGCCTCGCTGTTCTGACGCCGGCGTTGCCTCGTGGCTGCGCGGGCCTCGTCGCCGCCGGGGACCGCAATCGCCCGCCATCGGGTGCGCGGCGTTCACTGGCTGGCGCGCGCGCCCATGCGGTGGCGCAACTGGTCGGCCACCACGGCCACGATCAGCAGCACGCCCAGCACCACCATCTGCAGGTAGGAGCCCACGCTGGCCAGGTTCATGCCGTTCTGCACCAGTCCGATGAAGATGGCGCCCATCACCACGTTGGGCACGCGGCCGATGCCGCCGCGCAGGCTCACGCCCGCGATCACGCAGGCCGCGATGGACTCCAGCGCCACCGTGCCGCCCAGGTTGGCCTCGCCGGTTTCCACGCGCGCCGTGAGCAGCAGTCCGCTCACGGCCGCGAGGCCGGCGCACAGCAGGTAGGCCATCAGCAGCACACGGCGGGTGTCGATGCCCGAGAGCGCCGCCGCCTTGGCGTTGCCGCCCACCGCCAGCAGGTGCGTGCCGGTGGGCATGCGCGCCATGAGCACGCCCATGCCGGCCACGCACACGCCAGTAACCGCTATCGGTATCGGAATGCCCAGCAGCGTGCCGAAGCCGAACAGCTCGCTGAACGCGCCCGGCATGCCCGACACCGGCACACCGCCCGTGAGATACAGCGCAAAGCCGAAGCCGATCGACTGCACGCCCAGCGTCACGATGAAGGGCGACACACCGATGAACGCCACGCCGATGCCGTTGACGAGGCCCACTGCGAGGCCCGCGAGCAGCCCGCAGGCGCACCCGGCAATCACCACCACCCAGGTCGCGTCGGGCAGGGCGGCACCGAAGGCCTGCATGGCGAGTGCCGAGACCACCGAGGTGATGGCCATCACCGTGCCCACCGAGAGGTCGAAGCCGCCCGTGACCAGTGCCAGCATCTGGCCCATCGACACGAGGATCAGGTACACCGACTGGCGCAGCAGGTTCACCAGGTTCTGCACCGTGAGGAACTGGTCCGACAGCGTGCTGAACACCACGAAGGCGATGAGCAGCATGAAGGGCAGCACGCCCAGCCTCAGGAACAGGTCGCGCAGCAGGCCGAGGGCACGCCCGCCCGGGCCGGAAGGGGTCGGCGCCGCGGCGGCAACGGTGGAAGACGGAGTCATGGCTTTCTTTCGCTGGAACCGAAAAACAGATTGAGCACGGCGCTCTCGCGGATGGCATCGCCCTGCAGCTCGCCGGCAATTTCGCCGCGGCACATCACGTAGACGCGGTGGCTCAGGTGCAGCACCTCGGGCAGGTCGGACGAGATGACGACCACCGCCGCGCCGCTTTCGCAGAGCGTGCGGATCACCTGGTACAGCCCGCTGCGCGTGCCGATGTCCACGCCCACCGTGGGCTCGTCGAACACATAGAGCGCGGCTTCGCGCGTCATGCCCTTGCCGAACAGCACCTTCTGCTGGTTGCCGCCCGAGAGCAGGCCCACCGGGCGATCGAGGTTGCGCGGCGCGAGCTCCACGCGCTCGGCCGCCGTGGCCGACAGCCTGCGGCCCAGCCGCCTGCGCAGCCAGCCGGCGCGACCGCGCAGCGGCCCGTGCACCAGCGGCAGCGTGATGTTGGCGCGCGACGTGAAGCCGAGCACCAGCCCTTCGCCCTTGCGGTCGGGCGGCAGGTAGAACAGGCCCTCGTAGAGCAACTGGCGCACCCTGGCGCCCGTGCGCGGCTGGCCCTTGAACAGCACGCGGCCCTCGCTCACCGCGTCGAGCCCGTAGATCGCGCGAAACAGCTCCGACTTGCCGCAGCCCACCAGGCCCGCCAGCCCGACCACTTCGCCGCGCCGCACCGTGAGGCTCGCGCGGCGCACGCCGTTGGGCGAGCTCAGGCCGTCGACCTGCAGCACCACCTCGCCGGGGTTGCTGGCGATGTGCGGATAGATCTGCGAAATGGCGCGTCCGCTCATCAGCTCGATCAGCCGGTCGGCGCTGGTTTCGCGGGCCTGCACCGTCGTCACCTTGCGGCCGTCGCGCAGCACGGTGATGCGGTCGGCGATCCGTGCAATTTCCTGCATGCGGTGCGAGATGTAGACGATGCCCACGCCGCGCGCCTTCAGCCGCGCGACCAGTTCGAACAGCCGCTGTGTCTCGGTGTCGGTGAGCGAGGCGGTGGGCTCGTCGAGGATCAGCACCGACACCTCGCCGCGCAGGCCCTTGGCGATTTCCACCATCTGCTGCTGCGCGCGCGACAGGCCGGAGACGGGCGCGTCCACGTCGATCTCGAAGCCCAGGTCGGCCAGCATCGTTCGGGCGCGCTCGCGCACGCCGGCGCGGTCGAGCAGGCCCGCCTTGCGCGGCTCTTCGCCCAGGCTCAGGTTCTGCGCCACCGAGAGCGTGGGAACGAGCGAGAACTCCTGGAACACCGCGCTGATGCCGTGGCGCCGCGCGTCGTGCACGTTGGAGAACCACACCGGCGCTCCGTGCATGCGGATCTCGCCGGAAGTCGGCACGTTGGCGCCGGCCAGCAGCGAGATCAGCGTGGACTTGCCGGCCCCGTTCTCGCCGAACAGCACGTGCACCTCGCCGGCGCGCAGCTCGAAGTCCACGCCGTCGAGCGCCAGCACGCCCGGATAGCGCTTGCCCAGCCCGACGGTCTGCACAAGGAGCGGCTGCATGGGCGGCGGAATGACCGGCGGAATGACCGACGACACGGCGAGGCCTACTTGACCTCGAACACCGGCTTTAAGCCCGGCGGCGGCAGGATGTCGTCGAGCTTCACAGACTTGATGTTGCCGCTGTCGACCACGAAGATCTTCGGGCCCACGTGTTTCACCACGTCCTTGTTCTCGAGCAGGCGCACGGCCTGGTCGACCGCGATGCGGCCCTGCACCACCATCGAGTCGGCCGGGGAGGCCACGATCCGGCCCTTCTGGATGCCGTCATACACGCCCGGCGTCATGTAGAAGGACAGCACCTGAACCTTCTTTTCGAGGTTGCGCGAGCGCAGGATGCCGGTGGCGGCCTCGGCCGTCACCGCGGTGCCGGCCACGTAGGCGAGGTCGGGGTTGGCCTGGAGCACGTCCTCGACCAGCTTGCTCTGCGCCTCCTTGCCGGTGTCGCCGTACTTGGGGTCGAGCACCACCACGGCGCTGCCCTTGACCGCGTCCATGAAGCCCTTGTGCGCGGCCTCGACCCAGCCGGCGCCGGCCGGGCCCGGGAACCAGCCGACCTTGACCGCGGCCGAGCCGGCCGGGTGCTTCCTGGCGAGGTACTCGCCGGTCGAGTGGCCCATCGTGTAGAACGACACGAGCGACTTGGCAGAGAGGTCGGGCGAGTTGATGCCGTTCACCAGATCGATCACCGGCACCTTCTTCGCGGCCGTGGCCTTGACGACGTTGTTGAGCCCGTCGCCTGAAATCGCGCCGATGATCACCGCGTTGGCGCCGCGCGCCACGCAGTCCTCGATCTGCGAGACCTGCTTGGCGAGGTTGGTGTAGCCGCCCGCGTCGACCACCTGCAGCTTCACGCCCTGGCGCCGGGCCTCCTCGATCACGCCGTAGTCCACGCCCAGCCAGTAGGCGTCCTTCATGTGCGGGAACGACACGCAGATGTCCCACTTCTTCGAGGCCTTGGCCAGCGGCGTGTAGTCGATGGGCTTCTTGGCGCCCTCGGCCGAGAAGGCGGGCTCGGTGGCCTCGGCCTTGTAGGGAAACCAGTCGGCGGCCGAGGCACCGGTGTGCCACAGCAGGGCGGCGCCGAGCGAAGCGGCGATCAGGGAAACGCGCAGGGGCGAGCTGTTCATGAAGAACTCCTAGGTGGGCAACAGAGAGAAAAGGAAAAGGGAAAGCGGCGGCGGTTCAGGGCGCGAGCGCGGCCCGCAGGCGGGCGATGCGTTGTCGCCGCTCGGCGCGCGCTTCCAGCGCCTGGGCCATGTCGACCTCGACGAAGCGCGCCTTGTGGTTGGGCTGCATCTGGGCGATGAGGTCCATGTCCGCGCTGATCACGGTGCCGACCATGGCGTAGCCGCCGCCCGACACCGCGTCGCGGTGCAGGATGATCGGCTCGCGTCCGCCCGGCACCTGGATCGAGCCGTAGGGGTAGCCCGCATCGACGATGTTCGATGGATCGGCGCCTGCGCCGAAGGGCGGTTTGCGTTCCAGGAACGCCAGCGGCGTGCCGTTCTTGTAGCGGTAGCCGATGCGGTCGGCCTCGGAGCCGACGGTCCAGGTGTCGGCGAAGAAGCTGCGCACTGACACCTCCTGCAGCCGGTGAAAGTAGATGCCGGGCAGCACGCGCAGGGTCACTTCCTTCGCAAGCACCGGCAGCAGCGCAGCGTCGACCTTGCGCCCCGGCTTGGCCGTGGAAGAGGGTGCGCCGACCGGCAGCCGGTCGCCCGCCAGCAGCTTGCGGCCGTTGAAGCCGCCGAAGGCGCCCAGCCCGTAGGTGGAGCGGCTGCCCAGCACCACCGGCACGTCGATGCCGCCGGCCACCGCGATGCACATGCGGGCGCCGAGCTTCATGAAGTCGAAGCCCAGCGTGTCGCCGGCCTGCACCGCGAACGATGCATTGCGCGGCGCTTCGGCGCCGTTGAGCCTGACCTTGGCCTCGGCCCCGGTCACGGCGACGATGGCCGGCGCGTCGAAGCGCAGCTCGGGCCCGAGCAGCGTGCTCTCGATGACCGCCGCGCCCTCGTCGTTGCCCACCAGCAGGTTGGCCAGCACCAGGCTTTGCTGGTCGAGCGCGCCCGACAGCGGAATGCCCAGGTGGTAGTAGCCGGGTCGGCCCGCGTCCTGCACGCTGGTCGCGAGGCCGGGCTTGAGGACTTCAATGGCCATGGAGCACCTTCAGCAGCTGCCGGTTGTAGCCGTCGGGATCGGCCAGGAATTCGTCGAGCGAGAACGACACGGGTTCGATGCGCAGCGTGTATTTGCCGGCGTCCACCTGCGCCACCAGCCGGTCGTACTCGGCGCGGTCGATGGGCTTCCACTTGACGATGTCGCCGGGGCGGAAGAACACCATCAGCTCCTTCAGGTACGACAGGCCCTGCGCCGGGTCGAAGATGGGCGCGGGCGTGACGCCGAACATCTGGTAGCCGCCCGCGCCACGCACCGAGTAGATGCAGCTGAAGCAGCCGCCGTGGCCCAGCGTGAGCCGGGGCGTGTCGGTGCGCGGGCTCAGGTACTTGGGCACCTGGATCTGCCGCTCGCGCTCGACCATCTGGAACAGGAAGGGCAGGCCGGCCACGAACCCGACCATCGACACGAACCATGGCGCGCCCGAATGCGCGGCGATGAAGGCGTCGACCGAGGCATGGCCGTTGATGCGCGCGGCGTACTCGATGTCGGTGCTCGCCGGGTCCTGGTGGCGCTCGCGAAAGCGCATGAGCGTTTCGTGGGTCCACGGGTCGTTGTAGAGCACCGGTACCTCGACGATGCGGGTCTGCATGTGCAGGTCGGCATCGCCCAGGCCGGCCTCGATGTCCTTCAGGGCGGCGAGCAGCACGTCGGGCACGATCAGGTCGGGGTCGAAGCGCACGAGGTAGGCCGCGTTGGCGGGGCAGATCTCGGTGACGCCCGCGATCTCGCCCGCGTCCACGCGGCGGCGCAGCTCGTTGCAGATGGCCATGCCCTTGAAGAAGGCGGGCAGCGACATGTCCTCGCTGATCTCGACGAACAGGTGCTCGTCGCCGCCGAAGCTGTAGCGGGCTTGCGCGGGGAGTGTGGTGTGGGCGGTCATGCGGGCACCTTCGGGCTTGGCTGGACAACGGGCGGGAGGGGCGCAGCATCGGCCAGCGGGTTCTCCGCGAGCCAGGTCTCCAGAAAGCCGGTGTGGAAGGCGGCCCGGGCGACGTCCGCGTCCTCGCACAGCGCGCGGTGCAGCGCCACCGTCGTGTGGATGCCTTCCACCTGGAGCTCGCCGAGCGCTCGCCGCATGCGGGCGAGCGCGCTGGCGCGGTCGGTGTCGTGCACGATGAGCTTGCCCAGCAGCGAGTCGTAGTAGGCCGGCACGGTGTAGCCGGGATACAGCATGGTGTCGAAGCGCACGCCCGGGCCGCCCGGCACCACCAGCTGCGACACCAGCCCCGGGCTGGGCATGAAGTTCTTCGCGGCGTTCTCGGCGTTGATGCGCACCTCGATGGCCGCGCCGTTCAGGCGAATGTCCTCCTGCTTCAGGCGCAGCGGCTGGCCCAGCGCGATGCGCAGCATTTCCTTCACGAGGTCGACGCCGGTGACCATCTCGGTGATCGGGTGCTCCACCTGGATGCGGGTGTTCATCTCGATGAAGAAGAACTCGCGCGTGTCGTCGTCGTACAGGTATTCGAGCGTGCCGGCGCCGCGGTAGGCCACGGCACGGGCCAGGCGCAGCGCCGATTCGCACAGCGCGGCACGGGTGGCTTCGTCGATGGCGGCCGAGGGCGCTTCTTCCCAGACCTTCTGGCGCCGGCGCTGCAACGAGCATTCGCGCTCGAAGCAGTGCACTACGCGCTGTCCGTCGCCCAGGATCTGCACCTCGATGTGGCGCGCCTGGCGGATGAAGCGCTCCAGGTACACCTCGCCGTTGCCGAAGGCGGCCTGCGCCTCGGCGGTGGCGGTGGCGAACTGCTGGCGCAGCTCGGCCGCGTCGTGCGCCACGCGAATGCCGCGCCCGCCGCCGCCGGCCGACGCCTTGATCATGATCGGGTAGCCGATGTCCTTGGCCACCTCGACGGCCGTCTCGGGGTCGCTCACCACGCCCGCGCTGCCCGGCACGGTGGGCACGCCGGCCTTCATGGCGGCGGCGCGCGCGGCGGCCTTGTCGCCCATGGTGCGAATGGCGTGCGGCGTGGGGCCGACGAACACCAGGCCCGCGGCCTCGATGCGTTCGGCAAAGGCGGCGTTCTCCGAGAGAAAGCCATAGCCGGGATGCACCGCGCCAGCGCCGCTGTCGGCGGCGGCCTGCAGGATGGCGTCCACGTTCAGGTAGCTTTGGGTGGCGTGCGCAGGGCCGATGCGCACGGCCTCGTCGGCCATTCGCACGGCCAGGCTCTGCGCGTCGGCGTCGCTGTACACGGCGACCGTTTTGAGGCCGAGCTCCTTCGCGGCGCGGATGATGCGCACCGCGATCTCGCCGCGGTTGGCGATCAGCAGTTTGTCGAATGCGGCGGTCATGGGTTCAGGCGGTCTCGATGACGGCCAGCACCTGGCCGGGGTCGACCGGATCGGCGTTCTCGACCGCGAAGCGCACCAGCCGCCCGGCCGCGTCGGCCGTGACCTCGCTGAACTGCTTCATCACCTCGACCAGGCCCAGCACGTCGCCGACGGCCACCGTGTCGCCTTCGGCCTTGAACGGCGGCGCATCGGGCGCCGATCGGCGGTAGAAGGTGCCCGGCAGCGGGCTCAGGACTTCATGGGTAGCGGACATCGATGCACTCCTGGAACAACAAGAACGGGAACGAAAGCAGAAAACTCACGCGGCGGCGGCCAGCCCGGCCAGCCCTGCCAGCCCGGCCACCTGGATGCCGTGGTCGGCCAGCGCGCGCCGCGTGGCCTGCACCAGCGCCAGCGCGCCGGGCGTGTCGCTGTGGATGCAGACCGAATCGAAGCCGATAGCAACATCCTTGCCTTCGACGGTGCGCACCAGGCCTTCGGTGCAGGCGCGCAGCACCTTGGCGGCCACCGCGTCGGGGTCGAGCGCGCCGACGCGGCGGGTGAACACGATGGCGCCGCTCAGGTCGTAGTCGCGGTCGGCATAGAACTCGCGCACCACCGGCTGGCCCATGTCGCGCGCCACCTGGAAGGTGAGCGATGCTTCCATGCAGAACAGGCGCAGCGTGGGTTCGATCCGCTGCAGGGCCGTGACCAGTGCGCGCGACAGCGCCTCGTCGCGCGCCGCATGCATGTAGAGCGCGCCGTGCGGCTTGATGTGCTGCAGCCGCAGGCCTTCGAGCCGCGCGAATTCACGCAGGGCGCCCAGCTGGTAGACCATGTCGTTGACCAGCTCGTCGGCCGGCGCGTGGATGTGGCGGCGGCCAAAGCCGACCAGGTCGCGAAAGCCCGGGTGCGCGCCGATGGCCACGCCGTGTTCCCGGGCCAGCGCGACCATCCTGCGCATGATGTTCGGGTCGCCGGCATGGAAGCCGGTGGCAATGTTGGCCGAGGTGATGAGCGGCATGAGCTGCTCGTCGACGCCATCGCCGATGGTCCAGGGACCGAAGCCTTCGCCCATGTCGGAGTTCAGATCGATCAGCGTTTTCTTCACGGAGCGCAGCCTTTGGTTCGTGGGCACCGCCGAAAGGGCGATGCGGGACGAAACGAAGATTAGTGAGCGGCCTTCGTGCTGGAAAGCATTGTTTTCAGGCGGCCCGGTATCTGAAAAACAGATGCTGCAATGTGGCGGGTGGGGCGCTACGCTGGAGGGGCGCGATTTCGCGATATCGGGTTTGCGCCTGGCGCCGGCTGCCGGCAGCACCGCCCGCAATACACCCCGGGAAGCCTTCACCATGTCCCTGACCCTGCGCCAGCTCAAGTACTTCTCGGCCGTGGCCGAGGCCGGGCGCATTTCGCATGCGGCGCTGCAGCTCAACATTTCGCAGTCGGCCGTGACCACGGCCATCCGCGAGCTGGAGGACATGATGGGGCGGCAGCTGTTCGAGCGGCATCCCCACGGCGTGGAACTCACCAAGGCGGGGCGGCGCTTTCTGAGCCATGCCTATGCGGTGCTGGCCGCGGCCGACGAGGCGCTGCGCATGCCGCACGAGGGCGCGAGCGTCGAGGGCTCCATCACCGTGGCCGCGAGCTACACCGTGCTGGGCTACTTCCTGCCGCACCACCTGCAGCGCTTCGAGCAGCTGCATCCGCAGGTCACGGTGAAGGTGCACGAGGTGGCGCGCGAGGCCATCGAGGAGGGGCTGATCACCCAGCGCTACGACCTGGGCGTGATGCTGACGTCGAACGTGGTGCTGCGCGAGCTGTCGCTCGAAACCTTCTTCGGCTCGCCGCGCCGGCTGTGGGTGCCGGCCAAGCACCCGTTGCTCGACAAGGCCGAGGTGACGCTGGCCGACGTGGCGGCCGAGCCCTACATCATGCTCACGGTGGACGAGGCCGCGGCCACCGCGCTGAAGTACTGGAGCAAGACGCCGCTGCAGCCCAAGGTGCGGCTGCGCACGAGCTCGGTGGAGGCGGTGCGCAGCACGGTGGCCAACGGGCTGGGTGTGACGGTGCTGTCGGACATGGTGTACCGGCCCTGGTCGCTGGAGGGCAAGCGCATCGAGACGATCAACCTGCGCGACACGGTGCCGACGATGAACATCGGGCTGGGCTGGAAGCAGGGCATCGAGTTCTCGCCGGCCATGACGGCGTTTCGCGAGTACTTCCGCCAGCAGTTCCTGGAGCCTGCGTCGGCGCGGCAGGTGCGCAGCCGCGCCTGAGGGCGCCGCTCACGCAGCGGCCACCGGCAGCCGGTGCAGCGCCGCGATGCGCGAGGCGAAGATGATCGCGGCCTGCAGCACGAAGCCCGCCAGCGCCAGCAGCAGGCAGGCCGGCTCGCCCCACGCGGCACCGACCGCGCCGCCCAGCGCCGCGCCTGCAGGCCGCGCGCCGGTGTTGATCGTGAGGAACACGGCCGACACGCGGCCCAGCATGGTCGCCGGCGCGACGCTCTGGCGCAGCGTGGTCGAGGTGATGGTCCACACCATCGGCCCCGCGCCGAACAGGAAGAACGACAGCGCGGCCAGCGCGGCGCTCGGCACCACGAGCGTGGCGGCCATGGTCGCCGCTGCGATGACCGCGACCGCAGGCCCGACCTGGATCGCGCGGCCGAACGGCAGCCGTGCCACGACACGCGCGGTCAGCAGCGCGCCGGCGACCATGCCCGCGCCGTACATCGCCAGCGTGAAGCCGACCGCCTGCGCGCCCAGCCCCAGCACCCGCACCGCATAAGGCACGTAGCCGGCCTGCAGCACGAACCACGAGACGTTGAAGACCGCACCGGTCATCAGCATGGGGCGCAGCAGCGCGTGGCGCCAGACGAACTGCGCGCCGTCGCGCAACTCCAGCAGCGGATGCCGTCCCGTGGCGGGGGCGCGCGGCGCTTCGGCCAACCGCCACAGCAGCCCCACGGCCGCGACCGACAGCACGGCCGCGAGCACGAACGCGGCCGGCGCGCCCGCCCAGGCCACCAATGCACCCGCGAGCGCCGGGCCGGCCGTGAACGCCGCGCTGCGCGCCAGCTCCAGCCGCCCGTTGGCCGCTGCCAGCGACGCCCGGGGCACCAGCGAGGGCACCAGCGCGGGCGCGGCAACGCTGAAGCCGACCGTGCCCACGGCGCCCAGAAAGCCGAGCACCGCCAGCCAGCCGATGCCCAGCTGCGACGCGAGCAGCAGCGCAAGGAGCACCAGCAGCGACACGGCCCGCAAGGCCTCGGCCGCCAGCATCAGCGTGCGGCGCGACATGCGGTCCGCGAGCAGGCCCATCGGCATGGAGACCAGCAGGAAGGGCAGCGTCTGCACGGCCGCCAGGAACCCGATCTCGCCCGGCCCCGCGCCGAGCGCGAGCACCGCGACCAGGGGCACGGCCGCCAGGCTCAGCTGCTCGGCGGACTGGGCCGCGAGGTTGGACCACGCGAGTCGAAGAAAAGGACGGGGCAGGGCGGTGGACATGCGATGAAGGGGCGCTGGAGAAAAAACCCATCTTCAGGTTCCATCCGCATGCGCGCTGGCCGTTTGCGGACCTGCGAGCATCGCGCGCCGTCAGCGCGGGGGCCTGGCCTTGCGCGCCGGCGACGGCGTTGGTGGTGGTGCGGTGGCCTCGATCACGAAGTCGATGAAGGCGCGCACCTTCGCGGCCGGCAGGTGGCGCGACGGGTACAGGGCGTAGAGCGGAAAGCGCTCGTCGGGCCAGTCGGGAAACAGGTCGACGAGCTCCCCGCTGTCGAGCTGCGGCTGGATGCCCACGGCCTTGATCTGCGCCACGCAGATGCCCGCCAGCGTGGTCGCGAGCACGGTGCCGGGGTCGGTCAGCAGCAGCCGCCCGGTGGCCGGCACCTTCAGCAGCTTGCGCCCGCGCTGGAACTCCCATGCGTAGGGCTGGCCGGTGGCCGGGTTGCGCACCTGCAGGCAGGCGTGGCCGACCAGGTCCATCGGCTTGGCGGGCCGGCCGTGGCGCGCCAGGTAGGCGGGCGTCGCGACCGTGACGACGCGCGAGTCCATCAGCTTGCGCGACACCAGCGAGGACGAGGGCGGCTCGCCGAAGCGCACGGCGATGTCGAAGCCTTCGCCCACCAGGTCGCCGAGCTGGTCGCGCGCGACCAGTTCCAGCGACAGCTCGGGGTAGAGCGCGAGAAAGCGCGGCAGGTGGGGCGCCAGCAGCAGGCGCGAGGTGAAGGCGTCGGTGTTCACGCGCAGCCGGCCGCGCACCGTGCCGGATGCGCCCGACGCGATCGTCACCGCGTCCTCGATGCCCAGCACCAGCGGGTTGATGTTGGCGTAGAGCAGCCGGCCTTCGTCGGTGAGGTTCAGCGAACGCGTGGTGCGGTCGAACAGGCGCACGCCGATGCGCGCTTCCAGCCGGGCAATGGCGCGGCTCACGCCCGACGGCGTGAGGCCCAGCGCCGTGGCGGCGCTGGCGAAGCTGCCGCCTTCGACCACGGCGGCCAGCACGCTGACGTTGGAGAGGAGTCTTCCGTCGAGAGTCATCGGGTGTCGTGCGGAAATTGGTGATTCAGTGTCATGAATGATATGCCTTGAGGTCGCTTTACTCAAAGGCGAACGGTTTCTAGCATTCCAGCCATCGCCATCGAAAAGGAAGATCTCATGTACGCAATCACCGGAATCACCGGCAAGGTCGGCGGCGCCGCCGCACGCCATCTGCTCTCGCTGGGCCTGCCCGTTCGCGCCGTGGTGCGCGACGCCGCCAAGGGCCGCTTGTGGTCCGACCAGGGCTGCGAAGTCGCGCTGGCCGACATGGAAGACGCCGAAGCCCTGGCGCGCGCCTTCACTGGCGTGGCGGGCGCCTTCGTGCTGCCGCCTTCGGAGTTCGACCCGCAGCCCGGTTTCCCGGAGGCGAGGGCGGTCATTGCCGCGGTGCGGCAGGCGCTCGACGCGGCCCGGCCGGCGCGCGTGGTGTGCCTGTCGACCGTCGGCGCCCAGGCCGCGCAGCCGAATCTGCTGAGCCAGCGCACGCTGATGGAAGAGGCGCTGGCCACGCTGCCGCTGCCGGTGAGCTTTCTGCGGCCCGCGTGGTTCCTGGAGAACCTGGCCTGGGACATTGCGCAGGCGCGAGAGCAGGGGGTGCTTTCGAGCTACCTGCAGCCGCTGGAGCGCGCCGTGCCCATGGTCGCCACGGCCGACGTGGGCCAGGTCGCGGCGCAGTTGCTGGTGCAGGAGGGCAGCGTGCCGCGCTTCGTCGAACTGGAAGGGCCGGAGCGGCTGAGCCAGCATGACATTGCGGCCGCGCTGTCGACGGCGCTGGGCCGGCCCGTGCGCGCCGAGGCGGTGCCGCGCGAGAACTGGGGCGCGATCTTTCGCGCGCAGGGCATGCGCGACCCGGTGCCGCGCATCCAGATGCTCGACGGCTTCAACGAGGGCTGGATCGCTTTCGAGGGCGGCGATGCGACGGTGCGCAAGGGCTCGGTCGGCGTGGCGCAGGTGCTGCGCGCACTGGCGGGCTGACCGGCTGACGGGCTGACGGGCTGATCAGGTGGCCGAAGCCTGCATGTGCTCGAACCACTCGGCCACGTACGCCGCTTCCGGTGCGGCGTCGGGCGCCAGGCCGTAGTAGTAGCGGTCCAGCGTCATGCGCAGCGCGGGCAGCGGCGACTGCAGGCGGCCCGAGGCCAGGTCGTGCGCCACCAGCGAGGTCGGCGCCAGCGCGATGCCCAGGCCGTCGACCGCGGCCTGCAGCACGAAGTGCAGGTGGTCGAACTGCAGCCGGCCCGCCGGCCTCGCGCGCGGCGCGCCGAACTGCTTCTTCCAGGCGTCCCAGTCGTCCTTGCGCGTCTTGGCCGACAGCAGCACGTGCGAGGCGAGCGAGCGCAGGTCCGCGAGCGGATGCGCATCGAACAACGCCGGTGCGCCGACGACCATGACTTCGTCTTTCAGGAAGGGCCGCAGCGCGATGGACGGCGGCCAGCCCTCGCGCCCGCGGCGCACCGCGATGTCGAAGCTGCCCGTGGCCTGCTCGGGCATGACGGTGCTGGTGACCACCTGCGGCTCGATGTCCGGAAAGCGCTCGACGAACGAGGGCAGGCGCGGAATGAGCCAGCGCACGGCAAAGGAGGGGCGCACGTTGATGCGCACCGCGCGGGCCACCCCTTGCGCCTGCAGCGCGCGCGCCGCCGCGCCGATCTGCGCCAGCGCGGGGTCGACCTCGGCGAAGAACTGCTGCCCCTCCGCGGTCAGTGCGACCTGCCGGACACGCCGCTCGAACAGCGCCACACCCAGGAATCCTTCGAGGCTCTTGATCTGCCGGCTGACCGCGCTGTGCGTGACATGCAGTTCGACCGCGGCGCGCGTGAAACTCAGGTGGCGGGCCGCCGCAGCGAAGGCGCGCACGGCATTGAGGGGAGGCTCTGGTGACGGCATGTGTGCAATTTTCTCACGCATGGCGGGCGTTTATGTCGTTTGTCAGCCGGGCGTGGCGCGGCGCACCATCGGGGCTCGATGTCCAGCACCACACCCGCCTCACCGCCGATTCCCCAGATCCCCCCAGTCCTCCCGACATCCACCGACCTGAATTCGCGCCACGCGGCCATGGCGCTGGGCCTTTCGCTGCCGGCCGACGTGGTGCTGTACCTGCTGCTGCCGATGTATGCCAGCCAGTTCGGCGTGACGCTCGCCGAGGCCGGCATGCTGCTCGCGGCCAACCGCTTGGTGCGCATCGCGGGCTACGGCTTCGTGGCGCGGTTCTATGCACGCAACGGCGACCGGCTGACCTGCACCCTCGCCGTCCTGGCGGCCGCGGTCTGCGGGGTGGGCTATGCCACGCTGTCGGGTTTCTGGGCGCTGCTGCCGCTGCGGTTGACCTGGGGCCTGTGCTTCGCGGCGCTGAATCTGTCCACCCAGGCGCTGGCCACGGCCGACCCGGTGGGCGCGGCCCGGCGCAACGGCCGTTCGCGCGCCTTCATCGCCATGGGGCCGGTGCTGGCGCTGCCGCTGGGCGCGCTGCTGGCGCACTGGAGCGGGCCGCGCGCCGTCTTCGGCATCCTCGCGGTGTTCTCGCTGCTCGCGTGGTTCGTCACGCGGCGGCTGCCCGCAGTGCCGCATCCTGTGAGCAAGCCCACCAGGCGATTCAAGTGGCCCAACAGCCTCGACAGCTGGTCGTTCATGGAAGGGCTGGCGCTCGACGGGCTCTTCATCGTCGGCCTGTCGTACCTGGGCAAGGACCTGATGCCGGGCGGCGCGGTGATCGTGGCCGGCTTGCTGATGGCGCTGCGCTATTTGGCGGAGATCTTGCTGAGCCCGGTGGGCGGCCACATGGCGGAGCGCTTCGGCGCCGAGCGGCTGCTGGTGTGGCTGTCGCTGGTCACGGCCATTGCGCTGGTCGGCTTCGGGCTGGGCTGGCTGTGGAGCTGCGCGGCGCTGATCGTGGTGCTGCGCGCCCTGCAACTGCCCTTGCTGCCGCCCATCGTGGCCCGCCGCACGCCCGGCCCCGAACGGGTGCAGGCGCTGGCGGCGCGCTCGGTGTGGCGTGACATCGGCGCCGGCACCGGCCCGCTGATCGCCGGCTTGCTGCTGCCGGTGGCGTCGCCGCCGTGGATCTACGGCGTGGCCGCGCTGCTGCTGGCGCTGACGGCGCTGGCCTGCGGCCGGAGCGCGTCGCAACCCTCCGTCAACATCCAGGAACGAAGCACATGACCCCGTCGCATGCCTCCCACGCCATCGAAACCATCGCGCAGCTCGAAGCCCTGTTCGGCCAGCCCGGCGAGGCCTCGCTGAAAAAGGAGGTGCCGTACCTGCACCCGGCCTACCAGGCGCTGATTGCCGCATCGCCCTTCGCGGCGCTCGCCACCCTCGGCCCGGGCGGGCTCGACGTGTCGCCCCGCGGCGATCCGCCGGGCTTCGTCGCGGTGCAGGACGACAAGACGCTGCTCATGCCCGAGCGGCGCGGCAACAACCGCATCGACAGCCTGCGCAACATCGTGGCCGACCCGCGCGTGGCGCTGCTGTTCCTGATTCCCGGGGTGGGCGAGACGCTGCGGGTGAACGGCAGGGCGCAGATCACGGTCGAGCCGGCGCTGCTGGCGCGCTTTGCCATGGAGGGCAAGCCGCCGCAATGCGTGATCCGCATCCGCGTGGACACGGTGTTCTTCCAGTGCGCCCGGGCGGTCCAGCGTTCGAAGCTGTGGGCGCCGCTGCCGCCGGAGGCCAGGCGCGAGGTGCCCACGCCGGGGGCCATTCTGTCGGCGCTGACCGAGTCGGCGTTCGACGGTGCGGCGTATGACAGGGAGCTGCCGGCGAGGCAACGCTCGACCCAGTATTGAAAAAGCCCGCTGGCGCGGGCTCTTGAGTGGGTGCTGCCGGGGCGATCAACGCACCCAGTGGCACACGCGGTGGTGATGGCGCGCGTCCCACTTGCACACCTTGTGCGGGCGGTGGTTGGGCGCTGCCGAGGCAATGCTGGGGGCCAGCACGGCGAGGCCGGCGAAAGCGAGGATGCTGGAGAGGATGAGCTGCTTGGTCTTCATGTGGTTCTTTCTAAGCAATGACATCGAGGGATGGGAGGTGCGTCTTTCAACGGGCGCCCTCGTAGAACGAGTCGAGGGCGCGTTCAGATGACGACCGTTTACAAATTTGTCGCGAAATATCTCGCGAAAGATCTGGCGGACGGCGACGCCCTCAGGCCCGGCCGGCCGCCGCGGACTGCTCGGTGCGCGCGTCGTGGCCGATGATCAGCACCAGCGCGAACGCCACCACCGACAGCAGCGCCAGGAACACCACCGCATAGACGTCGTTGCCCATGCGGTCCTTCAGCGCGCCGAAGATCGTCGGGCCGATGTAGCCGCCCAGGTTGCCGATGGAGTTGATCCAGGCGATGCCGGCCGCCGCCGCGGTGCCGCTCAGGATGGCCGTGGGCAGGGTCCAGAAGGTGGGCAATGCGCTGAAGATGCCGAAGGCGGCCAGCGTCACCGCGGCCATCTTCGGAATGGGCGCGCTGATCTGCGAGGCCGCCACCAGGCCCACGAAGATGCAGGCCAGCGGAATCAGCAGGAACCACTTGCGCTCCTTGCGGGCGTCCGAGGCACGCGTCCAGAACAGCATGGCGATGGCGCCGACCAGGTACGGAAAGGCATTGATGAAGCCGATCTGCACGTTGCTCAGCCCGCCGAAGCCCTTGATGATCTGCGGCAGGAAAAAGCTCAGCCCGTACAGCGGCACGGTGATGCCCATGTACACGAAGCCCAGCCCGATCACGCGCAGGTTCAGGAGCGACTGCTTCCACGAGATCTTGTTGATCGACTCGCGGTTGCGGCGCTCCGAGTGGAGCGTGGTCTGCAGCCAGCTGCGTTCCTCGTCGGTGAGCCACTTGGCGTCCTTCGGGCCGTCGGGCAGGTAGGCCAGGATGAAGAAGGTCAGGATGAGCGAGGGAATCGCCTCCAGGATGAACAGCCACTGCCAGCCGTGCATGCCGCCGACGCCGTCCATGTTGAGGATGTAGCCCGAGATCGGCGAGCCGATGACCGTCGAGATCGGAATGGCGAACATGAACCAGCCCACGATGCGCGCGCGGTAGGCCGCCGGGAACCACAGCGTGATGTAGAAGATCACGCCCGGGAAGAACCCGGCCTCGGCAATGCCGAGCAGGAAGCGCACGATGTTGAAGCTGGTCGAGCCACCCACCCAGGCCTGCGCCGCGGACAGGATGCCCCAGCTGAACATGATGCGGGCGATCCAGCGGCGCGCGCCGAAGCGTTCCAGCGCCATGTTGCTGGGCACCTCGAACAGGAAGTACGCGAGAAAGAAGATGCCGGCCGCGCTGCCGAACACGGCGGCGGTGAAGCCCAGGTCCTTGGACATGGCCGCGCCGGCAAAGCCGAGGTTCACGCGGTCGAGGTAGGCGATGAAGTAGCTGACCATCAGCAGCGGCAAGAGCCGCCAGCTGATTTTCGAGATGGTTCTTTGTTCGACGGGGTTCACTGCATGTCTCCTGTTATGTAGAGGTTTTGTGGAGCCTGTCCGGTGACAGGTGGGGCGCCTGGGGCGCCGGTTGGATCATGAGGCCGTTTGTTCGTTTTGCTGCGCCCTCATGATCTGGTGCCGTTGCCAGTAGCGGCCGACCGCACCCTTGAAGTTGTCTTTCTGCTTGCCGAGTCCGCCCAGCTTGACCTTGGTGGTGCGCGCGCCCAGCAGCCCCTTGTCGTGATGGGCCACGACCAGCGTGTCGCCGAAGCTGCTGTCGTTGTAGGTCAGGCCTTTCACCTCGTCCCACGGGATCGACGAGCCGCCGTCGGCGCTCGGGTGCAGGCCCTCGTGATCGATCTCGATGTGCCCGCCGTTCTTCAGCGCGAACCTGAGCGGCGGAAAGTGGCGCAGCACCACGGCGCGCTCTTCCTCCGTTGCCGGCTCGTAGCGGTAGGCCAGGCTCAGTTCGTGGTTCTGGACGAAGCGTTGCTCGTACTCGCTCCACAGGCGTTGCTCGATGGCGGCGGCGGTCTCCATGTCGTCGGCCCAGCTGGCCTCGGGCACCGTGGAGACGATGACGCCGTAGGCGCTTTCAGGCACATGGTGGTCGACGTTGCGCATGCGTTCGAGCAGCGGCGGATGGCTGTCGAAGGGGTGGGGCACGTCGGCGGTCTTCATCGTCTCGATGAACGCTTCCGAGCTGGCATAGGGCGGCAGCCCGGAGGCCACGAAGCCCGCGATGCCCAGCGCGCCGTCGTGCTGGCGGTTCTGCGCAAAGAGCTGTCGCTCGACGTCGTTGCGGTAGCTGGCGTAGGCCGAGATCTTGATCAGCGACTGCACGATGGCGCTGGGGGCCGTGAGGCTCGCAGCGACGCGGTCGGCCTTGTACTCGCGCTCGCGGCTGTCGCGCGCCAGCGCGAACTCGAAGATCATCCGGTAGAGGCGCAGCAGGTAGTGCGCCACGATGGTCAGGCCGGCACTGCGCATGTTCCAGGCGTACAGGTCGAACTGCCGCAGCTTGGGGCCCAGCGCGGCGCTGCTGCGGGTGTCGCCGCCGCCCAGGTGGGCAAGCTCGTGCGCGAGCACCGCGTCGGCTTCGGACTGGTCGAGCACGCGCAAGAGCGGAATGCTCACGAACAGCGTGCGGCCCTGCAGGATGCGTCCGCCGACCTCGCAGCGCGCTTCGGTCACGAAGAAGTTGGTGTCGATGCCCGCCACGATCTGGTCGGGCGGCGCGGTCTTCACGCGGGCGGCGAGCTGGCGGATGCGCTCCCACAGGCGCGGCGCATCGGCCTCGGCGATGAGCTCGCCGTCGATCGCGTTGATGGACGGCAGCTTCTTGAACAGTGTGTAGACCGCATAGAACACGGCCGCCGCGGCGGCGATGCCGGCAATGGCGATCAGCTTGACGTAGTAGCTCTGCCAGAAGTAGGCGGTGAGCCAGAACGAGAGCCACACCAGCATCGAACTCTGCAGCACCACCTCGACCGCGCTGGACACCGTCATGAGCCGCCAGCCCGCGACAAAGCTGGCATAGCGCAGGCCCCGGTTGGCGAAGGCCAGCGCGCCCAGCACCAGGGCTGCCGCCAGCAGCGCCGCGCCGAGCGCCAGCGTCCAGATGGCGGCACGGTCGGCCCAGTGGAACTGCCAGTGCATCGAGTAGGGGCTGCACACCTTGTCATGGAAGTTCCTGTCCTCCGGCGCGGTGGCGTCGCAGGCCTTGGAGAGCTGGTGGCTGCGGTAGAACTCGGTCGTCCTAGCCTTTTCATCGGCGGACAGGCGGGCATCCGAGGCGATGCGCTTTTCGATGGCTTGCAGGAATTCGGTGTCCTGCGAGCGCAGTGCGTATTCGGTGAAGACCAGCGTCGCCGCCGGAATGGCGAAGAGCGACACCAGTGTCAGCAGGAACACGCGAAAAAGATCGGCATGGATCGTTCGGGCGATGGCCATGGGTAACTCCTCCTGGAAAGCGATTGCTTTGGGCTGTTATGGAAGCGGTCCGGGAAGCCGATAGCGTAGCCGCCGTTGGCGCCGAAGCGAAATCGGCGATGCCGTAAGCCGAAGGGCGGGACGCGTCAAGCGGGCCTTCGCGTCGACCAGTCGTCAAATAAGGTTATCGCTTTTGCGTCGTTCCACACCCCGGGGCGCAGGTATAGCCTTCGCGCTCATCCATGGCTGTCACCTCCGTCACTCCCTCCGCTTCTTCTTCCAGTCCAGCGCCGTCGCCGGTCGCATGGATCGCCGGTGTCGGCGCCAGTGCCGGGCTCGGCGCCGCACTGGCACGGCGCTTCGCGGCCGAAGGCTTCGTTGTCGCACTGACCGGGCGCACGCAGGCGCAACTCGACACCGTGGTCCGCGAGATCGCGGCGGCCGGCGGTCGGGCCCAGGCTTTCGCGGGCGACGTGGCGAGCGAGGCCGAGATCCATGGCATTGCGCAGAAGGTGCGGGCGCTGGGCCCGCTCACCGTGGCCATCTTCAACGCCGCGAGCGCGGTGCGCGCGCCGACGCTGGAGCTCTCGGTCGACCAATTCACACAGGCCTGGCGCACCAGCGCGCTGGGCGGCTTCGTGTTCGGGCGCGAGGCGCTGGACGGCCTGCTGGCCAACAGCTTCGAGCCGGCCGGCGCCGGGCCGCGCGGCACCTTGCTGTTTACTGGCGCCACCGCGGCGCTGCGCGGCAAGCCGCCGTTCGCGGCCTTCGCCGCGGCCAAGGCCGCCTTGCGTTCGCTGAGCCAGAGCCTGGCGCGCGAGTTCGGCCCGCAGGGCATTCATGTGGCGCACGTGGTGATCGACGGCGGCATCGACGGCGAGCGGCTTCGCACCGGTGCACCGCAGCGCGTGGCACAGGCCGGCGACGACGGCCTGTTGCAGCTCGAGGCCATCGCGGAAAGCTACTGGCAGCTGCACGTGCAGCACCGCAGCGCATGGACGCAGGAACTCGACCTGCGGCCGTTCAAGGAGCCGTTTTGAGAATTCTCGGGAGTCACGCTGCATGAGCGTCGGATCGAATGGCCAGATGCTGGCCGCAACGCTGCCGGGAGTGGAGGCAGAACTCAACTACCTGAAGGCGGGGCAGGGCCGGCCCGTGAGCTACACCTTCGAGCCGCCGCCCGGCACGCCCTGGGTCACCGGCGAACTGGAGGCGCGCCGCGTGACCATTCGCGACGGCCGTCCGTTGGTGGCGCTGAACGAACTGTCGCTCGACCGCAGCGGTTTCACGCAGATCTCTCACCGCAGCGTGGTGGCCGACTTTTCGCACGACGCCACCATCCGCGACATCTACTACCGCGAGGCCGAGGCGCTGCTGCGCGACGTCACGGGCGCCGAGAAGATCGTGGTGTTCGACCACACGCTGCGCGACAGCGCGCAAGGCGCGCGCGGCAGGCCCGACCTGCGCGAACCGGTGCGCCGGGTGCACAACGACCAGACCCCCGCCTCCGCGCTGCGCCGGGTGCGCGACCACCTGCCGGCCGAAGAGGCCGAATTGCGCCTGAAGCGCCGCTTCGCGATCGTCAACCTGTGGCGCCCGCTTGCCACGGTGGAGCGGCTGCCGCTCGCGCTGTGCGACGCGCGCTCCATCTCGAGCGGCGACCTGGTGCCGAGCGACCTGGTCTACCCCGACAAGGTGGGCGAGACGTACTCGTTCACCTGGAACCCCAAACACAGCTGGTACTGGTTTCCGCGGCTGCGGCCCGACGAGGCGCTGCTGCTGAAGATCTTCGATTCGCGCGAAGACGTCGCGCGCTTCACGGCCCACACCGCCTTCGAAGACCCCACCGGCGCGCGCGAGGCGCCCGCGCGCCGCAGCATCGAGCTGCGCGCGCTGGTGTTCTGGCCACTGGGCCAATGAGGGCCGTGCGATGAGTACGACGGCCAAGCAACTTCGGCTCGGCGCCTTCATGCGCCCCGTGAGCATCCACACCGGCGCCTGGCGCTACCCGGGCGCGTGGCCCGACGCCAACTTCAACTTCGCGCACCTGAAGCAACTGGCGCAGACGCTGGAGCGCGGGCGCTTCGACGCCTTCTTCATGGCCGACCACCTCGCGGTGCTGAACATGCCCATCGAGGCGCTGCAGCGCAGCCACACGGTGACGTCGTTCGAGCCGTTCACGCTGCTGTCGGCGCTGGCGCAGCACACGCGGCATATCGGGCTGGTGGCCACGGCGTCGACCACCTTCGACGAGCCGTTCCACATCGCGCGCCGCTTCGCCTCGCTGGACCACCTGAGCGAAGGCCGCGCGGGCTGGAACATCGTGACCACCTCCAACCCCGACGCGGCGCTGAACTTCGGCCGCGACGACCACATGGAACACGACGAGCGCTATGCCCGGGCCCGCGAGTTCTACGACGTGGTCACGGGCCTGTGGGACAGCTGGGCCGACGATGCCTTCAAGCGCGACGTGGACAGCGGCCGCTTCTTCGACCCGGCCAGGCTGCACGTGCTGGACCACAAGGGCAAGTACCTGTCGGTGCGCGGGCCGCTGCATATCGCGCGACCGGTGCAGGGCTGGCCGGTGATCGTGCAGGCCGGCGCCTCGGAAGCCGGGCGCCAGCTCGCGGCCGAGACGGCCGAGGCGGTGTTCGCCGCGCCGGGCACGCTGGCCGCGGCGCGCAGCCTGTATGCGGACATCAAGGGCCGCATGCGCGCGATCGGCCGCGACCCGGACCACCTGAAGATACTGCCGGCCGCCTTCGTCGTGGTCGGCGACACGCTGGAAGAAGCACGCGCCATCCGCGCGAAGCTCGACAGCCTGGTGCACTATGACAGCGCCATCGCCTCGCTGTCGATCGCGCTGGGCCACGACGCCTCGAAGTTCGACCCCGACGGCCCGCTGCCCGAGGTGCCCGAGACCAACGCCAGCCAGAGCGGCCGCGCGCGCGTTGTCGAGCTGGCCCGCGCCGAAGGCCTCACGGTGCGCCAGCTGGCCCAGCGGCTGGGCGGCTACGGCGGCCTGGCCTTCGTCGGCACGGCGCAGACTATTGCCGACCAGATGCAGGAGTGGCTGGCCACCGAAGGCTGCGACGGCTTCAACGTGATGTTCCCGTGGCTGCCCGGCGGGCTCGACGCCTTCGTCGACAAGGTGGTGCCCGAGCTGCAGCGCCGCGGCATCTTCCGGCGAGAGTACGAAGGCCGTACGCTGCGCGAGAACCTCGGCCTGCCGCGTCCGGGCAACCGATTCTTCGAACAGAATTAGCCACGCGGGCTGAGCCCCCACGCCTGCACCGATCGCCGCCGTTGGCGACAATCGGGGCAATGCGTTCTTCTCCTTTCTTCAAGATGGCCCTGCTGCTGGGCCTGCTCTCGGCCATCGGGCCTTTCGCCATCGACATGTACCTGCCGGCCTTGCCGGCCATCGGGCAGAGCCTGCATGCCGACATCGGTGCGGTACAGATGAGCCTCACGGCCTTCTTCCTGTCGCTGGGCGCGGGCCAGCTGCTCTACGGCCCGGTTTCCGACATGTTCGGGCGCAAGCCGCCGCTGTATGTGGGGCTGGTGCTGTTCGCGCTGGCGAGCGTGGGCTGCGCCATGGCCACCGACATCCAGACGCTGATCGTGCTGCGCTTCATCCAGGGCCTGGGCGCCGCCGCGGGCATGGCCATTCCGCGCGCCGTGGTGCGCGACCTGCACACGGGTACCGATGCGGCGCGCCTGATGTCGCTGCTGATGCTGGTGTTCAGCGTGTCGCCGATCCTCGCGCCGCTCGCGGGCAGCGTGGTGATTGCCTTTGCCGGCTGGCGCGGCGTGTTCTGGGCCGTCACCATCGCCGCCGTGGCGGGCCTGGCCATGACGGTCAGGCTGCTCGACGAAACGCGCCCCGCGTCGCAGCGCGTCGAAAGCAGCCTGGGCAGCGCGCTCGCAGCCTACTGGCTGCTGCTGCGCGACCGGCACTACCTGGGGCTGGTGTTCATCGGCAGCTTCGCGATGGCGGGCTTCTTCACCTACCTGGCCAATTCCTCGTTCGTGATGATCGACCACTACGGCCTGTCGCCCGCGCTGTACAGCGTGGCCTTCGGCGTGAACGCGGCGGCCTTCATTGCGGCCTCGCAGTTCACCGGCGCGCTGGGCGAGCGCTACGGCCTGGTCAACATCGTCAAGTTCGGCGTGGCGTGCTGCGGGGCGGCCATGGTCGCGATGTTCATCTACTTCGCGGCGGGCGGCGACAGCATCTGGGTGCTGATCGTCCTGTACTTCATCGCCTCGGGCTTCATGGGCCTGGTGATTCCGACCACCGGCGTGCTGGCGCTCGAAATGCACGGCGCCATCGCCGGCACGGCCTCGGCGCTGCTGGGCACGCTGCAGATGCTCACGGGCGCGCTGGCCATGGCGGTGGTGGGCTTCTTCACCGACGGGCGCCCCTTGCCGATGGTGGCCGGCATGGCTGCCGGCGCCCTGATCGCGGGGGTGCTGACCTGGCTCACGCTGGGTGGCGCGCGCTCCGAAACCACACGAAGGACACAGCAAGCCTGATGAACACGGCACGCGCAGGCGCCACGCTCCCGGCGACCGAAGACAACCCCAAGTCCAGGCACATCGACGGGCTGGCCCAGCCGGAGCGGGCGTGGGCGATGCTGGTCATCATCCTCGGGCTGATCGTCGCGGTGCTCGACGGCACCATCGTCAACCTGGCGCTGCCGGGCATCGCGCGCGAGCTGCAGGCCAGCCCGTCGCAGGCCATCTGGGTGGTCAACGCCTACCAGATCGCCACGCTGGTGATGCTGCTGCCGCTGGCGTCCCTGGGCGACCTGGTGGGCTACCGGCGGGTGTACCTGGTGGGCATGGCGGTGTTCACGCTGTCTTCGCTGGCGGCCACCTTTGCCAACTCGCTGGGCACGCTGATCGCGGCGCGCGCCTTCCAGGGCCTGGGCGCGGCGGGCATCATGAGTGTGAATGCGGCGCTGGTGCGGCTCGTGTATCCGTCGTCGCAGCTGGGCAAGGGCATGGCGGTCAATTCGCTGGTGGTGGCCACCTCGTCCGTGGCGGGGCCCTCGGTGGCCGCGGCCATCCTGTCGGTGGCCTCTTGGCCCTGGCTCTTCGCCATCAACGTGCCGCTGGGCATCATCACCTTCGCGCTGGGCATGCGGGCGCTGCCGTTCAACCGCGTGGCGCCCGCGGCGGGCTTGCGGTTCTCGCCGGTCGACGTGACGCTCAACATCCTGATGTTCTCGCTGGTGTTCCTGGGCGTGGACCGCCTGGGCGTGCGCGAAGGGCCGGTGCAGGGCGCCGCGGGGTCGCAGGCTTCGGCCTGGGGCATCCTGCTGGCGGGCGTGCTGGTCGGCTTCATCTACCTGCAGCGCCAGCGCAAGCAGGCGGTGCCGCTGTTCCCGGTCGACCTGCTGCGCATTCCGGTATTCGCACTGTCGATGGGCACCTCGGTCGCCGCGTTCTGCGCGCAGATGCTGGCCTACATCGCGCTGCCGTTCCTGCTGCTGGAGGTGTACGGGCGCAGCCACATCGAGGCCGGGCTTCTCATCACGGCCTGGCCGCTGGCCATCGTGGTGATGGCGCCGATTGCGGGCCGGCTCATCGGCCGCTATCCCGACGGGCTGCTGGGCGGCATCGGGCTGGGCCTGCTGGCCGCGGGACTGGCACTGCTGGCGGCACTGCCGGCGCACCCGGGCAATGCCGACATCGCCTGGCGCATGGCGCTGTGCGGGCTGGGTTTCGGGCTGTTCCAGTCGCCCAACAACCACACCATCGTGACCTCGCCGCCGGCGCATCGCAGCGGCGCGGCCAGCGGCATGCTGGGCACGGCCCGGCTGACCGGGCAGACGCTGGGCGCGGTGGTGCTGGCGGCGGTCTTCAGCCTCTGGAGTCCGCATGGCGGCCACGGCCCGGTGGTGGCGCTGGTGCTGGCCGCCAGCTGCGCGGCGGTGGCGGCGGTCTTCAGCACGCTGCGCCTTCGGACGACAAGCCACGGCGGCTGAATGGGTTAGGGTACCCACCCATGAAGGAAGTACCCGACACCGTGGTCTGCCCGGGATGCGACGCGGTCTATAGCCGCGCGCCGCTGCATCCGCGCGACGTGGCGCGCTGCCCGCGCTGCGGCACGGAGCTCGACCGGCACCCCGGCCAGCAGGAGCGCCGCATTCTTCCGCTCACGGTGGCCAGCCTGATCATGTTCGCCATTGCGAACCTGTTTCCCATCGTCGAGATCGAACTGCGCGGCCTGACCAGCCAGACCACACTGGCCGGCGCGGTGGTGGCGCTGAGCGCCGAGGGCATGTCGCTTGTGGCGCTGCTGGTGCTGGCCACGACCATTCTTTTTCCCTTGCTGCAGCTGTGCATCCTGGCCTACCTGCTGGTGCCGCTGAGCCGTGAGCGGCGGCCGCTGGGCTTTGCACTGCTGGTGCGGTCCATGCAGTCGCTGCGGCCCTGGGGAATGATCGAGGTGTTCCTGCTCGGCGTGCTGGTGGCCATCGTCAAGCTCTCCAGCATGGCGACGGTGGTGCCGGGGCCGGCGTTGTGGGCCTTCATGGCGCTGACGGTCCTGCTGACGTCGGTGCTGTCGTTCAACCCGGGTGCGTTCTGGGGGATGACGTTTCGCCTCAAGGGCCAGGAAGACGGCCAGGAAGACGGCCAGGCCGGCCAGCCGCGCACCGAAGACAACGGGGCAGCGTCATGAAGCTGTTCGCTTTCCTGCGCCAGCGGGCATCGCGCGCGCCTGAAGAAACCCAGGACATCGACGATGAAGACGCGCCGGTGCCTACCGCGGCCGCGCTAGGCCTCATGGCCTGCCGGCACTGCGCCGTCGTCTGGCAGGACGCACGCGAGGGCGACGCCTGCGGGCGCTGCGGCACCCGGCTGCACACGCGCAAGCCGCAGAGCCTCACGCGCACCTGGGCCTTCTTGATTGCAGCCTGCGTGATGTACATCCCCGCCAACCTGCTGCCGGTGATGATCACGCGCACGCTGTTCGGCGCGCAGTACGACACCATCCTGAGTGGTGTCATCTATTTCTGGGTGTCGGGCGCCTACGGCCTGGCGGCCATCGTCTTCATCGCGAGTTTCCTGGTGCCGCTGTTCAAGCTGGCGGTGCTTTTCTTGCTTGTGGTGACGGCGCAGCGCGGCAGCACCTGGCGCCAGCACGAGCGGGCCAAGCTGTATCACATCATCGAGATCATCGGCCGCTGGTCGATGCTCGACGTGTTCGTGGTGTCGCTGCTGACCGGGCTGGTGCAGATCCAGGGCTTCGCGGTGATCACCGCGGGCGTGGGCATTGCGGCCTTCGGCGCGGTGGTGGTGCTGACCATGCTGGCCTCGCTGAGCTTCGACCCGAAGCTCACCTGGGACAGCAGGCAGGCGCAGGCCGATTTTCAGGACAGGGACGGTGCGTACGCACATGACAACAAAGACCGGAAACCAGCATGAGTGAAGAAGACCAACCCCAGGACAAACCGGCACCGCAGCCGGCGCCTTCGGCGCTGCCCAGGCCCCGCGTGGCGCGACGGCGCGAATGGCTGCCCTCGCTGATCTGGCTCATTCCCATCGTGGCGGCGCTGGTCGGCATCACGCTGGTGGCGCGCATCCTCATGGAGCGCGGCCCCGAGGTCGTGCTCACCTTCAAGACCGCCGAAGGCCTGGAGGCCGGCAAGACCGCCGTCAAGTACAAGGACGTGCAGATCGGCCTGGTCACCCACCTGCGGCTGGCGCGCGACCGTTCGCACGTGCGCGTGCTGGTGCAGTTCAACAAAGACGCCGAGGGCTTCACCGCCAGCGACTCGCGCTTCTGGGTGGTGCGCCCGCGCCTGGACACCTCGGGCATCTCGGGCCTGAACACCTTGCTGTCGGGCGCGTACATCGGCGCCGACGCGGGCGTGTCGAAGGAAACGGCGGGCGAGTTCACCGGGCTCGAAACACCGCCCATCGTCACGCGCGACGACTCGGGCAAGCAGTTTCTGCTGCGCGCCAACGACGTGGGTTCGCTCGACGTGGGCTCGCCGGTGTACTACCGGCGCATCAAGGTCGGCCAGGTGGCGGCCTACGAGCTCGACGGCGACGGGCGCGGCGTGACCCTGCGTGTGTTCGTCAACGCGCCCTACGACAAGTTCGTGGGCATGAACACCCGCTTCTGGCAGGCCAGCGGCATCGACGCGCAACTGAGCGCCAGCGGCTTCACGCTGCGCACGCAGTCGCTGGCCACCATCCTGCTGGGGGGTATCGCGTTCCAGGCGCCCGAGGGCGTGATGGGCCCGGTCGCCACGGAGAACGCTTCCTTCGCGCTGACGCAGGACGAGGCCACCGCCATGAAGGAGCCCGACGGCCCGTCGCAAACCCTGCTGATGTACTTCAACCAGTCGCTGCGCGGCCTGGCGCCGGGCGCGCCGGTCGACTTCCGCGGCGTGGTGATCGGCGAGGTCAAGTCGATCGGCGTGGAGTTCGACCGCGCCGAGCGCGAGTTCCGCATGCCGGTGCTGGTGCAGGTCTACCCCGACCGCCTGCGGCGCCGCGAAGCGCCGGGCGCCGGGCAGCCCGAGTCGCGCGCCACCCAGCAGGAGCGGCTGCGCTTCCTGGCCGAGAAGGGCCTGCGCGCCCAGCTGCGCAACGGCAACCTGCTGACCGGCCAGGTCTATGTGGCGCTCGACTTCTTCCCGAAGGCGCCGGCGGTCAAGGTCGACGTCACGAAGAACCCGATCGAGCTGCCCACGGTGGCCAACAGCCTCGACGAGATCCAGTCGCAGGTGCAGGAAATAGCCACCAAGCTGAACAAGGTGCCCTACGAGCAGATTGCCGCCGACCTGCGCACCACGCTCGCCACGCTCAACAAGACGCTCACCAGCGCCGAGCAGACCGTGACCCGCATCAACAACGACGTGACGCCCGAGTTGGCCGCCGCCATGAAGGACGTGCGCAAGACCGTCAACACGGCCGAGCGCACGCTGGCCGACGACTCGCCGCTGCAGCAGGACATGCGCCAGACGCTGCAGGAACTGACGCGCGCCGCGGGCTCGGTGCGCGTGCTGACCGACTACCTGGAGCGCCACCCCGAGTCGCTGCTGCGCGGCAAACCGGACGACAAGAAATGAAGAAGAACCTCGCATTCCTGGCCATTCCCGCGCTGGTGGCC
This sequence comes from Variovorax sp. 10N412, assembly GCF_056394985.1. Classification (NCBI taxonomy): domain Bacteria; kingdom Pseudomonadati; phylum Pseudomonadota; class Betaproteobacteria; order Burkholderiales; family Comamonadaceae; genus Variovorax; species Variovorax sp. 10N412. Next base: position 100,847 of record NZ_JBFTIO010000002.1, read on the forward strand.
GTGCTGGCCGGCTGCGCCAGCAAGCCCGACAGCTACTACACGCTGGCCAGCCCCGTGGCCGCCGCCGATGCGGCGCCTTCCACGCTCGGCGGCGCCGCGCCGCTGTACATCGAGCTGGCGCCCGTGGCCGTGCCCGAACGCGTCGCGCGTCCCCAGATGGTGGTGCGCCAGCCCAACGGCAGCGTGCAGGTGGAAGTGCTGGAGCAGCACCGCTGGGCCTCGTCGTTCGAGAACGAACTGCGCGATGCGCTGTCGAGCGGCATCTCCGCGCGGCTCGGCGCACTCGACGTGACCAAGGGCGGGCGGCAGACCTCGCAGCCGGTGTGGCGCATCGCGGTGCAGCTGCGCCAGTTCGATGCGGTCGACGGCGCGCGCGTGGATGCGAGCTTCAGCTGGACGCTGCGGCGCTCGGACGAGGCGCGCACGGTGGTCTGCCAGATGAATTTTGGCGAAGCCGTGGGTGGGGGGATGGACGCGGTGGCGCAAGGAGCGCAGCGCGTGACCGCGGCGGCGGCGGCAGCCATGGCGCGCAGCGTGGCTGCGGCGCGGGCGAATCCGTCGGCGAGCGCCTGCGCTTCCTGATTTTTCTTTCTCCCTCCCTCTCTGGGGGAGGGCCGGGGTGGGGGCACGACGGCGCTTGCACATGCGTGGCGTCCAGTTGGAAGATGCCCCCATCCCAGCCTTCCCCCAGAGGGGGAAGGAGCGACACCGGGAATCCCACCACAAGGAGACCTCATGGCACAGATCGGCAAGGCGCCCTGCGACGACACGCTGATCCTGCATGGCCATAAGGCCGACGAGGCCGGTTGCCCCGAGGCCTCCAAGCCGTGGGTGCTCGCCGCGGCCATCGTCGGCTCCAGCATGGCCTTCATCGACGGCACGGTCGTCAACGTGGCGCTGCCGGCCATCCAGGCCGACCTGCATGCGACGGCCTTCCAGGCGCAATGGGTGGTCGAGTCGTATGCCTTGCTGCTGGCGGCACTGCTGTTGGTGGGTGGCGCGCTCGGCGACCACTACGGGCGGCGGCGCATCTTTGCGGTCGGGGTCGGCATCTTCGCCGTGTCGTCCGTGGCCTGCGCGCTCTCGGCCAGCGTGCAGCAACTCATCGCGGCGCGGGCGGTGCAGGGCATCGGCGGGGCACTGCTGGTGCCGGGCAGCCTGGCGCTCATCAGCGCGTCATTCCCCGCGAAGGAGCGCGGCAAGGCCATCGGCACCTGGTCGGGCTTCAGCGGCATCACCGCGGCGGTGGGGCCGGTGCTGGGCGGTTTCCTGGTCGATCACTTCTCCTGGACCTGGGCCTTTCTCATCAACGTGCCGATGGCGCTGGGCGTGCTGTGGATCGTGTGGCGGCACGTGCCCGAGAGCCGCGGCGCCTCGGCCGGCGGCGGGCTCGACCTGTGGGGCGCACTGCTGGCGACGGCCGGGCTCGGCGGCATCGTGTATGCCTTCATCGAGGCGCCGACGCAGGGCTGGCGGTCGCCGGCGGTGCTCGCCGCGCTGGCCATCGGTGTCGCGGGGAGCCTGGGCTTCATCGCGGCCGAGCGCAAGGTGCGCGCGCCGATGCTGCCTCTGGGGCTGCTGCGCATCGGCAACTTCGGCGGCGCCAACCTGCTGACGCTGCTGCTGTATGCGGCGCTGGGCGGTGCGCTGTACTTTCTTCCGCTCAACCTGATCCAGGTGCAGGGCTACTCGGCCACGGTGGCCGGCGCAGCGCTGTTGCCGTTCATCTTCATCATGTTCGCGCTCTCGGGCTGGGCCGGGCAACTGGTCGACCGCTTCGGGCCGCGCATGCCGCTGGTGGTGGGGCCGTCCATTGCGGCTGTCGGCTTCGCGCTGTTCGCGGTGCCGGGCGTGGGCGCGAGCTACTGGAGCGGCTTCTTTCCGGCCGTGGTGGTGCTGGGCTTCGGCATGACGGTGACGGTGGCGCCCTTGACCACCACGGTCATGAACGCGGTCGGGCCCGAGCTTGCGGGCGTGGCCTCGGGCGTGAACAACGCCGTGTCGCGCGCGGCAGCGGTCTTGGCGATCGCGGTGTTCGGCGCGATCATGGCCTGGGCGTTCGACATGGCGCTGGCCGGCCACCTGCGCGACATGGGTGCGTCGGCGCAGGTGTCGGCGTTCCTCGAAGGCGAGCGCAGCAAGCTGGCGGGCGCGGGCGTGCCGCCGGGCGTGGATGCCGCCATCGCCGCCGCGCTCAAGCGCGCGGTGGCCGAGTCGTTCGTGGCGGGGTTCCGGTGGGTGATGCTGCTGGGCGCCGGGCTGGCCGTGCTGAGCGCGGCCAGCGCGTGGCTGATGATCCGGGGCGGCCCTGCTGCGGGAGGCCCGGGCAGGACATAAGGAGACGACATGCCGGTGCAGGAAGAACAACACGTCGATGTGCTGATCGTCGGCGCGGGCCTCTCGGGCATCGGCGCCGCCTGCCACCTGCAGGAGAAATGTCCGGGGCGCAGCTACCTCATCCTCGAAGGGCGCGAGCGCAGCGGCGGCACCTGGGACCTGTTTCGCTACCCCGGCGTGCGCTCCGATTCCGACATGTACACGCTGGGCTACCGGTTTCGCCCCTGGACGCAGCCGAAGTCGATCGCCGACGGGCCGGCCATCCTGAACTACCTGCGCGACACGGCGGCGCAGCATGGCGTCGACCGCAACATCCGTTTCAACCACCGCGTGGTGCGCGCTTCGTGGTCCACGGCCGACGCCTGCTGGCGCGTCGATGCCGAAATCGGGCCCGAGCGGCTGCCGCTGCGCCTGCGCTGCAACTTCCTGTTCCTGTGCAGCGGCTACTTCCGCTACGACGCGGGCTACACGCCCGAATTCAAAGGCGCCGTCAGCTACGCCGGGCGCATCGTGCACCCGCAGCACTGGCCCGAAGGCCTCGATGCGAGCGGCCAGCGCGTGGTCGTCATCGGCAGCGGCGCCACCGCGATGACGCTGGTGCCCGCGCTGGCGAAGACCGCCGCGCACGTCACGCTGCTGCAGCGCTCGCCGACCTATGTGGTGGCGCGTCCGGCCGAGGACCCGATCGCCAACCGGCTTCGGCGCGTTCTGCCCGAGAGGCTCGCGTACGGCATCACGCGGTGGAAGAACGTGCTGCTGGGCATGTTCTTCTTCCGCCTCGCGCGCAGCCGGCCGCAGCGGGTGAAGCGGCTGATCGTCGGCGGCGTGCGGCACGCGATGGGCCCGGGCTACGACGTCGCCAGGCACTTCACGCCGCGCTACAACCCATGGGACCAGCGCGTGTGCCTCGTGCCCGACGGCGACCTGTTCGCCGCGCTCAAGTCCGGCAGGGCCTCGATGGTGACGGAGCGCATCGACACGTTCACGCCGCGTGGCATCCGGCTGGAATCCGGCAAGGAACTGGAGGCTGACCTGGTGGTGACGGCCACGGGTCTCGAACTCGAAGTGCTGGGTGGCGTGCAGCTCGAAGTGGACGGCGTCGCCGTCAACCCCGCCAACACCTTCAACTACAAGGGCATGATGTTCAGCGACGTGCCCAACCTGGCCTCGTCGTTCGGCTACACCAACGCCTCATGGACGCTCAAGAGCGATCTGACCTGCGCGTACGTCTGCCGGCTGCTCAACCACATGGAGAAGCACGGCTGGGCGCAATGCACGCCGCGCAACGCAGGCGCCGCGCTGGTGCCGCAACCGTGGCTGGATTTCTCGTCGGGCTATGTGACGCGTGCCGTGGGCAAGTTTCCGAAGCAGGGTTCGCGCACCCCGTGGCGCGTGCACCAGAACTACGTGCGCGACCTGTTGAGCCTGCGCTTCGGCAAGGTGGACGACGGGGTGATGACGTTCTCGAACCCGCCGCGCCCGCACCCGGCTCAAGCCGGCGCGTGAGCGGGAGAGAGCAGGGTGTCGAGCTCCGCCCACAGCGGATCGCAGTGCCCCGCACGGAACGCCGCCGCCCGGAAGGTGGGGTGCTCGCCCTGGTACGTGTCCCACAGCTTGCGGTGGCCGTCGGCCACGCAGGCCCGCACATTGGCCAGCCGGTCGGCGGCCTTGACCACCAGGGCCAGTTCCTCGTCGCCCGTCACCTTCGCGAGCGCCGCATAGGTCTTGGCCTTGCGTTCCTTGCGGTCGGCGCCGGGTGCGTCGGTCAGCAGCGACACGCAACGGGCGACCAGGTCGCCGAAGCGCGATTGCACGTCGGACACCGTGGCGTCGGTGTCCTCGACCACGTCGTGCAGGTAGCCGATGACCTGCGCCGTCTCGCCGTAGGGCCGGAGCAGCGCGACCACCGCGTCCAGGTGGTGCGCGTAAGGGTGCGCGCCGTATTTCTGGTCGCCGTGCATCGCGACGGCGTAGGCACGTGCGTCAGCGGGGGGTGGAACCTGGGCGGGGTTGCTGGAGGCAAGGGTCATGCGGTGTTGTCCTTTTGCTTTTTTCCATTCTGCCTTTGCGCACAGCGCGCCAGGGCGGCCCTGGCGCATCGCCGATGTCGGCGGGCGCGCCGCGAAGGTACCGCGAGGCCGCAGATAGTCGGCGCTTTCCGTTTTCTGTATCGCATCAGGTCAGCCACGCGCCGTGTCGAAGCCAACCTGCCTCTGGACTTCGATCCACCCTGCTCGGGTGTGCTGCGCCTGTGTTCGAACGCTACTACCGCGAACCGCTGAGCTTTCTCTCCCGCAAGGTGCCGGACCGCGCGACCACGGCCGACCTGGCGCAGGAGAGCTATGCCCGCGATGCAACGCCCGCTGGCAATCGTCAGCGGCGCCGGGCGAGCAGATGCCGCCCCAGCGCCTCGAAGGCGGGCAGCGTGACCGGATCGTTCGCCGCGTTGCTCGCCACCGGGTGCGAGGCATAGCGCACGATGACCATCTCGGCCTTCGGGTCGACGTAGATGCGCTGGCCGTGCACGCCGCGCGCCATGTAGGCGCCATGGTCGTTGTGCGTGACCCACCACATGTTCCTGTAGCTCCAGCCCTGCAGCAGCGTATAGCCGCCCTTGGCGAACGCGGCCTTGTCGGCGCCGCGGCGGATGTCGTCGACGGCGGCTTTGGGCACCACCTGGCGGCCGTTGGCGCGGCCGTCGTTGCGCATCATTTCGCCGAAGCGCGCGAGGTCGCGCAAGCCGGTGCTCAGGCCGCCGCCGGCAAAAGGCGTGCCGATGGAGTCGACGCTGAAATAGGCGTCCTGCTCGGCGCCCAGGTGGCGCCAGATGCGCTCGGACAGCAGCTGCGCCACGTTGCGCCCGGTGGCGCGCGCCATGACCCAGCCCAGCACGTCGGAGTTGACGGTCCGGTAACCGAAGGCCTCGCCGTGGCGGCCTTCGGGCTGCACCGTCTGCAGGAACTCGTAGTAGCTGCGCGGCCCGGTGTAGTCCTTTGGCTTGGGCAGCGGGTTGCCGGCCTGCGCGTGGGCCCAGACCTCGGCGTTCGGGTCGGCGTAGTCCTCGCTGAACTTCAAGCCGGTGGTCATGTCGAGCACCTGGCGCACGGTGGCATCGCCGAAGGCGGATTTCGCGAGCTCGGGCACGTAGTAGGCCACCGGCTTGCTCGCATCGAGCGTGCCGTCGGCCACCAGCATCGCGCCCAGCGTGCCGACCACCGACTTGGTGACCGACATGGCGCCGTGCTGGCCGTCGTCCTTCAGCACGCCGAAGTAGCGCTCGTAGACGATGCGCCCGCGGTGCAGCACGACGATGCCGTCGGTGTACGTGGCTGCCAGCGACTGCGCCCAGGTCATGGGCGCTGTCGCGCCAAGCGGCGTGAAACCCAGCGCATCGATGTCCGAGCGCAGGGCGTAGCGCAGGCCGGCCGGCGCGCCCAGGCCGCGCGAGACGTTCATCGTCGGCATGAGCTGGCGAAAGTTCGCCACGCTCCAGCGCATCGCCGGAAACCGGAAATAGCTGCCGTCCTCGAAGCGCAGGGTGCGCTCGGGCGCAGGGGGCGAGCCGGTCATCCAGCCGAGCGCTGCGGGGTCGCTGGCCGCCGCGTCGGGAACCTCTATGCCGTCGGCCGCGTGGGCCGCCGACATCGATGCGAACACGCACGCGAGCATCGCGGCACGGCCCTTGAAGCGGCTGAAAATAGGTGTACGCATGCGGCATTGTGGACCGCATCCGCGCATGGGAACTTCCCACTGACAGGCCCTTGCTCGGGTTGACAAGCGCGCTGCGCCGCTCCAATACTGAACTTTCCGGTTCATCGTCACAGCAACGGAGACACCCATGCAAAGGATCGTTCCCTGCCTCTGGTTCGACGGCAACGGCGGGGACGCGCTGAAGTTCTACAGCGCCATCTTCGCAAATTCGCGCGTGACCGACACGCTGCTCTGGGGCGACGTCGACCCCGCCAAGAAGGGCCAGTTGCTCACCGCGACCTTCGAACTCGACGGGCAGGAGTTCATGGTGCTCAATGGCGGGCCGCAGTACAAGTTCACCCCCGCCATCTCGATGTACGTGAAGTGCGAGACGCAGGCCGAGGTCGACCACTACTGGGACCGGCTGCTCGAGGGCGGCGGCACGCCCGTGCAGTGCGGCTGGCTCACCGATCGCTTCGGTGTGTCGTGGCAGGTGGCGCCCACGCCGGTGATCCGCATGTTCCAGGACAAGGATCCGGCCAAGGCCGCTCGCGCGATGCAGGCGATGATGAAGATGGTCAAGCTCGACATCGCCGAGGTGCAGAAAGCCTTCGACGGAAACTGACCCCGCCCGGTGCCGCGCCGGCTACACCAGCCGTTGGATCGCCTTCTTTCGCCACACCAGCTGGTAGTACCCCGTCTGCAGCAGCAGCATGGCGCCGAATGTGGCTGGGTAGGCGATCCAGATGCCGTCCAGCCCCATGCGATGGCTCATCACGTAGGCCACCGGCACCTCGACGCACAGGATGCAGACGATGGAGATCAGCGTGGGCACCAGCACCGAGCCGCTGGCCCGCATGATCCCCGACAGGGCCGAGGCCATGCCGAACATCACCAGGCTCCACAGCATGATGTGCAGCAGCGTCTGTGCAATTTCGATGACCGGCGCGCTGGTGATGAAGAAACCCATCAGGTGGCGCGAGAACAGGTAGCCCAGCAGCACCAGGCCGCCGGTCAGCACCAGGTTCATTAGCAGCGCGGTCTTCGCGATGGCGCCCAGGCGATTGGCGCGGCCCGCGCCGATGGCCTGCGCGCCGAGGATCGACGCGGTGATGGCAATCGAAATGGCCGGGAACTGCACGTACGCCACCACCTGGTTCACCGCGCCGTAGGCCGCCGTGGCGTTGGAGCCGTAGCTGTTGACCATCGACAGCAGCACCACCTCGGCCAGTGCCACCACGATCATCTGCACGCCCGTGGGCACGCCGATCTTGAGCACCGCCTTCAGCAGCTGCGGCTGGATGCGCAGGTTGCGCAAGAACTCCGCGTCGGGTGCCAGCGGACTCTTGCGCTGGCGCAGCCGAAAGCCCAGCCACAGGGTCGCCACCACGAAGGCCACCACCGTCGCCCACGCCCCGCTGGCCACGCCGAGCTGCGGCAGGCCGCCCCAGCCGCGAATCAGCGCAGGCGTCACCAAGAGGCCGACCACCGTCGAGATGACCAGCGTGAACAGCGGCGTGACGGTGTCGCCCACGCCGCGCAGCATGGCGGTGGACATCAGGAACACGAACAGGCCCGGCATGGCGATGAGCATGATGCGGGCGTAGCGCGTGGAGTCGGCCAGCACGTCGGGCGGCGTGCCCAGCATGGCCAGCATCGGCGTGGTGAAGACACCGCCGAACAGCGCGATCAGCAGGCCCATGAGGATGCCCACCGACAGCGTGGTGCCGGCCACGGCCTTGACCTTGGCGACGTCGCGCGCGCCCCAGGCCTGGCCGATGAGCACCGAGGCGCCCGCGCCCAGGCCGATGACGAAGGCGATGAAGAAGAACATCACCGGGAAGAAGCTCGACACCGCCGCCAGCGCGCGCACGCCCAGCATCTGCCCCACGTAGATGTTGTTCAGCGTGCCCGACAGCGACTGCAGGATGTTGCTGAGCAGCATCGGCGCCAGGAAGAAAAGAAAGACCTTCCACAGCGGGCGCGACGCATTGACGGGCGACACGGGCATGCCTTGCAGGCCGCTCTGGCCGGCAGTGCTGCTGCCGGGGGTTTCGGGGGTTGTTCTCATGAAGGGGTGTTCCAGCCGGCGGCCGAGATTTCTTGCAAGTGGACGCGCAGGTCGGCGGGCCAGGGTTCGATCAGGGTGTTGAAGCGCTGCGCCTCGCCGGCGAACAGCGCGCGGGTGGCTTCCTCGAAGCCGGGCAGGTTGCCCGCGATGGCGGTCATGAAGCGGTAGGTGGCTTCGCGCGCGGCACGCACGGTGTCGCGCTCGGCGTGCACATGGCGCGCGTCTTCGACCAGCTTGCGCAAGGCGACCGACGCACCGCCGGGCTGGCGACCCAGCCAGTCCCAGTGGCGCGGCAGCAGCGTGACCTCGCGCGCGACCACGCCGAGCTTGGGCCTGCCGACGCCGCGCGGGGCCTCGTCACGGTGCGCGGCGCGGTGGGGCGGCGCTGCGGAGGGGCCTGACACCGGCCGCTCGTGCAGGTCGTGCAGGTCGAGGTCCAGCTGCTCGCCGGTCTGGTCGTCGAACGCGAGGTACGGGCCGGGGTCGTCGCGGCGGCGCAGCTGCTCGATCACGTCGGTCTTGCTGCCCTGAGCAACGCGCTGGAAACCGAAGAACACGGTCAGGGTGATGGGGGGTGTGTCTGGTGACATTCGGGGTTTTTGTCTCCCGGTGTTCGGGCGAAACGAGGTGCGTAATCTACTCGCTGCGGCGCTCAGGCGTGCAGCCCGTTGTCGTCGCACATGGCCCTCAGAACCTGCCGGGCCCCATGCAGGCGCTCGACGGCGATCGGCCGCAAGGCCTCCCTGCAGTGGGCCTCCACGGTGGCGACCGCGCCCTGCGCCAACTGCCGGCCGCCGGGGCGCAAGGCCGCGTGGCGTCGCGGGTCCGCGTCGGGGCCGGCCAAGCGCTCGGCCAGCCCGGTCTTCTCGAGCAGCACCATCCGGCGGATGAGCGCCGACATCGGCAGGCCCAGGGTGTGCGCGAGGCTGTCCAGGGGCAGGCGGGCGTCGTGCGCGCCCATCAGCAGGTGGAGGAGGGTGAAGTCGCTGAAGTTCAACCCGTGGAACGCGCCAAGGTCTTCGTCGAGCCTCCGGTGGAGCCGGGCGTGGGCTCGGCCCAGGGTCAGGCAGAAGTCGAGTGCGTCGATGTGGTCCGTGGCGTTCATGGGGTGTTGTAGCCCTGCGCGCCGAAGCACTGCAATTCTTCCTGCCAGAGCGCCAGGAGCTTTTCGAGCTCGGCGGCGCGGTCGAAGGCCGGGTCTTCCGGGCGCTCCTTGACCCGGTCGATCACCTCGAAGTCGAAGGCACCGGCGCCATGTGCGAGCCAGTCGGCCTGCAGGGCCTTGTTGCGGTGCGAGCGCAGGTTGAGCTCGAACCGCGCGCGGTTCATGGCGCCTTCCACGTCGATGCTGCCGGACACATGGACGCGGCCGTCGGATCGATGGCGCACGACGAAGACGCCAGCCGGTCGCACGTTGTCCTTGTACTGGCGTGTGAGGGCGCGTCGGGATTCGGTCGAGAGGTTCATGCGCCAAATATTACCCGGGCAAAATTAAATGCGCAATATACCCGGGTAAAAATAGAGCACTCAACCTTCCCGCAGCCGCCGCCAGCCGCGTGAGATGCGCCGGTTGATCGCCCGCACCAGCCGCCAGGGGCGGCTCTGGCGAACGAGCGCGAACACCCCGTCCTTCCATGCCTTCCAGCGCGGGTACCAGCGTGCAAACCAGGGAATGCGCATCAGCGGCCCTTCGACCAGCTGGAAGATCCGCGCAACGAGCGCCGTGCCCACCAGCTTGGCCAGCACCAGCACGGTCAGCGCGGTGGCGGCGTGCCCGCTGCCGAACAGGAAGAGCGCCAGCACCTTGACCGGCAGCAGCAACACCACCGGCACGAAGAACGCCAGCAGCGCGCCCCAGGGCGGCAGGCGCCGCAGGCGGTCTTCGAGGGCCGCCCAGAAGGGGAGTCGGGACAGCCGCGCCACGAGCGCGGCCAGCGGCTCCCATCCCCATTCCTCGAACAGCAACAGGGGGACGACGAGGGCCGTGGCAATGACGCGAAGAAGGCCGCGCAGGAAGCGCGCGAGGAAGGTCATGCGCGAAGGGTACGGCAAGGCGCGCCCCGTGGGGCGCGTGCCGTGCGGCCGGTGTGCGCTATTTCTGCTGGGCCGGCACGAAGAACAGGTACTCGCCGCGGCCGAGTTCCGGCGTGACCTCGTAGCCCGCGCACAGGTCGGTCGCGCACTGGATGATGACCACGCGCGGCCAGATCGTCGCCGAGGTCGGGTAGCCCGGCATGTACTGCGGCACGTGCCACACGCCCAGGTCGCCGACCGGCTCGGCGTTGTCGGTGCCTCGTGCGTTCTGCAGGCCGCTGCCCATGGGCAGCCGCTCGACGCGCAGCACGTAGGTGGGCGGCGGAGCGGCCGCCGCGGCCGTTGCCAGGGTCGCCAGGCAACAGGCCGCCGTCCACAAGCGCAGGGTCCTGGTCATCTTGGACTCCCTGGCGTTCATTGCGGGTAGACCATCGCGCGCGGCGCGGCCGCCACGTCGCCGACCGACTCGCCCAGCAGGCGGGCGGCGCGAATGGCGGCAACGTCGGTCGGGTCGATGGCCGTCACGGTGGCGCTGGCGACCGGCATCACGCTCGCTTCGGAGGCCGGCGTCGCGGGCGCGGCCACCAGTTGCACAGCGGGCGCCGCTTCGGCCATGGGCGCAGGCGGCGCGGGCAACGGTGCCGTCGCAGGCACGGGGCCCGGCAGGGCGACCGGTTCGGGTGGCGCGATGGCGGCCACGGGCTGCTGCACCGGCTGTGGAGCCTGCGCCGCCGGGGCTGGGGGAGCGATCGGCGCCACCGGGGCCGGCGCCAGGGGAGCCACCGGCGCCACGGGGGTCACCGCCACCGGTCGCGGCGCCGAGGGGGGCGCACCTGCGGACGAGGCCTGCGGACCGTAGGCGCTCACGCGCTCGTCCGCGCTCATCGACTGCGGGCACTTGGTGCCCGTCATCTCCAGCGCGGCCTGGGCCGCCGCGTCCATGCAGTCCATGGCGAGCGACGCGGCCTTCATGCCCTTGTTCCAGAGCTCGCGGCTCATCTTCAGGCGCTTGCAATGTTCGTCCGTCCAGGTGGTGCCGAAACTCAATCCGACGCCCGGGCCGTTCGCGCTCGCGCTGGTGCTGCCCATGCAGGTGTCGTTGCTGGTGGTCAGGTTGGGCCCGTTGACCGACGGCACGTTCTTGATCGTGTAGCTGCCCTGGTAGTCGACGGTGCTCGTGGTGGCACCGCTGTTGTTGACGTTCTGCGTGCTGGTCAACGTGGAGTTCACGGTGCCGGGGCTGGTGAACGTCACGGCCTGGTTGTTACCCTGGGCCGACGTGGAGGCCGTGCTGGACGCCCCGTTGTTCGCGCCGCCGTTGTTGGTCGTTTGCGCCATGGTTGCCGCGGACACCGTCAGCAACGCAAAGAGAATCAGCTTCTTCATTTTTCGTCTCCTTTGATGACCGGGGAGGGGCGGGAGCCCCTCCCCATTTCTGGTTCAGCAACCGATGCGCATGCCGCTCAGGGAGCCGATGCGGCTGCGCCGGACAGCGCGACGCCGCCGGTGCCGCCACCGTTGCTGAAGGTCCCTGCATTGCCGAAGTGGAAGTTGGTCACGCCGCTGGAGCCGCCGGTCGAACCCGCGGTGGCGGAAGTCGTGGTGCCGTTGATGAACCCGTTGACCGCGCCGGACGAGGCGTTGAAGCTCGACGTGGTACCCGAGGTGCGCGTCACCACGGCCAGGCCGCCGCCAGGACCTGCTGCCGTCGCGGCCGTGTTGTTGGTGAGCGAGCCGGCGGTACCGCCTGCATTGCCGCTCACGCCGTTGGCTCCGCCCGCGGCGTAGTTGGCGTTGGCCATCGAGCCTGCATTGGCGGAAGCGTTGGCGCCACCCGAAGCCGCAGCATTGCCCGTCGTCGCGGCCATGCTGGTCACGCTGCCCATGGTGGTCGCGGAACCGTGCGCGGTGGCGCCACCCAGTGCGAAGCCCGGAATGGCGAATGCGCCGCCCGAGGCACCGGCGTTGGCCGCCGAGCTGGAATTGGCCGCGTTGTAGCTCAATGCACTGCCCGTTCCGGAGCTGGCCGCCGACGAACCCGCCGAGCTGGAGGAGCCTGTCGTCGTGCTGGTGGCCGCGATGGCCGAGCTGCCAGTTGCCGAAGCAACGCCGCCAACCAGAACCACAGCGATGGCGATGAGAGTCTTCTTCATGATGCTGCCTCTATAGGTGTGTTGAAACAAACCTGATCAACCGGACCATCCGGCCATCAGCTACCGGTCAGTGCCGCGGAAAAAAGAAGCTTCCGTGACGACCGAGGTGCAGTTTCTGCGTCCACCTGGCGATGAAAAATGCCCCAGGCTGGGTAATGCCAGGCTATGGCGAAAGGAGTGCCTGAAGCGGCTGCGGACGGCCACAAGAAACCGCTTCCCCACGCGGCCAACAATGTAAAAACTACCACTTTCGTTGGACATTTGAGGGTAGTCGCAACAGAATGCAACCGAAGTAATCAAAAAAGCTGGAAGTCAATATTTGAGTAGAAATGAATTAACTTTTGGTCACGAACACGGTGTTCTCGTTGTTACAAAGGGGCTGGAATGGAAAGCGAAATCGACAATTCGTTGACAGACGTCGGAGCCAGGGGAACTAAATACTCCAATCCTGGACAGTTCGGAGGACTGCTCTCGCCGTCCGCCGACACCCTTCCCTGGCCGGACTTTCTGACCGGCCAGCAGACCAAACCGGTGCGCGTTCTGCTGGTCGACGACGACCCCTTCGTGCGGCGCGTCATCGCCCAGGAATTGCTGGGCGACCTGCGCATCCAGCTCGAAGGGCAGGCGGGCACCCTGCGCGAAGGACGGCGCCTGCTGCTGCAGCACGAGTTCGACGTGCTGATGGTGGACATCCGCCTCGGCGACGGCAGCGGATTCGAGCTCATCGAAGAGGCCAAGCGGCACCGCAGCGCGGCCGAGATCATCGTCATCTCGGCGCTCGAGGACGAACCCCAGGTGCTGCATGCCTTCGAGCTCGGCGCCTCGGGCTACCTGGTCAAGAACGCCTGGTTCCAGAGCTATGCGCAGGCCGTGCTGCAGGTGGTCAACGGCGGGGCAGCCATCACGCCGCGGCTGGCGCGCCGCCTGCTCGTGCATCTCGACCACAAGCGCTCGAATGTCAACCCGGTGCGCCCGCCGGACAGCAAGGCGACGTTATCGGCGCGGGAGCGCGAAGTGTTGCGACTTGTAGCCACCGGGTATGTGACCGAAGAGATCGCGCTTCAGCTCACCATCAGCGCACAAACGGTTAACGCACACGTCAAGAACATCTACCGCAAGCTGCACGCCCACACCCGGGCGCAAGCGGTGAGCTTTGCCTCCCACCGCGGTCTTTTGTAGGGCATGAGATGTTCGCGCAGCAGGTCCTTTTCCTACCGCACTTTCTGGAAGACCAGTATGTGTGGCTGTCGATCGGAACCTGGGTTGTCTTGCTGACTTGGCTGCGGCACCGCGCTTCGCGGCGCCGGGTGCTGATGTGGGCCGGCCTGGCCGGAGCGCTGCACCTGACGCCGGTGGCGGCGCAGGTGATCCGGGGCAACGCGGCCATCAACGTCATGGCGCATGACGTGCCGTTCGCGTTCTGGACGCTGCAGGCCGTCAACCTGATGGTGCTGGGCACGATCGTCAGCATCGGCTATTTCTCGCTGCGCCGCGTCGCGCAGGGGCGGCAGGCGCAGGCGGTGATGGCCGAGCGCCGACGCATCGCCAACGACCTGCACGACGGCGTCGGCTCGCGGCTGCTGGCCCTGCTGGCCAGCCAGGACCCGAAGGCAGCCCACTCCAACGGGCTCTCGATGGCGCTGCAGGCCTGCCTGCTCGAACTGCAGATGACCGTGGACGACCTGGACGACCAGAGCGAAGCCACCGTCTTCGAGCGGCTGGGGCACCTGCGCTACCGGCTGCGGCCCGCGTTCGAACGCATGGGCATCACGCTCGAATGGAACATCGCCTCCGAAAGCCTGGAATGCAGGGTGCGGCCCGACACGGCAACGCAGGTCTGCCGGGTCGCCCAGGAAGCCCTGTCCAACGCGCTGCGCCATTCCCGCGCAACCCACGTGGAGTTGCGCGTCGGCGCGCAGGACCGTGCGCGCTCGCTGGTGCTCGAGGTGCGCGACAACGGCCGCGGCCTGGACACTCCCGCCGGCGCGCCGGGGAGCCTGGGCAAGGGGCTGCGCAGCATGCGTTCGCGGGCCGACGCCATCGGCGGCGAGCTGGCCGTCATCGACATCGAGCCGCACGGCCTGTGCGTGCGGCTGGTGGTGCCGTGCCAGGCCTCGGCGAGCGAGCCGCACAGCGTGCTGCCCGCGACCGAACGCATGCTGTAACACGCACGCCGGGCCACCCGGGCGGGGTGCGGGCGCGCCTATGGCAAACTCCCGCGCTTTGCCAGGGACGCGCTCAAGCATGCAGAAAATCATTCGCCAGCTCGCCGCCGAAATCAAGGTCGGCGAGCATCAGGTGAAGGCCGCCGTTGAACTGCTCGACGGGGGCGCCACGGTTCCATTCATCGCCCGCTACCGCAAGGAAGTTACCGACGGCCTCGACGACGTGCAGCTGCGCGAGCTGGAGGCCCGCCTTTCCTACCTGCGCGAACTCGAAGACCGCCGCGGCGCGGTGCTCAAGGCCATCGACGAGCAGGGCAAGCTCACGCCCGAACTGCGCGCCGCGATCGAATTCGCGCCGACCAAGCAGGAACTCGAAGACCTGTACCTGCCGTTCAAGCAGAAGCGCCGCACCAAGGGCCAGATTGCCCGCGAATTTGGCATCGAACCCCTGGCCGACAAGCTGCTGGCCGACCCCACGCTGGACCCCGCCGCCGAAGCGCAGGCCTTCCTGAAGCCCGCCACCACGCTGGACGACGGCAAGCCGGGCCCCGATTTTTCGACCGTCCCGCTGGTGCTCGACGGTGTGCGCGACATCCTTTCCGAGCGCTGGGCAGAAGACGCTGCGCTGGTGCAGGGCCTGCGCGAGTGGCTCTGGAACGAAGGCCTGCTCAAGTCGAGCCTGATGTCCGGCAAGGACGAGAACAACGCTGACGTCGCCAAGTTCCGCGACTACTTCGAATACGACGAGCCCATCGGCCGCGTACCGTCGCACCGCGCGCTGGCCGTGTTCCGCGGCCGCGCGCTCGACATCCTCGACGCCAAGCTGGTGCTGCCCGTGGAGCCCGAGCCGGGCAAGCCCAGCATCGCCGAAGGCCGCATTGCACTGCACCTGGGCTGGAGCCATGCCGGGCGCCCGGCCGACGACCTGCTGCGCAAGTGCGTGGCCTGGACTTGGCGCGTGAAGCTGGCCCTGTCGACCGAGCGCGACCTGTTCACCCGCCTGCGCGAAGACGCCGAGAAGGTTGCCATCAAGGTGTTTGCAGACAACCTGCGCGACCTGCTGCTGGCCGCACCGGCCGGCCCGCGCGTTGTGATGGGGCTCGACCCCGGCATCCGCACCGGCGTGAAGGTGGCTGTGGTCGATGCCACCGGCAAGCTGGTCGAAACCGCCACCGTGTTCCCGCACGAGCCGCGCAAGGACTGGGAAGGTTCGCTGCACACGCTGGGCAAGCTGTGCGCCAAGCATGGCGTGAACCTGATCGCCATCGGCAACGGCACCGCCAGCCGCGAAACCGACAAGCTGGCGGCCGACCTCATCAAGCTGCTGGCCAAGATGGCAGAGCAGGCCGGTGCCCCTGAAATGAAGGTCGACAAGGTCGTGGTGAGCGAGGCCGGCGCCTCGGTGTACTCCGCCAGCGAATTTGCCTCGCAGGAAATGCCCGACGTGGACGTGAGCCTGCGCGGCGCTGCGTCCATTGCCCGCCGTTTGCAAGACCCGCTGGCCGAACTCGTGAAGATCGACCCCAAGAGCATCGGCGTGGGCCAGTACCAGCACGACGTGAACCAGAGCGAACTCGCGCGCACCCTGCAGGCCGTGGTCGAAGACTGCGTGAACTCGGTGGGCGTGGACCTGAACACCGCCAGCGTGCCGCTCCTGAGCCGCGTGTCGGGCCTGTCGGGCAGCGTGGCCAAGGCGGTGGTGCGCTGGCGCGAAGCCAACGGCGCGTTCTCCACCCGCAAGCAGCTGCTGGACGTGAGCGGCTTCGGCCCCAAGGCCTTCGAGCAAAGTGCGGGTTTCCTGCGCATCCGCGGCGGGGCCGACCCGCTGGACATCACTGGCGTGCACCCGGAAACCTATCCGCTGGTCGAGCAGATCATCGTGAAGACCGGCAAGCCCATCGCCGAGCTGATGGGCCGCGCCGACATGCTCAAGACCCTGAAGCCCGAGCTGTTCGCCAACGAGAAGTTCGGCGTCATCACGGTCAAGGACATCCTGGGTGAGCTGGAAAAGCCCGGCCGCGACCCGCGCCCCGACTTCAAGGTGGCGCGCTTCAACGACGGCGTGGACGACATCAAGGACCTGGTCGAGGGCATGATCCTCGAGGGCACCGTGAGCAACGTGGCCCAGTTCGGCGCCTTCATCGACCTGGGCGTGCACCAGGACGGCCTGGTCCACGTGAGCCAGCTGAGCCACAAGTTCGTGACCGACGCGCGCGAGGTCGTCAAGACCGGCGACATCGTCAAGGTTAAGGTGATGGAAGTGGACGTGGCGCGCAAGCGCATCGGGCTGTCGATGAAGCTCGATGCGGCCCCGGCACGGCGCGACGGGCCACGCGACAACCGCTTCGAAGGTGCGGGGCGCAGCCAGCAGCAGCAAGGACGGCGCGACAACTCGCCGCAGCCGGCGGGGCAGATGGCCAGTGCGTTTGCCAAGTTGCAGGGCCTTCGCAAGTAGCAAATGCGCAGGAGTGACTCGCCTGATAGACTAGTCATCTAACTAGTTTGATGGAGGTCGCAATGAAAAGCTGGCCCGTTCAGGACGCCAAAGCGCGTTTCAGCGAGTTTCTCGAGGCCTGTCTGGTCGATGGGCCGCAGATGGTCACGAAGCGTGGCACTGAGGCGGCCGTGCTAGTGCCTGCTGCTGAATGGCGGCGATTGCACGCAACGGCCAAGCCTTCGCTCAAGGCGTTGTTGCTTTCCACCGAAGCACGCACCGAATTCCTGGTTCCGCCGCGGGGCGCTGCCCGCAGGCGCCACATCACGCCACTGCGCTGAGGCTGGGATGTACCTGCTGGATACGAATGTCATCTCAGAACTTCGCAGGCCTCGCCCTCATGGCGCAGTCATCGCGTGGCTCTCGCCAATTGCCGACAGCGATCTCCATCTTTCCGCGGTGACGCTGGGGGAAATCCAGGCCGGCATCGAGCTCACGCGCGAACAGGACGCCGCAAAGGCTGACGAAATCGAGCAGTGGGCCGCATTGGTTGCAGCGTCCTACAACGTGTTGCCCATGGACGCGGAAACCTTCAGGCTGTGGGCCAAGCTGATGCATCGCAGCTCGAACACCCTGTACGAGGACGCAATGATTGCCGCCACGGCCAGGCAGCATGCGCTGACCGTCGTAACACGCAACGTGAGCGATTTCGCCGGGTTCGGCGTCGACGTGTTCAACCCCTTCGAGCAAACGCAGGCATGAAAGCCCTGCGCATCTACGCCGGCCCCGCGGCCCGCAAGCACATCGAACAGCACGGCCTGCGACCGCAGGACGTGCGCACCGTTCCCGGTGCGGCGGGCGGTCCCAAGGGCCTGATCCTCGGGCCGCTCGACCGGTTCATCTTCGGGCGCTGGCTCGCGCAATCGAGCCAGCCGGTGCACCTGGTGGGCGCCTCCATCGGCGCCTGGCGGCTTTCGACGGCCTGCCTGTCCGACCCCGAGGCGGCGTTCCGGCGCTTCGAGCACGACTATGTGCACCAGCAGTTCGAAGTGCCATCCGGGCAGAAGCGGCTCAGCCCGCGGCAGCTCAGCGACCAGTTCGCCCAGGGGCTCGAAGACTTCTACGGCGGGCGCATTGCCGAGGTGCTGAACCACCCGCGCTACCGCCTGCACGTGGTGACCTCGCGCGGGCGCCACATCCTCGGGCGCGAGGGCAGGGCGCGCACGCCGGTCGGCTACCTGGGTGCCTTTGCCACCAACAGCCTGCACCGCAAGAGCCTGGGCGCGTGGCTGGAGCGCTGCGTGTTCTCCACGCCCGGCGCGGCGCTGCCTTTCGGCACGCGCGACCTGCGCACGCGCCAGCATGCGCTGAGCGAGGCCAACTTCAACATGGTGCTGCAGGCCTCTTGTTCCATTCCGTTCCTGCTGGCGGCGGTGCACGACATTCCGGGCGCGCCGCGCGGCGCCTACTGGGACGGCGGCATCACCGACTACCACCTGCACCTGGACTACCAGCCCGCGGACGAAGGCATCGTGCTGTACCCGCACTTCCAGCAGGCCGTGGTGCCGGGCTGGCTCGACAAGGGCCTGCGCTGGCGCCACAAATCCACCGGCTTCCTCGACCGCATGGTGGTGCTGGCGCCCGACCCCGAGTGGGTGCGCTCGCTGCCCAACGGCAAGCTGCCCGACCGCAAGGATTTCATTCACTTCGCCCACGACGTGCAGGCGCGCATCGCGGCCTGGGACCAGGCCACGCGCGAGGCGCAGCGCCTGTCCGACGAGTTCGAGGCCTGGCTTCAGCGCGACGGCGTGCCCGAACTGCTGCCGCTCTGAGCCGCCACCAGCGGCGCGGCGCAATCGAGGATGTTCACATGCACCTCGTCGCCGAGCCTGAGGTCGGCGCCTGCGGGCAGGCGCGCCGTGCCCAGCGAGCGGGTGTGAACGCCGCCGTTGCGGTAGCGCACGACGGCGTAGGGGGCGCTTCCGCCGCCCGGTGCGCCGCAGTCGCGATCGACGGTGCCGGCCAGGTCGGCGGCCCGGCCCACCGCCACAACCTGCGCGGCGCGCCAGCCGGCGGAATGATCGAAGGAATGCGCGTCGAAGGCCGTGCAGCCGCCCAGTGCCAGCGCCCACAGCACGGCGGCCCGGCCGGCGGACCTCACGGCAGAGCTCCAGCCGCCGGCCCGATGGCTGCCGTGGCCTGGATCTCCACGCGGTACTCCGAATCGATGAGCTTCGCGCCCACCGTGGCGCGCGCGGGCGTGTGGCCCTGGGGCACCCATTCGTCCCACACCGAGTTCATGGCCGCGTAGTCGCCCACGGTGCGCAGGTAGATCGTCACGCTCACCAGGTCGTGCTTGGTCGCGCCCTGGGTGGCGAGCATGTGGTCGATCTGGTGCAGGATCTCGCGCGTCTGCCCCGTGATGTCCAGCGACGGGTTCTCCGCCACCTGGCCCGATAGGTACAGCAGGCGGGCGCTGCCCAGGTCGACGGTCACCATCTCGCTGAAGCGGGGGCCCATTTCGTGGCGAAGGATGTTCATGGCTGTGCCGGTTCTTGTGGTGTGCGGGATGAGTCGGCGAGCTGCGCCGGCGCTGCGTTCCACCAGCCGCCGCCCAGGGCCTGGAAGAGGGCGGCCGCGTCCGTCAGCCGCAGCGCGCGTGCCTGCACCAGGTTGAGCTGCGCCTGCTGCTGGGCCTGCTGCGCCACGCGCAGCGACAGCGCGCTGGCGTCGCCCAGCCGCACCTGCGTGCGTGTGCGCGCCAGGCTTTGCGACGCGGTGCGCTCCGCCGTCACGGCGGCCTGCAGCGTGCGCGTGTCGGCGGCGATGGCTTCCAGCGTGTTGGCCACGTCCTGGAACGCGCCCAGCACCGTGGCGCGGTATTGCGCGGCGGCCTGGTCGAACGAGGCGCGCGCGGCGGCCTCCTTGTGCCTGAGCGCGCCGCCGTCGAACACCGGCTGCGTCACGCTGGCCGCCAGGGTCCAGAACAGCGAGGACGACTTGAACAGCTGCGACAGCGTGTACGCCGACGAGCCGTAGTTCACGCCCAGCGTCACGTTGGGCAGCCGGGCCGCCACGGCCACGCCGATGGCGGCGCTCGCGGCCTGCAATTGCGCTTCGGCCGCGCGCACGTCGGGCCGGTGCTCCACCAGCGTGGACGGCAGCGTCAGCGGCAGTTCCGCGGGCAGTTGCAATGCATCGAGCTCGAAATGCGCCGCCACGCCTTCACTGGGGTAGCGGCCCGCCAGCGTGGCGAGCAGGTTGCGCTGCTGCGCCAGTTGCTTGTCCAGCGGCGGCAGCGTGGCCTCGGTGGCGGCCAGCGAGGCCTCCTGCGCATCGACGTCGGCCAGCGCCACCTGGCCCAGCTGCTGCTGCTTGCGGTAGGCCTGCAGCACCTCCTTCTGGTCCGCGACGATGGCCTGCGTGGCGCGCTGCTGGGCGCGCAGCGAAGCCTCGGTGATCGCCGCGGCCACCACGTTGCTGCTCAGCGAGAGCTTCGCGGCCAGGGTCTGAAAGCGCTGCTGCTCGGTCTGCGCCTGCGCGCCCTCGACCTGCCGGCGCGTGGCGCCGAACACGTCGGGCGTGTACGACACGGTCACCTGCGCCGTGTGCAGCGTGTAGAGGTTGGCGTTCGACGACACCGGGCTCGCGACCGCACCCGCCACGCGCTGCCGCGTGGGCGAATAGCCCACCGCCACGCTGGGCCAGAAGGCGGCGCGGTCGGCGGCCTCGTTCTCCTGCGCCACGCGCAGCGCGGCGTCGGCCGCCTCGATGTTCGGGTTGCCCGCCAGGCTCTGCACGACCAGTGCGTTCAACGGCTCCGAGCGGAAGGCCTGCCACCACTGGGCCGGAACGTCGAGCTCGGGCGACAGGCGGGGCAGGGGCACGCCCTCGGCCTGCGTGGGCTCGGGGGGCGCAGCGGTGTACCCGCTTGGCAGGTTCAGCGGCGGGCGCACATAGTCGGGCCCGACCGCGCAACCGCCCAGCAGCAGCGCGATGCCTGCGGCGAGGGGTGTCGCAAGGTTTGTGTTCTTCATGGTCTCGTCTCCCGCCTTCTCACCGGTCACGCCGGGAGCGCGCACCCCAGCCCTTGCGCTCGAAGAACCGTTCGAGCGCGAAAAACAGCGTCGGCAAGATGAACAGCGTCAGCAGCGTCGACACCACCAGCCCGCCCACCACCACCGTGGCCAGGCCGCGCTGCACGTCGGTGCCCACGCCGGTGGCCAGTGCGGCAGGCAGCATGCCGACCGAGGCCACCGTGCCCGTCATCAGCACCGGGCGCAGCCGCTCGGCCGCGCCTTCGAGCACCGACGCCTGCAGCGCCAACCCCTCGCCGCGCACGCGGCGGAAGTTCGCGACCATGATGATCCCGTTCTGTATGGACACGCCGAACAGCGCGATGAAGCCGACGGCCGTGGCCACGTTCAGCGTCTCGCCCGCCACGTGCACCGCGATCAGCCCGCCCAGCGTGGCCATCGGCACCACGCCCAGGATCAGCGCCACCTGGCGGATCTTGCCGAACTGGAAGAACAGCAGCACCGCCATGATGCAGACCACGATGGCCAGCGAAATGCCCAGGCGCGACTGCGCGCGCTGCTGGTTCTCAAACTGGCCCGCCCACTGCAGGCGGAACTTCGCCGGGTCGAACTTCACTTCCTTGGCGATCCGGTCCCGGGCTTCGTCGAGGTAGGAGGCCAGGTCGCGGTCGCGGTTGTCCACCCGCACGGTGATCTGCCGCTCGTTCATCTCGTGCGAGATGGTGCTTTCGCCGGTCTGCAGCCGGATGTCGGCCACCTGCGCGAGCGGCACCTTCGCCCCGCTGGAGCTGTTGAGCAGCAGCGCGCCGATGGCCTCGGTGTTGCCCTTGGCGCTCCTGGGCATCTTCACCGACACGTTGTAGGTGCGGTTGCCCGCGTACACCGTGATCACCGGCGCGCCGCCGATGCCGGTCTGGATCAGGTTGGCCACGTCGTTGGCGTTCACCCCGAAGCGCGCCGCCGCCTCGCGGTTCAGCTCGATCACCACCTGCGGAATCGGCGGCTCCTGGAACAGCGACGCCGACGCTGTGCCGCGCACCGTGCCCAGCAGCTCTACGATCTGGTTGCCGATGCGCCGGCTTTCCTTGAGGTCGTCGCCGTATATGCGCAGCACCAGCGGGCTGTGCGCGCCGCCCACGGCGTCGTTCACGCCGTCGATGATCGGCTGGCTGATGCCCACGTCGAAGCCCGGCATGCGCGCGAAGCGCTCGGTGAGCGCGCGCACGAAGGCGGCCTTGTTCACGCCCGCCGGCCACTCGCTGTAGGGTTTCAGGCCCACGGGCACTTCCATGTGCGAGGGCGTCCACGGGTCGGAGCCGTCGTCGTTGCGGCCCAACTGCGTCACCACGTAGGACACCTCGGGGTATTCGAGCAGCACATGCCGCATCTCGGTCGCCATCTCGCTGGCCTTGTCCAGCGACAGGCCCGAGGGCAACTGCACCTGCAGCCACAGCGCGCCTTCGTCGATGTCGGGCAAAAACTCGCGCCCGGCCGTGGCGCCGAGCACCACCACCGCGGCCAGCGCCACGGCGCTCAGGGCGTAGGCGATGGACGGCGTGTTCAGCAACCGGCCAAGCACGCGGCGGTACGCCCCCGTGAGCCACACCAGCGGCTTGTTGACGAAGGGCTTGCTCGGCTTGCGCAGCGCCACGTAGGCCAGGCTCGGAATGAGCGTTAGCGCGCACAGCAGGGCGCCCACCAGTGCGTAGCCCACGGTGAAGGCCATCGGCTTGAACAGCTTGCCCTCCGCGCGCTCGAAGGCAAAAAGCGGAAAGTACGCCGTGATGATGATCAGCGTGGCGAAGAAGATCGGCCCGGACACATGGCTCACGGTTTCGAGGATGTTGCCCTCGGTGAGCGTGGCGTTCGGCTCCTCTTCACGCCGGCGAAGAATGGCCTCCATCACCACGATGGCGCCGTCCACGATGATGCCGAAGTCGATCGCGCCCAGAGAGAACAGGTTGGCCGGCATGCGCGTGAAGTGCATCACGATGAACACCGTGACCAGCGACATCGGAATGGCGACGGCGGCCACCACCGCGCTGCGCGGGCTGCCCAGGAAAAGAATGAGCACGAAGCACACCAGCGCCATGCCTTCGAGCACCGTGTGCGTCACCTTGTCGACCGTGAGCTTCACCAGGTCGTCGCGGTCGATGTAGGGCACGATCTTCACACCCATGGGCGCCAGCTCGGCCTGCAGCTCGTCGATCTTCTTGTGCACGCCTTCGAGCACGCGCGAAGGGTTTTCGTACTTCAGCATCAGCACGATGCCTTCGATGGTGTCGGGGTTGGTGTCCTTGCCCAGGATGCCGCCGCGCTCCTGGTGGCCGAACTGCAGCTGCCCCAGGTCGCGCACCAGCACCGGCGAGCCGCCGTTCTGCGCCACCACCACCGTGCCCAGGTCGTCCAGTGTGTGGATCTGCCCGATGCCTCGCACCACGTAGCTCTGGTCGCCGCGCGCAATGCGCCCGCCGCCGGCGTTGGCGCTGTTGTTGTTGATGGCCGTGACCACGTCGTTGAGCACCAGCCCGTATTTCTGCAGCCGCGCCGGGTCCAGCTCCAGCTGGAACTCCTTGGTGAAGCCGCCGAAGTTGTTGATGTCCACCACGCCCGCCACCTGCTTGAGCGCGGGAATCACCTTCCAGCGCTGCAGCTCCGACAGCTCCATGAGGTTCTTGGTGTCCGACTCCAGCGTGTAGCGGTAGATCTCGCCCGCCGGCCCCGCGACCGGCCCCAGGCCCGGCTGCGCGCCCGAAGGCAGCGTGACCTGCCCGATGCGCTCGGTCACGCGCTGGCGCGCGAAGTAGTCGTCGGTGCCGTCCTTGAAGCTCAGGTTGATCAGCGACAGCCCGAAGGTGCTGCTCGAGCGTATGGATGCCAGCCCCGGCGTGTTGCTCAGCGCGCGCTCCAGCGGCGTGGTGATCTGCTGCTCGATCTCTTCCGCTGCCAGGCCGTTGACCTGCGTGGTGACCTGCACCGTCACGTCGCCGAGGTCGGGATACGCCTCGACCGTCATCTGCGTCCACGACCAGGCGCCGAACAGCACCAGCGCGATCGACATCGCCCAGGCCAGGTGCCTGCGGCGAAAGAACTGGGTGATGATGAGATTAATCATTCAGCAGCACACCGCCACGCACCACCACGCGCTCGCCCGCGGCCAGGCCGCTGCGGATGCGCACGCTGTCGCCGTCTTCGCGGCCCAGCTCCACCATGCGGCGCACGAACGTCCACGGTTCGGCCTCCACGAACACGCTCACGCTGTCGTTGTTCATCAGCAGCGCCGAGGCCGGCACCTGCGCCTGTGCCGCCTGCGGCACGCCGAGCACCGCGGTGGCGTACATGTTGGGCTTGAACAGGCCCTCTGGGTTGGCGAACACGATGCGCGCGCGCGCGCGGCGCGTGTCCGCGTCGAGCACCGCGCTCACGAAGCCCACCTTGCCGCTGAAGCTGCGCCCCGGGTAGGCCGCCAGCGTGACCACCGCGTTCTGCCCGGGCGCCACCGCGCCCACCACGCTCTCGGGCACGTTCACCGTGACCCAGACCGAATCGAGGTTCGAGACGGTCATGAGCGCTGCGTTGGCGTCGTTCAGGTTGGCGCCCGCGGCGGCGTTCAGGGCCGTGACCGTGCCGGCCATGGGCGCGACGATCTTCAGCACCTGGCCGGCGGCACTCCCGGTGCCGTCCGCGCCCAGGCTGCGCAGCCGCGCCTCGCTGCGGCGCAGCTCCGCCGTCTGCTGAGCGACGCTGCTCTGCGCGGCCTCCACATCTTTGGCCGCGTTGGAGCCGGCCTCGTTCACGCCGCGCGCACGCACCAGGGCGTGCTGCGCGAGGTCGAGCGCGTCGCGCGCCTTTTGCGCATCGGCCACGGCCTGCGCCAGGTCGGGCGCGCTCATGGTGGCCAGCACCTGCCCGCGCTTCACGCTGTCGCCCAGGCGCACTTTCAGCTCGAGCAGCTTGCCCGTCAGCGGCGGCAGGATGTTGACGGTGTTGGCCGGGTTGGCCTCCACCGTCGCTGGCAGGCTCACGTCGTGCGGCGAGGTCTGCCGGCCCACCGTGGCCACCAGCAGCCGGTCGCGCAGCGGGGAGCCGGCGGGCACGCTCAGGCGGTTGCCCTGGCGCACGAGCATCGGTACGGGGGCGGCGGCCACCGCGGTGGCGGCATGGGCCGTGTTGTCGAACGAATCGACGCACAGCGCCGCGCAGGTCAGCACGCCGAAAAAGATGCGGGCGTTGGTGACCTGGTACAGGGATCTTTTCTTCTTCATCTCGGGCTCCATCTCAAGCGAGCGGGTCAGCAGCTGGACAGGCGCGCTGCGCACGGAATGCCTTTCCGTGCCCTCGATCCGCTCCCGTCCCCTGCCGGGGAGGGTAGGAAAAAGTGCCTGAAGAAGCGCCCAAGAAATCCTGAAGATTTCTTCAGGATCGGCCGGTGTGGCGGGTGCGGCCTGTGCTGCATGTCGGCAACGGCCTGCAGTCAGGAAGACGCGGCATGATCCGCGCCATGAGAATTCTGCTGATCGAAGACGACCGCAAGGCCGCGCGGCTGCTCGCGCGCGGGCTGCAGGAAGAGGGCTTCGTGGTCGACGTGGTGCACACGGCCGAAGAGGGCGACGAGGAGGCCTTCGTCATCGCCTACGACCTCATCGTGCTCGACTGGATGCTGCCCGGCAAGGACGGCCTCACCCTGTGCCGCGACCTGCGCCAGCGCGGCTGCAAGACGCCCGTGCTGATGCTCACTGCCCGCGACGCGCTGAGCGACCGCGTGGCCGGCCTGAACACCGGCGCCGACGACTACCTGACCAAGCCCTTCGCCTTCGACGAACTGCTGGCGCGCGTGCGCGCGTTGCTGCGGCGCTCGGAGATCATGCGGCCCGTGGTGCTGTCGCTGGCCGACCTGAGCCTGGACCCCCTGAGCCAGCGTGTGCTGCGCGGCGGCACGGTGCTGGAGCTGACGCACAAGGAGTTCGCCATCCTGCAGATATTGCTGCGCCACGTGGGCGAGGTGGTGAGCCGCTCGCGCCTGGCCGAGCAGGTGTGGAAGGACGACCTGATCGCCATCGACAACCTGATCGACGTGCACATCGGCAACCTGCGCCGCAAGGTCGATGCGCCGCCGCACGTGCCGCTGATCCAGACCGTGCGCGGGCGCGGCTTCAGGCTGGCCGTGGCCGACGAGAACGGCGGCGGCCCCGGCAGCACGGCAGTACATGCTTAGCTTTCGCAAGCGGCTGGCGCTGGCCCACGTCAGCGTGATCGTGGTGGTGATGGCCATCGCCGCCTTCGGCTCGTACCTGGTGTTCGCGCGCAACGTGCACCGCGAGCTCGACGCGGCGCTGCTCGCGCTGGCCGAAACCGAAATGGGCATGCTGCTGTCGGCCGGCGAGGGCGACACCGTGATCGTGCACGAGGCCCCGCCCGGCCCCGGCGCGCCATCGTTCGTGCGCCTGGACCGGCTGGTGCAGATCGTCGATGCGCAAGGCCGCGTGCTGGCGCGCAGCGCCAACCTGGGCGAGGCGCAGTTGCCCATTCCCCCGGTGCTGCGCGAGCGGCTCGCCGCAGGCGAGACCGTGTTCGAAACGCTCAACGGCTTCGGCGAGGAGCCCACGCGCATGGTGTCGGTGCCGGTGCCGCAAGGCGTCTCGGGCAAGGGCATCTTGCTGGCCGTGCAGGTCGCAGGCTCGCTCGACGACGTGAACCGCACCGTGGCCATGGCCAGTGTGCTCTTCGTCATTCTTGGCGGTGCGTTGCTGCTGGCGCTGGGCGCGGCGGGTGCGTTGATCACGCGGCGCGCCTTCGGCGCCATCGACGACGTGGTGCTGCAGGCGCACCGCATCGGCGACGCGAACCTCGGGGAGCGGCTGCCGCACCCGGGAACGAACGACGAGATCGGCCGGCTGGTCGACACCCTCAACGACATGCTGGCGCGCATCGAGCACGGCATGGAGGCGCAGCGGCGCTTCACCTCCGATGCGTCGCACGAGCTGCGCTCGCCGCTGTCGCGCCTGCGCACCGAGCTGGAGCTGGCCCTGCGCCGGCCGCGTGAGCCGGCCGACTATGTGGAGACGCTGCATTCCTCGCTGGAGGAGGTGGAGTCGCTCACGCTGCTGGTCGAAGAACTGCTGGTGCTGGCCCGGCTCGATGCGGGTCAGGAGCGCGACGCGGTGGAGACCGTGTCGTTGAACCTGCTCGCGGAGGAGGCCGTTCGGCGGCTGGAGCCGATGGCCAGGGAGCGGCGGCTGGAGCTGCTGCTGGAGCCCGCACCGCCCGTGGCCGCGCGGGTGGCACGCGGCGCGGCGAGCCTGGCGCTGGCCAACCTGCTGGACAACGCGCTCAAGTTCTCGCCGGCCGGCACCACCGTGCGCGTGAGCCTGCGCGCGGACGTGGAGGCGAACGAGGCCGTCATCAGCGTGTCGGACCGCGGCCCCGGCATTCGCGGCGACGAACTCCCGCACCTGTTCGAGCGCTTCTACCGCGGCGCCACCGCGCGCTCGGACGAGAAGACGCCGGGCCTCGGGTTGGGCCTGGCGCTGTCGCAGGCCGTGGTGCATGCGCACGGCGGGCGCATCGAGGCGGCGAACGAAAGCGGCGGCGGTGCGCGCTTCGACATGCGCTTGCCGCTGGCGCGGTGAGGGTGCTTCGTTGCCGAGAGCGATTTTTCGGGGTTCTTGTTCAGGGCGACGCTCACGCCGACGATGCGGGAGCGAATGTGGCCTTGTGTGACACGCTGGCGTAGCGCCCAAGACGCCTGCACGCGGCGCATTGCAGAAGCTGTATTTGTTGGCGGTTGCCGAGACTTTCGTGCCCTGCGGACGGCTACTTCGCTGAGCTCTTCTCTAAAGTGAATGCCCCTGTCACTCAACAACCCAACAAGGGAACACGGAAGGGCGCCACACACACAGCCACTGAAATTCTGGAAGGCTGCTTGCCTCGCGGCAGGTTGTCGGTGCGAAAGCATCGATGCGTATGCGAGGTATCAAAGGCGACGGCCGGGGTGTAACTAGCACCCCGACCGTCTAACCAAATCGGTGCAACACCCTCTAAAGGACCGCACAAAAATGGCTACCAAGACTATAGCCCGGCCTCGCACGCCGGTAGCTTCCGAAGACAACGCCCAAGACCCGGCCGATCTTCTCGAAAAAACCCTCTCTCAACTCGAAGCGCTCCTGTGGGTCTGCCACGGGGAAGACATCGACTGGTGCAGCGGCAGCGGGCCTCGACAGCTGGACAACCTGCTTTGGCTTGCGGCTGAGCTGGCGCGCAAGGCGGCAGAACTGTTTCAGGCGAGTGAGAAGGCGCGGCGCGCAACGCCTGAGACCGGCAGTTAGCGGCCGGTCTGCGGGCCGCGGATTTCGCGGCCCGTCTGGAGAGCGGCGATTCCCCTGAACAGCGGCGCAAAGAACAACGGCGACAAGACCAGCACGGGCAAACCCTGACCGCTCCCCAACCCTGCACTTCGAGAATGCCCCGATCCATTC
This sequence comes from Variovorax sp. 10N412, assembly GCF_056394985.1. Lineage (NCBI taxonomy): Bacteria > Pseudomonadati > Pseudomonadota > Betaproteobacteria > Burkholderiales > Comamonadaceae > Variovorax > Variovorax sp. 10N412. The sequence goes on from NZ_JBFTIO010000002.1 coordinate 129,243, forward strand.
CGGAACAACGAAGAGGGGTTCGCACCACATGTCTCACGCCACGCTGTCTCGCCGCAGGTTCACGCTCGCCACCGCCGCCGCAAGCCTTGCCTTGCCTTCTTTCGCGCAGACCGCATGGCCCAGCAAGCCGATTCGCATCGTGGTGCCGTACACGCCGGGCGGGTTCACCGACCAGATGGCGCGGCTGGTGCAGATCGGCCTGCAGACGCGCCTGGGCCAGCCCGTGCTGATCGACAACAAGCCCGGTGCCAACAGCCTCATCGGCGTGGATGCCATTGCCAAGGCGCCGCCCGACGGCACCACCTTCGGCGTCGTCATTGCCGCCTACGCGGCCAACACCACGCTGTACCCCAAGCTGCCCTACGACCCGCGCAAGGACCTCGCCGGCGTGTCGCTGATGGGCGTGTCGCCGCTGCTGGCCGCGGTGAACATCGATGCGCCGTTCAAGACCGCGCGCGAGCTCATCGACTTCGCGCGCGCGAACCCCGGCAAGGTGAGCTTCGGTTCCTCGGGCAACGGCTCGGCCGCGCACCTGACCACCGAGCTGTGGAAGTCGCTCACGCAGACCTACATGATCCACATCCCGTACCGCGGCGCCGTGCCCGCGCTGACCGACCTGATGGGCGGGCAGATCCAGCTGTTCTTCGACGCGCCCACCGGGCTCATCAACCAGGCCAAGGCCGGCAAGGTGCGGCTGATCGGCGTGGCGGGCGACAAGCGCCTGGCCGCCGCGCCCGACGTGCCCACCTTCATCGAGCAGGGCTTCGCGGGCTTCACCGGCAGCACCTGGGCGGGCATGCTGGCGCCGGCGGCCACGCCGCGCGACATCGTCAAGCGCATGTCCGAGGAAGTGGCGCGCATCGTCAAGAGCGACGACACCCGCGCCAAGCTCGACGCCATGGGCACCATTCCGGCGGGCAGCACGCCCGAGGAGTTCGATGCCTTCATCACGGCGGAGACGGCCAAGTGGGGCAAAGTCATCTGCACGGCCGGGGTCAAGGCGGAGTAGGGGCCGGCAAGCGCGCGGTGGCTGGCACGGCAGGTGCTTCGCCAAGCGCATGAAGCACTTCATCGTCGAAATCAGCTACCTCGTGCCGCTGGCGCGCATCCAGGAATCGGTGCCGGCGCACCGCGCCTACCTTCAACTCGGCTATGACGCCGGCCTGCTCCTGTGTTCCGGGCCCAAGGTGCCCGCGACCGGCGGCTTTCTGCTGGCCCGCGCCACTTCGCTGGAGGCCCTGCAGGCCTTCTTCGCCGAAGACCCGTTCAGCACCGGCAGGCTCGCCAGCTTCACGTTCAACGAGTTCAACCCGGTCAAGCGCCAGGGCTGGGCCGAAGCCTGGTTCAGCGAACCCTGACATGTAAAGCCCGCCTCGGCGGCTCAAGATCCGGGCGGCGCTGCCGATAAGCAGAAGTACCTCACTCCCTGTTGTCTGCTGCCCTCCATGAAGCTCCGAACCCGAATCCTCCTTCTGTGCGCCGCCGCATTGCTCGGCATGGTCGTGCTGGCCTCCGTCTCGCTGTCAACGCTGCGGCAATCGATGATGAAGGAGCGCACGGCGCAGCTCTCCACGCTGGTGGTGCTGGCCCATGCCTCCCTCGAACGCCTGTACGAGCAGGAAAAATCGGGCGAACTCACGCGCGACCAGGCGCAGAAGGAAGCCAAGAAGCTCATCGGCAGCCTGCGAAAGGACGAGCTCTACTTTTTCGTTCGCGGCTACACCAACGACGTCAACTACGTCCACCCCAACCCCAAGCGCGTGGGCATCGTGGACGCCAAGGGCGGCAAGGAAGCCGGCGAGCGCTACCGCGCCGCGCTGGCGGGCAAGACGGTTGCCACGCTCATCGCCTACGGCACCCGCCCGGGGGCCAAGGAAGAGGTGCAGAAGCTCTACGCCATCGTCAAGTTCGAGCCCTGGGACTGGATCGTCGGCTTCGGCGACTACATCGACGACATCGACACCGCCTTCTGGCGCAACACGGTGATCCTGCTGGGCATCGGCGGCGTGCTCATGGTGGTCGTGGGCGGCATGGCCTGGGGCATGGCGCGCAACCTGTACCGCCAGCTCGGCGGCGAGCCCGACTACGCCTCCGAGGTGGTGCGCCGGATCGGCGCGGGCGACCTGGGCATCGAGGTGCGGCTGCGACCTGGCGACACCGCGAGCCTGCTGCACGCCATGCACCAGATGCAGCAAAGCCTGGCCGGCACCGTGTCGGAAATCCGCAGCTCCACCGACACCATCGCCACGGCCAGCGGCCAGATCGCCTCGGGCAACCTCGACCTGTCTTCACGCACCGAGGAACAGGCCAGCTCGCTGGAGCAAACCGCCGCGTCGATGGAAGAGCTCACGAGCACCGTGAAGCAAAACGCCGACAACGCGCGCCAGGCCAACCAGCTGGCCGTGTCGGCCTCAGAGGTGGCGGTGCGCGGCGGCAGCGTGGTCGGGCAGGTGGTGGACACCATGGGCTCGATCAATGCGTCGTCCAAGAAGATCGTCGACATCATCGGCGTGATCGACGGCATCGCGTTCCAGACCAACATCCTGGCGCTGAACGCGGCCGTGGAAGCCGCGCGCGCCGGGGAGCAGGGCCGCGGCTTTGCGGTGGTGGCGTCGGAAGTGCGCAACCTGGCGCAGCGCTCGGCGGGTGCGGCCAAGGAAATCAAGACGCTCATCGACGACTCGGTCGACAAGGTCGGCACGGGCAGCGACCAGGTGGCCGAGGCCGGCAAGACCATGCAGGAGATCGTGGCCAGCGTGCGCCGGGTGACCGACATCATGGGCGAGATCATGGCCGCGAGCCAGGAGCAGACCACCGGCATCGAGCAGATCAACCAGGCCATCAGCCAGATGGACCAGGCCACGCAGCAGAACGCCGCGCTGGTGGAGCAGGCCGCCGCGGCCGCCGGCTCCCTGCAGGAGCAGGCCGGCAGCCTGGTTCACGCGGTGAGCGTGTTCAAGGTCTGACGCGGTCCGCGGTCACCGCGGTTCACCCAGGGTTCAGGGCGCCAGCACCAGCACCTTGAACTGGCTGGGCACGATGCGCATGCCCACGATGTTGCTGCGGTTCTGCACCGTGAGGCTGGTCATGCGGGTGCACGGCGAGCCTTTCAGCAGCACCGTGAAGGCGCCGGTGATGTGGCGCGACGGCCCCATCACCGTCTGCGACACCACGCCCATCAGCACGCCCGCGTTGTCGCCGTTGGTGATGGGCGTGGTCGTCGCGAGGTTGTGCGCGGGCGTGCCGCCGTAGAGGATGTTCCAGGCATTGGGAATGGCGGTGGGCCCCAGCGCGAAGTTGGGGTAGGGGATGGGCACGGCCGGCGGTGTCTTGCAGACATCGGGGAACGCGAGGTCCATGCCCATCATCTGGGAATTGGCAAACATGGCGGGAGCTTTCTTGCGGGTTGAATCAACCCATGTGGATCTGTTCGGCGTCCACCTTGACCAGTTCCTTGCTGGTCACCAGGGTGTTGTTCGCATGCAGGCGCAGGGTGCCCGAGGCCTGCATGTCGATCTGCCCCGCGCGCACCTGCTCGACGTCTTCGGTCAGCCGGAAGCTGGAGCGGGTGAGCAGGTGCAGCCGGTCGAGCACCACCTCGCAGGCACGGCCCACGAAACGCGACACCAGCACGCTGAAACGCACCTCCGCGCCCTGGTAGTCCAGCGACGCGACGTGGCACTGGCCGCGCTCGGCGTTCAGCTGCCATTCGGGCGCGCGGGTGGCAACGGCCGTGTCCGATTGCAGCTCGAGCGCTCCGGCGCTGCGCACCGCGACGGCGCCGTGCCGCGACGCCAGCGTCAGGTCGCCGTTCACCGCGAGCACCGCCTGCCGTGCATCGGCCTGGGCCACGACGGCGATGAGGTAGAGCTCGTTTTCGTTTTCGTTTTCGGCTTCGCTGTGGCTGGGCCCCGCGACCATGACCGTGTCGCCCGGCGCGGGCACCAGCAGGCAGCTGGCCGCGCGCAGGCAAGCCAGCGCGCGGCTGTCGCCGGCAACAAGCACCTCGTGCCTGTCGTCCGAATGGCTGGCCACGACCTTGGCCATGGAAATGCCGGAGGGGGGCCCGCTTTGCCGCTTTGCGGGCGCGGCCTTGCGAAGCAGCGGTGCCAGTTCGCTCTCGGCCACTGGCGCGGCGTGCGGGGCGGCGGAAAGCGTTCGGCCAGTCTGCATCGTCATGCGGGGTCCTTCGGTTCGGAGGGAAAACGTTCGACCGGTGGCCTGCGGCCCTGCGCATCGCGGTCGAGCCGGACAGCGCGCGTGGGGCGTTGCGCGGCGATGCGTTCGGCCTCGTGCAGATGCGGGTCGTTGTCGAGCACGCCGAGCCGGTCGCTCCAGCGCGCGCCGGCCTGGTCGGCGCGGTGCAGCTGGGTGCGCTGGAACAGGGCTTTCTCGAAATTGGCACCGCGCAGGTCGGCGTAGGAGAAGTCGGCGTAGTTCAGGCGTGTGTGCGAAAAGTCGGCGTCCTGGCAATGCGCGCGGTGGAACACGCCCTGCACCAGGCTGGCGCCGGAGAAGTCGGCATGGCCCAGCTGTGCGTCGATCCACAGCGTGTGGTCGAGCAGCGCGCCGCGCAGGTCGGCCCGGCGCAGGTCCGCCTCGGGAAACAGCGACTGCGGTGCCTGCGCGCGGGCCATGCGGGCGCCGGCCAGCGTGGCGCCCTTGAAGTTGCATTGCGCGAGCTGCGCGTCTTCGAACACGCAGTCCGACAGGCGCGCATCGGTGAACTGGCACAGCGCGAACGACTGGCCTGCGAACGACTGCCCGCGCAGGTCGGCCTCGGAGAACACGACGTTGTGAAAGCGCGCGCCCTGGAACGCGACTTCTCGCAAGTCGGAGCGGAAGAACACCGCGCTGGTGAGCGCCGCGTCGCGCAGGTCTGCATCGCCCATGTGGTTGTCGTTGAAGATCGTCTGCTTCAGCGTGGCGCGCTCGAACACGGCGCCTTGGAGCTCGCAGTTCTGGAACGCGGCGTTCGCGAGCAGCGTGTCGGCGCAGCGTGCGCCGCGCAGGTCGCACTCCGCAACCACCGCGCCCGTCCAGTGGCTGGCGTCTGCGTCCACCTCCCGCAGGCTGCAGCGCAGGAAGGTCGCGCCGTCGAGCCGGCTCGTACCCAGCGCCGCACCGTCGAAGGTGCAGCGGTCGAACACCGCGTCGTTCAGTTGGCTGCCCGCAAGGCCGGCGCGCGTGAAAAGGCAGTCGCTGAACATGCCGCCCGACAGGTCCAGCCCGTGCAGCGCCATGCCGCTGAAGTCTTCTGCATCCATGCGCTCGCCGTTGCGGACCTTGGCTGCAAGCTCCTGCGGACTCATCGCTTCGGTGCCGCGGCCAAGGCCGGCACGGTCTTGGTCTGCGCGATGTAGGCGCCCCGGGTTTCGGTGATGCCGTCGATGCGGATCTGCGACATGTCGGCGCGAAACAGGTTGGCCTCGCGCAGGTCGGTGCCGGCCAGCACGGCCTTGTTGAAGTTGGCGGTCATCAGGTTGGCGCCCCGCAGCGAGGCGCGGCTGAGGTCGCTGCGGATGAACAGGCTTTCGGGCGCCTGCACGTCGGCGAGGTCGGCCGCGCTCAGGTCGCACGAAGACAGGTCGCAGGTGTCGAGCGTGGCCCGGGCCAGGCGCACGCCTTGCATCGGCATGGCGCGCAGGCTGCATTGCACCAGCGTGGCTGCCTCGAAATTGACTTTGCGCAGGCTGGTGCGGCCCGCGAAGCAGGTGGTGTGCAGCAGCGCGCCGGCGAACACGATGCCGTCGTTGCACACGGTGTGGGTCCAGGCGCAGGCTTCGAGCGAGGCGCCGGTGAAATCGAGCCGTGCGACGCTGCAGGAAAGAAACCCCACCTTCACCAGCCGGGCGCGGCGAAAGCTGCATTGCGCCAGTGCGGTGTCCGACAGGAAGCCGGCGTAGGCGATGTCCGCCTCGTCGAAGCTGCAACCGGTGATCTGGGACTGCAGCACATGCACGTGGTGCAGCCGCGCGCCCGTGAAGTTGCACTGCGCGAACTTCACTTGCTCCAGCTTCGTGCCTTCCATCTGCGCGCCCGAGAAGTCGGCGCGCTCGCAGTCGATGCCCGCCAGGTTGGTCTGGTGCAGCACCGCTCCCCGGAGGCTGGCATCGGTCAACTGGGCCCGCACCAGCACCGCGTCGCCGAAGTCGGCACCGTCGCACACGGCATGCCGCAGGTCGGCGCTTTCGAGCAGGGCGCGGCGAAAGCAGGCGCGGCGCAGGTCCATGCCGGAAAGGTCCGCGCCGGTCAGGTCGGTGTCGGTGAAGTCGCGGCTGCCTTGCAGCGTGGCCGAGACCTGGGCGCGCAGCGCGGCCAGGCGTTCCGCCGGCACCGGGTCGATGCGGGCCTGGTGCTGTGCCGAGCCGCGGTACAGCGCCATCAGCCCGCGCTCGCCGGCCTCGGTCATCTGGCGCATGGCCTCGACCTGCTTCGGCGGCGCCGGCGCGGTGCCCGTGGCGGCGGCGATGCCGGTGAAGCCGCGCAGCACCGACGCGCCGTCCACGCGCGGCGGGCCCTTGAGCTCGGTGCGGTCGTGTTCGCGCACCAGCTTGCCGGTGTCGAAGCCGACCTTCATCGACTCCTTGGCATTGGCGTCGGCCTCGCGCTGCAGGCGCTGGCGCTCGACCGCGCCCTGTTCGCGCTGCGCGTGTGCGTAGGCATCGGCCTGTTCCACGAACTCGGGCAGCTCGCGCAGCGTGGGCATGCGCCTGAAGGGCTCCGGCAGCGGGCGTTCCCTGAAATGGCGGGCCTTGTGGCCGGCTTCCAGCGCCATCTGCTTGAGCTCTTCGCGCGCCTGCGCGCCGCGCTCGCGCATGTTGCGCACCAGCGCCGACTCGGCGGCTTCGGGCTGGTCGAGCCAGGGGCCGATGGCATCTTGCGGCACCAGTTCGTCGTCGCGGAACATGTAGAGCGCACCCTTGTCAGGGTCGCAGCGCTGGCGCAGCACGGCGGCGTAGTGGGCCCGGCCGCGCGGCGCATCGACGGCTTCGAGCGCGGGCATCACGTGCGTGATGTCGGCGGCATCGTCTTCCTCGATGCGCGTTTCGCCGTGGAAGATCAGCGCCACGCGGTCCAGGTGCGGAAAGAACCAGGCCGTGGTCAGCCGCTGCGCGATCTCTTCTGCGTGCTCAGGCGCGTGCCGCCGCACGATGAAGGCGAGGGCGCGCCAGTGCGGCAGCCGGCCCTGCTGAATGGGCTGCGTGGGGTGCATGTTCCAGACCGCATAGGGCGTGCCCGGTGCAATTTCCGCCGAGTCGGCCAGGTGCTGGTCGGTGGGCGCGGCATTGAACAGCCGCCAGTCCATGTCCTCGGCGAACCCGGGAAACAGATGGGCCCGCCAGTGCTCGTCGTACTGCCTGCCGATCAAGCGCATGCGCCGCGGCCAGGCGATGTCGATGGGGCCGAAGCCGGCCGGCTCGGGCTGGTCGCCGGGGCGGTGCACCTGCGCAGTCGGGTTCTCGATGTTGGGCAGGCGCCGCACCGACTGGCCGTTGACCTGCTCGAGCGCATGGCCGCGGCCCAGCGGGTTGTCGGCGAAGTCGGGGCCGCCGTAGGCGCGTGTCCAGTCCATGCGCATCGCCTCGAACGGCTGCGGCTCGGTGGCGCGCCCGCCGAGCCAGTAGCGGTCGCCGAAGACGGCCAGGTCCTTGCACAGGCCGCCCAACTGCAAGCGCACGGCGCACCGCGTCTTTTCGGGCTGGTGCGCGGTGTAGGCGAAGCCGGTGGCGAGCACCTCGGCGCGCGCCTTCGGCAGCCCCAGGTCGATGGCGGTGGCAGCGCCCAGCTCGTCGGACAGCGTCTTCCAGAACTCGGGCTCGGGCGTCAGCACGGGCGCGCCGCCCATCGACACCATGCACAGCGTGGTGACGGCCAGGCGCTGTTCGCCCTGGCGCAGGAAAGGCCGGGTGGTGATGCTCAGGCGCAGCGGCTTGACGGTCTTCATCGATGTTCAGGGCGCTCGCGGAATTTCCAGCGGCGTGCGCTCGCGGTCGATGGCGACCGATGCGGGGTCTTGCGGGTCATGGCGCAGGTGAACGCGCTTGCCCGGCGCCTGGAAGCTGGGGACCAGCGCGTCTTCGATGAAGGTACGGATCGACGCGGTGCGGGGCGTGCCGGTGCCGTCGGTGTAGTCGACGTCGAGCACCACGGCGCACACGGTCTGCCCGCGCGAGCCGCCGCGCGTCATGTTGCCGGGGTGCATGCGAAAGTTGCGCACCGTGCCTTCAACGGGCCGGCCCGACAGCGCGAGCACGGCCCACCGCTTTTGTTCGGCGCTGTAGAGCCTGTTCTCGCGGCGCATGTGGCCGACCGCGCCGATGCTCGCCACGATGACGCCGGCCATCACGACCGCGAAGAAGATCCACAGAAGCGTTTCCCACTCAGGCATGCCGTCCTTCACATCACGATGTGCATGGCCTGCGCATAGGTTGCCAGGCCATCCATGTAGAAACGCAGCGCCGCCCGCGCCACCGAGGTGGCCTGGGTGGTGATGTCGATGCCCTTGTTCGCGATCTTGAAGCTGATGAAGTCCACCTTCAGCACCGCGTACTGCGAGTTGACGCCGTAGAACTGCTGGCGCACGCCCCAGAAGTCCAGCGACAGGCCCACCGCCCCGAAGCGGAACCCCGCGCCGCCGGCCCGCGCCAGGCGCCAGTCGCTGCTCTTGGCGTAGTTGTTGGTGTAGCTGACGGAGTTGTTGGTGTAATTGTTCGTCAGGTTGTTGTAGGTGTTCGACGTCGTGTTGTAGACGTTGGTGTTGATGACGTGCTGCGTCGTGTTGTGGATGTGGTTGGTGGTATTGAAGGTCACGTCCGGCGAGGTGTGCACGGTGGGGCCGGTGACGGTGGTGGTCGAGGGGCCGTTGACCAGCACGGTGTTCGAGGTGTCGATGGTGTCCTCGCGGCCCGCGCTCACGTAGCGTATTTCCTGCCCGTCGATGGTGCCGCGGTAGCCGCCCGTGATGGCGGAATCGACACCGCCCGTGATGGTGTCCTTCAGCCCGCCGCTGAGCACGCGGGTCTTGCCGCCCGCAATGTTCTGGTTCACCCCGCCGGTCACGGTCTCGGTGAAGCCGCCGGTCACGCTGCGCGTGTCCCCGCCGGTGATGGTTTCCTTGGCGCCGGCGGTGATGTCGCGGGTTTCGCCGCTCTGGTAAGTGGCCGACTCGTGACCCTTGACGAGGGTGGTGCGGGTGCCGTCGGTGGTGTGCGTCTCGTCGGCCTCGACCTCCACGTCGAGATTGCGCTCGGCGTGCAGCAGGATCTGCTCGGCGCCCGCGCGGTCCTCGAAGCGCAGCATGTTGGCCTGGTTGGCCGCACCGCCGCTGCTCGAGCGCGTGAGGATGCCGCTGGCCGTGGCGTTGGCGGGCAGCTCCCAGGGCGGCATCTGGTCGCTGTTGTAGACGCGTCCGGTGATGATGGGGCGGTCGGGCGCGCCGCCGATGAAATCGACGATCACCTCCTGGCCCACGCGCGGCATGTGCATGGTGCCGAAGTTGGCGCCGGCCCAGTTGCTCGACACGCGCACCCAGCACGAGCTGTTCTCGTCCGACTGGCCGTAGCGGTCCCAGCGGAACTGCAGCTTCACACGGCCGAAGCGGTCGGTCCAGATGTCTTGCGGGCCCACCACGGTGGCGGTCTGCGGGCCGTTGGTGCGCGGGCGCGGCGTGGTGCGCGCGGGGCGGTAGGTCACGCTCGAGGGCAGCACGGTGAAGTCGAACGCGCACACCGATTCGCTGCTGCCGCCCGAGGAGTACTCGGGCTCGCGCAGGTCGTAGCGGGTTTCGGTGACCAGGTACTCGCGGTTGTCCGACTCGCGCGGGCAGTGCGTCATCTCGAACAGGTAGCCCGGCGCCATGGCGAGCACGTTGGTGTGGCCGGCGGCCAGCTCGTGCGCGCACTGCAGCTCCTGCAGGCGGATGCGTGCGTAGGCGTCGCCCTGCTGGTGCTCGCTGTAGCCGCCCAGCCATTCATAGACCTCGTAGCTCGAATGCTCGTGCGGCTTCGGGTCCTGCTGCACGCTTTGCAGCGAGGCGCGCGACTTCTTGAAGTCGAAGTCGTCGAGCATCACGCGGCCCGAGGTGATCTGCTCGGTCGCGCGCCATTGGTCGATGCAGGGCTCCAGCGCGTTGAGCACGCGGTCGCGCGGGCGGTACGGAATGCTGGCGTGGCCGGGCAGGGGCGTGTAGCTGCCGGTGTCGTCGGCCAGCACCAGCAGGTGCGTGCCGTCGCCGTGCTCGAAGTGGTAGGCAATGCCTTCCTGCTCCATGAGGCGACTCACGAAGGCGAAGTCGCTCTCCTGGTATTGCACGCAGTATTCGCAGGGGGCGTAGCTGCCGGTGAGGCGTTTCTCGAACTGGAAGCCGTACTTGCCCAGCACCTCGTCGAGCACCTCGGGCACGCTCTTGTTCTGGAAGATGCGGCAGTCGCTGGTGCGCGTGAGGTACCACAGCCATGGCTGCACCAGGGCGCGGTAGATGTAGTGGCGGCCGGTTTCGTTGGCGCGGCCCACCAGCTCGAAGCGCACCACGGTGCCGTTGAGAAAGCGCGGGCCGGCTTCGTCGGCCAGCTCCATGGTGAGCGAGGTGCCGAGCAGCTGCTTCAGGTCGAGGCTGAAGCTGGTGCTGACCATGTCCACCTCGAACTCGAAGAGTTGCGAGAGTCCTTCGCGTCCCCGCATGGCGCGGAACTTGAGCTGCTCGGCGCTCAGGACGGTATGGACTTGGACGGTACGCGGCATTCGGAATTTCCCCTGACCCTTTTGGGCTTTCGCGGGAGCGAAGCCTTTCATGTCAGTCTAGAAATCCCTCATGTCATCGGCATGACTCGGCAAGCGTAGAAAAATCGCTTACATGGCGCCCGCAAGGGCCTCACATCGAGGCTTCGAGCATGGCCGTGTAGTCGTCGCGCGAGGCGAGGCGCGGGTTGGTCTTGTGGCAATGGTCGGCCATGGCGCCGTCGATGATCTTCTCGAACATTGCGGGCGTCACGGCCACTTCGGCCAGGCCCTTGGGCAGTCCGAGCCGCGCGTTCATGTCGCGGATGGCGTCTCCCAGGTCGCCCGCCGAATCGAGGTGCATGGCCTGCGCCATGCGTTGCAGGCGTTGCTCTTTCTGCACCGACTCGGCACCCGCGTTGAAGTGGATCACCGCCGGCAGGAAGAGGGCGTTGAGCGTGCCGTGGTGCAGGCGCGGATCGACCCCGCCCAGGCTGTGGCTCAGCGAATGCACGCAGCCCAGGCCCTTTTGGAAGGCCATGGCGCCCTGCATCGAGGCGCTCATGAGGTTCAAGCGCGCCTCGCGGTCGCTGCCGTCCTTCGTCGCGCGTTCGATGTGGCCCCAGGCGCGCTCCAGGCCGTCCAGGCCGATGCCGTCGGCCGGCGGGTTGAACGCGGCCGACATGAAGGTTTCCATGCAGTGCGCAATGGCGTCCATGCCGGTGGCGGCCGTGAGCCTGGGCGGCAGCCCCAGCGTGAGCTCGGGGTCGCAGATGGCGGCCTTGGGCATGAGGAACCAGCTGTGAAAGCCGAGCTTGCGGTGGTCGTCCACGATGACGATGGCGCCGCGCGCCACTTCGCTGCCGGTGCCGCTGGTGGTGGGCACCGCAATCAACGGCACCGCGCGCTCGGTGATCTTGGGCGAGCCGCCTTCGATGGTGGCGTAGGTCTTGAGCGGGCCTTCGTGCGTGGCCGCGATGGCCACGCCCTTGGCGCAGTCGATGGCCGAGCCGCCGCCCACCGCGATGAGGCCGTCGCAACGCCCGCTGCGGTACAGCTCGACGGCTGCGCGCACGGCGGCTTCGGTCGGGTTGGAGGGCGTCTGGTCGAACACCGACACCTCGAGATCGGCGATGGCGTCCAGCGCCTTCTGCAGCACGCCGGCCGCGCGCACGCCGGCATCGGTCACGATCAGCGGGCGGTTGATGCCGATGCGGGCGCATTCGCTGGACAGCAGCCGGATGGCGCCGAATTCGAACTGGATCTGGGTGAGGTATTGGATGAGGGCCATGGGTGTGGGAATGCTCCGGGCAGTACGATTGCCGACCAGCCAAATCTAACAAGAGCGAACCGTCTTGCACACGAAAGAAACCCTTGCCGCTGTCACGCCCGGAACACCACAGGCTTCACGGCTCACGCCGAAGATGGCCAGCGTGGTCGAGCGCATGGCGCGTGCCGGCCACCCGCCGCTCGACCAACTGACGCCCGAGGAGGCCAAGGCCTCGTACGAGAAAGGCGCTGGCGTGCTCGAGGTGCCCAAGCCCGAGCTGGCGCGCATCGAGGACTTCCATATTGCGGCGCGCGACGGCTTCGCGATGCCGGCTCGGCTGTATGCACCATCGACCGATGTGCGGCCCGTGTTGGTGTACTTCCACGGCGGCGGCTTCACGGTCGGCAACATCCGCACGCACGACACGCTGTGCCGCGTGCTGAGCCACAAGAGCGGTTGCGCGGTGGTGTCGGTGGACTACCGGCTGGCGCCGGCGCACAAGTTCCCGACCGCGTCGAACGACGCGTGGGATGCCTTCCAGTTCATCGCCAAAGAAGGCGCGAGCCTGGGCCTCGACCCGGCAAGGCTGGCGGTCGGCGGCGACAGCGCGGGCGGCACGCTCGCGGCGGTGTGCGCCATTCTTGCGCGCGACGCCGGCCTGCCGCTGGCGCTGCAGATGCTCATCTATCCGGGCACCGCCGCGCACCAAAACACCGCCTCGCACGCGCGTCATGCCGAGGGTCCGCTGCTGACGAAGGCCATGATCGATTTCTTCTTCGCGCAGTACGTTCGCACGCGCGCCGACCGCGACGACTGGCGCTTTGCGCCGCTGCTGGCCGACGACGTCGACGGCGTGGCGCCGGCCTGGATCGCGCTGGCCGAATGCGACCCGGTGGTCGACGAAGGCATTGCCTATGCCGACAAGCTGCGCGCCGCGGGCGTGCCGGTCGACCTGGAGATCTACCGCGGCGTGATCCACGAGTTCATCAAGATGGGCCGGGCGATTCCCGAGGCGCTGCAGGCGCAGGACGATGCGGCCCGGGCGCTGCGCGAGGCCTTGCAGCCTTGAGCGCGGTTGCTGCGTCCGAACCACGTCCACCTTTCCACACCATCCAAGACTTTTCCGGAGACAAAGAATGCAACGCAGCGATTTCCGCTTTTTCCACCGCCTGCGCGTGCGCTGGGCCGAAGTCGACATGCAGAAGATCGTCTTCAACGCGCACTACCTGATGTACTTCGACACCGCCATCTCGGACTACTGGCGCGCGCTCGCGCTGCCGTACGAAGAGGCGATGCAGTCGCTGGGCGGCGACCTGTACGTGCGCAAGGCGACCATCGACTTCCGTGGCTCTGCGCGCATGGACGACATGCTCGACGTGGGCATGCGCTGCACGCGCATCGGCACCTCGTCGATGGTTTTCGAGGGCGGGCTGTTCCGCCAGGACCAGTTCCTGGTCGGCTGCGAGCTGGTCTATGTGTTCGCCGACCCGGCCACGCAGACCTCGAAGCCTGTGCCGCAGGTGCTGCGCGACGTGCTCACCGGCTATGAAGCCGGCGAGCCGATGCGCACCGTGGAAACCGGCGGCTGGGACGCGCTGGGCGAAGGCGCGGGCGCACTGCGCCGCGCCGTGTTCATCGAGGAGCAGAACATTCCCGAGTCGCTGGAGTGGGACGAGAACGACCCCGTGGTGCTGCACGCAGTGGCGCGCAACCGGCTGGGCCAGGTCATTGCCACGGGCCGGCTGCTGCACGCGGAAGACGGCGTGTCGCACATCGGTCGCATGGCGGTGCACCGCAACCTGCGCAGCGGCGGACATGGCGCTGCCGTGGTGCGGGTGCTCGAAGAGGCCGCGCACGCACGCGGCGACCGCGAGGTGGCGCTGAACGCGCAGCGCAGCGCCGAGCGCTTCTATGCGCGGCTCGGCTATGCGGTGCACGGCGAAGGCTTCGAGGAAGCCGGCATACCGCACATCGAGATGCGTCGCGCCTTGCGCTGAGCTTCAGTAGCGCGGCGGCGGGTCGGGCACGTAGCCCGCGTCGGAACCCGGGAACGCCGACGGGCCCGCCGGACGCGGCCAGCGCGGTGGAGGCGGCATCGGGATCACGCCCGCGGCCACGAGGTTCTCGCGGCTGTCGTAGCGGATGCGCACCACCTCGTCAGGCGATGACTGCGCGCGCTCGAAGGTGGTCTTGCCGACGTAGGAGGTTTCTCGGCGGCCGTGCGCGGTGCCCAGGCTCGGGCTGGGCGCCGGCTGGCGGGCCATGCTGCCGGCGGGGGCCTCGGCGGCAGCAGTGCTGCTGTCGGCCGGCGCTGCCTTTGCACGCGCATCGCCCATCGACGACGACTCGCTGCGCCGTTCGCGCTCGCCGTACCCGTCGCGCTGCGGATAGGGCGTGACGACGGGCGGCGGCGGTTCCGGCATGCGCTCGCGGAACATCGCGACGCCGATCACGCCCACGTCGTCGGGGCGGCCGGTGCGGCTGGCGTAGGAGTTGCCGGCCGCGGCGAACTCGAAGGCCGCAATCTGCGAATCGCTCTTGCGCCAGCCGGTGATGTCGCTGCGTTCGCGCGGGCCGTACACGTAGCCGTTTTGCCCGACGCCCGCGGTTTCGCCGGTGACGACGTTCACGCCGTCCACCGACATCACGGCCATGATGCGTTCGCCCATCACATTGCGCGCCCGGATGGCATAGCGCGCGCCGGGGCGCCCGGCCACCCAGTAGTCGCCGCGGTGGCGGTAGATGGGCAGCTCGGCGCCGGTGCCGCGGTCGACCACGCTGATCTGCATGAGCGAGCCGATGCGCCCCGAGGGCTGGCTCTGCGCCCAGGCCGGGAGGCACGAGGCCGCGGCCAGTGCGCCCAAGGTGCCCAGGGCAAGGGCGGTGGAAAAGAATCTGCGCTGCATGGTGTCTTCCTTGCCGGGAGTGGATCGATGCAGGCTTCTACGGTGCAGCATCCGCGGCGGGGTTAAACGGCACGCAAAAAAATGGCGCTATCAGGTCGATAGCGCCATATGCCCGACGGACGGGCGTGTCCGGGGAGGTGGCCTCAGATGTCTTCGAGCAGGGCGTAGGGCAGCGGCTCGACCGTGAGCGCCGGGCCGTGCGCCGAGCCGGCATGCAGGCCGCCGGCTTCGAGGGCCGAGATCTGCATCGAGATGAGGGCGGCCCAGCCACCGCCGGGCGCGGAGGCAGCCTGCGCCACGGTGCCCACGGGCTGCTCGGCGTCGCTGGCGGCAAACACGTCCTGGCCGGCGGCCAGCGGCGCATCGGCCTGAACGAGGTAGGTGCGGCGCTTCAGCGTGCCGCGGAACTGGCTGCGCGCCACCACTTCCTGGCCGGGGTAGCAGCCCTTCTTGAAGTTGACGCCGCCCACCGATTCGTAGTTGATCATCTGCGGCACGAAGGCCTCGATGACCGGCGCGGTCAGCGTGACGATGCCGCTGCGCACCTCGCTCCATTGCCACAGCTCGGCGTCGAGCGGGGCGCCCACGGGGGCCGCATGGCCGACCGGCGCGATCCACAGGGCGCGAGGGACGCGGTCGGCCGGGTACAGCGAGACCACGCTCACGTCGTCTCCCACGGCGGTGCGCTTGCCGGGCAGGGCGGCGGCGTCGAGGCCGTTGGCGGTCAGCGCGGTGCCGGCCAGGCCGTAGAGCGAAAACTGCTCGGTGGCGTCGGTCAGCTTGACCTTGGCGCGCAGCACGAACATCGACAGGCGCTTGAGCGTGGCGGCCAGGATGTCGCGGCTGCACACCAGCAAGACCAGTTCTGGTTGCGGCTTGATGCCGATGAAACTTGCGATCACGCGGCCCTTGGCGGTGCACAGCGCGGCCAGGCGGGCGTCGGCGCCGCCGAGCAGCGAGAAGTCCTGCGTGAGCTGGCCGTGCAGGAAGCTGGCGGCGTCGGGGCCCTCTGCACGGATCACGCCGAGCTGGCCCGAGGCGGCCGATGGGCTGGACAGGGAGAGGGCGGTGACGCCATTGAGAACGACTGTGGTCATCGCTGAATTATCATGGCCGGGCCTGTTCCTTCCGGACGGCAGGGACTCCCGCTCCGCGGCCCGCCGGGCCACGCTCTTTACTCTTTCTTCCGTCTTCCCCACATCGGATCCGTGCGCAGCTTCTTCCTCACGCTCTTCCTGCTCGCCGCCCTGGTCGCTCTTGCGCTCGGCGGCGCCGGTCTCTGGTGGGTGCACCAGCCGCTCAAGCTGCCGGCGCCCAGCGTCGACCTGTCCGTGGAGCCCGGCACCACGCCGCGCGGTATTGCGCAGGCGGTGGCCGACACCGGCGTCGACGTTCAGCCGCAGCTGCTCTACCTGTGGTTCCGCGTGTCGGGCCAGGACCGCCAGATGCGCGCCGGCAGCTACGAGCTGGAGCGCGGCGTCACCCCCAAGCTGCTGCTCAACGTGCTGGTGCGCGGCGAGGAAGCCACGCGCAGCCTGGTGCTGGTCGAGGGCTGGAACTTCCGCCAGGTGCGCGCCGCGCTCGCCAAGGCCGACCAGCTCAAGCCCGAGAGCGTGGGCCTGACCGACGAGGCGCTCATGACCAAGCTCGGCAAGCCGGGCGTGCACCCGGAAGGGCGCTTCTTTCCGGACACCTACACCTACTCGAAGGGCTCGACCGACGTCGCCCTGCTGCAGCGCGCGATGCGCGCCATGGACAAGAAGCTCGAAGCCGCCTGGGCTGCCCGCGCCTCCGACCTGCCGCTGAAATCGGCCGATGAGGCGCTGGTTCTGGCCAGCATTGTCGAAAAGGAGACAGGCAAGGCCAATGACCGCGCGCAAATTGCCTCGGTCTTCACCAACCGCCTGCGCATCGGCATGCCGCTGCAGACCGACCCGACGGTGATCTACGGCATGGGCGCCGGCTTCGATGGCAACCTGCGCAAGAAAGACCTGCAGACCGACACGCCCTGGAACACCTACACGCGCGGTGGCCTGCCGCCCACGCCGATCTCGATGCCCGGCAAGGCGGCGCTGCTGGCGGCCGTGCAGCCGGCGCAAGGCAAATCGCTGTATTTCGTTTCGCGCGGCGACGGCACCAGCCAGTTCAGCAGCTCGCTCGACGACCACAACCGCGCGGTCAACCGCTACCAGCGCGGCGGCGGCGATTCCAAACCCAAGGCCACGCAATGAGCGACAACGGTTCCGGTCTTTTCCTGACGCTGGAGGGCATCGACGGCGCGGGCAAGTCCAGCCACCTCGACGCGCTGGAAGCGCTGTTCAGGGCGCAGGGCCGTGCGGTCGTGCGCACGCGCGAACCCGGCGGCACGCCGCTGGCCGAAACGCTGCGCGGCCTGATCCTCGAGCAACCGATGGACCCGCTGACCGAGTCGCTGCTGGTGTTTGCCGCGCGGCGCGACCACGTCGTGCAGGTCATCGAGCCGGCGCTGCTGCGCGGCGATGTGGTGCTGTGCGACCGGTTCACCGACGCCACCTTCGCCTACCAGGGCGCGGGGCGCGGTTTCGACGAGCGCGTGTTGTCGACGCTGGAGCAATGGGTGCAGGCGGGCAGGGCGGGGCAGCCAGCCGCGGCGCTGCTGCAGCCGCATATCACGCTGTGGTTCGACCTGGCGCCGCAGATTGCCGCGCAACGGCTGGCCGGCGCGCGCGTGCCCGACAAGTTCGAGGCCCAGCCGGTCGAGTTCTTCAGCCGTGTCGCGCAGGGCTATGCCGATCGCGCGGCGGCCGATGCGCAGCGCTTCGTGCGCATCGACGCCAGCCAGGCACGTGACCAGGTCTGGCAGCAGGTGGAAACGGCGCTGCTGGCGCGCGGTGTGCTGGGAGGGCCTGCCCGATGAGCGCAGCCGCGTTGTCCCCCTGGCTGCGCCGCCCGCTCACCGAATTGCTGCGCCAGCGCGGCCATGCCTGGCTGCTGCAGGGTCCTTCAGGCATCGGCCAGTACGAGTTGGCCCTGGCGCTGGCCTCTGCCTGGCTGTGCGAACAGCCGACGCCCGAGGGCACCGCCTGCGGCCATTGCGCCAGCTGCCACGCCATCGAGGTGCGCACGCACGCCGACCTGTGCGTGCTGATGCCCGAGGTCGCCATGCAGGAACTCGCATGGCCGCTCGACGAAAAGGCGCAATCCGACATCGACGACAAGAAGCGCAAGGCCAGCCGCGAGATCCGCGTCGAGGCAATGCGCGACGCCGTCGGCTTCGCCCAGCGCACCAGCGCACGCGGGCGCGGCAAGGTGGTGCTGGTGTATCCGGCCGAGCGCATGAACAACATCACCGCCAATGCGCTGCTGAAGACGCTCGAGGAGCCGGTCGGCGACGTGCGCTTCGTGCTGGCCAGCGAAGCCGCGTGGCAGCTGCTGCCGACCATTCGCAGCCGCTGCCTCGGTTTCACGCTGCCGTGGCCCGAGACCGCCGAGGCCGAGGCCTGGCTCGCCGCGCAGGATGTGCCCGCCGCCGATGCCGCTGCGCTGCTGCGCGCCGCCGGCGGCCGGCCGAGCGATGCCCTGCGGCTGGCGCGGTCGGGCCAGTCGCCCAAGGCGTGGTCCTTGCTTCCGAAAGCCATGACGCGCGGCGACGTGGGGGCACTGTCCGATCACGCACCGGCGCAGGCGGTCGGTGCGCTGCAAAAGCTCTGCCATGACCTGATGGCGGTCGGCAACGGTGCCGAACCCCGGTTTTTCGAGGCGGCCGACCTG
Organism: Variovorax sp. 10N412; assembly: GCF_056394985.1. NCBI lineage: Bacteria > Pseudomonadati > Pseudomonadota > Betaproteobacteria > Burkholderiales > Comamonadaceae > Variovorax > Variovorax sp. 10N412. The sequence continues at coordinate 147,888 of NZ_JBFTIO010000002.1, forward strand.
CCGGCCGCGCCGTCGCGGCTGGCGCTGGCGCGTTGGTCGAAGTCGCTGGCGAGTGCCGCAAGGACCGCCGAACACCCCTTCAATGCGGGCCTGATGCTGGAAGCGCTTGTGAGCGAAGCGCGAACCACCCTAAACTCTGCCGCTCGCCGCCCATGAACCAACCTGTTGCCCCCGCAGCCCTCGCCTCGTCGCCCGCCCGGCCGAGCGTGATTCAGCTCGCCATCAAGGAAAAGGGCGCGCTGTATGCGGCGTACATCCCTTTGTTCGCGGAGGGCGGCATCTTCATTCCGACCTCGCGCGAATACCGGCTCGGCGACGACGTCTATGTGCTGCTCACGCTGCCCGAAGACCCGCAGCGCTACCCGGTGGCCGGCAAGGTCGCCTGGATCACGCCGCAGCGCGCGGCCGGCAACCGGGCGCCCGGCGTGGGCATCCGCTTTCCGTCGGACGAGAAATCGCGCCAGCTGAAGGCGCGCATCGAAGCCGCGCTCGGCGGCTCGATGGCCTCCGACCGCCCGACACAAACCATTTGATCGTTCCGCGGTCCTTGGGACGCGGAACTCTGTACACGGCGCCATCTCCCACAGGAGCGAGCGTCGCAGCTCGCCATTTCCGATGTTCACAGACTCCCACTGCCACCTCACGTTTCCCGAGTTCGCGGACCAGATGCCGCAGATCCGCGCTGCCATGGCGGCTGCGCAGGTCGAGCGGGCACTCTGCATCTGCACCAAGCTCGAGGAGTTCGACGACGTGCAGGCGCTGGCCGCCAGCTATGACAACTTCTGGGCCAGCGTGGGCGTGCACCCCGACAACGAGGACATCGCCGAGCCCACCGTCGCAGACCTGATGCGGCTCGCGGCGCGGCCCCGCGTGGTGGCCATCGGCGAAACCGGCCTCGACTATTACCAGATGGAAGAACGCAAGGGCGGGCGCAGCATTTCAGACATGGAGTGGCAGCGCGACCGGTTCCGCGTGCACATCCGCGCGGCCCGGCAAACGCGCAAGCCGCTGATCATCCACACGCGGGAGGCCTCGGCGGACACGCTGGCGATTCTGAAAGAGGAGGGCGAGGACGCCTCTTCCGGCGCGGCCGGCGGTGTTTTCCATTGCTTCACCGAAACCGCCGAGGTGGCGCGTGCCGCGCTCGACCTGGGTTTCTACATTTCGTTTTCCGGCATCCTGACCTTCAAGAAGGCCCAGGACCTGCGCGACGTGGCCGCTTTCGTGCCGCTGGACCGCATGCTGATCGAGACCGACAGCCCCTACCTGGCGCCCGTGCCGTACCGCGGCAAGACCAACAATCCGTCGTACGTGCCTTTCGTGGCGCAACAGATCGCCGAGCTCAGGAAGATGCCCGTCGAAGCCATAGCCAAGGCCACGAGCGACAACTTCGAAAACTTGTTCAGGGACGTCAAATCATGAAAAATTACTTTAAAAAATCGATCTATCTACTTGTCGTTGCTGCATCTTTTGCGGCACATGCGGGTTCGTTCGAAGACTTCTTCCGGGCCGTGCGCGGCGACAACGGCAGCGGTGTGCGCACCCTGCTGCAGCGCGGTTTCGACCCCAACACGCTCGACGAGCATGGCCAGACCGGCCTGATGATCGCGCTGCGCGAGCCGTCGCCCAAGGTCATCCAGGTGCTGGTCGAGTCGCCGCAGACCAATGTGGACCTGCCCAACGCCAAGGGCGAAACGCCGCTGATGCTGGCTGCCATCAAGGGCCAGCAGGACTTGGTCACGCAGTTGCTCAAGCGCGATGCGGCAGTCAACAAGACCGGCTGGACGCCGCTGCATTACGCGGCCACCAGTGGGCAACTGACCATCATGAAAGTGCTGCTCGACAACTACGCCTTCATCGACGCGCAATCGCCCAACGGCACCACGCCGCTGATGATGGCCGCGATGTACGGATCGGGCGAAGCCGTGAAGCTGCTGCTGGCCGAGGGTGCGGACACCACGATGAAGAACCAGTTGGGCATGACGGCAGTCGATTTCGCGAACAAGGCGGGCCGTGCAGAAGCTGCGTCGTTGATCACGGCGGCGGCCACGGCAAGGGCCAATGCGCCCAAGGCGGTGCCGAAGGATGGGAAGTGGTGAGGTCTGGGGGATCTTCTGAGCTCCCATGTAATGCACACAATGTGCATTATGTTAAATAACGGACGAGTAGAGTTGGCGCGATAAGCCAACCAGCCCTCCACCCTGGAAGGCTGTGGATCCCTACGGAATGCTCCTCGCGACCACCCCCAGGTCGCGCCAGGCCTCCGGATGGCAACTGAGGATCAGGATCTGGTGCCGCGTTGCCGCGTCGTACAGCACGCGCTTCATCTGTCCGAGCCGCTCTTCATCGGTGTGCACCAGGGCATCGTCAAGGATCAGCAAGGTCGGCTTGTGCGCCTCCTTCAACAAGTCCGCATAGGCCAGCCGCGCCACGACGCCCATCTGTTCACGCGCACCCACGCTGAGTTCTTCGAACGCGCCGCTTTGCACGCCGCGCACGCCTTGCCGTGTGATGCGACCTGGTGACAGGTCGTCGCCGACTTCGACCTGCGCACCGGGGAAAAGAATCTGCAAGTAGTGGTCGAGGTGCTTCTGCAACGGTGCCCGCAGCCGACGCGCCAGTGCCGAGCGCTTGTCGCGCAACAGCTTCAGCAGGTGGTCGAGCGCCCTGGCGTGGCGCCCGAGCTCGGTACAGCGCCGCGTGGCGTGCTCTAGTTCGCGCTGCTTTTCGGACGCGATCTCTTCCTGGCCCAGCGCGCCTTTCGTTGCGAGTTCGACCTCGAGCCGCATGATCTCGTTGGCCCTGGCGCTGTGCGCCGATTCGGCCTGCCTGACGCTGCGCTCCAGCCGTTCCACGTCCTGAGCCAGCACCGGCAGGTTGACCGTCTGCAACTGCAGGGCGAGTTCAGCGGCCTTCTGCTCGATGGCCGATTGCTGCGCGAGCGCATCGGTCAAGGCCTCGCCGGCTTCGCGCTTGCGGCCGGCGCGCATCGGGTCGGCCAGCGTCGTTCGCACTGCCGCGAGTTCGTCCTCGGCAGCCTTGACCTGTTCGCGCGCATGGCCCGCCTGCACCTTGGCCGCGTTGAGCGCCGAAGAGGCCGCTTCCAGTGCGGTGCGGGCGGCGCCCTCCTCCGATTCGGCCTGGGCGGCCGACGGCACCGGCGCGTCAGGCGCGGGGGGCATCGCCCGCAGAACCTCCTTTGCCTCGGCCAGACGGGCCTCGCGCAGCGCGACATCGGCGGCAAGCGCGCCCAGACCCTGGGGCGCCAGCGCCGACAGCACCGCCTCCGCCGCATGTGCTTCGCCCTTTCGCAAGGCATGCAGCCGCACGCGTTCCTCGACGGCGGCCACGCTGTCCGCGCGCAGGGCCTGCAACTGCGCGGCCAGTTCGTCGCGGGCCCGGTCACGTTCGACGCCCAGGCTGTCCAGGTCGGTGCCTCCCGGCAGCACCGTGATGCGCCCGATGCCTTCGATGTCGATCTCGGTTCGCGCGATGACGGTCTGGCGCGCCGAACCCGTCACGTCGACGCCGCCCACCCGAACCCGGGCGCCGGGCTGCAGATCGAACGCCAGTGCGGTCGACACCGCATCGAGCCGGGCCTGCGCCGTGCGCAGCAGGTCCGCGCTGCGGTGCAGGCGCTTCAGCTCGCCGTCGGGCACGGCCAGTGCGTGTGCGTCGGCCTGCAGGCGGGTGACTTTCTCCTGCTCGCCCTTGGCCTTGTCGAGGCTGTTCGCCAGCGCAGCGAGCTGCTCGGCCAGGCTGTCGACCGTCTTTTCCTGTGCGATCCGCGAGGCGGCCTGTCGCGCCAGCCGCAAGGTGTGGCGTGCGCCGACATCCACCTGCGCCGCGGCCGCATGGCGCGGCTCCCAGGCCGTGAGCTCGCCGAGCGCCTTCTCCAGGCCTTCCTTCACGGCCTGCAGGTTCTTTTCGCGCTGGCCGACGGTGGCTTCCTCGCGTTCCATCGCCTGCAGTTGCGTGCGCCACGAGCCCACCTGCGCCACGATCGGCTTGAGCGCCGCGTCCTGCGCGGCCTTGCGCTCGGCCAGGCCCTTGCCGTCGTTCAGCCGCTGCTGTGCCACGGCAAGCTGCTCGCGCAGCGCCACCCAGGGCCGCGCCGCGTCGTCGCGTTGATGCTCGCGGCGCAGGCCCGACAGCCGATCGACATCCGCGCGATAGGCGTCGATCTCGGCATGCAGCATGGCCAGCTCGGACTCGAGCTCCGTGCGCAGCTTGAGCGCATCCGCGAAGGCGCCGCGCGGCGCGCCGCCGGCGGGCGTGAGCAGCTCGTTTCGCTCGGTCTCCACGGCTTTCAGCACGGCGTCGCCGTGGCTGGAGGCCAGTTCGCCCAGCGACTCGCCGAGCGCGTTGCGAAGGTGGTCGCTGGCAAAGCCGACGGCGTTCGAAATGTCGTGCGAAGTGCCCTGCCTGATCCACAGCAGCCCCGGAATGCCCATGTGCTCCGGCGTGCTGGCGCCCTTGCCCGGAAAACGAAAGCCGAGCAGCGCCGCCAGGTGGTCTTCCGCCACGGCGCCGTCCATCGCCTTGCCGTCGATGACGAGCTCGCAGCGCTTCTTGCCGAGGAAAGCCTTGGTGAGCCTGCAGGGCTTGCCGTCGAGTTCGAAGTCGAGCGCCACAGTGGGCGTCGCCGAGCTTTCGCCCCAGGGCCTCAGGTGCTCCACCGCGCTGGACCGGTGGCGCTCGAAGAACGCGGCGCGTATCGCCTCGGCGATGGTCGACTTGCCCGATTCGTTGGGCGCCGTGAACAGGTTGAGCCCGTCCGTGAAACCGTCGATCTCCAACGGTGCGCGAAACAGCTTGAAGTTCTCGATGCGAAGGCGTTGCAGCTTCATGCGCCCGCCCCCGTGCGTGCACCCTGCGCGTCGAGGATGCGCGCCAGCGTGAGCAAGGCATCGCGGGCCAGCTCTGCTTGTGTGTCGCCTTGCTGCGTGCGCAGTTCCTGCAGCGCTTCACCGACGAAACCGTCGGCGTGGAGCGACTGGATGTCTTCTTCCGTCGGCTCCAGCCGCAGCGCCTCGCCGTCCCACACCAGCGCGCGGGCGCGGGCACGGGCGGCATCGAGCGCGGCGACCAACCTGGCATGTCCGCCCAGGTCGCAGGTGCCCTGCACACGCAGCTGAAGCACGTCGCCGCTGTCGACCGAGGCCAGCTTTTCCACCAGTTCGTCGATGTCGGACGCCACCGTGAGCCGCGGCTCCAGCTGCTGCCAGCCGAACTGGCCTGTGCGGATGGTTTCGACCTCCGGCACCGCCCCGACGCCCGCAATCGACACCCGCAGCGCCTGCCCCGAATCGTTGGCCCGGAAACGGTCGGTCTCGGGCGTGCCCGCATACCAGGTGCGCTCGTCGATCTGCCGCGTGCCGTGCCAGTCGCCCAGCGCCAGGTAGTCCAGACCGGCCTCCCCTGCCCGCCCCGCGGCAATCGGGTTGGCCGAGTCGATGTCCTCGGACAGGATGCCTTGCACGCAACCGTGCGCCAGCCCGATGCGCGGCAACCCGGCCTCGCTGGGGGCGGCGGCAAACCAGTCGGTGAGGTCGCCGTAGGTGTGGCGCTGCGTGAGCGGCGCGGGCAGCAGAACGAACTTGCCGGCCACCGTGTGCGGCCTCGGCTCGAGGCAGCACACCGCGTTAGGCGGTATCGCGCCCAGGCGCTCTGCACGGCGCCAGACCGATTCGCTGAGCGCCGAGTCGTGGTTGCCCGGAATCAGCAGCCACGGCCCGCTGAAGCCCTGCATGGCATTGAACATGCGCCGGATGGTCTTGTCGGACACGGTCTGCAGGTCGAACACGTCGCCCGCGACCAGCACGGCGTCGACCTTGCGTTCGGCCGCGATGCCGGCCAGCCGCTCGACCACCTTGAAGCGCGCCTCGAACAGCGCCGCGGCGTCGTCGGGCTCGAACTGCGAGAACACGCGGCCGATCTGCCAGTCCGCGGTGTGGAGCAAAGAAATCATGCGTGGCCCTCCCTTTGCCTCTCGCGTCTTCCCAAAACAGCGAGCATCTTAGAGGGCCGCAGGCCATCACCCCGAGGCGCCCGCCGGCAAGGCGGGGCGCCGGTCTGTCAGACGCGCGGCGAAGCCCCCGACGCGCACGCTTCCACGAGCGCGGCCGACTGCGTGACCTGCTCGGCGATCTGGTCCCTCATCGGCTGCCAGCTGCGGCTGAAAGGGGCGAGCAAGAACCATTGGGTCGTCAGCGCCAGGCCGACGCCGCCAATGACAAACATCCAGTGCGTGAGTTCCATGTAGGCCCTTTCCGACAGACAGAGGGCGAGAGTCTGCGCATTTCGCCGCCCTTGCGATATCACCAATTCGGGGGATACCTTTCGTCAGATGCGCCGGTGCCCCGACGTTCAGCGGGCCGTCAGGTATTGCCGTGGATCGACCGCGTTGCCGCGGTAGCGGATCTCGAAGTGCAGCTTGCTCGTGCCGCCGTCTCCACCGCCGATGTCCGCGATCTTCTGGCCCCGCTCGACGCGCTGCCCCTGCTTGACCATCACCGTGCGCAGGTTGGTATAGACCGACATGTACGAGCCACCGTGGTCGACCATGACCACGCTGCCATAGCCGCGCAGCATTTCCGTCACCGCGACCTTGCCCGCTCCGATCGACACCACCGCTTCGCCGGGGCTGGCTGCGATGTCGATGCCTTTGTTGCTCGAGCCGTTGAAGCCCGCGATCACCTGTCCCGGCGCGGGCCAGCCCCAGTCGCTGCGGCGGGACGCGGGCGGCGCGCCGGGTTCGGGCTCCCTGGCTTCCCGGGTCCGGGGCGGCTTGGCACGGTCGCTGCCGGCGCCTCTTGCAGGCGGGGACGCATCGGACGACGCGCCCGCCGGCGCGCCGCCGGGCGGAACCACGCGCAGCACCTGCCCTGCCTCGAGCTTGTCGGGGTCCTGCAGGTTGCTCCAGCGCGCGATGTCGCCGGCCGAGCGACCGGTTTTCGATGCGATGCGATACAGCGTGTCGCCTGGCTGCACCACGTACTCGCCGGGGCCCGCGACGGGCATCCTGGGGGATGTGGAGCACGCGGCCAGCATCAACGCCGCCATCAGCGCGATGCCTGCACGCCGGCGCCCGCCTGTCCCGCCGTTCCCGCCTGTTCGTTCCGTACTTGAATTGCTCGTGTCTGGAATGTTTGTCCCTGCTGTCACAACCACTGCTGGAGTCCTTCCTGGATGCCTGGAGAGCGCGCCCCGTTGTCCGGGGGGCGCATTCGAAGAATCCGGGGAGGCTACCAGCAGTCGCGGGCCGTCAGTCGGTCACCCCATGGCGGAGGCGTGGGCCGCCTTGTCCGCGGCCCTCTTGCGCGCAATGCACATCAGCGACAGCGCGCTCGCCGACGCGCCCGGATCGCGGCCCGACAGCGCATTGCCCACGCGGTACTTCCAGTGCGCGGGGCCGACCTGGCCCCGGAGCGCATCGGCGCCGATCTGGTGGTTGTGCGGATGCACGCTGACCTGAAAGCCCAGCGGCTCCAGCGTCGACTTGAAGAACTCCCGCGTCACGCCGTCGCCGGGCCGGTGATGCACTTCGGTCTTCAGTCCCCATGACTGCTGGCTGCCGGTCTTGTGAAAGCCGTGCCGCGTCACGCGGTAGATCCACAGCCGCGCGTCCCACATGAACTTGGCCAGCCCCTTGTAGTCCCAGGCGGTCAGTTGCGGGTCGTGATCGGTGATGAGCAGCCCGCCGGGCTTGACCAGTCGCGCGCCCTCCCGCAGCACCGCGTCCATGTCGTCGCAATGATGCAGCGAGGCATTGATGGCCACGATGTCCGCCACCCCCGAGCGAAACGGCGTGTGCGCCGCATCGGCCAGCACCGCTGTGTAGCCCAGACGCGAGGCCAGTTCGAGCGAACCCGCGGCCACGTCCACCCCGATCAGCAATCCGGGCTTGCCGCCCAGCGTGGCAAATACGTTGCCGGGGCCGCATCCCAGGTCGATCACCGTCTTGTCCGTCCAGTCGCCGCCGGCCGCCAGCCAGCGGCTTCTGAAGTGCTCGTCCCGATGACAAAAGTCCAGGTATTCCTGGGCCCATCCCAAATTGCCGAAATAAGTCGCATTGGCCGCCAATGCTTCTGACTTATTCGCAATATCAGATTCGAAATAGAGATTGCGACGGTTGAGAACTACGTCGGGTAATAGGATGTCGTTGAGCATCGTGTACTTTCAATTGGATTGATTTTTGATCGACACCGCCCTTCCTGAAGTCTTTGCCGTTTTTTCGGCTTGTACAGCTGTTTTTTATCTGGTTACAGACTCGCCAATTTGATAACAGCCCATTCGAGGGCGATGTTTCATTTTCTTGGCACCACACCCGTGCGTTCCACGCATGACTCCCAGCGAAACGCGCGCACCAATCCCGTTATGTATGCAAACCATCGGGTAAGCCCGGCTTTCGCCTTTTTGCCCCGTGCGTCTGCCTATGAGTACCCCGCCTCGGACTGTCCTTTCGGCGCCTCGGAGCGACCGGAGTGATTGCTCTCTTTCTCCAAAACACGCATCAGTTACCTTGTTCGGGACAGTTCGGGTAGTACGTTTCAGAAATAACCTTGTCTGAATGTAACGTAGACCTTAAGACCTCACATTGACCCCTTCAAAGCTCCTAGGATCGCATCAAGAAAAACGAGCAGATCAATTTCAGAAGGCCAATTGAGTGGGCGATGTCTTCGCACATTTTATTAATTCCATCGTATTTTTTCCGCGGGTAATTACATGGAAATTCAAACTGTTTCGACGGCGCACCGCGCAGCACCCGACCTGCTTCTGGGCGAGTTGTTCGTGCCGCGCGTCCGTGCAGGCACCGCCGATGCGCCGGATGCACGCCACGCCGCCTCGCTCACGCTCGAACTCCCGCCCGCCGCCGATCTGCTGCCCGACACCCTCTTCGCCGGCGCCTGGCTGCTGCTGCAGGCGCGCTGGCTCGGAAGCCTCTGGCCCGTGCTGCACGAGGCTGGCAGCGCGCACCGGGGGGCGATCACCGTCGCCTATGACGCCACGCGCGCGGCCGGCGACTGGCTGAGCGAACTGGACACCGCACGCCGCGCCGCCGCCGATTCGACCCCGGCTCCCGGCCAACCCCACGCGCTCTGGCTGCGCGACGACCTCGGCACTGCATATACAAGTGCCACAAGTGCCGATGCGGTGCTGCGTCTGCGCTTGGACGCCGCACGGGCCTGCCTTCACGTCGATGCAGCGGCCAGCCTGATGGACGCCGACGCACTCGCCCCCTTGCTCGCCGCCCTGGCCGACACCGCCGCCGACCTGCAGGCGCGCCCCGACGCCGCCCTCGGCGACATCCGCACGCTGCCGCGCGCCGACAGCACCGACCAGCTGGCCACGTGGAACACCGCCGTCTCGCCGCTGGACCGCTCGCTCACGGTCACCGGCATGTTCAGCCTGCAGGCCAAGGCCGCGCCGCACGCCGTGGCCCTCGCGGAAGGCGACATGCGGATGAGCTATGCCGAACTGGACGCCCGCTCCGACGAGCTCGCCCACCGCCTGCAGCGCCTGGGCGTGCGCAGCGGCGACGCCGTGGGGCTGCTGCTCGACCGTTCGATGGCAGCCATCGTCGCGCTGCTCGGCATCCTCAAAGCGGGCGCCGCCTATGTGCCGGTGCCGACCGATTTCCCGGCCGAACGCATCGCCTACATGCTGGGCGAGGCGCGTGCGCACCACGTGCTGACCACGCAGGCGCACCACCACCTCGTGCCGGCGGAGCGGGGCGAACACGCCGTTCTGCTGCTCGACGAACATGCCAACAAGGCAGAACGCAGTTCTTGGAATTTCCCGGCGATCGACGGCGAGTCGGTGGCCTACGTCATGTACACCTCGGGCTCCACGGGCACGCCCAAGGGCATCGAGATCTGCCACCGCGCCATCCTGCGGCTGGTGATCGGCGTGGACTACGTCGAGCTCGCCCCGGGCCGCGCCGTGCTGCATGCCGCACCGCTGGGCTTCGACGCCGCCACGCTCGAGATCTGGGGCCCGCTGCTCAACGGCGGCTGCTGCGTGATCCACGAAGAGCGCGTGCCCACCGGCGCCGGCCTGGCGCGCAGCATCGCGCGCCACGACGTGCACACCGCCTGGCTCACGGCGGCGCTCTTCAATGCCGTGGTCGACGACGACCCGGCCCACCTGGCCGGCCTGCGCCACCTGTTCACCGGCGGCGAAGCGCTCTCGGTGGCGCACGTGCGCCGCGCACAGGCCGCGTTGCCGGCCCTCGCGCTCAGCAACGGCTACGGCCCCACCGAGTGCACCACCTTCGCGGCCACGCACCGCATCCCCTCTGCCCTGCCCGACGACCTGCGCTCCGTGCCGCTGGGCCGGCCCATCAAGGACACCGTGCTGCGCGTGCTCAGCCCGTCGATGGCGCTGCTGCCGACCGGTTTCGTGGGCGAGCTCTGCATCGGCGGGCACGGCCTGGCGCGCGGCTACCTGCGGCAGCCACGGCTCAGCGCCGAACGCTTCGTGTCCGACCCCTTCGGCGGCCCGGACGACCGCCTCTACCGGACGGGCGACCTCGCGCGCTGGCTGGCCGACGGCACCCTCGAGTTCATCGGCCGGCGCGACGGCCAGGTCAAGATCCACGGCCACCGCATCGAGACCGGCGAAGTCGAGGCGGCCGTCCTGGCGCACCCGGGCGTCCAGTCCTGCGCCGTGGTCGCGCAGCCCGACGCCGGCGGCCAGCTGCGCCTGGTCGCTTACCTCGTCGCCCGCACGCAGAAGGTGTCGTGGGACGCCCTGCGCACGCACCTGGCCACGCGCCTGCCTGCGGCGCTCGTGCCGACCGCGCAGGTCTGGCTCGCGCAACTGCCCGTCACGCCCAACGGCAAGCTCGACCGCAAGGCCCTGCCCGAACCGGCCGCCGAACGCCCCGACCTCGCCCAGCCGTTCGAGGAAGCGCACGACGCCGTCGAACAGCAGGTATGCGACGCCTTCGCGCGGGCGCTTGGCATCGACAGAGTCGGGCGCAACGACAACTTCTTCGACCTCGGCGGCGATTCGCTGCGGGTGCTGCAGGTGCTGGGCGACCTGCAGCGCGACACCGGCCTGGGGCTGTCGAGCAATCTTTTCTTCCGCAATCCCACGCCAAAAGCAATGGGGGCGCGGATGCAGCCGGCGGGCGACGAGCCCGCCACGGCCGCTGCGGCGGGGTCCCAAGCACGACCGACCGCAGCGGCCCCTTTTTCGGCAGCGGCGACACGCCCGGCCACCGGCCTCGATGACGCCGTCGCGCTGATCGGCACCGCCGGCCGCTTCCCCGGCGCGGCCGATGTGGAGCAGTTCTGGGCCAACCTGGTCGCCGGCCGCGACACCATCAGCTTCTTCGACGACGCCACGCTCGACGCAGGCATCAGCCAGGCGCTGCGCAGCGACCCTTCGTATGTGCGCGCACGCGGCGTGATCGACGGCATCGAGGACTTCGACGCCGCCTTCTTCGGCATCAGCCCCAAAGAAGCGCAGCTGATGGACCCGCAGCAGCGCGTGTTCCTGGAGATCTGCTGGGAATGCATCGAGCGCGCCGGCTACGTGCCCGACGCGGCACCCGGCCCGGTCGGCGTGTACGCCGGCATGTACAACGCCACCTACTTCCAGCGCCACGTGAGCACACGGCCCGACCTGGTGGAGCCCGTGGGCGAGTTCCAGGTGATGCTGGCCAACGAGAAGGACTACATCACCACGCGCGTGGCCAACCGGCTCAACCTGACCGGTCCGGCCGTCAGCGTGCACACCGCCTGCTCGACCTCGCTTGTGGCCGTGGCCCAGGCCTTCCATGCGCTGCGCACGGGCCAGTGCTACATGGCGCTGGCCGGCGGCGCCTCGGTCACCTGCCCGCCGCGCAGCGGCTACTTGTACAACGAGGGCTCGATGCTCTCGCCCGACGGCCACACGCGCAGCTTCGACGCGCAGGCGCAGGGCACCGTGTTCAGCGACGGCGCGGCCGTGGTGCTGCTCAAGCGCCTGGCCGACGCGCAGGCCGACGGCGACACCATCTACGCCGTGCTGCGCAGCGCCGCGGTGAACAACGACGGCGGCGCCAAGGCCAGCTTCACCGCTCCCAGCGTCGACGGCCAGGCCGCGGTGATCCGCGCCGCGCTGGCCGCGGCCGACATCGACGCGCGCAGCATCTCGTACGTGGAGGCGCACGGCACCGCCACGCCGATGGGCGACCCCATCGAGGTCGAGGCCCTGGCCGTGGCCTACGCCGAGCACACCGACGCGCTCGACTTCTGCACCCTCGGCTCGCTCAAGAGCAATGTCGGCCACATGGTGACCGCCGCCGGTGCGGCCGGGCTCATCAAGACCGCGCTGGCGCTGCACCACGAAGTGCTGCCGCCGACCGCGCACTTCACTGCGCCGAACCCGGTGATCGACTTCGCCCGCACGCCGTTTCGCGTGAGCAACCAGCTGCAGCCCTGGCCGCGGGCCGACCTGCCGCGCCGCGCGGGCGTCAGTTCGTTCGGCGTGGGTGGCACCAACGCCCACGTCATCGTCGAGGAGGCACCGCCGCGCGCGGCCTCCCCCGCAGCCGTCGGCGACCAGCTGCTGTCGCTGTCGGCCCGCTCCGAGGCCGCACTCGCCGTGGCCACGGAGCAGCTCGCCGCGCACCTCGAAGCCGAGGCCGGCCTGCCGCTGGCCGACGTGGCCTACACGCTGGCCGTCGGCCGCAAGGCGCACGCATTCCGCCGTGTGGTCGTGGCCGGCGACACGGCCGCCGCCGTCGCGGCCCTGCGCACGGCCGATTCACCGTGGCGCGCCAGCGGCCGCACCGCCTCGCGCGCGCCGCAGCTGGTGCTGATGTTCCCCGGCCAGGGCGCGCAGTACGCCGGCATGGGCCGGCAGCTGCATGCGGGCGACCCGGTGTTCGCCGCCGCCTTCGACGACTGCATGAACGCCTTCGAAGGCGCGGTCGACTTCGACCTGCGTGCGCGCATGTTCTCGGACGATGCTCAATCGCTGGCACCCACCGCCGCCACGCAGCCCGCCATCTTCGCGCTCGAATACGCGCTGGCCCGTCGCGTGCTGTCGCTGGGCGCACGGCCGCAGGCGCTCATCGGCCACAGCGTGGGCGAGTTCGTCGCGGCGGTGCTCGCCGGCGTGATGCGCCTCGAAGACGCCGCGCAACTCGTGGCCCGGCGCGGTGCGCTCATGCAGGCCCAGCCGCCCGGCGCGATGCTGTCGGTGCGCCTGGGCGCGGCCGAACTGCAGGGCCGGCTCGGCCCGCAGCTGTCGCTCGCCGCGGAGAACGGCCCCACCGCCTGCGTGGCCGCGGGCCCCTTCGACGCCATCGCGGCGCTGCAGGCAGCGCTGGAAGCCGATGGCATTGCGTGCCGCGCGCTGCAGACCTCGCACGCCTTCCACTCCGCCATGATGGACGCGGCCGTCGCGCCCTTCGAGGCGCTGGTGAACGGCGTGGCGCTGCATGCGCCGCACACGCCGATCTACTCGACCATGACCGGCCGCCTGCTCGAGGCTGCGGAGGCCACCAGAGCCAGCTACTGGGCGCAGCACCTGCGCGGGACGGTGCATTTCTCGCCGGCGGTGCGCAGCGCCATGGCGCAGCTGGCGAACCCGCTCTTCGTGGAAGCCGGCCCGCGCAACATGCTCGGCACGCTGGTGCGCCAGCACGGCGCCAGCGGCGTCGTGTCGTTGCTGCACGGCGAGCCGGCCGACGAGGCCCGCACCCTGCACTTGGCCCTTGGGCGCCTGTGGACCTGCGGCGCCGACGTCGAGCTGTCGCGCCTGTGCGCACGCGCCGGCGCACAACGCGTTCGCCTGCCCACCACGCCGTTCGAGCGCAAGCGCTTCTGGGTCGACATCGCTGCCGTCCCGGCCACCGGGACGCTTTCTACCGCGAGCGCGCCTGCCGCCGCCGCGCCTCCCGTTCCTGCTTTTTCCATTCAAACCATTCCATCGGAGCCGATCGTGACTGCTACGCCTTCGCCACTTTCTTCTGCCGCCTCGTCCGTGGATGCGCGCCTGCGCACGCTGTTCGAAGACATCTCCGGCCTCGACATGGCGCAGGCCGAAGGGCATGCGCCCTTCGGCGAGCTGGGACTGGATTCGCTCACGCTGACCCAGGCCGCCACGCAGATCAAGAAGCACTTCAAGGTCAACCTCAGCTTTCGCCAGTTGATGGAGACCTACCGCAGCTTCGACACGCTCGCCGCCTTCCTGCGCGCAAGCCTGCCGCCTGAAGCACCGGCACCGGTCGCTGCGGTGCCGTCACCGGTCGCCGCGCCTTCGGCCGCGCAGGTGCAGCAGGCAGCCCCGCCGCAGCCGATGGCCGTGCCGGTCTACATGCCGATGCAAGCCGGCGTTTCCGCGGGTGGTCCGTTGAACCAGTTGATTTCGCAGCAAATGGAATTGATGCGCCAGCAGCTCGCACTGTTGTCGGGTGCGCCACAAGCCGCGCCGGTGATGACGCTGCAGCCCGCGCTGCCCGAGCCTGCAGCCCAGCCGTCGGCCTCCGAGCCCGTGGCCCCCGCCGCTCCGGTTGCCGCCGATGACGACGGCCAGTCCAAGGCGCCGGTGCGCTACGACGTGAAGAAAGCCTTCGGCGCCATCGCCCGCATCCACACGCAGCGCACCAGCGAGCCCAGCGGCCGCCAGAAGGCGCGCCTGGCGGCCTTCATGCGCCGCTACGTGGAACGCACACAAAAGAGCAAGCAGTTCACCGAAACCCATCGTGCGCACATGGCCGACCCGCGCGTGGTCAACGGCTTCAGGCCGGTGACCAAGGAGATCACCTACCAGATCGTCGTCGACCGCTCCAAGGGTTCGAAGATGTGGGACATCGACGGCAACGAGTACGTCGACGTGCTCAACGGCTTCGGCATGAACATGTTCGGCTGGCAGCCCGACTTCGTGCAGGAGGCCGTGCGCAAGCAGCTCGACGCCGGCTACGAGATCGGCCCGCAGCACCCGCTGGCGGCCGAAGTCACGGCACTGATCTGCGAGCTCACCGGCAGCGAGCGCGCCGGCCTGTGCAACACCGGCTCCGAAGCCGTGATGGCCGCGCTGCGCATCGCGCGCACCGTCACCGGCCGCAGCACGGTGGTGGTGTTCACCGGCTCGTACCACGGCACCTTCGACGAGGTGCTGGTGCGCGCCGGCAAGGCCGGCAAGGGCCTGTCGGCCGCGCCGGGCGTGATGAGCGGCATGTTCGGCGACATCCGCGTGCTCGACTACGGCACGCCCGAGGCGCTGGCCTTCATCCGCGAGAACGCCGACGACCTGGCCGCCGTGCTGGCCGAGCCGGTGCAGAGCCGCCGGCCCGACTTCCAGCCGCGCGAGTTTCTGCACGAGGTGCGCGCCATCACCGAACAGCACGGCTGCGCGCTCATCTTCGACGAGGTCATCACAGGCTTTCGCGTGGGCTTGGGCGGGGCGCAGGAGCTGTTCGGCGTGCGCGCCGACCTGGCCACCTACGGCAAGGTCATCGGCGGCGGCTTTCCGGTCGGCGTGATCGCCGGCAAGCGCGCGTTCATGGACGCACTCGACGGCGGCCCCTGGCAATACGGCGACGACTCCATTCCCGGCGTGGGCGTGACCTACTTCGCCGGCACCTTCGTGCGCCACCCGCTGGCGCTGGCCGCGGCCAAGGCCTCGCTCACGCACCTCAAGGAGGCCGGCCCGGCGCTGCAGGCCGGCCTGAACACCACCACCGCGGCCATGGCCGCAGAACTTTCGGGCTGGTGCAAGGAGGTGGGCGCACCCATCGAGATCCGCCACTTCGCGTCGCTGTGGCGCGTGAGCTGGCTCGAGGACCACCCGCTGCAGGACCTGCTGTTCGCCATGATGCGCAGCCGCGGCGTGCACATCCTGGACAACTTTCCGTGCTTCCTCACGAGCGCGCACACCGCACAGGACATCGTCTTCATCCAGCGCGCCTTCAAGGAGTCGGTGGACGAAATGCAGGAGTCGGGCTTCCTGCCGCGCCGCGCCGCCGTGCTCACCGGCTTCGACAGCCGCAAGCCCGCCGAAGAAGGCTCCGTGCTGGGCCGCGACGTCGACGGCCAGCCCTTCTGGTACGTGCCCGACACCGCCTCTTCCTCCTCGCCCTCCCCCACTCACCACTTCCTCAACGGAAAGGCCGCAGCATGAACGCCGTCCTCAAACCCGCCGCTGCAGGCAGCGCCATCGAATGCATCGTTGCGACGACCGAGTCGCAGCGCGAGGTGTGGCTGGGCGCCACGCTGAGCACCGAGGCGTCGATGGCCTACAACGAATCGGTGCTGCTGCGCCTGCGCGGCCCGCTCGAGCGCGCAGCGCTGTCGCGCGCCATGACGCTGCTGGTCGCGCGCCACCAGTCGCTGCGCGCCACCATCTCGCCGGACGGCACCTTCATGCTGGTGAGCCAGCCCGGCGAAGAGCCGCTGCTGCATGAAGACCTGAGCGGCCTCGAACCCGAAGCCCGCGAGCGCGCCCTGCGCGCGGCCCACGCCGCAGCGGTGTGCACGCCCTTCTCGCTGGAACACGGCCCGCTGTTTCGCGCCGTGCTGTTCCAGCTGGGCGACACCGAGCATGAGCTGGTCATGTCGGCGCACCATGTGGTGTGCGACGGCTGGTCGTGGTCGGTCATCACCGAGCAGCTGGGCCACCTGTATGCGCAGGAGACCGGCGTCGGCCTGAAGCTCAAGGCCGCGCCGCTGTTCGCGGATTTCGCGGCCGAGGAAAGCGCCGAGGCGACGCAGCCTGCCATGCAGGCGCATGTGGACTACTGGCTGGAGCGCTTCTCGGGCAGTTCGCTGCCGGTGCTGGAGCTGCCGCTGGACCATCCGCGCCCGGCCACGCGCACCTTCAATTCGCGCCGCGCCGAGCGCCTGCTCGACCGCCGCCTGGTCGCCGCCCTGCGCACCACCAGCACGCGGGCCGGCGTCAGCCTGTTCACCGGCCTGCTCAGCGGCTTCGTGGCCACGCTGCACCGCCTCACGGGGCAGGACGACATCGTGGTCGGCATTCCGGCCTCGGGCCAGCTCGCGCACGACATGCCCGGCCTGGTCGGCCATTGCGTGAACCTGCTGCCGCTGCGCCTGGCCGCGCCGGCCGACCTGCGCTTCGACGCGCTGATGGAGGAATGCAGCACCGCCGTGCTCGACGCCTTCGACCACCAGGCGCTCACCTACGGTGCGCTGCTGGGCGAGCTGTCGCTGCAGCGCGATGCGAGCCGGCTGCCGCTGGTGAGCGTGGCCTTCAACGTCGATCCCGACGTGGCCGCCAGCGCGCAGTCGTTCCCGGGCCTGAGCGTCACGCAGGACACCATTGCGCGCCAGTACGAGAACTTCGAGATCTTCCTGAACCTGCGCCCGCTGGACGGCGGCCTGCAGATCGAGGCGCAGTACAACACCGACCTGTTCGACGACGTCAGCGTGCAGCGCTGGATGGACATGTTCGAGTGCGTGCTGCAGTCCGCCGCGCACAACCCGGGCGAGACCATCGGCCGGCTGGAGGTGCTGTCCGCCGAAGGCGCGCGTGCGCTGGTTGCGCTGCAGCCCGCGCGCGTGCCGCTGGAAGGCGCGCCGCTGGCGCATGCCGGCTTCATGGCGCGCGTGCTGCTGCAGCCCGACCACCCGGCGGTGCGCGACGGCGCGCGAAGCTGCAGCTACCGCGAGCTCGACGTGCTGTCCAACCGCCTGGCGCACGCCCTGCGCGCACGCGGCGTGCGCCGCGGCCAGCACGTGGGCCTGTGCCTGGAGCGCAGCCTGGAGATGGTCGTCGCGATGATGGGCATCCTGAAAGCCGGGGCCTCCTATGTGCCGCTGGACCCCGCCTTTCCGCAGGCGCGGCTGGACTACTACGCCGGCGATGCCAAGCTCGCCCTGCTGCTCACCTCCTCCGACATCGCCGCCGCGCCGCGCGACTGGCGTGCCGATGCGGGCGAGCGCATCTTCGAGATCGACCGCGACACCGCCTGGCGCCAGGCCAGCCCCGAGGCCCTGGCACCGAGCGCCGACGACGCGGGCCCCGAAGACGCCTCCTACGTCATCTACACCTCCGGCTCCACCGGCCTGCCCAAGGGCGTCATTGCCCACCACCGGGGCGTGGCGCACCTGCTGCAGTGGATGCAGCGGCAATCGGGCATCGGGCCCGACGACCGCATTGCCGCGGTGACCACCCTGTCCTTCGACATGGCCGTTCCCGACCTGCTGCTGCCGCTGGCCGCCGGCGCCGAGCTGGTGGTGGTGCAGCGCGAGGTCGCCATGGACGGCAACCGCCTGTCGAAGATGCTCGACGACGAGAAGATCACCCTGCTGCAAGCCACCCCCGGCATGTGGCAACTGCTGATGGATGCGCAGTGGCGCGGCGCCCCCGGCTTTCGCGGCTGGACCGGCGGCGAGGCGCTGCGCCCCAGCCTGGCGCTGGCGCTGTGCGAGCGCATGGAAGGCCTGTGGAACGGCTACGGCCCGACCGAGACCACCGTGTACTCCACGGCCTGGCGCGTGCGCCCGGAAGACATCGCGTCGCGCGGCGTGTCGATCGGCCAGCCGGTGGACAACACCGAGATCTGGATCCTCGACGCCAACCTGCAGCCCTGCCCGGTGGGCGTGCCCGGCGAAATCTGCATCGCGGGCGAAGGCGTGTCGCTGGGCTACCTCGACCGCCCCGAGCTCACCGCGGAGCGCTTCGTCACGGTGCGCGTGCTGGGCACCGCCAAGAAGATCTACCGCTCCGGCGACCGCGGCCGCTGGCGCAACGACGGGCTGCTCGACCACCTCGGGCGGCTCGACTTCCAGGTGAAGGTGCGCGGCTACCGCATCGAGCCCGGCGAGATCGAGGTGCGCTGCACCGAGGTGCCGGGCGTCTCGCGCAGCGTGGTCGTGGCCCGCGAAGACAACCCCGGCGACGTGCGCCTGGTGGCCTACCTGGCGCTGACGCCGGGCGCCAGCTTCGACCTCGACGCGCTCATGGTGCACCTGCGCAAGCACCTGCCGGCCTTCATGCTGCCGCAGCACGTGGTGACCCTCGCCGCCCTGCCCTGCCTGGCCAACGGCAAGGTGGACCGCGTCGCGCTGCCGCCGCCGCAGGCCGTGTCGCGCGGGGAGGTGCGCCGCGGCGCGGCCCCGCGCAACGACCACGAGCGCCGCGTGCTCGCCGCCATGGAGAAGGTGCTGAGCCTGCCCGGGCTGGACATGCACGACGACTTCTTCACCATGGGCGGCCACTCGCTGCTGGCCGCGCGCCTCACCACGCTGCTGAGCCGCGAGTTCCAGGTCACGCTGCCGCTGCGCTCGCTGTTCGAGGCCCCCACGGCGCAGAAGCTGGCGCTGGCGATCCAGGCCCTGCAGGGCGCGGGCGTCGGGCTGGAGGCCCCCATCGGCCTGGCCGCCGGGCGCGACAGCGCACCGATCACGCTGCAGCAGGAGCGCATCCGCTTCATGGAAGAGCTGCACCCGGGCCGCTCGGTCTACAACGCACCGTCGGCGCAGCGCCTGGTCGGCGCGCTGGACGCGCCGCGCTTCGAGGCCGCGCTGCGCGAAATGATCCAGCGCCAGCCCTCGCTGCGCACCCGCATGGGCGTCGACGCGCAGACCGGCAAGCCGCTGCAACTGATTTCGCAGTCCGTGGAATTTTCCCTGCCGCTGGTCGACCTGCGCGGCCTGCCGGCCGACCAGCGCGAGGCCGAGCTGGCCGAGCGCATGCAGGAGCTGGCCGACCGCCCCATCGACATCCACCAGGCGCCGATGGCCCACGCCACCCTGTTCCAGGTGGACGACAACGAGCACGTGTTCATGTTCGTGCCGCACCACCTGGTGTGGGACGGCTGGTCTTTCGACCTGCTGCAGAACGAGCTGTCGGCGCTGTACGACGCGGCCGAGCGCGGCCGTCCGCACAACCTGCCGGCGCTCGCCACCACCTACGGCGACTACGCCGAATGGCTTGCGACGTGGATGGACAGCCCCGCCTGCGAGGCGCAGGTCGAGTTCTGGCGCCGCCGGCTCGACGGTGCCAAGGCCGCGCGCATGCCGCGCACCGACATGCCGCGCCGCGCGGGCAAGAGCGGCCAGGGCGGCGCGCACTGGATCGCCATCGACCTGCAGACCACGCAGCGCCTGCGCGACATTGCGCGCGGCATGGACGTGACGCTCAGCATGCTGACCTTCGGCGTGTACGCGCTGACCATGGCGCGGGTGATCGGCACCGACAGCATCGTCATCGCCAACCCGGTGCGCGGCCGCCAGCAGGCCGAGACCGAAGACGTGATGGGCTTCTTCAACAACGTGCTGCCGGTGTCGCTCGCCGTCGACCTGTCGCGCCCGCTGCCCGAGTTCATGCGCTACGTGAAGCAGGAGCTGCTGTCGATGATGAACAACCAGCAGGTGCCCTTCGAGCGCCTGATGGCCGAGCCCGGCTACGCGAGCCAGATCAAGACCTCGGGCCCCTACCAGGCGATGTTCTCGTTCCAGGACGCCCGCGAGCGCGCCCGCTCCATCGGCAGCCTGCAGACCCGCCAGGTGCACGTGATGCAGCACGGCGCCACCGACGACATCGGCGTGTGGCTGATGGACAAGCCCTTCGGCCTGGAAGGCTCGCTGATCTACAACGCCGACGTGTACCTGCGCGAGACCGGCGCGCAGCTGCGCGAGCGCTACCTCGAGGTGCTGCGCCGCGTGGTGGACGACCCGCAGGCCACGCTGGCCGACCTTGCCAGCACCGAGGGCTCGACCAGCGCGGCCTACCTGCAGAAGTTGGCCGCCGTCGAGACCGACAGGACAGGCCAGAGCCCGCAGGCGCCCGCGGCCCAAGGGGCGCAACGCAAGGCCGGCATGAGCCTGCTGAGCCCCGAGCACGCGCCGCTCGCGCAGATCTGGGCCGGCGTGATCGGGATCGACGTGGACGACATCCGCGCCAGCGACAACTTCTTCGACCTGGGCGGCGACTCGCTGCTGGTGCTGCGCGCGGTGCAGCAGGGCGCGCAGATGCTGGGCCACCGCGTGGAGCCGCGGCGCTACCTGTTCGAGAACCTCGGGCAGATCGCCTCGTCGGCGCGCAGCGCGCCCGAAGGCGTGCCGTCCGACCTCGCCGAGCTGGCCTCGGGCACGGCCGCCAACGCGCAGCGCGGCGGGCTGCTCGCCCGCACCTTCGGCGGCTGGCTGCGCAAGGGCTGAGATCATGAACAGCTCCGCCTACGCCCTGTCCATCGACGCACCGGTCTGCCGGTACGTGGACCTGGACGGCTTCACCGATCTCCTGCCCGCGCAACTGCTGTCGGCGGAAGAGTGCACGCGCGCCGCAAGCTTTCGCTTCCCGGCCGACCGGCAGCGCTTCGTGGCCGCGCACATCGCCCTGCGCCAGGCGCTGGCCGAGTACACCGGCCTGCACCACGCGGCGCTGCAGCTGGCGACGGGCTCCTTCGGCAAGCCCTCGCTGTCCGGCCACACGCGCACCCAGTTCTCGCTGAGCCACAGCCGCGGCCTGGCGCTGATTGCCATTGGCGGGCGAGGCCCGCTGGGCGCCGACGTGGAGTTGCTGCGCCCGGTGCCGGACATGGCGGCGCTCGCGGCCGAGCACTTCACGCAGCGCGAACAGGACGCGCTGGCTGCGCTGCCCGCGCATGAACGCGAACGTGCGTTCCTGACCTGCTGGACGCGCAAGGAAGCCTGCCTGAAAGCCATCGGCGTGGGCCTGCTGCTGTCGCCGCAGAGCTTCGAGGTGGGCGTGACGCCCGACTGCCGCAGCGTGGAGCTGGCGGTGGCCGGGCGCATCCTGTGGCTGGTGCTCGGGCCCGCGCCCGCGCGGCTGGACTGCGTGGGTTCGCTCGCCGAGTGGCGCCAGACCGAAGCCCGCGCGGGCGCGGCGGGTTCTGCCGGTTCCACGGCCTGTGTGGCGGAGGCCCACGCATGAGCACCGCCACGCCACTGATGTTCGGGCCGGCCTCGCGCCAGGTCTTCGGCGTGTTCCATCCGGCGGAGGACAACCGCGCCGAGAACACCGCGGTGCTCTTCTGCCCGCCGTTCGGCCAGGAAGGGCTGCGCACGCACCGCTTCTTCAAGGTGCTGGCCGAGCGCTTCGCGCGCTCGGGCATCGCCGTGCTGCGCTTCGACTTCTATGGCTCGGGCGATTCGCCGGGCGACGAGCGCGAAGGCGAGCTCGACGGCTGGCGGCGCGACCTGTGCGCCGCGCACGACGAGCTGCGCCGGCGCGCGCCGAATGCCTCCATCGTCTGGATCGGTGCGCGCCTGGGCGCCACCCTGGCCGTGCTGGCCGCGCGCAGCGGGCGCTGCGACCCGGTGCGCCTGGTGCTGTGGGAGCCGGTGATCGACGGCAAGCGCTACGGGCGCCTGCTGCGCGAAGAGCACGTGGCGGCCATCGACACCACCTTCTGCATCCCCGACCTGGCCTGGCGCCGCAGCCTGGTGAACGAACCCGATGCCTTGCCCGAGGAAGCCCTGGGCACGTCGCTCTCGCCCGCCTTGCGCGCACAGCTGGCGGCGCTGGTGCCCGAGTCGCTGCCGCTCACGGCGCTGCACGACACGCTGGTGCTGGCCGGCCCCGACGACACCCACACCGCGCAGTGGGCCGCCGACCAGCAGTCGCGCCACATGCCGGTGCGCCTTGCGTACTTCAGCCACCCGCTGGACTGGACGTCCGACCCCTACCCCAACAGCGCGATGGTTCCGGCCGAAGCGCTCAACCGCCTCCAGGGAGCCCTGCATGAATGACATGACACAGACGCCGGCGCGCTTCGGTCCCGGCGATGCGCTGGTGGGCATGCTCACCGCACCCACGAACCAGGCGCCTGCCGACGTGGCCTGCCTGATGTTCAACATGGGGGCCAACCACCGCGTGGGCCCGCGCCGCATCAACGTGAAGCTGGCGCACATGCTGGCCGCGCGCGGCGTGAGCAGCCTGCGCTTCGACCTGGGCGGCATCGGCGACAGCGACGCGCTGGACACCGCACCCGACGTGCAGGCCCGCGCGGTGCACAGCCTGGAGGCCGCCATGGACCTGGGCGAACGCATGCTGGGCGCGCGGCAGTTCACCATCGTGGCCATGTGCTCGGGCGTCGAGCAGGCCATGGCGGTGGCCGCCACCGATGCGCGCGTGGTCGGCGTCTCGCTGTTCGACGGATTCGCCTTTCCGGAACGGCGCTCGCGCTGGGAGCGCACCCTGCGCCGCGCGCTGGCCGCACCCGCGCACCCGGCGTTTCCGGGCAAGGCCAAGCGCTGGCTGCAGCGCCACTTCCTCAAGGCCCACTCGACCAAGCCGATGCCCGGCTACTTTGCGCAGGAGCGCTCGGCCGCGGAGAACGCCGCCTGGTTCGGCACGACCCTGCAGCGCCTGGTCGAACGCAAGGTGGCGGTGCAGATGCTGTATTCGGGCTCGCTGCACGTGAACGACCGCAGCCGCGACCAGCTCGGCAACTTCGCCCGCGAGCCCTACACCCAAGCGCTGCAGTACGAGTTCATGCGCGAGGTCGACCACACCGTGTGCACCGAGCGCGGACAGCAGCTGTTCCTGCAATGCGTGGGCGACTGGGTGACCGAGCGCTGTTTCGGCGCCTCCACCGACGCCGCCGAGGTCTCCGGGCGCCGCACCCCGAGCCGCGCCACCGCGGGCGGCGAACGCGCCATGCCCACCACCTGGGCCGCGCCATGACCCATGCCATGGGCCCCGCCCCGCGCCTGCCACTGCCCTCTTTCAGCAACCCGCCCCCCCACCGTCAACCGGCCGTCAAGGAGATCACCATGGAACGCCCCGATCGAACGACGCAGTCACAAGACATGCGCCCCCTCTGCACCAGCGCACCAACCCCGGCGCATGCCCGGGCGGAAAACAAGTTGCGATGGCTGGGGCTGGCCATGCTGCTGTCCCTGGGCATGGCCGCGCTGTCCGGCTGCGCACCGGGCTTCGGCACGCCGGCCGCGCTGGGCTTCACCGCCACCACCGGCGACAGCACCGCCTCGGCGGAGAGCAGCAGGATCATCCCGATCACGCCCGACCTGGTGCGCGCACAGATGGCGCAGAAGCCCAAGGACGTGCCCGCCGCCGTGAAGCGCCTGTTCGCCACGTCGCCGATCTACACCATCGGGCCGGGCGACGTGCTCGGCATCATCGTCTACAACCGGCCGGAGCTGCTGCCCAACGCCGGCGCGGTGATCGCGCAGCAGTCGGACCCGACCGGCGTGAGCGTGGCGCCCGGCTTCATCGTCGGCGCCAACGGCGAGATCAGCTTTCCCTACATCGGCCGCACCAAGCTGCAGGGGCTGACCGAAAGCGGCGCCTCCGAGCTGATCGAGCGCCGCATCAAGGACTTCATCAAGGACCCGCAGGTCACGGTGCGCATCCAGTCGTTCCGCAGCCAGCGCGCCTACGTGCAGGGCGAGGTGCGCACCCCCGGCCTGCAGATCTTCACCGACATCCCGATGACGCTGTCGGAGGCCATCAGCCGCTCGGGCAGCTTCACCACGGCGGGCGACCGCTCGCGCGTCTCGCTGACCCGCGGCGGCGTGACCACGGTGGTCGACCTGCCGCTGCTCGAGTCGCTGGGCTTCGACGGCAACGGCATCGCGCTGCGCAACGGCGACATCGTGAACGTCGGCACCCGCGAGGACAGCCGGGTCTACGTGATGGGCGAAATCAGGGCGCCCTCGGCGCTGCAGATGCGCATCAACGGCCGCCTGAGCCTGAACGAGGCGCTGGGCGATGCCGGCGGGCCCGACCTGCTGTCGTCCGACCCCGGCCAGATCTACGTGGTGCGCAACGCGCCCGGCAACCCGGACGTGCAGCAGATCTTCAACCTCAACGCGAAGAACCCGGTGGCGCTCGCGCTGGCCGACCGCTTCGAGCTGATGCCGCGCGACGTGGTCTACGTCGACCACGTGCCGCTGGTCACCTGGAACCGCGTCATCAGCCTGATCCTGCCGGCCGCGCAGGTTGCCAACCTCAGCCGCGACACCGCACGCCGGTGAGTGCTCCTCCCTCCCATACGAAAAGGTGAACCTCATGAACGCGCGCTGGCAAGCTTCGCTCCCCGGTCCCGCTCCCGCGTCCACGCCCGTGGCCGCGATCGAGGCCGGCTGGGTCCGGGAATCCCGCTTCCAGGAGTACCTGGACATCCTCATCGACAGCCGCTGGCTGATCGCCTCCATCACCGCGCTGGCGCTGCTGCTGGGCGTGGGCTATGCCCTGTTCGGCCCGCGGGTGTACGAGGCCAACATCCTGATCCAGGTGGAAGACCCCGACCGCTCGGGGGGCAACTTCCCGGGCGACTCGACCGCGGCCGCGGGCATCGGCAACAAGACGCCGGTGTCCGGCGAGACGGAAATCCTGAAGTCGCGCATGGTGCTGGGCCAGGCGATGGAGGACACCCAGCTGTTCATCAGCGCGCGGCCCCGCTACGTCCCGCTGGTGGGCGAGTTCCTGGCGCGCCATTCGAGCCAGCTCTCCAGCCCCGGCATCCTGGGCATGGGCAATTTCGTGTCGGGCACAGAGCGCATCGCCGTCGCGCAGATGGACGTGCCGCCGGCCTTCGAAGGCAAGAAGTTCACCCTCGTCGCGGGCGACGGCGGCACCTACACGCTGACCCACCCGGATCTCGAAACGCCGCTGAAGGGCACGGTCGGCGTGCCGCTGGACGCGGCCGTGCCCGGCGGCGCGCTGCACCTGCTGGTGGGCTCCTTCGACGCCCGGCCCGGCGCCGCCTTCGAGCTGGTGCGCCAGTCGAAGCAGCTCACGCTGCTGGGCCTGCAGAAGGACCTGCGCGTGGTCGAGAAAGGCAAGCAGTCGGGCGTGATGGACATCAGCCTGCAGGCCGAGGACCGCAACAAGCTGGCCGACGTGCTCAACGAGATCTCGCGCCTGTACGTGCGCCAGAACATCGACCAGAAGACCGTGCAGGCCGAGCGCGCACTGGCCTTCCTGGGCACCGAACTGCCGAAGTTCAAGGCGCAGCTGGAGCAGTCGGAAGACAGCTACAACCAGTACCGCAACCAGAACGGCACCATCAGCCTGGACGACGAGGCGCGCAATGCGCTGGCCCAGAGCGTCGACCTGCAGGCCAAGCTGCTCGACGCCAAGCAGAAGCGGCTCGACCTCATGGGCAACTTCACGGCCAAGCACCCTGCCGTGGTGACGCTGGACACGCAGATCTCCTCGCTGAAGAAGGAACTCGGCGGCGTCGAGGGGCGCATCCGCCGCATGCCCATGATGCAGCAGAACTCGCTGCGCATGCAGCGCGACATCAAGGTCAACACCGACCTGTACGCCACGCTCCTGAACAGCTCGCTGCAGATGCGCCTGGCCAAGGAAGGCAAGGTCGCCAACGTGCGCGTGCTCGACCAGGCGCTGGTGGCGGAGAAGCCGGTGCGCCCCAAGCCGCTGATCGTCGTGGCGCTGGCGCTGGCGGCGGGCCTGTTCTTCGGCGGCGCCGCGGCCATGGCGCGCAAGAACCTGCGCCGCTCCATCGCCAGCCCCGAGGACATCGAGGCCGTCACGGGCCTGAGCGTGTACAGCACCATCGCGCTGAGCAGCCAGCAGCGCGTGCTCGACCGCGCCATCCGCGCCGGCAAGCCGGGCGTGAAGGTGCTGGCCGCGCTGCACGTGGAAGACCCGGCGCTCGACGGCCTGCGCCGGCTGCGCACCGCGCTGAAGCACGTGATGCACGGCGCGCCGAACAACCGCATCCTGATCGCCAGCGCCACGGCCGGCGCGGGCAAGACCTTCGTGTCGTCGAACTTCGCCACCCTGCTGGCCGCCTCCGGCAAGCGCGTGCTGCTGATCGACGCCGACATGCACCGCGGCAGCCTGAGCGAAGAGTTCGGCCTGCTGCGCAAGGACGGCCTGTCCGACGTCATTGCCGGCGGCGTGCCGCTGGAGCAGGCCATTCACCATCATGTGCTGCCGCACCTGGACGTGATGACCTCCGGCAAGCCGCATGCGGACCCGGCCGGCCTGCTGGCCAGCGAGGTGTTCACGCACACGCTGCAGACCCTGTCGGCGCGCTACGACGTGGTGGTCGTCGACGCGCCGCCCACGCTGGTGGCCACCGAGACCGCCGAGATGGCGCCCATCATGGGCACCCTGCTGCTGGTGGCGCGCGCCGACGCCAGCGAAATGGGCGAGCTGGTGGAAAGCGCCAAGCGGCTGGCCCATGTGGGCGCCGCATTCCACGGGGTGGTGTTCAACGCGGTGGACACCTCGCAACGCCAGCACCGCAGCTACAGCTACGGCTACTACGGCTATGCGCCGGCGCGCCGCGAGCCCTCGTATGCCATCGACACGGCCGACACCGTCATGCCCAAGCGCATCGAGCCGGAGCACGCCGCGTCATGAACACGCTTCGATCGACCTCCTCCACGCGGCAGGGCGCCGACAGCGCGGCCGGCGGCGCCGCGGCCGCGGCCAACACGCCCGCGTACGGCCCGCTCGGCGGCGCGGCCTGGCTGCGCCATGCCAAGCGCGCGGCCGACATCCTGATGGCCGGCTCGTTCTTCCTGTTCTTCGGCTGGGCCTATGCGCTCATCTGGCTCGGCGTGCTGCTCACCTCGGGCGGGCCGGCCATCTACATGCAGCCGCGCTACGGCAAGGACGGCAAGGTGTTCAAGTTCTACAAGTTCCGCTCGATGGTGGCGGAGTCGGACGCGGTGCTGGCGCGCCACCTGCGCGAGAACGAGGCCGCGCGGCGCGAATGGGCGGTCTACCAGAAGCTGCAGAACGACCCGCGCATCACCCGCTTCGGCGCCATCCTTCGCAAGTACAGCATCGACGAGTTCCCGCAGTTCTGGAACGTGCTCAAGGGCGACATGAGCATGGTCGGCCCGCGCCCCTGCATGTTCACGCAGAAGGACCTGTACGGCGACTACTGGGTGCACTACTGCGCCGTGCGCCCGGGCATCACCGGCCTGTGGCAGATCAGCGGACGCAACGAGATCAGCTACCGCCGCCGCGCCGCCATGGACGCGGAGTACGTGGCGCGGCTGTCGCTGTGGCGCGACCTCTCGATCCTGCTGAAGACCTTCGGCGTGGTGACCGGCGCGCGCGGGTCGCGCTAGGCCGCCCTCCTTCGATTTTGTCTCCCTCGTTTCTTCAACCTCTTCACCGAAAGCTCCTATGCGTATCTTTGTTGCAGGTCACCGCGGCATGGTGGGTCAGGCGGCCACGCGTCGCCTGAGCGAGCTGGGCCACGACGTGGTCACGCGAACGCGCACCGAACTCGACCTTCTCGACCAGGCAGGCGTGGCGCGTTTCTTCGCCACGGAGCAGATCGATCAGGTCTACCTGGCAGCGGCCAAGGTGGGCGGCATCCACGCCAACATGACCTATCCCGCGCAGTTCATCTACGAGAACCTGGTCATTGCCACCAACGTCACGCACCAGGCCTTCGTGGCGGGCGTGAAGCGGCTGCTGTTCCTCGGCTCCAGCTGCATCTACCCGCGCCTGGCCGAGCAGCCGATCCGCGAGGAGTACCTGCTCAACGGCCGGCTGGAACCCACCAACGAACCTTATGCGATCGCCAAGATCGCCGGGCTCAAGCTGTGCGAAAGCTACAACCGCCAGTACGGCGCGACGCACGGCATCGACTACCGCAGCGTGATGCCGACCAACCTGTACGGCCCCGGCGACAACTACCACCTGGAAAACAGCCACGTGGTGCCCGCGCTGGTGCAGCGCTTCCACCTGGCGAAGATCAGCAATGCACCCAGCGTGCTGATCTGGGGCAGCGGCCGCGCGCGGCGCGAGTTCCTCTACGTGGACGACATGGTCGAGGGCTGCCTCGAGGTGATGAACCTCTCGCGCGCCGAGTACGAGCAGCAGACCGACGCCATGCGCGGCCACATCAACCTGGGCACCGGCATCGACGTGTCCATTGCCGAACTCACCGAGCTGATCCGCGAGGTGGTGGGCTACACCGGCAGCATCCGCTACGACCTCGCGCAGCCCGACGGCGCTCCGAGAAAGCTGCTGGACGTGTCGCGCGCGGCCACCCTCGGCTGGCACGCGAAGGTGACGCTGGCCGAGGGGCTGCGCCGCACCTATGCGGACTACCAGAAGGCCATCCGGCCGATCGAGGAGCCCGAGCACCTTCAGGCCCCCGCGCACGCCTGATCAGCTGCACGCCCCGTACGTTCCCCACTATCCGACAGGCCCACCATGCGAACCCTTTCCTTCTGGTCCGGCATCGTTTGCGCGCTGCTGTGCGGCCTGGTCGACCCGGTGTGGGGCTACGCGGCGGTGGCCGCGCTGTCGCTGGTGCAGCTGTCGATGCTGGGCGCCCCGGGCGCCAGCGTGTTTCTGCTGATCCACTACGCGGCGATCCTCACGTACTTCTCGGTCGCACCGGCGATGCAGATCGCGAGCGACGTCGGGTTCTGGGACGCGGGCGTGCTGGGCACCGCGGCGCACACGCAGGCGCTGATGCTGCTGCTGCTGTACATGGCCGGCGTGGAGGCCGCGCGGCTGGGCGTGCCCGATGTGCCGGTGCGGGTGCACCGGTACGTCGGCGCGCATCCCGCGGGCGCGGCGCACCCGGTGCTGCTGCTGGTGAGCTGCTCGCTGTCCGCCTTCGCGGTGCTGTTGGTGCGGCCCGATCTGAATTTCGTGGCGCGCGGCGTCGTGGGCGACGAAGAGAGCGTGCCGGTCGACCTCATCTTCTATTCCACGCTGCCCAAGCTGATCGTGCTGGTGTGCTTCGTGGCACTGGCGATCCACGCGGTGCGCAGCCGCACGCTGTGGGCCTGGTGCGCGGCGGGCCTGGCGGGCGGCCTGGCGCTGATTGCGGCCAACCCGGTGAACACCGCGCGCCAGGTGCTGCTGATCGGGCTGCTCCCGCTGCTCATCCACGCCTTCGGGCGCGGGCGGCGCTGGCTGCTGGCCGGGGTGGTGTTCGGCGCCATCGCGGGCCTGGGCCCGGTGCTGAACCTGATCTCGCGCGGCAGCCTGTGGGGCGAGGAGCTCACGACCTTTCCGTTCAGCCAGGACTTCGACGCCCAGTACGTGGTGGCCGGCATCCTGGAACGCGCGCCCATTCCCGACCTGGGCTGGGGCCGCTACCTGCTCTCGGCCGTGTCCTTCTTCCTGCCGCGCGACCTGAAGATGTTCCCCGACTTCGACCCGCTCGGCTGGTCGGCCATCCTGGGCAACTTCTCGCAGAGCAACCTGTCGCTGCCGCCGTTCACCACGGCCTACTTCGACTTCGGCCTGGCAGGACCCGCGCTGTTGGGCCTGGCGATTTCCGCGGGCTTTCGCTGGGCCGACCGCGCCGTCGATCCGAACGGCCCGCTGTCGGGCTCCTACCTGGCGGCCCTGGTGCTGCTGGCGGCCTACGTGCCATTCATGCGCGGCCCCATCCTCGGCTGGGGGCCCTTCGCGGCCTCGGGCCTGATCGCGGCGCTGATCGCCGGGGTGCTGAGTTCGCGCGGCCGGCAGCCGCGGCGCGTCGCGCTGCGCGCGGTGCGGCGCGATCTGCCGAACGTCTGAGGGCGCACACATGGCCACCTACCTGTACTACGACACCATCCGCCTGAACAAGGCGGCCGGCGGTGTGCTGAACGTGTCCGAGGTGCTGCTGCGCAACATGCGGCTGTCGCGCGACGACCGGGTCGAGGCGGTCAGCGAACGCCACCCGCGCATCTATGCAGCGGCGCAGCGCCTGAAGCTCAGCCGCTTCGTGCTGGACACGCTGCTCTACAACTTCCACCGGCTGCGCGCGCTGCTCGCGGGCGAGCGCGTGGTCTCGGTGTTTCCGAACTACTTCCTGCCGTTCACGCTGCTGGGGCGCCATCGCGATTCGGTCACCATCGTGCACGACCTCCAGTACAAGGCCTATCCGCAGTACTTCGGGCGCGCCAAGCGCCTGTTCCTGGACTGGAACCTGTGGCGCGCGGCGCGCAGCGAAGCGGACGTGGTGTTCATCAGCAAGAGCAGCCAGCAAGACTTCGAGCGGCACTTCGGGCGCTGCGCGCATCCGGCGGTGATCTTCAATCCGGTGGACGTGCTGCGCGCCGTCGCGGTGCCTCCTGCCGCACCGGCTGAGTCACCGGCCGCGGCGCCCCACGAGCGCTACCTGATCGCGGCCTACCACTATTACCCGCACAAGAACTTCGGCGGCATCCTGGCGCTGTTCGAACGCATGAAGCGCGCGGGCCTGGTCGACTACCTGGACATCACCGGCAACGGCGCGGCCGACGTCGAGCGCATGGTGGCCGCGCTGGCGCCCGAGGTGCGCGGCGCCGTGCGGCACCGGGGGCTGGTGTCGCGCGACGAGCTGATGCGGCTGTACCTGGGCGCCACGGCGTTCATCTCGTTGTCGACCTTCGAGGGCTTCAACCTTTCGGCGGCCGAGGCGGCCACGCTGGGCGTGCCGTTGCTGCTGTCGGACATTCCCGTGCACCGCGAGCTTTTCGCGGGCTATGGCTTCTTCGTGGGCAGCGCGTCCAGCGACGCCTACCAGCTCGCGAAGTACCTGGCGCGCCACGAACGCACCCGCCCGGCCTGGCCGCATGCGGCCACCTGCGCTCCGGCGGCGGTGGCCGGGCGCTACCTCACGCTCAAGCGCGGCGCGTTGTCGTTCACCGGGGCGCTGCCATGAAGACCTTTCCCGCCGTGATGGTTCGCGTGGTCGCGGCGTTGCTCTTCGGGGCGGCGCTGGTGGCGGTGATCGCGCAGCCGAAAGCGCCGGAGGCCCCCCAGACCCCGCCGAAGGGAACGGCTACAGCGCAGCAGCAACAGGCCCTGCAAGCCCAGCCGGCCGGCGCGCCCGTGCCCGGCCTCGGCGTGATGGTGCATTACCTGCCCGACAAGCAAAGCATCCGCGAGGTGATGCGCTTCGACGTCGAGTCCTTCGCGAACCAGCTCGCGGAGATGCGGGTGTCGCACCTCATCCTGACGCTCGGGCAGAACAATGGCCAGTACATCGCGCCCAACTCCGCGCTCGAGGTGCTGTGCCCCGCCAGCGCGAAGAACCGCTCGCCGCGCGACCTGCCGCTGGAGATCGGCCAGGCCCTGCGAAGCCGCGGCATCGCGATGATCCTGTACCTGCCGTTTCGCGCCCCGCAGTCCGACCGCTACCTGATGGACTGCCTGGGCGACGTGAACGAGCAGCAGCCGCCGCCGGCCAGGTTCATCGCCGCGTGGTCCAGCGTGATCCGCGACTGGTCGGAGCACTACGGTCCGCTGGCCGCCGGCTGGTGGTTCGACGGCACTTACAACACCACGGGCGTGACGACGGCCGGCTGGGAGCAGCTGTGCGGCGCCGCGCGCAGCGGCGCGGCCAACCGCCTGCTGGCCTTCAACGCCGGCGAAGGCGCGCAGCGCTTCAGCCTGAAGTCGGTGCCCTGCCAGAACCTGATGGCGGGCGAATACATGGAGCCGCCGGCGCACCCCGCGGCGCCGCCCTCGGAGCTGATGTTCCACCTGCTCACGCCGCTCACCGCCTCCTGGGGCCGCGAGGCGCCGGCGCGCTTCACCGCCGGGCAGTTGCGCAACTGGATCTCCGAGGCCGCCGCCGCGCGCGGGCTCGTCACGCTGGACATGCCCGTGGACGCCACCGGCCGCTTCATGCCCGCGCACGTCGCGCTGCTGAAGAGCGTGACCTCGCGCAAGCCCTGAACACCCACGAAATCCTGTCACACGTCCATTTCAAGAAACCACCCCCTCAAACGCCATGAAACCCTCCCTGCCCTTCATCGTCGTGGAAGACCGCCAGAACAAGACGCTCGCGCTGTGCCGTGAATCGGCGGTGCTGGCCGAGGAACAGCTGCTCGTGCTGTCGCAGACCGACGCCGGCGCGAGCTACGAACGCTTCTGCAAGTCGTACGTGCACCTGTCGAGCAACTCCGCCGAGTTCGAAAAGATCTGCTTTCGGCGCTACTTTCTCCTAGCGCAGTTTCTGGAATCCAGCCCGGACGTGCGCGAGTTCGTGCTGATCGACAGCGACGTGCTGCTGTTCCAGGGCGCCGCCGCGCACATTGCGAGCCTGGTGGGCAAGGCCGATTTCTCGGGCTCCTCCATGCAGTCGGCCGACGGCTGGAACCCCTGCCAGATCTCGCCGCACGTGAGCTACTGGACCGCCAACGGCCTGCGCCGCTTCGTGGCCTATGTGCTCGACAGCTACGCCACGCCGTCGGGTCGTCGCAAGCTGCGCGAGATTGCCGCGCGCTTCGCCGCGCGCGGCGTGCGCGGCGGTGTGTCCGACATGACGCTGCTCTACCTGTGGGCGCGCACCACGGGCAACGATGCGCCCATCAACCGCGTCCTGGGCGGCACCGTCATCGACCACAACATCAACGGCATGCAGAACCTGCTGCCGCGGGAGTTCAGGGTTCGCGGCGGCGCCAAGCGCATCACCTACAGCGACGGCAAGGCCTGGCTGACCACCGAAGCCGGGGAAATGACGCGCGTGGTCGCGCTGCACTTCCAAGGCAGCGCCAAGATGGCCATGCCCTATGCGCTGCGCGGCCACATGCACACCGTGGCGGCCGTGACCTACGCGCTGCAGATGGCGCGTCGCGGCAAGAACTACGTGTTCAGGGCTGCCGCGTTCGCGCGCCGGCTGTTCGACACGCGCCGCGTGGTCCACGCATCGACCGGCAAGTGACCCGCCGCAGCGACGCCATGAAACCCTTCAGCCCCTCCCTCGCCCTGCCCGGCGCCCGCATGGCCTGGCTGTCGGGCCTGGGCGCGCTGGCTTCGCGGCTGTATGTGTACCTGTCGGGCTTCGTGGCCGTGTTCCTGATGGCGGCGACCATTCCGCCTGCGCGCTTTGGCGAGTACTCGGTGTACCAGTCGGTCATCGAGGTGGCGCTGGTGCTGGGCACGCTGGGCAGCTCGCTGCTGTTCTCGCGCCACGCGGCCAGCGGGCCGGCCGGCGCGCACGGCACGCCGGGTGTGACGCGCGGCGACGTGGTGCGCACGCTGGCCATCGGCCTGCCGCTGGCCGCCGTGCTGGTCACGGTGATCCTGGCGGTGCAGCGCCTGCCGGTGGGCGACGCGCCGTTCGCGCTGGTGGTCGCCACGCTGGCGATCTTCTCGTTCAACAGCCTGCGGCTGTCGTTCAGCCGCGGCCTCGGGCATGCGGGCCTGCTCAACCTGGAGGCCGGCATCCGCTCGACCATCCTGGTGGCGGGCGTGGGCCTGTGCGCGGCGCTGAAGTTCGACCTGGGCGTGGCACACCTGCTGCTCATCAACCTGTTCGCGCTGGTGGTCGTGTGCACGGCCATCGGCCTGCCGGGCAACGGCGCGGCGCCGCCGGCCGGGCGGGCCGCCATCGGCCTGGCGTCGCAGGGCAGCGCCACGGTGTACTCGCTGCTCATGTTCCTGCTGCGCAAGTCGGACCTGCTGGTGGTGGCGTACTTCATGCCGCTGGGCTATGTGGGCGCCTTCAAGATCGCCTTCCTGCTGGCCGAAGCGCCGTCGCAGTTCGTGCAGGCCTTCCTGTTCACCAAGACCCGGGCGATGCTGGAGGCCGACCCCCGGCACTTCGGCGACGCCCAGCTGGCGCTGGCGCGCCATTCGTTCCTGCTCGGCTGCGGCCTGTTCGTCGGGCTCGGGTGCGTCATGGCGGTGGCCGCGCCGCTGCTCAAGCTGGGCGACGAGGCCCGCAGCATCTTCCTTTGCATTGCGCCGTACTTCCTGCTGCGCACCTACACCATCCACCACGAGATGGTGCTGTCGCTGAAGACCTCGATGGGCTCGCTCGGCCGCTGGGCGCTGCTGGAGGTGGCGCTGCGCTTCCTCTCGTACGGCGTGGTGATCGTGCTGTTTCCCGGCAAGCCGCACTACGTGTTCCTGCTGGCCTGCGTGTCCGACTTCGTGCTGTACGAGACGCGCATGCGCCTTGTGTTCGGCTTCTTTCCCATTCAACGGCTGCTGCGCGCGAGGTCACTCAAGTGAAAATTCTTCTCTACTCGATGAACTTCACTCCCGAGCTGGCCGGCATCGGCAAGTACTCGGGAGAAATGGCGCAGTGGCTGCACGCGCGCGGGCACGACGTGCGCGTGATCGCCGCGCCGCCCTTCTTTCCGCAGTGGTCGGTGTTCGACGGCTACTCGGCCTGGCGCTACCGCAAGACGGTGTGGAACGGCATCACGGTGTGGCGCGCGCCCACCTGGGTGCCGAAGAAGCCGCGCACGCTGGCGCGCATGGCGCACCTGTTCTCGTTCATGCTGTCGAGCATTCCGCTGCTGTTCGCGCAGATGCGCTGGAAGCCCGACGTGGTGTTCGTGGTGGAGCCGCCGCTGTTCTGCGCGCCCTCGGTGCTGTTCTTCTCCAAGATGGCGGGCATCAAGTCGTGGCTGCACATCCAGGACTACGAGGTGGACGCCGCCTTCGGCCTGGGTTTGCTCAGCGGCGAGCGGGTGCAGCGCTTCGCGCGCTCGGCCGAGCACTGGCTGCTGGGCAAGTTCAGCCGGGTGTCCACCATTTCCGCCGCCATGGTCGACAAGGCCCGCGGCAAGGGCGTGGCCGACAGCCGCGTGGTGCTGTTTCCCAACTGGGTGGATGTGAAGTCCATCCACCCCACGCCGGCCAACACCTCGCCCGACGGCTACCGCGCCGCGCTGGGCATTGCGCAGGACGCGGTGGTGGTGCTGTATTCGGGCAGCCTGGGCAGCAAGCAGGGCATCGAACTGCTGGCCGAGGCGGCGCAGTTGCTGGCGTGCTCGCACGACATCCACTTCGTGTTCTGCGGCAACGGCCCGAGCCGCGAGTCGCTGAAGGACGCGTGCGTGCGCCTGGCCAACGTGCACTTCCTCGACCTGCAGCCGGCCGAGCGGCTCAACGAGCTGCTGGGCATGGCCGACATCCACGTGCTGCCGCAGCGCGCCGACGCCGCCGACCTCGTCATGCCCTCCAAGCTGGGCGGCATGCTGGCCAGCGGGCGCGCCGTGATCGTCACCGCGCATGCCGGCACCGAGCTGAGCAACGTGGTGTCGGGCCGCGGCATGGTGGTGCCGCCCGGCGACGCGGCGGCGCTGGCCGACGCCATCGAGCAGCTCGCCATGTCGCGCCAGACGCGCGAGGAAATGGGCGCGGCGGGCCGGCGTTTCGCCGAGTCCGCACTTGACCAGGACGCCATCCTGCAGCGGCTCGAACGCGAGCTGCAGCGCTGCGTGGCCGTCGGCTGACCCACCCCAACTCCTGGAGCACCGACCATGCGCCTTCGCGACAAGATCCTGGTAACCGGCGGCGCCGGCTTCATCGGCAGCCACACCTGCGTGGCGCTGATCGAGGCGGGCTACCAGCCGGTGGTACTCGATTCGCTCGTCAACAGCGACGCGCGTTCGCTGCAGCGGGTGGCCTGCATCACCGGCGTGGCGCCGCTGCTGGTGCGCGGCGACGTGCGCGACACGGCCCTGCTCGGCCGCGTGCTCGCGGACCCGGCGATCCGCGCGGTGGTGCACCTCGCGGGCCTGAAGGCAGTGGGCGAATCGGTGGCCGACCCGGTGAGCTACTACGACGTCAACCTGGCCGGCACGCTGACGCTGGTGCAGGCCATGGCGCGCGCCGGCGTGCGCACGCTGGTGTTCTCTTCGTCCGCCACGGTCTACGGCGACGCGCAGCACTCCCCCATTCCAGAGAGCGCGCCTTGCGCTGCCGTCAACCCCTACGGCCGCACCAAGGCCATGGTGGAAAGCGTGCTGGCCGACCTGGCCCACGCCGACCCGCGCTGGGGCGTGGCCTGCCTGCGCTACTTCAACCCCGTGGGCGCGCATGAAAGCGGCCTGCTCGGCGAGCGCCCGCACGGCCCGCCCGCCAACCTCATGCCCTACATCTCGCAGGTGGCCGTGGGCGAGCGCGACTACCTGCTGGTGCACGGCACCGACTACGACACCGTCGACGGCACCGGTGTGCGCGACTACGTGCACGTGATGGACGTGGCCGAAGGCCATGTGGCGGCACTGCGCCACGCCGTGCACAGCCCGGGCCTGCTGACGAGCAACCTCGGCACCGGCCGCGGCGCCTCCGTGCTGGAGGTGGTCGCCGCGTTCGAACGCGCAAGCGGCCGGCGCATCGCCATGCGCCTGGGCCCGCGCCGCGCCGGCGACGCACCGGCCTACTGGGCCGACGCGCGGGGCGCGCGCGAGGTGCTCGGCTGGCACGCACAGCGCGACCTCGACCAGATGTGCGCCGACAGCTGGCGCTGGCAGGCCACCAACCCGCACGGCTTCGACGACCCGGTGCCGCCGCAGATACAGCCCGCCTGGGCACCCGATGCCGGGGCCGTCCCCGTCTTCGCCGCGGACATGCCGCGCTTCCACACATCCAACCTGGGGCACTCCAATGTCTGACAACGCATCGCAATCCTTTGGTGAGCAGACCGACGGTCGTTCGGGGTATCCGCCAGGCATCCTGCCGCCGGCGGCGCCCCTGTGGCCCGGCTTCCTGACCGGACAGCAGGACTCGCCCGTGCGCGTGTTGCTGGTCGACGACGACGAGTTCATGCGCCGAGTGATCGCGCAGGAACTGCTGTCGGACCTGCGCATCCAGCTCGAAGGCCAGGCCGGCACCCTGCGCGACGGGCGCCGGCTGATCGCCACCCACGAGTTCGACGTGCTCATGGTCGACCTGCGGCTGGGCGACGGCACCGGCTTCGACCTGATCCGCGAGGCCCGCAAGCTCAACAGCACCGCCGAGGTCATCGTCATCACCGCGCTGGAGGACGAAGCCCACGTGCTGCAGGCCTTCGAGCTCGGCGCCACCGGCTACCTGCTGAAGGACGCGTGGCTGCAGAGCTTTGCGCAGGCCGTGCTGCAGGTGGTGAACGGCGGCGCGGCCATCACGCCGCGGCTGGCGCGCCGGCTGCTTGCACGGCTGAGCCACCGGCCCGGCGGCGCGCCGCCCTCGGCGGAGGCGCCCCAGCGCGAGGCCACGCTCACGGCGCGCGAATGCGAGGTGCTGCGCTTCGTGGCACGCGGCCATGTCACCGAGGAAATCGGCACCCAGCTGGGCATTTCGGGGCAGACCGTCAACGCCCACATCAAGAACATCTACAAGAAATTGCACGTGCATTCGCGCGCGCAGGCCGTGAGCTATGCGGCGTACTCCGGGCTGATCTGAGCACGCCTCCTTCCCCTACACCCACACCCCCGTACTTCCACAGCAGGCGACCATGAACAACACCCCCATCCACCCCGTGGTTCTTTGCGGCGGCAGCGGCACGCGCCTGTGGCCGTTGTCCCGCAAGGCGCTGCCCAAGCAGTTCGCGCCGCTCATCGGCGGCAAGAGCCTGCTGCAGATGACGCTGGAGCGCCTGAGCGCGCTGAACCCCGACATCACCTGCATCGCGGCGGAAGACCACCGCTTCATGGTGAAGGAAACGGTCGAGGCCGCACACACCACGGGCCGGCAGATCCTGGAGCCGGTGGCGCGCAACACGGCCGCGGCCATGGCCTGCGCCGCGCTGCTGGCCGCGCCGCAAGACCTGCTGCTGTTCGCGCCGTCGGACCACCACATCCCCGATGCGGCGCTGTTCGCGCGCACCGTGCGCGCCGGCGTCGAAGCGGCGCTGGCCGGAAAAATCGTCACCTTCGGCGTGGTGCCGAGTTTTCCGAGCACGGCCTACGGCTACATCGAGGCCGGCCAGCCGTCGGGCGACGGGCACAGCCAGGCCGTGGTGCGCTTCGTGGAAAAGCCCACCGCCGACGTGGCGCAAACCCTGCTGCTGCATGGCGGCTACAGCTGGAACGCGGGCATTTTCCTGGTGCAGGCGCGCACGCTGATCGCGGCGCTGCGCGGGCATTCGCCCGACATCCTGCTGGCCTGCGAGCGCGCCACGGCGGCGGTGGCTCCCGACGGCAGCTTCCTGCGGCTGGACAGCGCGGCCTTCCAGGCCTGCCGCAGCGACAGCATCGACTACGCCGTGCTCGAAAAGCACAAGGACATCGCCGTGGTGAAGTTCGAAGGCATGTGGAGCGACGTCGGCAGCTGGAGCGCGGTGGCCACGCTGCACCCGGCCGACGAGTCGGGCAACCGCCTGAGCGGCAAGGCCCGCGCGCTGAACTCGCGCAACACCTTCATCCATGCGCCGCACCGCCAGGTGGTGGCGCTGGGCACCGACGGCCTGATCATCGTGGACACCCCCGACGCCGTGCTGGTGGCCGGCGCGGGCTGCGCCGAGCAGGTGGCCGACGTGGTGCGCAAGCTCTCGCTGGACGGCTGCGCCGAGGCGACCGAACACCGCCGCGTGGTGCGGCCCTGGGGCGCGTACGACAGCGTGGACAACGGCGAGCGCTTCCAGGTCAAGCGCCTGACCGTCAAGCCCGGCGCCAAGCTGTCGCTGCAGATGCACCACCACCGCGCCGAACACTGGATCGTGGTGCAGGGCACGGCCAAGGCCACCTGCGACGGCGTGGTGACGCTGGTGCGCGAGAACGAATCGATCTACCTGCCCTCGGGCGCCGTGCACCGGCTGGAGAACCCGGGCAAGACGACGCTGGAGGTCATCGAGGTGCAGACCGGCGGCTACCTGGGCGAGGACGACATCGTGCGCTTCGACGACACCTATGGGCGCTGCGCGCCGGTGCACACGCTGGCGGATGTGGCGCCGCTTGTGGCGCCACATGTGGCGGCGGTGGCACCCGCCGGGTCGGCGGGTTCAGGGGCGAATGCGGTGCTGCATGCGCCCCTGGAGCACTGAGCCTCGGGTTCGCCCTGGGCAGATCAGGCGCCGCCTGGCCCCATCGACCGCACGGCCTCGTCCCAGGCCTCGAGCAGCTCGGGGCGGCGAAGCCGCTTCGCCGCCTGCCGCAGGTGCGGGTGGTTCGCCAGGCGCGTGAGCAGTTGCAGCTTCTGGCGGGGCGTGAGGCCGCTGGCCAGGATCGGCGCCAGCCACTGCCGGGCCGCCTCCGCCGCCGTGTCGCGGACCACCTTGGCCGCGCCCGCGACCTGAAGGCCCAGTTCGTTGCAGAACGCCTGCAGCCGCGCGGGGCTCAGGATGGCGTCTTCATGCTGCTTTCCGGCGCTCGGTGTGAGCCGCAGCGCATGGCCGCGGGCTCCGTTGTAGAGCACGGTCGCGGTGATGTCGTAGGCCGGCGCGAGCTCGGCGTGGTGCCGGTCGCGGTAGAGCAGCCCGATGTTCTTCAGGTGCATGTCCGCATTGCCGAGCAGCTCGTTGACCTCGATGCGGCGCAGCAGTTCGTGCACCGCCGCCTCTGCGCATTCGGGCAGGCTCAGCAGCACCGCTGCAATCGCCAGGTAGGACTCGGTGTACTTCTGCTCCGGCGGCACGCCGAAGACCTGCGCGAAGTCTTCGAAGTGGACCTTGGCGCGCCGGTCGGCCACGTCGCGGTCGAAGCGGGTCACGGCCAGGAACTGGCCGTCCACCTCGTCGCCCAGGTCGTAGCGGTGCGGTGCGGCCAGCGCCGACATGGGCACCAGCTCGAAGCGGCACACATCGACCCCGGCCAGCCCCGCCAGCGTCATGGCCAGGTTCTCGAGCTGCGGCATGCGCGCGTACTCGGACGACGGCAGCTTGGCGATGATGGCGGCGTCGCCCTGGGACGTGCGGCCCACGAAGCGGCCCTCGGCGTTCTTGTTGACGCCGATCTTGGGCTGCACGCCGGAGATCGACAGCGCGTCCTGGAACGGCTCGGCCCACACCGAGGCCTCGAGCGCGTCCTGGTTCTGCGTGACCAGGCGCTGCAGCGTGGCACGCGAGATGTCTTCCCACTCCGCGGTGACCGCGCCCGGCATGTTCTTGCCGCAGGCCGCGATCATGCCCATGTGGTCCAGCGGATCGATGTCGGCCTCCTCGGCCACGAAGCGGCGGAACACGCCTTCGGGCAGCAGGTTCTGGAAGAACGGCGGCAGCTGGTAGTCGCCCTTGCCGCCCAGCACCGTGTTGAATTCGGGCCGGGTCACGTCGAGCCAGAACGATTGCTGCTGCGCCGGGTCGGCCGCGCGCATGGACTCCGAGAGCACGTCGGCGTCGTCCCACGCAAGCCGGGCGTAGCCCTCGTCGGCGACGAAACGCATGACGGGCGGCGAGGCGGGCTGCGCGTACTTGAACAGGCAGCCGATGCGCCGGCCGTACAGCTTGATCACGAGAACGGGCACGTTCATGGGCGGGCCTTTCGCGCGGCGGGAGCAGCCGCGCCCTCCTTCAGGCTGGCCAGCCGCCGTTGCACCGCCGACAGCACATGCGGCGACGCGCCAGCGGGCGCCACGGGCACGGCGCCGGTTTGGTCTGGAGGCGAAGCCGCATCGGAAAGGTCGAGTTCCGGGAGCCCGCGCTTGAGCGCCCTGGGCACGGTCGCCAGGTCGAGCTGCAGCACCTCCATCACGGCCAGAAGGGTCGACACCTGCACGTCGTTGCCCTTGAACAGCCGGTAGACGGCCTGGCGGCTGACGCCGGCCTGCTCGGTGAGCTGCTGGCGCGTCAACCCGCTGGCGAGGCGGGCGGCTTCCAGGCGTTGCGCGAGTTCGAGGGAGGTGCTCATGGCGTTGCGTATTCGGTGTTTGAATGCATAACTTATCGTATTCACAACAATCAAGCAAGTTGCGTATTCGATAAGTTTTTAGAAATTTATCGTATTCGATACAAATGGCTCAGAAAATGTGGCGCGCGCCGGTCAGCGGATCTTCAACACCGCGCTCAACCGCTCGACCAGCACACTCACTTTCGCCAGCGACTGCCGGCTGCGCAGCCACACCAGGCTGAGCGGAAGTCCGTCGGTCGACGCCTCGGGCAGCAGCTCGACCAACGCGCCGCTGGCGAGTTCGTCCGTGATGAGCCACGTGGCCAGTTGCCCGATGCCCCAGCCCGCCGTCACGGCCGACGCCAATGCCTCGCCATGCCCCACCACCAGCCGTGCGTCGACCGCGCGCTGCTCGACCGGCTGGCCCGGCGTGGAGAACAGCCATGGGCTGATGCGGCCGTCGCCCCGGCCGTACACGACCAGGTCGTGCCCGGCCAGATCGTCCAGGCTCGTGGGCGTGCCGCGCGCGGCCAGGTACGAAGGCGCCGCGCAGAAAATCAGCCGCTCCAGCCCGAGTTGCCTGTAGCCCAGCGTCGCCGCCGCGGGCACCGGGCCGCCGATGCGCACGGCAATGTCGACGTTGTCTTCCGCCAGGTCCACGAACCGGTCGGAGAACGACAGGTGCGGGCGCAGCTGGGCATGGCGCTCCACCATCGGGCGCAGCAAGGGAAGCACCCGCAGCCGCCCGAACGAGACCGGCAGTTCGAGCCGGACCTTGCCCGCGGGCTCGCTCTGGCGCTCGGTCGCCAGCACGATCTCGGCCGCCTCGAGCTCGCCGAGCACCATCGCGCAGGTCCGGTAATAGACCTTGCCGGCCTCGGTGAGCGCGAGGCTGCGCGTGGTGCGCTCGAACAGCCGCGCGCCGAGGCGCTGCTCCAGCCGCGCCACGCCCTTGCTGACGGCCGAGGCGGTCAGGTGCAGCCGCTGCGCCGCACCCACGAAACTGCCCGCGTCGGCGGTGCAGACAAAGGCTTCGATGCCCTTGAGGCGTTCGGTGGGGTTCATGGGCTCTATTCGGGAAATTGGGGAAGTAATAGCTGGAAATCTTATCTCCAACGATCTTTCTCATCGCGAATAAGCTCAGGGTTTCCCAGAATCCGTATGCCGATACAGCCCTCCTCCCCTTCCCTCGGTTCATCGCCCCAGCGCACCGGCGCGGCCGCCCAGAAAGCGGGCGGCATGCTGTCGATCGTGATCCTGGCCGTCGCGGCCTTCGTGATCGTGTCCACCGAATTCCTGATCGTCGGGCTGCTGCCGGCCATGGCGGCCGACCTCGGCGTGTCGGTGCCGTTGGCCGGCCAGCTGGTCACGCTGTTCGCGTTCACCGTGATGCTGTTCGGCCCGCCGCTCACCCTGCTGCTGTCGCACCTGGACCGCAAGCGGCTGTTCATCGCGATCATGGTTGTCTTCGCCTTCGCCAACGCCCTGGCGGCGATGGCGCCGAACCTGTGGGTGCTCGGCGTCGCGCGCTTCATTCCCGCGCTGCTGCTGCCGGTGTTCTGGGGCACGGCGAGCGAGGCGGCCACGCGGCTGGTGAAGCCGGCCATGGCCGGCACGGCGGTCGCCCGGGTCTACCTGGGCATCACGGCGGCGTTGCTCTTCGGCATTCCGCTCGGCACGCTGGCCGCGGGCACCATCGGCTGGCGCGGCGCGTTCTGGGCCTTTGCGCTGCTCTCGCTGCTGACGGCCGTGTTGCTGGCCGCCTGCATGCCGGCGCAGGCCCGGCCCGAGCGCATGCGCATCGGCCAGCAAATGCGCATCCTGCGGGAGCCTGCGTTCCAGTGGCACGTGGCGCTGTCGGTGGTCGTGTTCACGGCCATGTTCACCGCCTACACCTACCTGGCCGAAACCCTTGAAAAGAGCGCGGGCGTCGCACCGGCGCAGGTGGGCTGGTGGCTGATGGCTTTCGGCGCGGTGGGCCTGGTGGGCAATGCGCTGGCCGGAAAGATGATGGACCGCTCGCCCTTGCGCGCGACCGTCTTCTTCACCGTGCTGCTGGGGCTGGGCATGGCGGGTGCGGCCGCAGCGGCGGGCGGCACCTTCGTCTGGCTGGTCGTGGCCCTGGCCGCATGGGGCATTGCATACACCGCGCTGTTTCCGGTCAACCAGGTGCGCGTGATGAAGGCCGCACCCCAGGCGCAGGCCTTCGCGGGAACCATGAACGTGTCGGCCGCCAACGCGGGCATCGGCCTGGGCGCGGTCGTCGGCGGCCTGGCGATCCGGCACCTGGGGCTGGCCAGCCTTGGCTACGCGGCGGCGGGCATTGCCGCACTGGCCGTGCTCATGGCGCTGGCGATGGGGCGCATGGCGCGTAGGGAGCGGGCTCCAGCCGCGCGCTGAGTCGATGGCCCGCGGCGGGCCGCTTCACCACCCGTGGAACCGCCCCCAGGTCTGCAGCCCGCCGTCCCCGGACAGCGCGTGGTACTCCGGAAACTGCGCCCCCGTCGCGCACGCATGGTTCGGCAAGATGCGCAGCCGCGTGCCGATCGGAAAGCGCGCGGCAATGTCCGTGTCCGCCGCAGCCTCGTGCGACAGGATGCCGTGCTCCTGGTTCGCACCGCTGAGCACATAGCCTGGCAGCACCGCACCGTCGAGCGTGCACACCTGCCCGTAGCCGAAGTCGCGCTTCTGCTTCTGCGTGCCCCGGTCGCGGCTCATGGCCATCCAGCCGGCATCGACGATGGCCCAGCCCTTCTCGGCCTGGTGGCCGATCACGGTGGTGAGCACGCTCAGGGCCACGTCTTCTTCGCTGCACACGCCCACGTTGCGCATCACGAGGTCGAAAAACACGTACACGCCCGCGCGCACCTCCGTCACGCCTTCGAGCGCCTCGGCCATCAGCGCGGTGGGCGTGGAGCCCACGCTGACCAAGGGGCATGGCAGGCCCGCATCGCGCAGCCGTTGCGCGGCGAGCACGCAGCCCGCGCGCTCCTGCTCGGCCATGGCGCGCAGGGCTTCGGGCGTGTCGAGCTCGTAGCTGGAGCCGGCGTG
Source organism: Variovorax sp. 10N412 (assembly GCF_056394985.1). Taxonomy (NCBI): domain Bacteria; kingdom Pseudomonadati; phylum Pseudomonadota; class Betaproteobacteria; order Burkholderiales; family Comamonadaceae; genus Variovorax; species Variovorax sp. 10N412. The sequence continues at coordinate 192,311 of NZ_JBFTIO010000002.1, forward strand.
CGTCATCACGCCGCCCAGGCGCATGCCGCCCTCGTGCAGGGCGCGCGCGACGTCGAGCAGCGCGTCTTCTTCCGGCCGGATGCCGGAGCGGTGGCCGTCGGTGTCGACCTCGATCAGCACCTCGAACACCTCGCCGTTCGCGCGGCCGAACGCGGCGATGGCGCGGGCCGACTCGACGCCGTCCGTGATGATGACCAGCGCGCAGCCGCGCCGGCGCAGTTCCATCGCATGCGGCAGCCGGTGCGGCGCCATGCCGACGGCGTAGAGGATGTCGGTGAAGCCGCCCGCGAAGAACTGCTCGGCCTCCTTCAGCGTGGACACGGTGATGCCCTGCGCGCCCGCCTCGCGCTGCGCCTTGGCCACGTCGATGCACTTGGTGGTCTTCACATGCGGGCGAAAGCGCACGCCCAGCGCGTTCATGCGCTGCTGCATGCGTTCGATGTTGCGCTGCATGCGCGTGCGCTCGATGAGCGCGGCGGGGGTGTCGAGGGTCTCCAGGGTGTTCATGAGGTCGTCCATCAGTCCAGGTACTCGCCCTTGGCCTTGAGCGCGGGCACATCGTCGCGCAAGCCGCGCGCAATGAGCGCCGACACGGCCGCGGGCTGCAGCGCATCGGCGCTGGGCAGGTCCACGCCCACGGCCTGCATCTGCTTGCGGAATTCGGGGTCGGCGGCGGCGCCGGCCAGCGCGGCGCGCAGCTTCTGCAGCGCGGGCTCGGGCGTGCCGCGCGGCGCGAAGACGGCGTTCCAGGCGCGCACGTCGAGCGCGAAGCCCGCCTCGGCGGCCGTGCCCACGTTCGGCAGCTGCGGCAGCCGCGTGGAAGCCAGCACGGCCAGCGCCTTGATCTTGCCGCCGGCCACCTGCGGCAGCGCGGTGGTGGTCTGGTCGCACATGAAGTCGGTCTGCCCGCCCATCAGGTCGTTCATGGCCGGGGCCACGCCCTTGTAGGGAATGTGGGCCACGTTCTGCTTCAGCGACGACAGCAGCAGCACGCAGCCGTAGTGCGAGATCGACCCGACGCCCGCGCTGCCGAACGAGGCTTTCGCCTTGTTCGTGCCCAGCCAGGCGACGAATTCCTTCAAATTGCTGGCGGGCAGGTCGGCGCGCGCCAGCAGCAGCATGGGCGCGGAGCCCGCCAGGCCCACGGGCACGAAGTCGGTCTCGGGGTTGTAGGGCAGCTTCTTGTACAGCGCCACGTTGGCCACGTGCGTGCCGATGGTGCCGAAGCCCAGCGTGTAGCCGTCGGGCGCGGCCTTCGCCACCTTGGTGAGGCCGATGGTGCCGCCCGCGCCCGCCACGTTCTCGATGATGACCGCCTGCCCCAGCTGCTTGCCCATGTGCAGCGCGAAGCCGCGCGCCAGCGCGTCGCTCGGGCCGCCCGGCGGGAAGGGAACGATCAACGTCACGGGGCGCTGCGGGAAGGCATGGGTCTGCGCCGGCACCGGCGCGTGCAACGCGAGCGCGGCTGTCAGCGCGAGCAGGCCGCGTAGAAGCGCGGCCCGCTTCACGCCTTGCTCCCGAACGACTGCAGCCACGGCAGCGCCGGTGCGAGCGTGCCGCCTTGCAGTTCGGGCGACGGCGCGCCCTGCGGCAGCGACAGGCCCACGCGGTTGTGCCAGTAGGTGCGCAGGCCGACCGCCGAGGTGCCGAACATGTCGTAGCCCGAACCGGCAACGAAGGCCGCGTCCGCGGCTTTCACGCCCAGTTGGTCGAGCGTCATTTGGTAGGGGCGCGGGTCGGGCTTGTAGAAGCCGGCCTCCTCCGAGGTGACGACCACGTCCCAGTCGATGTCCAGCCGCGCCGCCGCCAGGTGGCCGAGCCGCTTCGAGCAGTTGGTGACCACCGCCAGCTTGCAGTGCGGCTTGAGCGCCAGCAGCAGTGCGCGGGCGCCGTCCCACACGGGCAGCGTGTGCCACTGGGCTTCGAGCGCGTCGGGCGCCGAGTCGGCCATGCCGGTGTTGCGCGCGGCGTCTTTCACCAACTGCTCGTAGGGCACGTAGGCGCCGCAGCCGTAGGTCAGGCGCAGGTACTCGGCGCGCCAGGTGCGGCCTTTCTCTTCGGAGCCGGCGGCGGCGTTCCACACGGTCCAGGAATCGAGCAGCGCGGTGAGCAGGTCGAACAGCACGGCGCGGGGGTATGACGCGTGGCTGTGCGGGCGGTCTTGCATGGCGGTGGGTGTGTGCATGAGCACGGACTGTACGTTTCAAGACCCCGGTTGTGCTTCAATGCGCGCTCATCAATCGTTAAGCACAAGTTAATGATCCAGATCGAAGACATGCAGCTTGCGGCGGCCCTGCTCCGCGAGCCTTCCCTCAGCGCCGCGGCCCGTGCGCTCGACGTCACGCCGCCCGCACTGTCGATGCGGCTGCGCAAGCTGGAGGCCATGCTGGGCCTCTCGCTGGCCAGCCGCACCTCGAGGCGCCTGGCCCTCACGCCCGAGGGCGAACGCTTCGCGCGCGAAGCCGCCGCGCTGCTCGGCCAGATCGAAGGCCTGCGCGAATCGATGCAGCGCGACGACCAGCGCCTGACCGGCACGCTGCGCATTGCCGCGCCCTTCGGCTACGGCCGGCAGTACATCGCGCCGATGCTGGTGCGCTTCGCCCGCCTGCACCCCGGCCTGCACATGCAGCTGGACCTGCGCGAAACACCCTGGCCCGACCGGCACGACGCCGATGCGGTGATCCACATCGGCGCGGTGCGCGACTCGTCGTGGGTGGCACGCACGCTGAGCGCCAACGAGCGCTGGCTGTGCGCCAGCCCCGAGTACCTGCGGTTGCACGGCACGCCCCGCGCCCCGCGCGACGTGATGGGGCACGACTGCATCTGCATCCGCGAGAACGACGAAGACGTGACGCTGTGGCACCTGCGTGCGGCGAAAGCCAGGGCGTCTGCCCGTTCGGGCAAGGGCACCGGCCAGGCCACGGCAAAACGCGCGGCCGCCCGCGAGACGCTGCGCATCGCGCCCGCCTACGTGACCAACGACGGCGCCGTGGCCCGCCAGTGGGCCGAGCAAGGCATGGGCCTGGTGCTGCGCTCCGAATGGGACGCGGCAGAGGCGGTGGCGCGCGGCACGCTGGTGCGCGTGCTGGCCGACTGGCAGTTCGACAGTGCCCCGGTCACGCTGCTGGTGCCCAGCCGCAAGGGCCGCACGGCGCGCGTGCAGGCCGTGGTCGCCTTCCTGGTCGAGAGCTTCGGCGCCGCCGGAAAGTAGCTGCGCGCATATCCATAGCCGCATTCATTCGTTGTGGGCGCGCGGGGCCGCGCCAACACTGCGGGCTTCCAACAGTCCGGTGGAGAAGCTCCGATGAACGTTCCCTTCGATCACTTGCCGCCCTCGCGCCGCGGCGTGCTGCAGGCCGGTGCCGCAGCCGCCGTGGTCGGCTCCGCGGCCCTGCTCGGCGCCTCTGCCTGGTCGCAGCCGCGCAAGCTCACCTTCGCATGGAGCCAGGCCGGCTTCTGCCTCGCGCCCGTGCCGGTGGCGCTGGAGCGCGGCCTCTTCGAGAAGAACGGGCTCGACGTCGAGTTGCTGAACTGGGCCGGCTCGTCCGACCAGATGCTCGAGGCGCTGGCCACCGGCAAGGCCGACGTGGGCGTGGGCCTGATCCACCGCTGGGTGAAGCCGCTGGAGGCGGGCTTCGACGTGAAGGTGGTGGGCAGCGTGCACGGCGGCTGCCTGCGGCTGATCGGCGCCAAGGCGGCGGGCGTCACGTCGAACGTGGCCAGCCTCAAGGGCAAGACCATCGGCGTGTCCGACCAGAACAGCCCCGCGCGGCAGTTCTATGCGATTCATCTCGCCAAGAAGGGCATCGACATCGACAAGGACGTCGACTGGCGCGTGTACCCCGCCGACCTGCTCGACGTGGCCGTGAAGAAGGGCGAGATCCAGGTGATTGCCGACGGCGACCCTAACGTGTTCCTCATCGAGAAGCGCAACCCGGGCGTGTTCACCGAGCTGGCCAACAGCGCCAAGGGCGAGTACGCCGAGCGGCTGTGCTGCATCGTGGGCGCGCGCGGCGAGTTCGCGCGCAACGACAAGCCGCGCGCCGCCGCCGTGGTGCGCGCGCTGGCGCAGGCCTCGGACTACGTGTCGGAAAACCCGAACGAGGCCGCCAGGATCTATGCGAAGTACGCCCCCAAGGTGCCGCTGGAAGATCTGCAGAAGCTGCTGGCCGAGCTCACCTACAAGCACCATCCCGCGGGCAAGGCGCTGCGCAACGAAGTGGAGGCCTTCGCCACCGACTTCCGCAACGCGGGCATCCTGAAGAAGAGCACCGACGTGACGCGCTTTGCCAACCAGGTTTCGCTGGACGTGCTCGCATGACGACCGCCGAACAACTCCTCGATGCGCCGCTGGGGCGGCACGGCGATGCGCCTGTCACGAACGCGCCACGCCCGCAACGCGCACCCACTGCCTCGCCCCAGGCCGCAGACACCGCCGTGCTGCGTCCCGCCGCCCCCACCGGCATCTGGGCCACCGGCCTGCTCGCCGCTGCCGCCTGGCTCGCGCTGGGCCTGCTCACGCTGCTGTGGCAGAACAAGGCGGTGGGTTTCAGCGACTGGGCCTTCACCGAAGAATTCGGCATTGCCACGCTGGTGGTGGCCGCCTTGCTGCTGGTGGTCGCGGTGCTCGGCTCGCGCGCGGGCAAGGTCACGCAGACGCTGCGCCCGGCCGGCCAATGGCTGGTGGCGCTGGCGCTGGTGTTCGCCGTGTGGGAAGCCACCACCGCCAAGCTCGGCGTGCTGCCCTCGCCTTTCTTCGCGCCGCCGCAGAGCCTGATCGACGTGGTCAATGAAGACTGGCAGCGCCTGGGCCTGTCGACCGCGTACTCGCTGCGCCTGCTGGCCAACGGCTTCGTGCTGGGCGCGCTGGTCGGCTTCGTCACGGGCGTGCTGATCGGCTGGTCGCGCATCGCGGGGTACTGGGTGCATCCGCTGCTGCGCTTTTTGGGTCCGGTGCCTGCGTCGGCGCTGCTGCCGCTGGCCTTCTTCTTCGCGCCTTCGAGCTACGTGGCGGCCGTGTTCCTGGTGGCGCTGGCCACCTTCTTCCCGGTGGCGGTGCTCACCTGGTCGGGCGTGGCCTCGGTCCACAAGAGCTACTACGACGTGGCGCGCACGCTGGGCGCGTCGGAGCGCTTCCTGGTGCTGCGCGTGGCCATTCCGGCGGCCTTGCCGCAGGTGTTCGTGGGCCTGTTCATGGGCCTGGGTGCATCGTTCTCTGTGCTCATCACGGCCGAGATGATGGGCGTGAAGGCCGGCCTGGGCTGGTACCTGCAGTGGGCCCAGGGCTGGGCCGCCTACGCCAACATGTACGCGGCGCTGTTCGTCATGGCCGCGCTGTGCTCGGGCCTGATCACGCTGCTGTTCAAGGTGCGCGACCGCGTGCTGTCGTGGCAGAAAGGAACCGTCAAATGGTGAACGCCGTGCTTCCCCCCGCGCCTGCGCCGACCGACGCGACGACAACGAGGTCCAAGGGCGCGCACATCGACATCCGCGGCGTCAGCCACTGGTTCGAGGTGTCCGGCGGCGTGCTGCAGGTGCTCGACGGCATCGACCTGCAGGTGCAGCCCGGCGAGTTCGTGGCGCTGCTGGGGCCCAGCGGCTGCGGCAAGTCGACGCTGCTGCGACTGGTGGCCGGGCTGGAGCCCGCCACCACCGGCACCATCACGCAGGACGGCCAGGCCATCACCCGCCCCGACCCGTCGCGCATCGTCGTGTTCCAGGACCCGACGCTCTACCCCTGGCGCAGCGTGTGGGACAACGTGGCGCTGGGCCTGCAGGCGCGCGGCGTGCTCAAGGCGCAGCGCGGCCGTGTCGACGAAGCGCTCAAGCTCGTGGGGCTGACCGATTTTGCGAAGGCATTCCCGCACCACCTGTCGGGCGGCATGGCGCAGCGCGTGGCGCTGGCACGCGCGCTGGTCAACGACCCGCAGCTGCTGGTGCTCGACGAGCCGCTGGGCAAGCTCGACTCGCTCACGCGCATCGCCATGCAGAGCGAGCTGGTCAACCTGTGGCAGCGCGCGGGCTTCTCGGCGCTGCTGGTGACGCACGACGTGGAAGAGGCACTGTTCCTGGCCAACCGCGTGATCGTGCTGAGCGACCGGCCGGCGCGCATCGCGGCGGAGATCGTGGTCGACCTGCCCTACCCGCGCCACCGCGGCGACGCGCGGCTGGCTGCGCTTCGGCACGAGGCGCTGAAGCACCTCGGGCTCGACGCCACCTGGTGAGATGAGCAGCGTTCCCGAGGCCGATTGGCTCAACCTGCTGATCGGCCTGCTGCAGGGGGCGCAACTGCAACTGCTTCGCGTGCTCGATGCGCTGGGCCTGGTCGTGCAGGCGCACGGCCAGCCGGCCTGGCCGTGGGCGCACCGGCTGTCGGGCGAGAACCTGCTGATCGACCTGGGCCAGGCGAGGCGCCTGGGCCTGACGGTGGTGGTGCTCGCCACCTCCTGCCTTTTGCTGCTGCTGGCGCTGTTCTGGCGCCGCCGCCGGCCGTGGCTGGTGGCGCTGACCACGCTGCTCGTGGTGCTGGCGCCCTGGCCCGAGGCCAACGTGGTGCTGGTGCCCGCGTACCCGACGAGTTTTCAGCAATCTCCCACCGGCTTCACCGCCGCCAGCATCGAACGGGGCCGCACGCTGTATGCCGCGCAGTGCGCGGCCTGCCACGGCACCGACGGCAAGGGCCAGGGGCCGCTGGCGGCCGCGCAGCCCGTGTGGCCGCCCAACCTGGCCGGCCCGCTGCTGTGGCGGCGCGCCGACGGCGACGTGCTGTGGCACGTGCTGAACGGCGTGCGCGACCGGCACGGCGCCCTCACCATGCCCGGCTTTGGCGCCACCTTGCGCGACGCGGACGCCTGGGCGCTGATCGATTTCATGAAGGCCCAGGGTGCTGGCGAAAGCCTGCGCGCCGCCGGCCTCTGGACCCAGCCCATCGCGCCGCCCGACATGGCCGTGCAGTGCAAGGGCAAGCCGCCGCGCATGCTGAGCAGCTGGCGCGGGCAGCGCCTGCGCATCGTGGCGGCCGGGGGCGAGCGGCCGCTCGAAGACCCGCGCATGGTCACCGTGTTCCTGCAGCCGAACGCGCAAGCCGGCGATGCGCAAGCCGGCGATTGCGTGGCCGACGCGCCGGCCGCGTGGTCGGCCTTCTCGCTCGTCGCCGCCACCGACCGGCTCGCCGGCACCCAACTCATCGTCGACCGCGACGGCTGGCTGCGCGCGCGCGGCCAGCCCGGAACACGCGGCAAGGGCGAATGGAGCGACGACGACCTGCTGTGCCGCACCGACTCGCCGGCGCGCGCCGATTCAAAACCCCTGCCCCTGCCGCCCGACGGACTCGGCGCGCTCATAGCCCGCATGGACGCCGAGCCGGTGCGCTTCGTCAAGGGCGGGTTCGTGCACTGAGGCGCGCAAAGGCAGCGGCAGGACTACGATGTTTTCCGGGCCCCTGGCCCATCAACCCTGAAGGAGACCCCGCTCATGTCCAACCACGTCTACAAGACCCTCGAACTCACCGGCTCGTCGCCCACCGGCATCGAAGACGCCGTGCAGACCGCCATCGCCAAGGCGCACGAGACGGTGCGCAACATCCAGTGGTTCAGCGTCACCGAGACGCGCGGGCATGTGGTCGAGGGCAAGGTGGCGCACTGGCAGGTGTCGCTGAAGATCGGGTTCACGCTGGAGTGAACAAGAAAGGCGCGCCGCCGTTTCGGCCGCGCGCCTTTCCTTGACAACGCCGGTGGTCAGCGCGCCAGCAACTGGTTGAGCTTCTGCTGCGCGTATTCCTCGTTGGTGGTGCCGTCCGGTGCCTTGGCGCCCCAGAAGTCGGCGTTCCACTTGATGGCCTTCTTCTCCACTTCGGGGCTGTTGGTCCAGTAGTCGCGCAGCTTGGGGTCGGCCGCGGCGTACACGCGCGGCGACGGCAGCGCCACGCTGGTGGCCTCGGCCACGCGGGCGGCGCGCTCGGCGTCCAGGCGGTACGACAGCAGCTTGAGGGCGGCGTCGTGGTGCGGCGCGTCCTTCGGGATGGAGAAGAAGTCGTAGTAGGTGAAGGCCTGGTCCCAGGTCAGCTCCAGCGGCGCGTTGGCGTCTTCCTTCTTCAGGCGCGCGACCGGGCCGGTGTACGACAGGCAGGCCGAGGCCTCGCCGTCGAGCAGCAGCTGCGGCGCCTGCGAATTGGTCAGCCACCACTTGACCACGTGCGGCTTGATCTCGGCGATCTTGCGCAGGGCGCGTTCGAAGTCCACCGGGTAGATCTTGTCGGCCGGCACGCCGTCGGCCAGCAGCGCCGACTCGAACACGAAGCGTGACCACTGCGGCAGGCAGCGCTTGCCCGGAAAGTCCTTCACGTTCCAGAAGTCGGCCCAGGTCCTGGGGTACTTCTTCGACGGGAACGCTTCCTTGTTGTAGACCAGCGCCACGCCGATGACCTGCAGCGCCACGCCCTTGGGACGCACGGCCTCCTTGGGCAGCGACGCCACGGTCTTCTGCGCTTCGGGCGAGAGCTTCTTGTAGTCGATCTCGGCCAGGTAGGGGTCGAGCTGGCGCACCTCCTGGTCGAAGATGAAGCTCAGGTCCCACTCGGTGCGCCTGGCCTCCACCTGCGCCTTGACGCGCGGGCCGCCGCGCGCCTCCTGCACGGTCAGCACCTTGATGCCGGTGTCCTTGGTGAAGGGGTCGTACACCAGGCGGCGCAGGTTCTCGCCGTAGGTGCCGCCCGGGTCCTGCGTGACGACTTCCTTGGACTGGCTCCAGGCCGGGCCGACGCCGCAGGCGCTGCCGAGCGCGATGGCCAGGGCAAGCAGGGTCTGCAGCGGACGGGGATTCGATGGCTTCATGCGGATGCTTTCTTTCTTCGGATGACAAAAGGACATGGCGTGGCTCGGCGCCTCAACTGCGCTTGCGCGCCCCCCAGGCCGAGCGCGCGAGGAACAGGCCGGCGACGATCAGCGCCACCTCGAAGGTGGCCACCACCGCCGGCACGGGGTCGAGCTTGTAGTTGACGTTGCCCCACAGCCGCAGCGGCAGCGTGGTCATGCGCGCGCCGCTCAGGAACATGGACAGCACGAGGTCGTCGAACGAATGCAGGAACGCGAAGAACGACGCCGCCAGCACGCCCGGGCGAATGGCCGGCAGCGTGACGAACCAGAACACGCGCAGTGGCGACGCGCCGTGCACGGCCGCGGCCTGCTCCTGGCGCAGGTCCACCGCCTGCAGGCTGGCCGCGACGATCACCAGCACCAGCGGAATGCCGCCAATGGCATGCGCCGCGGCCAGCCCGGGAATGCTGCCCGCCAGCCCGGCGCGAAGGAACAGGCCGTACAGCGACAGGCCGAGCACCACGCCCGGCACGATCAGCGGGCTGACGAGGAAGGTCATCCATGCCGTCTTGCCCGGCAGCGACGAGCGCACCAGGCCGAACGCGGCCGCCGTGCCGAGCACCACCGAGATAGCGGTGGCCAGCAGCCCGACCGCGACCGAGGTGGCCAGCGAAGACATCCACACCGGGTCGGACAGGAACTTCTGGTACCAGCGCAGCGAGTACGCGGGCGGCGGAAAGCGCATGTAGGCCGAGTCGCTGAACGAGATGAGCGCGGCCATGGCGATGGGCAGCAGCAAGGTCAGGAAGGCCACGGCCGCCAGCGCACCCGACACCGACCGCCCGAGCCACGCCGGCACCGCGCCGAGCACGCGCAGCAGCGGCCAGCCGAACAGGTCGGCGGCGCGGTCGAGCACGGCGCGCCGCCATGAAGCGACGGGGCCTGGCGTTCCTTCGCGGCCGGGCTTGCTCGCCCGCTGCCCGCCCCAGATGAACTCCAGCCCCAGAAAGCGCGCCGCCACCGCGACCACCAGCAGGGTCACCGCCAGCAGCACGGCGGCCAGCGACTGCAAAAAGCCGCCGCTCGCCAGAAAGTCCGCCTGCTGCGTGATGTGCATCGCGAACATCTGGTCGGCCGGACCGCCCAGCAGCGACGGCGTGATGAAGAAGCCCAGCGCCGAGATGAACACCAGCAGCACGCCCGCCAGCAGCCCCGGCAGCGTCTGCGGGAACAGCACGCGCCAGAACACCGCCAGCGGCCCTGCCCCGCTGGCCGTGGCCGCGCGCTGCACCAGCGGGTCGATGCGCGCCAGGCTGCCGCCCACGGTGAGCACCATCAGCGGCAGCAGCACCGCGCCGATGGAGATGAGCACCGAGGCGCGGTTGAAGATGAGCGGCAGCGGCGCATCGACGATGCCGAGCCCGACCAGCAGCTTGTTGAGGGGCCCGTTGCGGCCGAGCAGCACCATCCACGAGTAGGTGCGGATCAGCACCGAGATGAAATACGGCAGCACCACGGCGGCCGTCAGCACCAGCTTCCAGGTGCCGCGCGCGCGGTGGATGAGCAGCGCGGTCGGGTAGCCGAACAGCGCGCACAGCGCCGCCACCGCCGCCGCGATGCCGAAGGTGCGCACCAGCGACTCCCGGTACAGCGGCACCTCGAACACGCGGGCGTAGTACGAGAGTCCGGCCTCGCCCGCCACGCTCAGGTGCAGCAGGTCGGCCAGCGGCAGCACGTAGAAGAAGGCGAAGAACAGCAGCGCGGGCGCGAGCAGCCACGCGGGGTTGCGCAGGTCGACGCGGGCCGTCCCGCGCGGGCCCGCGCTCGCGGCTGCAGTGCTCACGCCAGCACCCATGCATCGCCGGCCTGCCAGGCCAGCTGCACGGTTTCTCCGATGGCGGGCGGGCGGGCGCTGCGCGGGTCGAGGCAACGCACCTGCACCTTGCCGCCGCCGGGCAAGGCGGCGTCGATGCGCAGGATCTCGCCGAGGAACACGGTCGATTCCACCGTGGCCGCCAATGCGCCCGCAGTGCCAGGGGCCACCAGCGACACGCGCTCGGGCCGCACCAGCACCTTCACCTGCTGCCCCGCGGCCAACGGTGTGCCGCCATGCCTTGCCTCGAACTCGTGTGTTTCGCCGGCCTGCAGCACAGCCGTACCACCGTCCACTCGCAGCACCCGCGCATCGAGCACGTTCGACTCGCCCACGAAGCGCGCCACGAACTCGTTGCCGGGCTCGCGGTACAGCGCACCCGGCGTGCCGACCTGCACGATGCGCCCCTTGTCCAGCACGGCGATGCGATCGCTCAGCGCCAGCGCCTCGCCCTGGTCGTGCGTGACGAAGACGATGGTGGTGCCCAGCGTGCGGTGCAGCGCGCGGATCTCGATCTGGATCGCCTCGCGCAGCCGCCGGTCGAGCGCGCTCAGCGGCTCGTCCATCAGCACCACGCGTGGGCGGCGCACGATGGCGCGCGCAATGGCCACGCGCTGCTGCTGGCCGCCGCTGAGCTGCGCGGGCAGCCGCCCGGCGTACTCGCCCAGGTGCAGCAGCTCCAATGTTTCGCCGATGCGGCGCGTGCTCTGGTCGCGGCCCAGGCCCGCCATGCGCAGCGGAAAGCCGACGTTCTGCGCCACCGTCATGTGCGGAAACAGCGCGTAGTGCTGGAACACCATGCCGAAGCCGCGCCTGTGCGGCGGCACGCCGCGCACCGAGCGGCCGTCCACCAGGATGTCGCCCTCGTCCACCGCCGCGAAGCCCGCGATGGCGCCCAGCAGCGTGGTCTTGCCGCTGCCGCTCGGGCCGAGCAGCGTGACGAATTCGCCGGGCTCGATCTGCAGGTCGACGTTGTCCACCGCGGTGAAGCGGCCGAAGCGGCGGCTCAGGCCGCGAATGGCGATGCGGCTGCCGATGGATGAAGACGCCGGGGCGCTGCGCACGCCGGCTGGGGCGCGCAGGGCGTGTGCGCCCAGGGGAATGTCGGTGCCGATGGAACTCATGGAAGAACAGGTTCTGCAAGGGACTGGCCCCGCACCACGCGGCCACCGTCCAGGGCGAGCGCGGCCAGACCGAGGCCGAACTGGCGGCGGTCGAGGGAATTCGAGGAGGTCATGCGGCGATCCGGAGAGCGAGCGAGGAAGCCGCTCGACGATGAAGCCACGAAGTCTAGAAACGGAAGTGCTCACCCGGAACGAAGAAAAGCGCATGAACAAATGCGACCTTCGTTGCGGCCGGGCGCGTCCGGCCGCCCGGCTTGCGATGCGCTCAGGTCGCGGGCGCGTTTTCGTGAGGCTCGCCCAGCGACAGCATCAAGCGGTTGGCCCAGTTGAAGAACGCCGCGCCATGGATCACGTCGGCAATCGCCAGGTCGTCCAGGCCCTGCGCGCGCAGGCTGTCGATGTGCGTGCCGTCGAAGGTCGAAGGCGTGGACGACAGCGCGACCGACGCGGCGACGATCGCGTTCCAGCGCTCGCCCAGTCCGGCCAACTGGCCGTTCACGCCATTCACGCCTTCGTCGAGCAGCCGCTGCACGTCGTCGGTGCGGTGCGAGAAATGCGAGGCGAAGCGCGCATGCACCGACGCGCAGTAGATGCACCCGTTGTAGCGCGAGGCCGCGGCGGCCGACAGCTCGCGCTCGGCGCGCGGCAGGCCGGCCTCGGGGTTGTAGAAGATGTCCTTGTCGGTGCGCGTGCGCGCGCCCAGGATGTCGGGGTCGCGTGCCAGCAGGCGGAAGTACGGCGACTTGGCACGCGCGGCATCCACCAGGCCCGCGAAGTGGCGCTCGGTCAGCTCGGCCTCGGGCAGCGGCGCCAGCCAGGGCAGCCATTCGAGCTGTGCCTGCGTGAAGGCCGTGGGGTGCGTGTTGCCGGCGTGGGTCAGGGTCGATTCGGTCGTCATGGGGTTCAATCGATGTGGACTGCGGGACGTTGTGACAGCGCCTTCAAACCGGTGACGACACGGATCTGGAACGCGAGGAAGGCGACGAGCTGCGACAGGGTCACGATCTCGGTGCTGCGCCAGCCGGCATCGAGCAGGGTCTGCAACGCGGCAGGGCTCGCATCGCGCGGATGAAAGACCAGCAGGTGCGCATGCACCAAGGCCGCCGAGAGCCGGGCGCCGAGCACTTCACGGTGCGCATCGCTCACCTTGTACGACGGGCCTGCCGTGTCTTCGGCGCTGAGTCGGCCGGCCGGATAGCGGCCATAGGGCCCTTGCGTGGCACCGAGCTTCACCTCGGCGGCAATGGCATCGGCCACGCCGGCGCGTGCGCCCTGCCCGGCCAATTGCTCGGCGTAGAAACGCGCCACGTCGGCCTGGCCATGCAGGCCGGTCACGAAGGCAGCCACCGCGAACCGGTCCGCAATGTCGAAATGCGCGACTACCGGCGGCGTGGGCGCGAACAGCGACAGGTAGCTCTGCTGCGCGTTGATGCGCGCCTGCTCGCGCTGCACGCGAAGCTGGTCGATGGAATCGCCGGGCGCGATGCCGACCAGCTGGTCGATCACGTCGGGAGCGGGGGAAGATGCAACGGCGGTCATGCGGCCTCGAGGAGTGAAACGGGTTGGGGGTCTGCCGCCTTTGCAGCCTCGGGCGCCCAGCCCAGGGCCGGCGCGACCACGGTGGCGGTCAGTTCGATGGAGCGCAGGATCGCGGCGTGCGGCGGATCGACCGAGTGCACCTGGCACGCGAGGTCGGTCACGCGCGCGAGCGTGCTGTCGGCGCGCAGCGAGGCGATCACGTCGTCGGGGGAGCCGACGTGCACGTCGTATGCCGCAATCAGTTGCTCGAGCGTGGCGTCGGGTCCGGCGCGGTCCGCGAGGCCGGCCTGTCCGGACGCGGCGAAGCGCGCGGCCGAGCGGCGCAGGCCGATGTCGGCCAGGCGCAGCGCCTCCTGGCGGGTGTCGGCCACGAACACGCTGCGCGAGCCCACGATGCGCGGCGCCCTGCCGGCCGGCAGCGCGGCCAGGTAGGCATCGACGATCGGGTTCTGGATGTCGGCGAGCGTGGCGTCGAGCGCATCGACGGGGCGCGGCTGGGTGCGCGACAGCATCAGCCCGTCGCCCGCCTGCCCCGCTCGCGTGCCGCCGCTCACCGAGAAGGTGGCTTGCCAGATGCGGTCGAGCAGCTGCGGGCCCGCGGGGTACAGCGTGTCGCCGCCGGCAAGCGGCTGGCCGGCCCAGGCGGCGCGCACCGCGTCGAGTTGCCGCGCGAAGAGCGCCGGGCGGTCGTTGCCGTCGAGCCCGAAGGCCGCGAACGACTCGGGCGTGCCGCCCGTGCCCACGCCCACGTCGAGCCGGCCGCCCGAGAGCAGGTCGAGCACGACGGCGTCCTCGGCCACGCGCAGCGCGTTCTCCAGCGGCAGCGTGACGATGCCGGTGCCCAGGCGGATGCGCCGCGTGCGCGAGGCCACGTACGAAAGAAACACGAACGGCGACGGCAGGCCGCCCTCGTGTTCATGGAAATGGTGCTGCGCGACCCAGGCGGAATCGAAGCCGAAGGCCTCGGCATGGGCAATCTGCGCGGCCACGAGGCGGTAGCGCTCGGCCACGCTGGTGTCGTCGAGCAGGCGGCTGAAGAAGCCGAGGCGCAAGGGAGGTCGGTGGATGGCGGACAAGGTGGGGCGCAAAGCGAAGGAAAGCGCCAATTGGGCGCGCAACGCCGCGCGTGCGGAACGCCGGATTTCGCGTTTGCTTATCCGTTTTCTGTTGCCCCGGCCTCGGGGTGCCGGTATGCCGGCCGGTGTCCGGCTACCCGGCTACCCGGCTGCCTGGCTGCCTGGCTGCCTGGCGTTGCGGGTACTGGTACATTTCCCCGGCCTCAGAAACCAAAGGGATATCGGTGTCACTCGCAGCGGCCTTGGCCGGTCTTTCCATCCTCGTCATCGGGGACAGCCATCTCGCACAACCCAGCTACCTGATGTCGTCGCTGCATGACGAACTGCAGCGTCAGGGCGCGCAGGTGCATTCGATCGGCGTATGCGGCGTGCTGCCCTACGACTGGACCGTGTCCAAGCCCGGCACCTGCGGCGGCGCCGAGCGCATCGGCAACCGCGCGCCCACCACCAGCAGCACCGGCCGGACCACCGCGGTGGCGCAGCTCGTGAAGGCGGAGCACCCCGACCTGGTGCTGGTCGTGCTGGGCGACACCATGGCCGCCTACAAGCAGCCGGACTTTCCAATGAACTGGGTGTGGCAGCAGGTGAGCACGCTCACCGGCGCCATCGCCGCGACGGGCACCCGCTGCGCGTGGGTCGGCCCGGCCTGGGGACAGGAAGGCGGCAAGTACGGCAAGACCTATGCGCGCGCCGAGCTCATGAGCCGCTTCCTGGCAACCAACGTGGGCCCCTGCACCTACATCGATTCGCTGGAGATGTCCACGCGCGGCCAGTGGCCGACCGTCGACGGGCAGCACTTCAGCTCGAACGGCTACCGCGCCTGGGGCAACAGCATCGCCAAGGCGGTGATGCGGCTGCCGCTGCCGAGCGCCAACGCGGCCGGCGCTGCGCGCCCATGAGCCGCGGGCCCGGCCTGCCGCTGCTGGCGGCCTTGTGCGCCTTGCTGCCCTTCGCGTCCGGCGCGGCAGCGCCCCGGCTGTACGACACCGGCCCCTCGCAAGACCTTGCGCTGGTGCGCTTCGTCAACGCGGGCACGCAGCCGCTCACGGTGCAGAGCGGCGGCGCCGGCAAGGCCAGTCTCGCGGTGCCGCCCACGGCCCCTGTCACCGACTACCTGCCCGCGCGCTCCGACGCGCCCGTCACCGGCCAATGGCAGCTCGGCGGCAAGAAGCTGCCCATCTCCATGCGCGTGACTGCCGGTGGTTCTGCATCGGTGGTGGCATGGCCCGAGGCCGACGGCACCCTGGCCGGTGCCAGCTTCACGGAAGCGCCCGCGCAGTTCGACCCGCTGCGCGCCTCCCTGGCCTTCTACAACGCCGACGCGCGCTGCACCGCGGGCCTGCTGGCCGCGAGCCAGGCGGGCGCGGCCATCTTCGAGAACCAGGCCGCGCTCGCCAGCGCGCGCCGCGCCGTCAACCCGGTGAAGCTGGTGGTGCAGGCCACCTGCAACGGCCGGGCGGTGGAAGGCACGGTGGACCTGGGCTCGCTGCAGGCCGGCCAGCGCTACAGCGTCTTTCTTGTTCCCGCCGGCAAGAGCAGCCGGCTGATGGGCCTGCAGGACCGCGTGGCGCGCTGACCGGCCGTGGTCTTCGCGTCGCTCGAGTTCCTCTCGGTCTTCTTTCCGGCGTTCCTGCTGCTGTATGCGCTGACGCCGGCGCGCGCGAAGAACACGCTGCTGCTGCTGGCCAGCTGGCTGTTCTACGGATGGTGGAGCCCGCTGTTCCTGCTGCTCTTCATCGGCCTGACGGCGCTGGCCTGGGCGGGCGGGCTGCTCGTGGAGCGGGCCGGGCCGCATCGCAAGGCGGTGACGGCCGGGCTGATTGCCCTCAACCTGGGCGTGCTCGCGTGGTTCAAGTACGCCAACATCGTGGTCGAGACCTTCAGCGCGGTCCTCGTGCACACAGGCGCCATGCCCATCGAATGGCAACGCATCGCCCTGCCCATCGGGCTGTCGTTCACCGTGCTGCAGGCGATTTCGTACTTCGTCGACATCTACCGCGGCAAGTTTCCGGCCGAGCGCCGGCCTGTCGATTTCGCGACCTACCTGGCGATGTTCGGCCACCTGGTCGCGGGGCCGATCATTCGCTACGACTGGATCCGCCAGCGGCTCGCGCACCGGTCCATGCGCTGGTCGGGCTTTGCCAAGGGCGCGCGCCGCTTCATGATCGGCATGGCGATGAAGGTGCTGGTGGCGGACACGCTCGCGCCGGTGGTGGAGCAGGTGTTCGCGTCGGCCGACCCCAGCTTCGTCGATGCATGGCTGGGCTGCCTGGCCTACACGCTGCAGCTGTTCTTCGACTTCGCGGGCTACAGCGCCATGGCGATCGGCATCGGGGCGATGCTGGGGTTTCGCTTTCCGGAGAACTTCCACGCGCCGTACCTCGCGCGCAACGTCGCCGACTTCTGGCGCCGCTGGCACATCTCGCTGTCGTCGTGGCTGCGCGACTACCTCTATGTGCCGCTGGGCGGCAGCCGGCGCGGCAACGGCCGCACGGTGGCGAACCTGATGCTCACCATGGGCATCGGCGGGCTCTGGCACGGCGCGGACAGCTGGAACTTCCTGTACTGGGGGCTGGCCCATGGCGCGGCGCTGAGCGTGGTGCACCTGTGGCGCGGCCGCGGGCCACGCCTGCCCGCGCCGCTGGCGCATGCCGCCACGCTGCTGTTCGTGATGCTCGGCTGGACGCTGTTCCGCTCGCCCGACCTCGCGACGGCGGGCGCCATGCTGGGCGGGCAGTTCGGGCTGCACGGCATGGCGCTGGGCGCGGCGCTGTCGAACATGCTGCGCGTGCCGGTGGTGCTGGCCTATGTACTGGGCATCGCGTGGGTCGTGGCCCCGGTGCTCGTCACGCGTCGCCGCCCGGCGGGCAGCGTGCGCGCCGTGGCGGCCACGTTCCTGCCCGTCGCCGGGTTCCTGTTGTCGCTGGCGCTGGTGGCGAGCCGCGGCACGGTGCCCTTCCTTTATTTCCAGTTCTGACGATGGCGCGCCCTTCCCGCCCTTCCCGAAGCTTGCGAGCCTTCCTGCGCTGGACCAGCGCAGCGGTGCTGCTCGCGGCCCTGGGCGCTGGCTTCGTCGCAACCTGGCCAAACATGGGCGGCGTTCGGCACCGCATGAATGCCTCGCTGCTCGACGACGCCGCCGCCCGCCGCGAGCTGACCCGCACGCTCGTGACCACGCCGCTCACCGACGCCCTCGCGCGCTGGCAGCGCCAGTCCAACTGGCTGGTGCTGCGCGACCTGGGGCCGGAGGTGAAACGGGGCGACGACAACTGGCTGTTCCTGGACGAGGAACTGCGGGTTCACCGCGATCGCTCGGCCCACGCGGCAGCGCGTGCCAAGGCGGTGTCGGACATCGCCCGTGCCCTAGACCACAGGCACATCGCGCTGCTCGTGGTCGTGGTGCCGGACAAGAGCCGCATCGAAAGCGCGCACCTCGGCGCGCTGCGCCGCCCGAAGGAGCTGGACGCCCGGGTGCGCGACTGGACCGCGAAGCTGCAGGCCTCGGGCGTCGAAGCGCTCGACCTGTCGCCCGTGCTGGCGGGTGCGTCGCCGTCGCCTTTCCTGCACACCGACACGCACTGGAGCGAGCACGGCAGCTGGCTCGCCGCGCATGCCGTGGCACAGCGCCTGCAAGGCATGCATGCCCTCGAAGGCGACCCCGTTCCCTCGGTCGTCGTGTCGCGCGAGCGCCATGCGGTGTGGGGCGACCTGGTGCACCTGGCCGGCATCGACGGCCTGCCCGCGTCGCTGCGGCCCGCGCCCGACACCGACACGCAGTCGGTGGTGGAAACACGCAACGACAGCACCGACCTGTTCGGCGCCGCGGCCGTGCCTTCCACGGTGCTGATCGGCACGTCGTTTTCGCGGCGAGGCAACTTTCTGCCGTTCCTGCAGCTGGCCAGCCGCGCGCTGGTGGCCGACTTCGCGGTGGACGGCGGCGACTTCGCGGGCGCCGCGCAGCGTTACTTCGCGAGCGAGGCTTTCGTGAACAACCCGCCGCGCACCATCGTCTGGGAAGTACCCGAGCGCGCCATCGAAGCGCCCGTCGGCGACACCGAAGCGCGCTGGCTGCGCCAGCCTTTCACTCCGCGGTGATGCCGTGCAGAAGCCGCGCTGAAGCCGGCTACAGCAGGTAGCCCAGGTCCCGCACGTCGGAGCGCACCGCCGCGCGGTCGCCACCGTGCAGCGGCAGGCTCACCAGCAGTTCGAGCCGGCGCCGCAGCGAATACAGCAGCTGGACCGCGTCGTGCGCGAGCTTGCCGGGGTCGTCGCCGGCGGCCACGTCCGGGTAGGCCCACAGCGCGGCGTCGGGCTGGCCGGGCCACGGGGGCTGGCGCGCCTCGGTGGCCGCGTCCAGTGTGATGATGAAGTCCGCCTTGGGGCTGCTCGAACGCGCCAGCTCATCCCAGCTGCGGGGTGCGTGAACGGGAACCGGAATGCCCGCGCTGTGCAAGGCGCCGAGGGCTGCGGGATGAAACTCCTGCCTCACATGGCCGGGCTGCCCACAGGAAGATGCCGAGAACCGCTTCGGGTCGAGGTGCGAGAGACACGCTTCGGCAAGGATGCTGCGCAATGAATTTCGCCGGGAGACGAAGATCACGCCTATACGTTTTTGCATGGAAGCTTCACTATAGCCAAGCCCGGTGTGTTCGTCATGACAGACGCCACCATTCGCCGAGGGACGTGCCGGCCTGCACAGCGCCGGCCGAACGGTGCAGACTTGGGGGATGGACAAGCATTTTCTGAATCCGCTTTTCGCGCCCGCTTCCGTCGTGGCCTTCGTCGGCCATGCCGACGATCCGGCCGGCCAGACGCCCGCGGGCCGCACCCTGCGCGAGGCCTTTCGCGCCGACCGTTTCGACGGCACCCTTCGCTTCCTGGACGTGCGCACCAAGGGCACGCTCGAAGAACTCTCGCAGACCCATGCCGACCTGGCGCTGATCGCGCTGGCACCGCGCGACGTGGCGGCCGCGCTGGAAATTGCGGGCCGCATCGGCTGCACCGCGGCGGTGGTCATCTCCAGCGGCATCGGCGCCGACCAGGCGGCACAGTGGCGCAAGATCGCGCGGCGCGAAGGCGTTCATCTTCTAGGGCCCAACTCTCTGGGGTTTCAGCGCCCCCTGCTGCACCTGAACGCCAGCGTGGCCGGACCGCTGGCCAGGTCCGGCCCGCTGGCGCTGGTGTCGCAATCGGGCGCGCTCACCGCATCGATGCTCGACTGGGCGCGCCAGAACGGCGTGGGCTTCTCGAGCGTGGTGTCGCTCGGGCCGCACACCTCGGTCGACATTGCGCAGGTGCTCGACTTCCTGGCCAACGACCGAGACACGCACAGCATCATCCTGTACCTGGAAGGCATCGACGACGCGCGCCGCTTCATGAGCGCGCTGCGCTCGGCCTCGCATGCCAAGCCGGTGGTGGTGCTCAAGGCCGGGCGCAAGCCCGCGGGCAACGAGGCCGCGCAGACGCACAGCGCCGCCATCGTGGGCAGCGACGACGTGTTCGACTCGGCCCTGCGCCGCGCGGGCGCGGTGCGGGTGCGCTCCTTCGTCGAGCTGTTCTCCGCCGCCAAGTGCCTGGCCTCGCGCTACCGGCCGGTGGGCAAGCGGCTGGCCGTGGTCACCAACGGCGGCGGGCCGGGCGTGCTGGCGGCCGACTGGATCAACGAGATCGGGCTCGACCTGGGCAAGCTCTCCGCGCCCGCGCAGAAGCTGCTGCTGCCCACCCTGCCGCCGCTGGCGTCTCTCGCCGACCTGATCGACCTGTCGGAAGACGCCCTGCCCGCGCACTACCGTGCCGCCATCGACGCGGCCTCGGCCGACAGCCAGGTCGACGGCGTGCTCGCCATCTTCTCGCCCAAGCCCGGCGCCGATGCGGGCGCGGTGGCCAAGGCGCTGGCCGACATTCCGCGGCCCATGAACAAGCCGCTGCTGGCGTGCTGGATGGGCGACTCGTCGGTGGGCCAGGCGCGCGCCGTGCTGGCCGACGCGACCATCCCGAGCTTTCGCACGCCGGAGGCCGCGGTGGGCGCCTTCGGCAACATCGCGGCCTTCTACCAGAACCAGCAGTTGCTGCAGCAGACGCCCCCGCCGCTGTCGGCGCTGGCCAAGCCCGACATCGAAGGCGCGCGCCTGCTCATCGAAAGCGTGCTGGCCGAGCGGCGCAATGTGCTCACGGAGATGGAGTCGAAGACGCTGCTGTCGTCGTTCCACATTCCCATCACGCGCACGCTGCTCGCGCGCAGCGCCAACGAGGCCATGATGATCGCCACGCAGCTGGGCTTTCCGGTGGCGCTGAAGATCGATTCGCCCGACATCGCGCACAAGTCCGACGTGGAAGGCGTGGCGCTCAACGTGCTGAACGGCACCGGTGCGCGCGACACCTTCATCGAGATGATGGAGCGCGTGGCACGGCTCGCGCCCGATGCGCGCATCAACGGCGTGACCGTGCAGAAGATGGTGCGCGCGCGGCGCGGGCGCGAGATCTACGTGGGCATGGTGACCGATGAACCCTTCGGCCCGGTCATCGTGTTCGGCGCGGGCGGCACCATGATCGAGCTGCTGAACGACCGCGCCATGGAGCTGCCGCCGCTCAACCAGTTTTTGGCGCGCCGGCTCATGGAGCGTTCGCGCGTGGCGCAGACGCTGGGCGAATGGCGCGGCGCCCATGCGGTGGACATGGAGGCGCTCGAGGACGTGCTGCTGCGCGTGTCGGAAATGGTGTGCGAGCTGCCCGAGCTGCGCGAGATGGACATCAACCCCATCATCGTGGACGAGAACGGTGCCGTGTCGGTCGATGCGCGCATCGTGGTGGCCAGCAGCACGCAGGCGGTGGCGGGCAACACGGGCTATGCGGGCGGCTCCGGGAGCTCGGCCCACGGTTACCAGCACCTGGCCATCATGCCGTACCCCGCGCGCTACCGGCGCGAGTGGCCGATGTCGGGCGGCGGCACCTACATCGTGCGGCCGGTGCATCCGAACGACGCGCAGATGCTGCAGGCGCTGGTGCAGGGCCTGTCGCCCGAGAGCCGGTGGTTTCGCTTCGTCTCGCGCTTCCACGAGCTGCCGCCGTCGATGCTGTCGCGCTTCACGCTGATCGACTACGACCGCGAGATGGCGCTGGTGGCCGTGGTGCTGGAGCGCAGCGTGTCGCCCGAGGGCACGGTGCTGGAAAGCGAACGCATCGTGGGCGTGTCGCGCTACATCACCAACCCCGACCAGACCAGCTGCGAGTTCTCGCTGGTGGTGGCCGACGAGTTCAGCGGCAAGGGCATCGGCTCGCGGCTGATGGAAAGCATCATCGACGTGGCGCGCGACAAGGGCCTGGCCGAGATGGACGGCCTGGTGCTGGCCACCAACCCCGACATGCTGAAGCTGGTGCGCAGGCTGGGGTTCACGGTGAAGTCCTTTGCGGAAGACCCGGACTTCAAGCTCGTGACCTACATGCTCTGACCCCGGGGCACCAAGGGCATCGCGACGGCGACGTAAGCTCACGGGTCTCCCGCTTCCCAGACCCTCTGCACCTCCCATGATCCGAACGCTCCTGCGTGTCACCGGCCGCCTTGCGGTCTCGCTCGCCGTCCTGCTGACCTCGCTGTGGGCCTGCCTTGCGCTCTGGTACCAATTGCCCGGCCCCGCCGCCGTGAAGGTCGGCGCAGGCGTGCTGTGGGCTGCCTTCGGCCTGGCCGCCATCGCGCTGCTGTGGCGCGGCCGGGGCCCGCGCGCCCTGCTCTCGTACGCCGTCGGCCTTGCGCTGCTGCTGGGCTGGTGGGGCACCATCCTGCCGTCGCAGAACCGCGTGTGGGCCGACGATGTGGCGCGGCAGGTTGTCTCGCGCGTCGACGGCAGCGTGGTCACCCTGGACAACGTGCGCAACTTCGACTGGCGCAGCGACACCGACTACACCGCACGCTGGGAAACGCGCCGCTACGACCTCGACCGCCTGCGCTCGGTGGACGTGGCGCTGTCCTACTGGACCGGCCCCGCCATCGCCCACACGCTGGTGTCCTTCGGCTTCGACGACGGCCGGTTCCTGACCTTCTCCATCGAGATCCGCAAGGAACGCGGCGAGAGTTTCTCGTCCATCGGCGGCTTCTTCAAGCAGTTCGAGACCAGCCTGGTGGCGGCCGACGAGCACGACATCGTTCGCGTGCGCACCAACGTGCGCGGCGAAGACGTCTACATGTACCGCGTGCGGCTGCCGCAGGCGGAAATGCGCTCGCTGTTCCTGGCCTACCTGGACGAAGGCGCGTCGCTGGTGCGCGCGCCCAGCTTCTACAACACGCTCACCGCCAACTGCACCACCATCGTGTACGCCCTGGCCAAGCGCATCGTGCCCGGCCTGCCGATGGACTACCGCCTGCTGGCGTCGGGCTACCTGCCCGACTACCTGTACGACGTGGGCGGCCTCACGCCGGGCCAGAGCCTGGAGGCGCTGCGCGCGGCCGGCCGCATCACCGACCGTGCCATCGCCGCCGACAAGGCGCCGGCCGCGAACTTCTCGCAGGCGATCCGCCAGGGGTTGCCCGGCGCGGCCGCCGACGCCAAGGCCGCGCAATGAACCCCGTGCGCGCCTTCTCGCTGCCAGCGCTGCTGTGCACCGCCGTGCTGCTGGCCGGCTGCGCGGGCGTGAAGGTGGGCTCCATCTCGCCGGCCGAGTACCTCGCGCAGCGCCGCGGCGACGTGCTCACCACCGGCACGCTCAGCACCTCGGCGCAGGAGGTGCTGCGCGTGATCGGCACCGACGCCGACCTCTGCCGCAAGGACGGCCCGGCCTGCCGCAACGCGCTGGCCGGCTCGCCCGGCCTGAGCGACGAGCAACGCCTGTCCGCCCTGTCGGAAGTGTGGCTGCAGGTGGCGCTGGCCGCGGACAAGGGCGGCACCGCCGCCGCGCCCGCATCGGCCGACGCCGCCATCGAGGCCTGGCTCGAAACCGCCCGCCACGCCTACGCCTACCTGTTCTTCACGGCCCGCAAGCCGCGCGACCGTGCCTTCGAAGACCGCCAGACGCAGGTGCGCGACTACTACAACTACGCGGTGCAGCAGGCCATCACCGGGCTGTACCGCAGCTACCAGCGAGCCGGCGCTCCCGGCCCTGCGGGCTCTCCGGGCTCCAACGACCCCACGCAGCCGCAGGTGCCGCAGGTCGGCAACTGGCGCATCGGCACCGACATGACGGCCATGCGCCTGCCCGCCGACGCGGCCCTGCCCGACGAGCTGATTCCCGCCGCTTCGCTGACCTTCTCGGGCCTGCGCAACACCTACCGGCGCGACGGTTTCGGGGCCGAGCTGGTGGCGGCCGCCAGCAAGCGGACCTACGAAGAGCCGAAGGCGCCGGCCGACGCGAACGACAAGCGCCCGCCCCCGCCGCCCTACCGCGAAACCCCGTTCCCCGCCGTTACCGCGCTGCTGCTGTTCGACGGCAACACCCTGGACGAGATCCTGCACACGCGAACGCTGCGCATCGCGGCCTACGACCCGTACCGCACCGCCACTGTGCAGCTGGCCGGGCAGGAGGTGCCGCTGGCGGCCAACTTCACCTCGGGCTACGGCCTGTGGCTGGCCCGCTCCGACTTCGCGCTGCAAGCGCTGCGCAGCCTGTTCGGCAGCCCCGACGGGCTCACGCAGCCGCGCATCTACCTGATGCAGCCCTACGACCCCGACCGCCGCACCATCGTCATGCTGCACGGCCTGGCCAGCAGCCCCGAGGCGTGGATCAACGTGGCCAACGAGGTGCTGGGCGACGAGACGCTGCGCCGCCACTACCAGGTCTGGCAGGTGTACTACCCGACCAACGCGCCGCTGCCGCTGAACAACCTGGCGATCCGCCAGGCGCTGGAGCAGACGCTCGCGCACTTCGACCCCACGGGCAAGGCCGTGGCCTCGAACGGCATCACGCTGATCGGCCACAGCATGGGCGGCGTGCTGTCGCGGCTCATGGTGTCCTCGTCGGAGGACAGGCTGTGGGACGCCCTGCTCGACCGCTACCCCATGAAGGCGGCGCAGCAGGAGCGCGTGGAGGCGCGGCTGTCGCCCTACCTGCGCTTCGAGCCCTTGCCGCAGGTGAGCGACGCCATCTTCATCGCCGCGCCGCACCGCGGCACGCCGTTCGCCAACAACCGCATCGCGCGCTGGGTGGCCAACCTCATCACGCTGCCCGTCACCATGCTGGGCCAGCTGAG
This sequence comes from Variovorax sp. 10N412, assembly GCF_056394985.1. NCBI lineage: Bacteria > Pseudomonadati > Pseudomonadota > Betaproteobacteria > Burkholderiales > Comamonadaceae > Variovorax > Variovorax sp. 10N412. The sequence goes on from NZ_JBFTIO010000002.1 coordinate 216,913, forward strand.
CGACATCTCGCGCGAGCTGATCCGCATCGCGCCCGGCAAGCAGGAAACCGGGCCGCTGCGCATTCCCAACAGCATCGACAACCTGAGCGACCGCGACCCCTTCGTGCGGCTGTCGTCGGGGCTGCCGATGAACCCGCGCGTGCGCTTTCATTCGATCATCGGCAACGACACGCCGGGCCTGGCGCAGGCGCTCTCGAGCGACGGCATCGTGCCCTACGAAAGCGCGCACCTGGACGGCGCCGCGTCGGAGCTGGTGATCGCGTCGCCGCACAGCGTGCAGGAGAACCCGCTGGCGATCCTGGAGATCCGCCGCATCCTGCGCGAGCAGCTGGGTTCGCAGGCCGCGCCGGTGCGCTGAGCGCGAACGCGCCAGACGACATCGACTAACATCCTGCCCGCGGTCCAAGCCGCGCCCGGGCCCGCGGGAAGGGTTGAACCCACTTGGCTTCCTTGTGACGATCCACCGCCTTTTGTGCAGCCGGATTTGCGGGTCATCGGCGTCTGATGCACGGAGGTTTTCATGAAGCGCATTCCCGCCCGGCCCGACATCGGCCACCTGAAGAAACAAGCCAAGGAACTGCTGGCGCTCTACCGCAGCCACGACCCCGAGGCCCTCGCCCGCTTTCGCGATGCCCTGCCGGCAGCGGCGGGCAAGAACCCCATCACCATCGCAGCCCTCGGCCTGCGCCTGTACGACGCACAGTCCTGCGTGGCGCGCGAACACGGCTTCGCGTCGTGGGCCGACCTGCAGGGCTTCGTGCTCGCGCGCAGGGCGCAGGCAGACGACCCGGCCCGCGCGGTGCTGCACTGGCTGCGGCTCGTGTATGCGGGCGACATCGCCGGCGGCAACCACCGCGCGCGGCCTGCAGTGGCGGCGCGCATGCTCGAAGACGACCCGGCCCTGCCCGGCAGCGACCCCTGGCTGGCCTGCGCGATCGGCGACGAGGCCGCGCTGCGCAGGGCCACCGCGCAGGACCCCGGCTGGATGCACCGCGCGGGCGGCCCGCTGAACCTGCCACCGCTCGTGGCCGTGACGCACTCGGGCCTGCTGCGCCTGCCGGCCTTTCGCGATCGCCTGCGTGCGTGTGCCAGTTACCTGCTCGAGGCCGGCGCCGATGCCACCCAGTCGGCAGGCAGCCGCTGGCCGCCGGCCTCGCTGGCTGCGCCCTCCGACATCGAACGCCTCAGCGCGTTGTACGGTGCCGCCGGCCAGAACCACGACCCTGTGCTCACGCAGCAGCTGCTCGGCGCGGGCGCCGACCCGAACGACGGCGAGTCGCTCTATCACTCGCTGGAGCAGCCTGCTTGCACACGGTTGCTGCTGCAGGCCGGCGCGCGTGTCACCGGCTCGAATGCGCTGTACCGCGAGCTCGACTTCGACGACGCAGCCACGCTGCGGCTGCTGCTCGCGCACGGCGGCGACGCGAACGAGCCGGCGCCGGGTCCACCGTCTTCGGACTGGGGCACGCCGCTGTTGTGGGCGATTCGCCGCCGCCGCTCGCCGGCCCACATCGAGGCCTTGCTGGCCGCGGGCGCCGATCCGGCCGCCACCCTGCCGGACGGCACGCCCGCCCGACTGGTGGCCCTGCGCTTCGGCCTGACCGAGGTGGCGCGGCTGCTGGAGGCCGCGGTCGGCGACAGCACACCGCTGCCGCCGGACGAAACCTTCGTCGCCGCCTGCGCGCGCGCTGACGAAGCGGCGGCGCGGCAAATCCTGGCCCAACACCCCTGCCTGATCGCCACGCTCGGCGACGCCCGCCTGAAGCTGCTGCCCGAGCTGGCGGCTCAGGGCTGCGGCGACGCGGTGAAGACGATGGTCGCGCTCGGCTGGCCGCTCGAAGTGCGCGGCGGCGACATCGACGGCTCGGCGCTGAACCAGGCAGTGTTTCGCGGCGATGCGGCACTCGCGCGCTTCCTGCTCGAGCACGGCGCGGACTGGCGCACGCTGCACGGCTTTGGCGACGACGCCCGCGGTACGCTGTCGTGGGCGTCGCTGAACGAGCCCGAGCCCGGGGGCGACTGGCTCGGCTGCGCGCAGGCGCTCGTGGCGCATGGCATGCCGGGCGCGCGGCCGGACCCGCAGGCGCCCGACAGCGTGCTCGTCGGCAGCCAGCGCTACTGGTTCTCCGAAGAGGTCACGGACTTCCTGCTCGGCGTGTCCCCGGTGCAGGGCTGATCCAAAAAAAAACGGGCCCCAGCGGGCCCGCCAAAGATCGCCCATCGCGCGGCGCGAACGCCGCGCGATGCCGACCTACCTCGAACTCAACCTGCTCTTTTCCCCCTCGTTCTTTTCTCTTGCTCCTCGGTTCAAAGCGCCCGAAAACGCCCCAGAGAAGAATTGCTGCGAATTCTCTTGGGCATCGCGCGCAGCGGTTGCGCTGAATTCCTCTATTGATAGTTGGGGATTGCGGGTCGGCTCGGGGCGCGCTTCGGCGCGCTACATTCGGCGCACGGCAGCCGCGCCCCGCATCCGAGGTCTGGGGGTTCATGATCATCGAGGCCGCACCGCATCGCGCCTCCAGTGACATGGACATGTCGTGGAAGACGGCGCTGGCCATCATCGGCGCGGTGCTGGCCTTGGTCTTCTATCTGGCGTTCCGCGTTCATGCGCCATAGCGTTGCCTGGACCGCCAGTTCAAACCCTTGATTTTTCCGACAGAGGACGGTACCTTGATTTCAGTGCAGCCAGCGCAACCCGACCATTGGATGACCTATCGCGACCTGCGCCTGCGGGCCCTGCGTGACGCTCCCGATGCCTTTGGCAGCACCTATGCGGCGGAAGCGCAAAGAACCGATGCGATGTGGGCCGACCGGATTGCCGCGGCAACCTCCTCCGGCAAGGACCGCGTGCTTCTTGCGTTCGATCGCCAGGACGCCTGCGGCCTGGTGTGGTGCAAGCTGTCGCCCGATGAGCCGGCCGTGGCCGACCTGTTTCAGATGTGGGTCGATCCTGCGTCGCGCGGCGAGGGAGCCGGCCGTGCCTTGCTCGAAGAGGCCATTGCCTGGGCCGAACGCGTCGGAGCGAACCGTGTTCGTCTGGGTGTCACTGCTGCGGAAACGCTGGCGATGCGCTTGTACGTGGCTTGCGGCTTCCGCCCCGTCGGTGTGCTGGCGCCGCTGCGTGAAGACTCGGGTCTCATGGTGCAGCCGATGAGCCTGGCCTTGGGTCCTGGCGCATCGACAGGCTGAATTTCGCGACGTCGTTCGCGCCTCCACCAACCTGCTGTTTGGTTTCAATCTCTTATCGTGATGTGCTCGGGCGGCAGGTTGCTCCGATGCCGCTCCCACATGGCTGCGAGCGCGGCCTCCATGTGCCGGGCGTACGCCTTAGGCTTGAACAGCGGCGAAGCGCTCCGGTTGCGGCCGAGTCGCTCACGCAACCCGCGCAAGCGTTGCGGGTCGGCTGAAAGCGCCAGCGCGGCCGCTTCATAAGCCTGCACGCTGTCGGTCACCAGGTCCTCCAGCCCGATGGTGCGCAGCAGGCTGGACGCCACGCGCGACGCGAACGTCTGACCCCGCAAAGTCAGCACCGGCAGGCCCGCCCACAGCGCGTCGCTGCACGTGGTGTGGGCGTTGTAGTGGAAGGTGTCCAGGAAGAGGTCGGCGTGCACATGCCGGCCAAGATGCTCGGCCAATGGCGCGCGCCTGGCGAAGACGATTCGATCGGGATCGACACCGCGGCTCGCGGCCTCTGCCCGCAGCGCGGCCGACGCGCTCTCGCTGCCCTGCAGCAGCCACAGAACGCTGCCGGGCGTGTTGCCGAGTATCCGCATCCAGACGTCGAAGGCGTCCGGCGTCACCTTGAAGAGGCTGTTTCTCTGCTTCGAAACCCGAGGCGCGCGAACTCGTCAATGCGCAGGTGGCACAGCGATGCAAAGGCATGCGGACTTTGGTATCTAGTTTTCGTGTAATTAATCGCTTTGGCTTATGAACACCCCAGGCGCACGCCTTGCTGGCGTCGAAAGTTTGTTGCGCACGCTGCATTTGCGTTGACCGCGTGGTGCGCCGCGCTACGCTGCGTCCGCGATCCACTGCAACGCCTACTTTTTTTCGGAACAGGACGTCTTCATGCGACTCACACAGCGGCTACTCATCTTGGTTGTCAGTTGTGCGCTCCTCGGCGCATTGGCAGCGTGCGGAGGTGGGGGTGGTGGAGGCGGCGGTGGCGGTGGTGGCGGCGTTTTCATTCCTCCCGCCGCACCCGTCACCACGACGCCCGCTGCGCCAACGCAGGCCCCGGCAGGCCGCACGGCAGCCGACAGTATCCAGTCGGCGCGCACCGGCGCGACGTACCCGCTCAACATCTACGTGCCGCCCTCTTACGACGGCTCCTCTGCGCCATTCCCGATCATCTATGCGATGGACGGCGACGCTGCGAACGCACCCAACGGACGGTTCGCGAACTTGAAAGCCATCCTCGAGCGGCGCGGCGTGGAGGCGATCCTGGTGGGCATCGGCAACACGGCACGCAGGAACACCGACTACACCTTCCCCGGCGCCCTTGCTTACCACGACTTCCTGACGACCGAACTGGTGCCTTACATCGAAAACAAGTACCGCGCCGACGTGTCCAGGCGCATGCTCACCGGGCATTCGCTCAGTGGAAGCATGACGGGGATCGCGCTGTTCCTCGAAGGTGGAAGCAACGCGCTCACCTTTTCGTACTTCCTGTCGTTCGAGGGGTCGTACGGCTTTCAGGAAACGCAGATCGACGACCTCGAACAGAAGATGTACGACGCCCGGAAGAACAAGACATTGCCTGCGACCCTGATCCTCGCGCGGTGCGACGTCACCGCGACTTGCAACTACGCGCAGGTGGACCACATCTATCAGAAGCTCCTGCAGCGCGCATACCCGGGCTTCACGCTCGTGGAGAACACCTATTCGACCGGTCACGTGGCCACGGACATCCCGGCTTTCGAAGACGCGATGGCGTTGATCTTCAAGTAGGCGCGCGCCATCGAACGGCGCCGAATCCCTGCCTGGCTTCCAGGACCACGATCACGATCACGACCATCACCAAGACCATGACAAAGTCGCAAGCGATCCAGGACCCGCCCGCATCGGAACTCATCTCGAAAAAAATTGCCGACCTCGGCGACTGGCGCGGTGACACGCTCGCCCGAATGCGCAAGCTCGTGCACGAGGCGGACCCGGACGTTGTCGAGGAGTGGAAGTGGATGGGCACGCCGGTCTGGTCGCACGACGGCATCCTCTGCACGGGCGAGACCTACAAGAAGGTCGTGAAGCTCACCTTCGCCAAGGGCGCTTCCCTGAAGGACCCGGCCGGCCTCTTCAATTCGAGTCTCGACGGAAACACCCGCCGCGCGATCGACATCCATGAAGGGGAAGCAGTGAATGCGGCCGCCTTCAAGGCGCTCGTCCGCGAGGCGATTGCGCTCAACAGATCCGGCAAGTCGAAGCCGTCCAAGCCGTCGAAGAAGGCCTCGTCCTAAGCGGCATCGCCGCCGAACGGGCACGACGCCGTGGTTGCGGACGTGTCGTTCCGCATCTGGGCGACGATGGCGTGGGCCGCCTCGCGCGCGCTGACCGCAGCCGTGTCGATCACCAGGCGCTGCGTGGTCCACGGCAAGTAGTCATGCTGCTGCACGGACGCCCAGGTCGGCGGCACAAGGCCCGGTACATCGACAACTCTCTGCTCGACGCGACGCCGATGCGCATCGGCATCCGAGCACACGATTTCGATCTCCAGGATCTGCGAAGCAGCCTCCACCGCCACGGCCCGCCAGGCCTCCCGCGTCACCGGCAACGGATTGACGCAGTCGGCCACCACGTGCTGCCCCAACGCGAGGTTCGAGCGAGCCAGTGCATACGCCACCACATAGCCCGCAGGCCCCACCTCACCGGCCAACACGCCGGCCGAGCGCAGCGACTGCTCGATGGTGTCGATGCGCAGGAAAGTGGCAGGCAGCAGCGCGACGATTTCGCGCGCGATGGTGGTCTTGCCGGTGCCGGGCAAGCCGCCAAGAACAATCAGCATCGCCAGGTATCTCCAGGTTCGGTATTCAACCGTCTGGCGACGAGTTCACCATGAATGCGGCAACAAGGCCAGCACGGCAGCCGCGTGCAGCCTGCGCATCGCGCGCGCCGGCACGTAGCCGTGCGGCGCACGGCGGGCCACCGCGCGCGGCGAGCTTTGCGGAATGCGCCAGGCCTTGGCCGTCAGCGCGAGAACTTGGCGCGCCTGCGCAGCCGGGGAAACTTGAAGGGTGCGAAATAACATGGCAGTGATCGAATGAACGCTTCTGCCGATTCTGCGCAGCACCGCTCTCTTTGCCAAAGACGGATTCCAAGTTTCCTGATGCGCTCAATGTGCTGAACGCGTCACGCGAAATCGGTGGACGGCTTCTCCCACAGGTTGACGCCGCCTTCCACCGCGTACGTGTCGATCTCGGCCAGTTCCTCGGCGCTCAAGGGCGCATGCGACAACGCCGCCACGTTGTCGACGATCTGCTCGGGCCGGCTGGCACCGATCAGCGCCGAGCTCACGCGCGGGTCGCGCAGCGTCCACGTCAGCGCGAGCTGCGCCAGCGTCTGGCCGCGGCGTTGCGCGATCTTGTTGAGCGCGCGGGCACGCTCCACGTTGGCCTCGGACAGGTGCTCCTGCTTGAGCGAGCCGCCGCCCGGCCGGTTGATGCGTGCGTCGTCGGGAATGCCGTTCAGGTACTTGTCCGTCAGCAGCCCTTGCGCCAGCGGCGTGAAGGCGATCACGCCCGCGCCCAGGTCGTCGGTGGCGGCCAGCAGGTCTTTCTCGATCCAGCGGTTGAACAGGTTGTAGGCCGGCTGGTGAATCAAGAGCGGCACCTTCCACTCGCGCAGCAGCGCGGCGATTTCGCGCGTCTTGCCGGCCGAATACGAGGAGATGCCGATGTACAGCGCCTTGCCCTGCTGCACGGCCTGGGCCAGCGCGGAGGCGGTTTCTTCCAGCGGGGTGTGGGGGTCGAAGCGGTGCGAATAGAAGATGTCGACATAGTCCAGGCCCAGGCGCTGCAGGCTCTGGTCGAGGCTGGCGAGCACGTATTTGCGCGAGCCGCCGCCCTTGCCGTAGGGGCCGGGCCACATGTCCCAGCCGGCCTTGCTCGAGATGATGAGCTCGTCGCGGTAGGCCTTGAAATCTTCGCGCAGCAGGCGGCCGAAGTTGGTCTCGGCGCTGCCGTAGGGCGGGCCATAGTTGTTGGCCAGGTCGAAGTGGTTGATGCCCAGGTCGAAGGCCGTGCGCAGCAGCTGGCGCTGCGTGGCGATGGAGGTGGTGTCACCGAAGTTGTGCCAGAGCCCGAGCGAAATCGCAGGCAGCACGAGCCCGCTGCGCCCGACGCGGCGGTAGGGAATGGCGTCGTAGCGCTTGGAGTCGGCGTGGTAGGTCATGGGTGTGTCTTGTCTTGACGATGGGTGAATGAGAAAGGCCGCATGCCTGGGTGGCACGGGACGTTCGAGGATGCCCGCGCCTGCGCGGGGCTGCAAGCATGCCCACGCCGCGAGCGCGTGCTTGGCGGCGCCGGGATGCAGGCTGGCCGATGTTCAGGCTTCGGGTGCGCGCCACTGCGCGAGCGCGAAGTCGCGGCTCACGAGGTTCTCGGCCAGCAGGAACTTCTTGACCTCGTCGAGCAGCGCCAGCCCTTCGGCCGGGTACGCCGCCTCGGGGAACTGCGACAGCGGGTGCGACACCTTCACCACGTCCAGCGGAAATCCGCTGACCTCCGCATGGAAGGCGTAGTACGCATCGCTGTCGCGGCGGATCTCCTGCAGCGCGGTGCGGCGCGCGCGCGTCCATGCGGCGGGAAGCCCGGCCGCGGCCGCAAGCAGCTTGTTCGACGCCACGATCACCGAGGTGCCGCGCAGCGTCGGATGCCTGTCGGCCTCGTCGATCACCGGGTAGCCGCGCGAGGCCAGCAGCGGACCGACGTCGATCTGTGCCGCGAAAGCCGCGATGGAGCCCTGGTCGAGCGCCGCTTCGCCGTCGCGCGGGAACATGTGGATGACCTTGACCGACTTCTGCAGGCCGTGCTCCTTCAGCAGGCCCAGCACGTAGCGGTGCATGTACGAGCCGCGCGCCACCCCGATGGTCTGGCCCTCCAGCGCCTTCACGCTGCGCACGCCATTGCGCGGCGTGAGCAGCCACACGTTCATGCCCACGGCGTCGAAGCCGATGAGCTGGGTTTCCAGGCCGCGCGAACGCGCGACGATGGCCGGCGTGTCGCCGTAGATGCCCACGTCCAGCGCGCCCGCCACGAAGGCTTCGTTCAGGTCGGGCCCGTTCGGAAAGTTGCGCGTGGTCACGTCCTTGAAGCCGAGCGCCGCCAGCTCGCGCTGCAGGTGGCCCTGGCGCAAGGCCCAGCCGGTGGCGTTCGCGGGCTTCTTGCCCGGGCCGATGTAGCCCAGGCGCAGCACCTGGCCGGTGCCCTGGGCGATGGAGAAAGCGGGCAATGCGCTGGCGGCGGCCGCGGCCATTGCGCCGCGCAGCAACCGGCGGCGACCGGAAAGATCGGACATCGATGAACTCACAGGAAGAAAAAGAAAAGAGTCAGTGCGCGCGGCGCAGCAACTCGAAGCTCGCATCGGCGGACGCCGTCGACTGCCGCCCCTTGCCCCAGCCGATGGCGCTGCGGTAGCTGCCCATCAGCGCCTGCGCGGCGGCGTCGCGCTCTTCGGCGGTGGCGCTGCGGTCGGCGATGGGCGCGACATAGAGCGCGTCTTCGGGGCAATACAGCTCGCACATGAAGCAGGTCTGGCAGTCGTCCTGGCGCGCGATGCGCGGCGGGCCGCCGGCCACCGCCTCGAACACATTGGTCGGGCAGGCGTTCACGCAGATGTTGCAGGCGGTGCAGCGTTCGGCGCTGACGACTTCGATCATGCGAGCTCCTTCACGGCCTGCTGCCGCACCCACACCTCGTCCAGCCCGCCGCTGAGCAGGCGGTGGCGTTGCGCGAGGTCGAGCACGACGTGTTCGCGGCGGCGGTGCATGCCGCGGGTTTCGGTGCGCTGCAAGGCGCTGCGGTACATCCAGCGCGAGGTGGCGAGCATGGCCGCGGCCTCGCGTGCGCGCACGGCCTCGGTGAGCGTGGCAGCGGGCGCGCTGGTGCGCAGGCGCGCCCACAGCGCATCGAGCCGCCCGAGCGAATCGCGCAACACGTCGCCTTCGCGGAACCAGTTGCGCTCGTACGGGAAGACCTCCGCCTGCACGGCGCGGATCACCTCCTGCGCGTCGAACGGTGTCGCGCCGCGCGTGGACAGCGCCACGCCGCCTGCGCGCAATGCCGTGCGGTTGCTGCTGGCGCGTGCATCGCGCCCGAACGCCACCGCACCCGCGCCGGCCCAGAAACCGGACGACAGCGCCCACGCCGCGTTGTGGCTGCCGCCGCCGGTGAAGCCGCCGCAGATCAGCTCCCGCGTGGCCGCGTCGCCTGCCGCGTACAGGCCGGGCACCGAGCTTGCGCAGGTGTCGTCGACCAGGTGCAGCCCGCCGGTGCCGCGCACCGTGCCTTCGAGCCGAAGCGTCACCGGGAAATGCTGGGTGAACGGGTCGATGCCCTGCCGGTCGAACGAGACGAAGAAGTTGGGCTGCGCCGTGCGCATCCAGGCGCGGATCTGCGCGTCGGCGCGGTCCAGGCAGGCGAACACGGGCTGCGACTGAAGCGTCTGCGCGATCACGCCGCGCCCCTTCGACGAGCCCGCGCCCTCGATCGCCACGCCGTCGGCCGTGTAGAACGTGGCCCAGTTGTAGAACAGCGACTTGGTGACCGAAGAGAACGCCGGCCCCAGCCCGTAGGCATTGGAAAACTCCATGCCCGAGAGCGCCGCGCCCGCCTCGGCGGCCATCAGCTGGCCGTCGCCGGTAAGCACGTTGCAGCCGAGCGCGCGGCTCAGGAAGGCGCAGCCACCCGTGGCGATGACCACCGCGCCGGCGCGCACCACCCAGGTGTCGCCGCGCTGGCGGTTCACGCCGGTGGCCCCGCAGACGGTGCCGTGTTCGTCCACCAGCAGCTCCAGCGCGGGGCTGTGGTCGAAGATGCGCGCGCCCGATTCCTTCACCCGCTTGCGCATCAGCCGCATGTATTCGGGGCCTTGCAGCGAGGTGCAGCGCAGTGCGCCCTGGTCGTCGGCCGGAAAGGGGTAGCCCCAGTCCTTCAGCCGCTCGACGTTGTCCCAGGTCTGCGCGAGCACCCGGTCCATCCAGGCGTGCTCGGCCAGCTGGCCGCCCATGGCATAGCGGCTGGCCTTGGCCTCTTCACGTGCGTTGCCATCGGGCGACACATGCCACAAGCCGGTGCCCGAAGGCGCGGTCGCGCCCGAGGTGCCGCAGAAGCCCTTGTCGGCGAGCACCACGCGCGCGCCCTGCGCCGCCGCGCTCACCGCGGCCCAGGCCCCCGCCGGACCGCCGCCGATCACCAGCACATCGGCCTGGTGCCGGACGGTGCCGTCCGCCCCCGACAGAAGCTGCCCCTCGAAATCTCTCGCGCCCATGGTCGGTTGCCTCGTGATGCAAAGAGAGCGACCGTATCAATGGAGGGCGCGGGGCACAAAGAAGGAAAGTGCGCAACGTTATGCGGCGTGCGGGCATGGGCAGAATGCCGCCTCCGAACACGCCTGGCCCCGACTGTCATGCACCTCACCTTCTCGACCCCGACACCCGAACAGCTGCGCTCCGGCGAACTCGGCCGCAAGCTGCGCCACTTCAACTACGGCGCGGTCGGCGAGTACCCGGAGCAGCAATACATCCGCATCGATGCCCGCGACGAGAACGGCCGCCTGCTGGGCGGCATCCGCGGCTTCGTGTTTCTGTACTGGCTGAACGTGGAAGTGCTGTTCGTCGAGGAAGACGTGCGCGGCGCGCGCCTGGGCAGCCGCCTGCTCGCCGAGGCCGAGCGCCAGGCCATCGCGCTGGGCGCGAAGCACGCCAGGCTCGACACCTTCGAATGGCAGGCGCGCGGCTTCTACCTGAAGCACGGCTACGAAGAGTACGCCCGCATCGACGACTACGCGCCCGGCTTCTACCTGGCGTACATGAAGAAATCGCTGGCAGGCTGAAGCTGCGCCAAAGGCTTACTTCGGCGCCGCCTTCCCCGCGTTCCCGGCCCCGACCGCGTGGCTCTCCAGCCCTTCCTTGGGCAGCAGCAGCGCCAGAACCACCACCCCCAGGCTCACGACCAGCATCGTCACGAAGGTGAGATGCAGCGAGCCGCCCAGCGCCAGGCGAATGCCCGCGTCGGTGGCCGCCGAGGAGTGCGAGCCCTGCAGCAGCAGGCGCAGCTGGTCGTCGGTGAAGGCCATGGCGCCGTCGCCGCGCGTCAGCCCGTAGTTGAAGACCGCGCCGAAGAAGGTCGCGCCCAGCGCGCTGCCGAGGTTGCGCGAGAACACATTCGACGCGGTGGCCACGCCGCGCTGCGCCACGTCGACCGCCTCCTGGATGAGGATGAGCGAGGCCAGGCTCATCACGCCCATGCCCAGGCCCATGATGAAGGAGCCGACCGCCGCCAGCGCCGGCGTGCTGTCGGACGACAGCAGCGCAAACGCCGCCGTCCCCACCGGAATCAGCGCCGCGCCGACCACCACCATGCGCCACAGGCCGATGCGGTGCCAGGTGCGCGAAGTGAGCGTCGCGCCGATGGGCCAGCCCAGCATCACCATGGTGAGCGTGAGGCCTGCCGTGACCGACGAGCGCTGCAGCACCACCTGCACGTACATCGGCAGGAAGGTGGTGATGCCGATCAGCACCATGCCGCCCAGCATGGCCGCGCCGTTCACGGTGGCGATGATGGGCGCACCCCAGAGCTTGAGCGACACCATCGGGTCGGCGGCGCGGCGCTCCTGCAGCACGAACAGCACCAGCGTGACGGCGAACACCGCCGTCCACAGGCCCGCACTGCCCAGGTCGCCGATGCCGAAGTCGGTGAGCGCGATCATCAGCGCCGCGATGCCGACGGTGAACAGCACCGCGCCCGCGATGTCGATGGACGAGCGGCGCACGGTCGGCGCCTCGTGCAGGTAGCGCCAGAACAGCGCTGCGGCGGCCAGGCCGATGGGCACGTTCATCCAGAAGATCCAGCCCCACGCCAGCTTCTGCACGATGAGCGCGCCGATCATCGGCCCCACCACCGCCGAGACGGCCCACACGCTGGCCAGGTAGCCCTGCACCTTGCCGCGTTCGCGCGCCGGGTACAGGTCGCCCACGATGGTGAGCGACACCGGCTGGATGGCGCCCGCGCCGATGCCCTGGATCAGCCGGAAGCAGATCATGGCCGGCATCGACCACGCGAAGCCCGCGAGCACCGAGCCGAGCAGAAAGATCGCGATGCCCACGAACATGATCGGCTTGCGCCCGTACAGGTCGCAGAGCTTGCCGAACACCACCGTCATGGCGGTCTGCGCGAGCAGGAAGGACGCGAACACCCAGCTGTACAGGTGCAGCCCGCCGAGCTCGGAGGCGATCTGCGGCATCACGGTGGAGACGATGGTCGCCTCGATGGCCACCATGGCCATGGAAGCCATGATCGCGGCGATGACCAGGGGGCGTCTTGTTGTTTTGGTTGTGGAGGTCATGAGCGGGCCATGCTATCCAAGGCGCGAGTCCTTGTCTGCCGCTCAAGCTCTCGGAGCTCTCGCCGCCACCGGACCGCGCTCAAGACGCGCTCAGCGCCGAGGTGCCTTCGTAGATGTACCGGCGCGACCACGGCAGCGTCTTCGCCGCCCTGCCCGCCTTGCGCCCGACGATCTGGTAGATCGCCACGTCGTCGTTCTCGAAGGCGTAGGCGCAGCCGGCCAGGTACACGCGCCAGATGCGGAACTTCTCCTCGTCGACGAGCGCGTGCAGCTTCTGCGCGTTGGCTTCGTAGGCGTCGCTCCAGCAGCGCAGCGTCTGCGCGTAGTGGCGGCGCAGGTTCTCCACGTCGAAGGCCTCCAGGCCGCCCTGCTGCATGGCCTGCAGCGCCAGGCTGATGTGCGGCAGCTCGCCGTTGGGGAACACGTAGCGGTCGATGAAGTCGCCGCCGCCGTACGACACGCCGCCGCCCTCGGGGTCGGACGAGGTGATGCCGTGGTTCATCACCACGCCGTCGTCGGCCAGCAGCTGCTGCACGCGCCTGAAGTACTCGGGCAGGTTCTTGCGCCCCACGTGCTCGAACATGCCGACGCTGGTGATGCGGTCGAACTGGCCCGTCACGTCGCGGTAGTCCTGCAGGCGGATCTCGATGCGGTCCTGCAGGCCGGCGGCGCGCACGCGCTCGGTCGCCAGGTCGAACTGGTTCTGCGACAGCGTCACGCCCACGCAGCGCGCGCCGAACTTCTGCGCCGCGCGGATCACCAGCGCGCCCCAGCCGCAGCCGATGTCCAGCAGGGTCTGGCCCGGCCTGAGTTCGATCTTGGTGAGGATGTGGTCGATCTTCTTCAGCTGCGCGGTGGCCAGGTCTTCGTCGCCGTTCTCGAAGTAGGCGCACGAATAGACCATGTTCGAGTCGAGAAAGAGTTGGTAGAACTCGTTGGACACGTCGTAGTGGTACTCGATCGATTTCCTGTCCGACGCCTTGGTGTGCGCGAAGTAGCGCGCCATGTTCTGCAGCGCGCCGCCGGGCTTGTCGATCGAGGTCCTGGCCAGCCCGTAGGCGATGTCGATCACGTCGCTGAGCTTGCCTTCGATGTCGATCTTGCTCTTGACGTAGGCCTCGCCGAGGTTGTCGAGCGTGGGCTGCAGCATCAGCGACAGCGCCGCGGGCGTCTTCACGTGCAGCGTGACCGCGGGGGCCGAAGGGCCGCTGAATTCGCCGAAGTCATAGGACTTGCCGTCCCACAAGGTGAGCCGCGCCGGCAGGTTCGCACGAGCGCGCACCCCGGCGCTCCATTGCGCCAGCTTGTTTTCCCAAAGCATGCTTACTCCGTATGTTTTCCGTGTTTTTCGGGTTCCGCCTCTCGTGAGGCGGGCGTGCTGCAGCGGAAGAAACAATAGCGAAATTCTGTAAAACCTGCATGGTCGAGTCGACGCAAGAAATCGCCGGAAGTGCTAGTGCGCGAGCGTGCCCATGTCCCTCACGTCACCCATGCCGCTCATGCCGCTCATGCCGCTCATGTCGTAGCGCCCTGCGTCGTGCCGTGCGCCGCCACTTCGACGGCGGGCGCGTCGCTGGCCTCGATGAACAGGCGCTTGATCATCGGGAAACGCGCGCGCACCTGCTTTTCGATGGCGGCGATGGCGCGCGCCGCCTCGCCCGTGTCGGTGTCGTCGTGAAAGTTGACGTCGACCACCACCAGCACGTTGTCCGGCCCGACGTACATCGACAGCACATGGCCGACCTCCTCGACGCTGGGTTGCGCCATCGCCATCTCGCGGATCGCGCGTGCCGTCTCGGGGCGGATGCCCTCGCCGATCAGCAGCCCGTGCGCCTGGCGGATCAGCAGCACGGCCACGCCGGCCAGCAGCAGCCCGATGACCACCGACGCGGCCCCGTCGAGCTCCGGCATGTTCAGGCGATGGCTGAAGTAGATGCCCAGGCCCGCCACCAGGAGGCCGGCCAGCGCTGCCGAATCTTCGGCCAGCACGGTGTAGGTGGACGGGTCCTTGCTGCGGTCCAGCGCCTGCCAGAACGGCGTGTCGCCGGCCTGCTTCAGGAACTGCCGCAGCGCGATGAAGAAGCTCGCGCCTTCGAACACCATGGCGGCTGCAAGCACGACGTAGTTCCACGTCGGGTCGCGCATCGGCTCGGGCTCGCGGATGTGCTGCACGCCTTCGAAGAAGGACACGCCGCCGCCCAGCCCGAAGATCAGCACAGCGACGATCAGGCTCCAGAAGTACAGCTCCTTGCCGTGCCCGAAGGGGTGTTCGGCGCTGGGCGGTCTCTTGCTCTGGCGAATGCCCACCAGCAGCAGCACCCCGTTGAAGGTGTCGACCGCCGAGTGGATGCCTTCGGACAGCATCGCCGAGCTGCCGGTGATGCCGGCCACGATGAACTTGGTGACGGCGATGGCGACATTGGCGCCTATGGCGCCGTAGATGGCGACTTTGGATTCGGCCATGGCCTGTGCAGTGGGGGAAAACCGCAGTGTCGCCACGCCGTGCCCGCTCGCCGCCGGACACGCGCGCGACCCGTTGCAGGACGCGCGCGCACTTCGAACCTGCCGGTGGAACCCGGAGAACCTGCTACGCCGCTTCCATCGAAGCGGCGCCCAGCGCGTCGTTGCCCGCCTCGCCGAGCCAGCGGCGCTTGTCGCGCAGCGGCGGCGCACCGAACATGCGGCCGTACTCGCGCGCGAACTGCGAAGGGCTTTCGTAGCCCACGCTGTGCGCGGCCGAGGCCACGTCGGCGCCGGTGAGCAGCATCTGGCGGCGCGCCTCCTGCAGACGCAGCTGCTTCTGGTACTGCAGCGGGCTCATCGCGGTCACGGCCTTGAAATGGTGGTGGAACGACGACACGCTCATGTGCACCGCGCGCGCCATGTCCTCCACCCGCAGCGACTGCGCGTAGTTGACGCGCAGCGCGCTGATGGCCTTGGTGATGCGCTGCGTGTGGCTGTCCTGCAGTGCAATCTGGCGCAGCCGCGCGCCCTCGCCGTTGACCAGCAGGCGGTAGAGAATCTCGCGCTTGATGAGCGGCGCGACGATGGGCACGTCCTCCGGCGTGTCGAGCAGCCGCAGCAGGCGCAGCACCGGCTCGAGCACCGGCATGGCGATGCGGTTGACGTACAGGCCGCGCGACGCGGGCGCGTTGCTGGCCTTGGCGGGCAGCTTCTCGTCGCCGATGAGCTCGCCGATCTCGTCCACGGCCAGCTCCAGCCGCACGCCCAGGTAGGGCTCGTGCTCGCTGGTCAGGCGCACATGGCCGCACACCGGCAGGTCGACCGAGGTCACCAGGTAGTGCATGGGGTCGTACACGTAGATGTCGTCGCCCACGATGATGCGCTTGGAGCCCTGCGCAATGAGCCCCAGCGCCGGGCTGGCGAAGGCGTGCTTGGGGCCGTCGGGCTTGCTGATGCGAAACACCTGCAGGCCGGGCACGGCGGTGACGATGGTGCCGTCCTGCCCCTGCGTGATGTGGTTGAGCAGCTGCACCAGCTCCTTGCGGGCTTCGTCCAGCTCGGGCTCCAGCGGCATCGGTTCGGCGATGCCGGCGCCGAGCGCGGAGATTTCGGTTGTTTCTTCTGGCATGTCCAGGGGCCTTGTCATGGAGGGCGCCACCGGGTGGCCGCCATGGAGGATCGAGCGTTTGCAGCTTAGCGCCGCTCCCGCGTAAGCGCACGCGCTGCGGGCGTCATCTGGAGAAATAGGCAAAGACTTTGCAGGAACGCGCTCGCCGCCCGCCACGTGGCGGCCGGATACTTGCCCGCAACGCCCCGCCATACCTCCCCAAGCAAAGGAATTTCTCCATGCAACACCGCAAATTCGGCCGCACCGGCCTCCTCGTGTCGGAACTGTGCCTCGGCACCATGACCTTCGGCGGCTCCACGGGCATCTGGGGCCAGATCGGCAATCTGCAGCAGTCCGAGGCCGAGGGCCTGATCGGCAAGGCGATGGACGCCGGCATCAACTTCATCGACACGGCGGACGTGTACTCCGATGGGCAGTCCGAAATCATCACCGGCCAGGCACTGAAGAACCTGAAGGCCCCGCGCGACAGCTTCGTGCTGGCCACCAAGGTGCTGGGCGAAACCGGCAGCAAGGGCCTGAACTCGGCCGGCGCCTCGCGCTTTCACATCATGGACGGCGTGAAGGCCAGCCTGAAGCGCCTGCAGCTCGACCACATCGACCTGTACCAGATCCACGGCTTCGACCCGCTCACGCCCATCGAGGAGACCGTGCACGCGCTGGACACCCTGGTGCGCCACGGCCACGTGCGCTACGTGGGCGTGTCGAACTGGGCCGCCTGGCAGATCACCAAGGCGCTGGGCATCGCGGAGCGCGACAAGCTGGCGCGCTTCGAGTCGCTGCAGGCTTACTACACAATCGCCGGGCGCGACCTGGAGCGCGAGCTGGCACCCATGCTGCGCAGTGAGAACGTGGGCCTGATGGTGTGGAGCCCGCTGGCCGGCGGCCTGCTGAGCGGCAAGTTCGGCCGTGACATCGAGGCCGAAAAAGGCAGCCGCCGCGCCACCTTCGACTTTCCGCCCGTGAACGTGGAGCGCGCCTACGACTGCATCGACGTGATGCGCGAGCTGGCCGATGCGCGCAAGGTGTCGGTCGCGCAGATCGCGCTGGCCTGGCTGCTGCACCAGCCGGTGGTGACCAGCGTGATCATCGGCGCCAAGCGCGTCGAGCAGCTGGACGACAACATCGCGGCCACCGCCATTCAGCTGACCGGCGACGAGCTGGCCGCGCTGGACAAGGTGAGCGCCCTGCCCGCCGAGTACCCGGGCTGGATGCTCGAGCGCCAGGGCGGCGCTCGGGCCAAGCGGCTGGCGGAATCAGGCCAGCGCGGCTGACAACGCCTGCGCGCGGCGGACGGCATGAACCGCCGTGCCGCGCAAGGCCCGCAGGTCGATGTGGCGGGCCGCCTGCGCCGCGTCGGGCTGCTGCAGGTGCGGCACCACGCCGAGCAGCGGTGCGCCGAGCCGGGCGCGCAGCGTCTGCAGGTTGGCCTGCGGCGCCAGCATCGACGGCTCGACCACGCTGGCCACCCAGCCCGCCAGCACGAGGCCACGCGCGCGAACGGCCTCGGCCGTCAGCAGCGCATGGTTGAGGCAGCCCAGCCGCAGCCCGACCACGAGCACCACGGGCAGGCCCAGCGCCACGGCCAGGTCGGCGCTGTCGAGGTCGTCGCCGAAGGGCACGCAGAACCCGCCCACGCCTTCGACCACCACCGCGTCGGCGCGCGCCGCGAGCTCCGTGAAGGCCGAGAGCATGGGCGGCAAGGCGATGCGCACGCCCTCTTCGTTCGCCGCCAGGTGCGGCGACATCGGCGCGCGCAGCAGGTACGGGCAGCGCAGCGCCAGCGGCGCGTCGACGTTGCCGGCCGCGGCCAGCCGTTCCACGTCTTCGTTGCGCCACTCGCCGTCGACGTCTTCCAGCCCTGCGGCCACGGGCTTCATGCCGACCGCACGCAGGCCCGAGCCGGCCAGCAGGTGCAGCATGGCGCTGCTGACCAGCGTCTTGCCGATGCCGGTGTCGGTGCCGGTCACGAACCAGTGGCGGCGCGTCATGCGGGCTCCTGTTCCACGTAAGACTGCGTGTGCGAAAGCTGCGCGATCGCCTCACCCAGCGCATCGACCAGCCGCGCGACATCGGCCTCGCTGTGGCTGGCCGACAGCGCGATGCGCAGCCGCGCGGTGCCGGCCGGCACGGTCGGCGGGCGGATCGCGCCCACGCGCAGGCCGCCTGCGTCGAGCTGCGCCATGACCTGCATCGCACGCGCGTTGCCGCCCAGCATCAGCGGCTGGATCGCCGTGGGCGACGGTGCCAGCCACGCGCTGCCGTCCGAAGGCAACACGGCCTGCAGGCCCTGGCGCAGTTGCGCGATGCGCGCCTGCAGCCGCGCCCGGCGCCGCATGCCCTCCTCGCCCTCGATCAATGCCAGGCTCGCCAGCAGCGCATGCGCCACGGCCGGCGGCGCGGCCGTGGTGAAGATGTACGGCCGCGCGCGCTGCACCAGGTAGTCGATGACGGTGCGGTGCGCCGCCACGAACGCACCCGACACGCCCGCCGCCTTGCCCAGCGTGCCCACCAGCACCAGCCGCTCGGAACGCAGGCCCAGCGCCTCCGGCACGCCGCGCCCCGTGGCGCCCAGTACGCCGAAGCCGTGCGCATCGTCGAGCACCAGCCAGGCGTCGTGCCGCTCGGCCAGCGCGAGCAACTCGGCCACCGGCGCGATGTGGCCGTCCATGCTGAACACCGCATCGCTCACGATGAGCTTGACCGGCGCCTTGCAGGCAGAAAGCTGCGCGTCCAGCGCGGCCACGTCGCAGTGCGGGTAGCGTTCCACCCGTGCCTTGGCCAGCCGCGCACCGTCGATCAGCGAGGCGTGGTTGAGCGACTCCGAGAAGATTGCCGCCTCGGCCCCGCCCAGCGCCGACAGCACCGCCAGGTTGGCCATGTAGCCGGTGCAGAAGAACAGGCTCTGCACTTCGGGAATGAAGGGCGCCATCCAGCCGGCGAGCTTTTCCTCGAGCGACGCATGCGCCCGCGAATGGCCCAGGATGAGGTGCGAACCGCCGCTGCCCGTGCCGTACAGCGCCGCGCCTTCGGCCCAGGCATCGGCCAGCGCGGGGTGCGCGGCCAGGCCCAGGTAGTCGTTGCTGCTGAAGCACAGCATGGCGCGCGAGGCCGTGGCGCCGGCCAGCGTCAGCGTCTGCTGGGGCGCGCAGGCGGTCTCGGCGACATGCCGGCGGCGGCGCAGCGACTGTGCATCGAGCGCGGCCATTTCGCCTTGCAGGCGGTCAAGCAAGCGCGACATCGCAGGCTCCTTGTTTGTCGCGCGTGGCCGCCACCGTTTTCAGCGTGGCCAGGGTGCCGTCGACCAGCCGGTCGATCTCGTCGTCGCCGATCACGTAGGGCGGCATCAGGTAGACGGTGGGGCCGAGCGGGCGCATCAAGAGGCCGTGCGCGCGCGCCGCCATGTGAAAGCGTTCGGCAAAGCGCGCGCCGGGTTCGCGCACGTCGAAGGCGGTGATCATTCCGCGCTGGCGCAGGTGGTCGACCGGCTGCCCTTCGAGCCCCTTGCGCAAGCGCGCCAGCAACCGCGCCGCCCGGCCTGCGTTGCGCTGCAGGGCGCGTTCGCTCTCGAACAGGTCCAGCGTGGCCACCGCCGCGCGGCAGGCCAGCGCATTGCCCGTGTACGAATGCGAATGCAGAAAGCTGCGCGCCACGTCGTCGTCGACGAAGCTCTGGTAAATGGCGTCGCGCGTCATCACCAGCGCCAGCGGCAGGTAGCCGCCGCTGATGCCCTTCGACAGGCACAGGAAGTCCGGCCAGATGCCGGCCTGCTCGCAGGCGAAGAAGGTGCCGGTGCGCCCGCAGCCCACTGCGATCTCGTCGGCGATGAGGTGCACGCCGTAGCGGTCGCACAGGGCGCGCACGCGGCGCAGGTAGGCGGGGTCGTGCATCGCCATGCCGGTGGCGCACTGCACCAGCGGCTCGACGATGACGGCGGCAATGGTCTCGTGCCGGTCGGCCAGCAAGGCTTCGAGTTCATCGGCGGCGCGGTGCGCAACGGCGGCGGCGTCTTCGCCCGGCCGCGCATGCCGCGCATCCGGCGAGGCGACGAGGTTCGCCTGCGCGAGCAGCGGCGCGTACGCATCGCGGAACACCGGCACGTCGGTCACGTGCAGGGCGCCGAGCGTCTCGCCGTGGTAGCCCTGCCTCAACGCCACGAAGCGCTGCTTGCCCCCCCGGCCCGCGTTGCGCCAGGCATGGAAGCTCATCTTCAACGCGATCTCCACCGCCGAAGCCCCGTCCGACGCATAGAAGCAATGGCCGAGCGAATGCCCCGTCAGCGCGGACAGGCGTTCGGCCAGTTCCACGGCCGGCGCGTGCGTGCAGCCCGCAAGCATCACGTGGGACAGCCGGTCGAGCTGGTCTTTGAGCGCGGCGTTGAGTGCCGGGTGCGCATGGCCGAAGAGGTTGACCCACCACGAGCTGGTGGCGTCCATGTAGCGGCGCCCCTCGGCGTCGAACAGCCAGACGCCCTGCCCGCGCGCGATCGGCAGGGGCGGCACGGCGTCGAGGCGGATGCTCTGGGTGCAGGGGTGCCAGACGTGGCGCCGGCTGCGCTGCTGCCAGCCGGCATTGGATTCAGGGGAAAAAGCAGTCGTTGGAGGCACCCGCGCAGTCCTTTTTTCAGGGGCAAGGCGCGGGATCGTATCGGTGCATCCGGAGCGCGGCAAACGCCGGAAACCGCGGCGGAATCAAGGCCGGTTGAGCGACGTTTGCGGGCGTAGCGCCCGCGTTCGGCAACACCTCGCCGAAGAAGCGCGTTGGCGGGTTTCGGCCGGCCTTGGCGGGAAAACGCAAGTTGTCCGGCTGACGTCAGAAACAGGTCACGAATGTCCGGTTTTCACGATGTTGGCGCGATGAACCTGCTTTTCGGACATGCCTCGTGGCGTGTTTCAACCGCGCGTTCAGCGCGGACTCTTGTTGACCAGCGCGCGGATGTATTCACGCAGCGTCACCACGCCGCGCTCCGGCTTGTCGGGCAACGCGTAGCGCTGTTCCAGCGTGATGCGCGTCATGGCCATGTACGACTTGGCCGCGACGTCCGAGAAGCCCAGCGCCTTGAACGCCTGCGCCCATTGCGCGGGTGGCGTCTCTTGCACAGTGACCGGACGCCCGAGCGCTTTGGAGAAAGCTTGGGCCACATCCGCCGCCGAATAGCGTTCCGGCCCTTCGACATAGTGCGGCCCCGAAGGCGCCGGCGGGCCCAGCATCAGCTTGGCGGCGAACTGCCCCAGGTCGTGCGGCGCCACCATCGGCAGCTTGAAGTCGGGCGGGTACATGCTGTGCACCTTGCCTTCGTCGCGCGCCGTTTTCAGCGAGGCGTCCCAGTTGCTCATGTAGTAGGCCGCGCGAATGGCGCTGAACGGTGTGGTGCCCGCACCGAGCGCCCGCTCCATGTCGTACAGCACGCCCAGGTCGCCCACGGCCTCGCCGGGCTGCGCGCCGTAGGTCGATTCGCCGACGATCTGCTCGAGCTTGCAGCCTTCGAGCGCCGCCAGGATGGCCTGCAGGCTCCTGCGCTCTTCGGCGACCGTGTCGGTCGACGGGGCGGCCGGCGGGTTGAGCACGAAGAGCCGGGTGCCGCCGAGGAACACCCGGTGCAGCGCTGCCGTGTCGAGCACGTCGACCACGGCCACGCGCGCGCCCTTGGTCTGCAGCGCCTGCGTCTTGCGGGCGTCGCGCGTGACCACGGTCACGGGTTCGTTGTGGCCCAGCAGCGCCTGGGCCAGTGCCGAGCCCACATGGCCGGTGGCGCCGAGAACGATGTGCATCGAATCTCCTGCCTCAGCCGCGTCAGCCGCGGGTCTCGGCGTTGCGCTTGCGCGTGGCGGCGCCCTTCTTGGCGGAGGCCGAGCGTTCGGCCGCCGTGCGCTTCGCCGCGGCGGCGCCGCCCAGGTGGCCGCCCTTGCGTGCCGGCGCGTGGTTCTCGGCCTTGCCGCGGCCGGAGCCGCTCTTCTTGCCGCCGCCAGTCTCGGCGTTCACCGTCGCCCACGCGCGGCGTTCGGCCTCGCCCTTGCCGACACCGCGTTGCTCGTAGCCCTTCTCGATGTGCCGGGCCTCGCGTTTCTGCTTGTCCGTGTAGGACGACTTGTCGCCTCCTGGCATGGCATGGCTCCTGGTGGTTGGAAAACTTCATGCTGCGAGCGCGGCGCGCGCCGCAGGTAAGAAGACGCACGCGTTGCGCGTCAGCCTTGTCCGTCGCGGGCGCTTTCTGCCAAGGGCGTCCCGGTTACGGCAGCGCGCGCCCGACCATGAGCAAGGGCACCGGCACCGGTGACAGCGAGGCCACCATGGCCAGCAACGTGTCGCCGAAGCCGCCGCGAGCACGCGCGTCGGTACGGGCACTGGTGGTGACGCGCGGGCCGGCGCTCCAGGCAATGCGCGCGCCGATGGCCGACAGCGACTCCACCAGCGCCACGTCTTCGCTGCAGGCCAGCGGCGCGAAGCCGCCGGCGCGGCGGTAGGCCTCCGACGCGACGCCCAGGTTAGCGCCGTGCACATGGCGGTGGCCGTCGGCGTGCGTGTAGCGGCTGTCGAAACGCGAGCGCACGCGCTCGCCTTCGGCGCCGTGCGCTTGCCAGCCTTCCACGTCCACGCAGCCGCATACCGCGTCGGCCTGCTCCGCCAGTTGCATCACCAGCCAGTCGGGCGAGACCACGGTGTCGGCGTCGGTGAACGCGAGCCAGCGCGCGCCGGCGTCGATGCACAGCTCGGCCCCGCGTGCACGGGCAATGCCCACGTTGCGCGCGGCCAGCGACAGGCGTGCCACGCCGTGCGCCAGCACCACGTCTTCGGTGGCGTCGCTGCAGCTGTCGAGCACGACCACCACCTCCACCGTTTCGCCGGCCAGCGCCGGGTGCGCCGCCGCCAGCTGCACGGCCGCCAGCGCGGCGCCGATGCGCTCGCACTCGTTGTGCGCGGGAATGACGACGCCGATCACCGGATGCCCTCCCGCTGCGCCACCGAGCGCGCGTCGCGCGACCACACCTGCAGCACGAAGTCGTCTTCCTCGTGCAGCACGAGGCGTGCGAGGCCCAGCTCGGCGAGGATGCCGTGCACGTCGTTGGTGGACAGGCTGCGCTGCGCGAAGTCGGGCCGCCAGTCGCAGGCTACGAGCGTGCCGCCGTCGTCCAGCGAGAGTGCGCAGTACTCGGCCACGCGCTGCATGTCGCTGCGCTGTAAAAAGTAGCCCACCTCGCTGAGCACGATCAGGTCGAAGCCGCCGGCGTCGTGTGGCCAGTCGGCCGGCAGCGTGTGGCGCGCGACCTGCACTTGGGGCAGCGCCTTGGTGCGCTCGCGGGCCAGCGCAACGGCCTGTGCCGTGAAGTCGCTGGCCAGCAGCGCGTCGCAGCGCGGCGCGAGCGCGAGCGTGAGTTCGCCGATGCCGCAACCCGGTTCGTAGGCCCGGCGAAAGCGCGCCTGCGGCAAGGCGGCCAGCAGCACGGCCCGTTTGCGGGCCTCGTACCAGCGCTGGCGCGAGACATAGGGGTCGTCGCTGGCGGCGTAGAGGGCGTCGAAGTACGGCCGCTGTCCCTGTCCCTGGTCCTGTTCGGCGTTGGTGCTCACAGGAACACCACTTCGTAAGGACGCGCGGCGCGCTCGACCGTGGTGGCGCGCAGCACGGGTCCGGAGCCGGTGGACGCGTCGCGCTGCAGCTGGCTGGTAAAGGCCTGCACGGCCGCGCGCTTGCGGCGCACCGCCTCGGCGCTCAACGGCAGGCGAAAGGCGCTCTTCCATGGCATGCGGCTGTCGCCGGGGCGGGACCAGTGCCAGCCCCACACGGGCACCTCGACCAGTCGCGCCCCGGTGCTGGCTGTGGCCAGCGCGCAGGCCTCCCCGGTGACCTCATGGTCCGGGTGGCCGTCTTGCCGCCAGGTAGTGAAGACGACATCGCCCGGTCGCAGCAGCGACACGAGCTGCGCCGCCAGCAAGGCACGCATGTCCTTGAGGCCGCCATCCGGCAGGCCCAGCCGCGCGGGCTCGATGGCGAGGCCCAGCCGGCGCAGGGCGCACAGGCTTTCACGCGGGCGGGCCTGGGCCAGCCGTTCGGCGGACCACTCGGTGGAGCCGCTGTGGCTGGCCGTGCCGTCGGTGACGGCGATTACTTCAACCGGCGTGCCGTTGTCGGCCAACTGCGCCAGCAGGCCGCCGACCGAGAGCACCTCGTCGTCGGGGTGCGGCGCAACGACCACCGCGCGCGAGCCCTCGGGCACCAGCGAACGCAGGTCGATGGCAGGCAACTGGGCCAGGCCAGGCCAGCCGTGCCATTCGGCTTCGGTGGTGCCTTCGCCCCGGATGGCTCGGCGCTCTACAGGGTCCATGACGGAGTCTCCTCATCGTTGTCTTGAATGGCTTGAACGGCCAACTGGCCCAGCGCCGCGAGGTCGCGCTCGGCGTGGCTCTGGCGCAGGAACACGGGCAGGTCGGCCATGGCCTGCGCAAACTGCGGGTCGCGGCACAGCGGGCCGGCACCGACCGCGCGGCCGGCGTGGTGCATCACCTCGAGCGCGGCCTGCTCGACGGCCAGGCGAGCACGCATCGCGACGCGCTGGGCGTCGTCCTGCGGGTGGCGGTCGATCCATTCGGCGGCTTCGCGCAACAGCGCCGCGGCGCCGCCGAGCGCCACCTCGATGGCGCCGAGGTGCGCGAGCCGGTGGGCGTCGGCCTTGGGACCGGTGCCCTTGCGCACCTGGCGCGCGATGCCCAGTGCGCCACCGAACCAGCACGCGGCAATGCCGGCGCCGCCCTGCCAGAAGCCGGGTCGGCGCACGTAGTCGCCGGGCTGGCCGATCTGCACGGCGCGCGCGCCGTCGAAACGGACATCGACGCTCGCACTGCCCGCCATGCCGACGGCATGCCAGCCTTCGCCGGTGACGCGCACGCCGGGCTCGGTCATGGACACGGCCGCCAGGCAGGGCTCGCCGGCCGCGTTCCAGCCACTGACGACCGCGTGAGTGACGCTGGCCGCGCCGGAACACCAGGCCTTGGTGCCGTGCATGCGGATGCCCTGCCCTGCATCGGCCGGCTCGAACACGACCTTCGCGTTGGGCGGCTCGGCGCACCACGTGCCCCAGCGCGCGCCGGTCGGCGTGAGGGGGGCACCGCCGAGCTCGGCCAGGATGGCGAGCGCATCGGTGTGCCCTTCGAAAAGCTTGACCAGCGACAGGTCGTGCGCAGCCACGGCGGCCAGCACGCGCCAGCGCGCCAAGGTGCGGCCCGAGCCGGGGCGCGGCAGCACATCGATGCCCGCTTCGACGAGGTGGCTGAGCGACAGCCCTCGGCCATGCCGAAGCATCAGGGGTGTGAGGACGTCGGCGGGGTCGGGATCGAACATGATTTGAAGTTAGGCATGCCGTGCAGGCGCGCTCGTCGGCAGTCAGCGTCGCGCCTTGTAGGAGCCGAGCCGCCACGCGCCCTGGACGACACGCAGGGTCGGCCCACTCCCACAGGCGGCGAGCGTGAGCGGTCGCAGCCGTGATGGCGCGGCCGCGAGAACGCGCTGCTTTGCGGCCTGAGCACGGCACTGTGCCGGCGCTGTGCCGAGGTACGAATGACGCGGCAAGCGCCGCATGCACAAGATGCCCGGCGCAGCGCGAGGAGGTGTATGACGCCTGGCTCAGGGATCGGTCGGTGGCGGCGGAGGTGTTCCAGCCGCCAGGACCATGGGCGCGCCAGAAGCGTCGGAAGCGCGCCCACCCGCCCGCCGATTCATCCGCGCGGACCGCGTCCGCAGCGTGATCGAGTAGCGCAGGCCCTCGGTGGGCGCAATGGCGTGCTGCCATGCCCAGCGCGCCGGCCCGCGCAGCACATACACCGAGCGCGGCTCGATCAGGAATTCGAGCGTGGGTGGCCCCGAGGCTGCGGCGCCCGGCAGGTACGGCCTGAACTGCATCACCGCATCGCCGTGCAGCGAGACGCCGACGATGTGCTCGAAGTCCGGCACGTCGCGGTGCCAGCCCAGCGGCGTGCCTGGGCGGTACTCGGCGATGAGCGCGTGCGTGAGCTCTTCGGGCGCAATGCCGGCCCAGGCGGCCGCCTTGTCGCGCAGCGGGTGCAACCGCTCGGGCAACGGCGCGCCGGGCTTGAGCTGGTGGGTGTCGAAGTCGTAGCTGCCGCCAAAGCCGATGCCGCGCCGCCGGGCGGTGTAGTCCTTGTAGCGCATCTCCTTCATCGGCAGGCCCTGCACGATGCGCAGCAGCTCGGTTTCTTCTTCGCGCGACAGGAAGCCGTTTTCGTAGCGAAGGCCTTCGATGGCTGCGACAGGCGACTGGCCGAACAGGTCGGGCTGCCCGGCATGTTCGAGGCGTCTGGCGGCGCGCGCGGTCATGCGCCTCCCGCCAGCTGCACGTGCCACCAGCGCGGCAGCAGTTCGCGGATCTCGGCGCGCGCGAAGCGGTCGTCCAGCAGGTGCAGCACGCCGCGGTCTTCCTCGGTGCGGATCACGCGGCCGGCGGCCTGCACCACCTTCTGCAGGCCGGGGTAGAGGTAGGTGTACTCGTAGCCCTTGCCGAAGCGCGTCTGCATGCGCTCGCGCGTGATCTCGTTGAGCGCGTTGTACTGCGGCAGCCCCAGGCTGGCCACGAAGGCGCCGATGAGCCGGCTGCCCGGCAGGTCGATGCCTTCGCCGAACGCGCCGCCGAGCACCGCGAAGCCGATGCCCTGTCCGCCCTCTTCGAAGCGCGCGATGAAGCCGTGGCGGTCGTCCTCGCGCATGCCGCGCGTCTGCGTCCACACCGGCACGCCGGGGTGCCGCTGCGAGAAGGCGGCGCAGGCCTTGTCGAGGTAGTCGAAGCTGCTGAAGAAGGCCAGGTAGTTGCCGGGCGTGCGCTCGAACTGCGCGCCGATGATGTCCGCCACGTGGCGCAGCGACCCCGCGCGGTCGCGAAAGCGCGTGGACACGTGCATGGCCACCTCCACGCGCAGCTGCTGGCTGGTGAAGGGCGAGGCCACGTCGAGCAAGGCGGTGTCCTCGGGCAGGCCGAGCGCGTCGCGGTAGAACCCGAAGGGCGACAGCGTGCCCGAGAAACAGGTGACCGACACCGCGTCGCCGAAGCGCGCGGCCAGGAACGGCGCGGGCACGAGGTTGCGGATGGCCAGGGTGCGGTCCTGCTGCGCGGCGCCCAAGGTGCGCTCGAACACCGAGTGGTCGCCGAAGGCCTCGGCCAGCCGGGCGAAGTGCAGCGCGTCGAAGAAAAAGCGCTGCAGCGGTCCCTGCGACGCGTCGGGTGTTTCCGCGAAGTACTCGGCCATGGCGGTGTTGGCGGCCTGCAGGGTGCGCAGGAAGCGCTCGGGAATCTCGTCGCCGGTTTCGTAGTCGGCCTGCTGGGGCTGCTGCACGGTGTCCCATTCGCGGAACAGCCGGGCCAGCGGCCCGCGCAGGGCCGCGGGCGCCGCGCGGTGGGCCTCCTCGAGCGCGGCGCCTTCGAGCGCCGCGGTGTACATGCCCCGCGCGCGCTCCAGCAGGTTGTGCGCCTCGTCCACCAGCACGGCCACGCGCCAGTCGGCGTCGCGCATGGTGGCGTAGAGGAAGGCGCTGCTGTCGAAGTAATAGTTGTAGTCGCCCACCACGGCGTCCGCCCAGTGGGTCATTTCCTGCGCGAGGAAATACGGGCAGACCGCGTGCGCCAGCGCGATGTCGCGCAGCGCCTGCCGGTCGAGCCAGGCCACCTGCACGGCCTGCGCGCGCGCGGCAGGCAGGCGGTCGTAGAAGCCCTTGGCCAGCGGGCAGGCGTCGCCGTGGCAGGCGCGGTCGGGGTATTCGCAGACCTTTTCGCGGGCCGCGAGTTCGAGCACGCGCAGCCGGCCGGCCCCTTTGTCGTCGTGCGGCCCCTTGTCGAGCACGCGCAACGCATCGAGCGCCACCGGGCGGCCGGAGGTCTTGGCGGTGAGGAAGAAGATCTTGTCGATCTTGCCGGCGGCCCGCGCCTTGAGCAGCGGGAAGATGGTGGCCAGCGTCTTGCCGATGCCGGTGGGCGCCTGCGTCATGAGGCAGCGGCTGTTCACGGCCGCGCGGTAGACGGCCTCGGCCAGTTCGCGCTGGCCGGTGCGGAATGCGCGGTACGGAAATTCGAGCCGGGCCAGGGCCTGGTCGAGCGCGCCGCGGTGCCCGGCCTCGCTGGCAGCCCATGCTCTGTACCGGTCGCACAGCAACTCGAAGTGCGCGCGCAAGGCGTCGCGGGTGTGGTGCTCCTCGAGCACGGTTTCGTCGCCGCTGGCCAGGTCGAGGTAGACCAGCGCCACGGTCATTTCTTCGTGGCCGTGCAGTTCGCAGAGCATCCAGCCATAGGTGCGGGCCTGCGCCCAGTGCAGGGCGCGGTGGTTGCCGCGAATGGCGTCGAAGTCGCCGCGGAAGGTCTTGATTTCCTCGACCCGGGCGGCTTGCCCCCGGCGCACCTCGTAGCCGTCGGCCCGCCCGCGCACCCGCAGCGTGCCGCAGGTGGTGTCGAGCCCGACCTCGCTTTGGTACCCGTCGCCGCGCCGGTTCTGCACCAGCGCATGGCCGGCCATGCCTTCCTGCGCGCTGGGCGCGGGCACGAAGCGCAGGTCGAGGTCGCCCGCCTTCGCGCCGAAGGCGCACAGGGCCTTGACGGAAACGACGTGCGCGACAGGCGGTGCCGCGGCTGGCGGGGTGGAGGGTACGGGGCCCATCTCGTTTGAAACTGTATGAAATTACAGTATAGCGAAGCATGCCTCACACTCGGACTCCCCCCTCCTTCTTGCCCTGACGGGGCTTTCTCCGACAGGGCGACCTGATTTTTTCGGCAAGACTTGACAAGTTTTGCTTACAAATGCGTCCGATGAATACTCCCACCGCGATCGACCCCGAAGACTTTGAACGGCTGCTGGGCCGCAACATCAAGCTGCCGCTGATCGGCGGCGTGTTCGGCGCCGTGGTGTTCGTCGGGCTGATCCTGTTCCTGCTCAACACCATCGGCTGGGTCGAGCACACCGACCGCGTCACGCGCGCCGCCAGCGAACTGCAACGCCAGAGCATCGACATGGAAACCGGCATGCGCGGCTTCCTGATCACCGGCGACGAGACCTTCCTGGAGCCGTACCAGAGCGCGCTACCCCGCATCAAGGGCGACACGGCCGCGCTGCGCGAGCTGGTGTCCGACAACCGCCAGCAGGTGGAGCGCGTCGACCGCATCGCGGGCATCCAGGCCACCTGGCTGGAGTTTGCGCGCAGCCTGATCGCCGCGCGCCGCGCCGGCGAAGACGCCCAGGCCCAGGTGCGCCTGGGCCGCGGCAAGCGGCTGACCGACGACATGCGCGCGGCGTTCACCGCGCTCATGGACACCGAGCAGACGCTGCGCTTCCAGCGCAACAACGACGCCAACCGCACCGCGTGGTGGACGGTCGGCCTGTTCCTGCTGTTCACGGTGGGCTTCACCGGCCTGGTGGCCTACTTCGGCCGGCGGCAGCTGGTGCGGCTGTCCGACAGCTACGACGTGGTGCTGAAGGAACAGGCCGCCCATGCGGAGCTGCTCGCCCACGAAGCCTGGCTGCGCAGCGCGCAGACCGAGCTGGTGGGTGACCTGGTCGGCGAGCTGACCGCGCCGGACATGGGCCGCAAGGTGCTCGCGTTCTTCTCGCGCTACATGGGCAGCGCGGTCGGGGCCCTGTACGTGCGCGAGCGCCACGGCCCGCTGCGCCGGGCGGCGAGCTACGGGTTCTCGAGCACGTCCGAGGCCACGCCGCAGGTGTTCTCTCCCACAGAGAGCCTGATCGGCCAGGCCGCCGCCGAGCGGCGCCGCATGCTCATCGACCCGGTCGACGCCGACTACCTGAAGGTCAACTCCGGCCTGGGCCACATGTCGCCCAAGGCCGTGCTGCTGCTGCCGGTGTCGAACGGCGGCGCGGTCAACGGCGTGATCGAGCTCGGCCTTCCGGGCCCGCTGGACGATCGCTGCAACCAGCTGCTGGACGTGGTGGCCGACGACATCGGCACCTCGCTGGCGGCGGCGCGCTACCGCGAGCAGCTGCAGGACGTGCTGGCCGAGACCCAGCAGCTCAACGAAGAGCTGCAGGTGCAGCAGGAAGAGCTGCGCACCGCCAACGAAGAACTCGAGGAACAGTCGCGCGCCCTGCGCGCCTCGCAGGCCATGCTGGAAAACCAGCAGGCCGAACTGGAGCAGACCAACAGCCAGCTCTCGGAACGCACCGAGGCGCTGGACCAGCGCAACACCGCGCTGCGCCGCGTGCAGCGCGACCTGGAAGACCGTGCCGACGAGCTGCAGCGCTCCAGCCGCTACAAGTCGGAGTTCCTGGCGAACATGTCGCACGAGCTGCGCACGCCGCTCAACAGCGCGCTCATCCTGGCCAAGCTGCTGGGCGACAACCCGCAGGGCAACCTCACGGCGGAGCAGGTGAAGTTCGCGGATTCGATCTACTCGTCGGGCAACGACCTGCTGGTGCTGATCAACGACATCCTGGACATCGCGAAGGTCGAGGCCGGCAAGCTCGAGGTGGTGACCGAAGACGTGTCGCTCGCCCGGCTGGCGCAGAGCCTGGAGAGCACCTTCAGCCCGCTGTCGATGCAAAAGAACCTCGGCTTTCGCCTGGAGATCCGGCCCGACGCGCCGGCCACGCTGGTCACCGACCGCCAGCGGGTGGAGCAGATCCTGAAGAACCTGCTGTCGAACGCGCTGAAGTTCACCGACCGCGGCGAAGTGGCGCTGGAGGTGTCGCCGACCGCGGACGGCGGCGCGGCTTTTTCCGTGTCCGACTCGGGCATCGGCATCGATCCGCAGCAGCACGAGCTGATCTTCGAGGCCTTCCGCCAGGCCGACGGGACCACCAGCCGCCGCTACGGCGGCACCGGCCTGGGCCTGTCGATTTCACGCGACCTCACGAAGCTGCTGGGCGGCACGCTCACCGTGCGCAGCACGCCGGGACAGGGCAGCACCTTCGTGCTCGAATTGCCGGCCAGGGCACCGCAGGCGGACGCCGCATCGTCTCCCTTGTCGTCTTCTTCTGCCTCCTCGCAGTCGTCCTTCGCGCCCTCGCCCGGCTCGGCGGTCTACTCGCCCAGGGCCGTGGCCGTGCCCGCAGCACCGCAGGCGCCCAAGCCCACGCCCGTGCCCGCGCCCCAGTTCGCCGACGACCGCACGCTTCCGCGCGACCAGGTGCGCCGCGTGCTGGTGATCGAGGACGAGCCGCAGTTCGCGCACATCCTCTATGACCTGGCCCACGAACTGGGCTACCGCTGCCTGGTGGCGCACGGCGCGAACGACGGCTTCGAGCTGGCCACGCAGTTCCTGCCCGACGCGATATTGCTCGACATGCGCCTGCCCGACAGCACCGGCCTCGACGTGCTGCAACGCCTGAAGGATTCGCCGCACACGCGCCACATTCCCATTCACGTGGTGTCGGCCGCCGAGAACGCCCAGGGCGCCGCGCTGCAGATGGGCGCCATCGGCTATGCGCTGAAGCCCGCCACGCGCGACGAACTGATGAAGGTGTTCGGCCGGCTCGAGGAAAAGCTCACGCAGAAGGTCAAGGTCGTGCTGCTGGTGGAAGACGACGCGCTGCAGCGCGAGAGCGTGATCCGGCTGATCGGCGACGACGACATCGAGATCGTTGCGGTCGGCTCGGGCGAAGAGGCGCTGGAGCTGCTGCGCACCCGCGTGTTCGACTGCATGATCACCGACCTGAAGCTGCCCGACATGCAGGGCAGCGAGCTGCTCAAGGCCATGGCGGCGGAGGAGATCGTGTCGTTTCCGCCGGTCATCGTCTACACCGGGCGCAACCTCACGCGCGACGAAGAGACCGAGCTGCAGCGCTACTCGCGCTCGATCATCATCAAGGGCGCGCGCTCGCCCGAGCGCCTGCTCGACGAAGTGACGCTGTTCCTGCACAAGGTGGAGGCCGAACTGTCCACCGAGCGCCAGGGCATGCTGAAGACGGTGCGCGGACGCGACCGCATCTTCGAGGGCCGCACCATCCTGCTGGTGGACGACGACGTGCGCAACATCTTCGCGCTGACCAGCGCGCTGGAGGCGCGCGGCGCCATGGTCGAGATCGGCCGCAACGGCCGCGAGGCGCTGGAAAAGCTCGACCAGGTCAGCGAGATCGACCTGGTGCTGATGGACGTGATGATGCCGGAGATGGACGGCCTGGAGGCCACGCGCCGGCTGCGGGCCAACCAGCGCTTCGAGAAGATGCCGGTGATCGCCATCACCGCCAAGGCCACCAAGGACGACCGCGAGCAGTGCCTGGCCGCCGGCGCCAACGACTACCTGGCCAAGCCGGTGGACCTGGAGCGCCTGTTCTCGATGCTGCGCGTGTGGATGCCGAAGATGGAGCGCCTGTGACACAACCGCCCTCGCCCCCTTCTGCCGGCTCGTCCACGCCGCAGCTGCACCCGCTCAGCGACACCGAGATCGAGCTGCGCCTGCTGATGGAGGCGATCTACCTCAAGTACAGCTACGACTTCCGCAACTACACCGTGGCCTCGCAGAAGCGCCGGGTGCTGCATGCGCTCGACCAGCTCGGGCTGCCCAGCATCTCGGCGCTGCAGGACAAGGTGCTGCGCGACCCGGGCCTGTTCGGGCGGCTGCTGCAGTTCCTGACCATTCCGGTGAGCGAGATGTTCCGCGACCCGCCGTACTTCCTGGCGCTGCGCCAGCACGTGGTGCCGATCCTGCACACCTACCCTTCGGTGAAGGTGTGGGTGGCGGGCTGCAGCACCGGCGAGGAGGTGTTCTCGCTGGCCATCCTGCTGCGCGAGGAAGGCCTGCTGGCGCGCACGCAGATCTACGCCACCGACATCAACCCGGCCTCGCTGGAGAAGGCGCGCCAGGGCATCTTTCCGCTGGAAGCGATCCGCGGCTACACCACCAACTACCAGCGCGCGGGCGGGCGCAGCTCGTTCTCGGACTACTACACCGCCGCCTACGACGCCGCGCGCTTCGACCCCTCGCTGTGCGCCGACGTGATCTTTGCCGACCACAGCCTGGCGACCGACAGCGTGTTCGCGGAAACGCAACTGGTGTCGTGCCGCAACGTGCTGATCTACTTCAACCGGCAGCTGCAGGACCGGGCGCTGGGCCTGTTCCACGAGTCGCTGTCGCACCGCGGCTTTCTCGGGCTGGGTTCCAAGGAAAGCATCGACTTCTCGGGCTACGCGGACCGCTTCGAGACGCACGCCCGTGCCGAGCGCATCTACCGCAAGCTCGCATGAGAAAGCAGCTGCGCTCATCCGTTCAGAAGCGCGTGGACGCCGTGGTGCTGGGCGCCTCGGCCGGCGGCATCGAAGCGCTGTCCACGCTGCTGCACGACCTGCCCGCCACCTGGCAACTGCCGATGGCGGTGGTGCTGCACCTGCCCGAGGACCACGACAGCCACCTGGCCGAGATCTTCGCGCAGCGCCTGCCCTTTGCCGTGCGCGAGGCGGCCGACAAGATGCCGCTCGCCGGCGGCAGCCTGTACTTTGCGCCGCCGGGCTACCACCTGTCGATCGAGCGCGAGCGCACGTTCTCGCTGAGCTGCGAGCCGCCCGTGCTGTTCTCGCGGCCGTCGATCGACGTGCTGATGAGCTCCGCCGCCGATGCCTACGGCCCCGCCCTCGCGGGCTTTTTGCTGACCGGCGCCAACTACGACGGGGCCGAAGGCCTCCAACGCATCCACCTGGCCGGCGGACTCACCGCCGTCCAGGAACCGAAAGAAGCCCAGATTTCCACCATGCCCCAAGCCGCCATCGCGCGCCACGCCCCCGACTACGTGCTCCCCTTGCGTCAACTGCGCGAACTGCTGCTTCAACTGGAGGCCGCCCATGAACATTGACATCGAAAGCAAGCTGCTGATCGTCGATGACCTGCCGGAGAACCTGCTGGCGCTGGAGGCGCTCATTCGCGCGCCGGGCCGCGTGGTGTACCGCGCGGCCTCGGCCGAGGCCGCGCTGGCGCTGCTGCTGGAGCATGAATTCGCACTGGCGATCGTCGACGTGCAGATGCCGGGCATGAACGGCTTCGAGCTGGCCGAGCTGATGCGCGGCACCGAGCGCACGCGGCACATTCCCATCATCTTCGTGAGCGCCGCCGGGCGCGAGCTGAACTACGCGTTCCAGGGCTACGAGAGCGGCGCGGTCGACTTCCTGCACAAGCCGCTGGACCCGCACGCGGTGGTCAGCAAGGTGAACGTGTTCGTCGACCTGTACCAGCACAGGAAGGCGCTGCGCCACGAGATGGAATCGCTCGCCGCCGCGCACCGCAAGCAGGAAGAGCTGGTTGCGCAGCTGCAGCACACGCAGCAAGAGCTGGAGCGGGCCGTGCGCATGCGCGACGACTTTATGTCGATGGTGTCGCACGAGCTGCGCACGCCGCTGAACACGCTGTACCTCGAAGCGCAACTGCGGCAGTTGCACCTGTCCAAGGGCAACCTGGCCAACTTTGCACCGGACCGCCTGCCCGCGATGATCGAGCGCGATCAGCGGCAGATCCGCAACATGGTGCGGCTGATCGACGACATGCTCGACGTGACCCGCATGCGCCGCGATGCGCTGTCGATCCAGACCAAGCCGGTGGACCTGGCCGTGCTGGCGCGTGCCGTGGTCGAGAACCTGCGCCAGCAGGCCGAAGCCGCCGGCGCGGTCATCACGCTGGACGCGCCGGCCGAGCTTCACGGCGTCTGGGACGAGTTCCGCATCGAGCAGGTGCTGACCAACCTGCTGACCAACGCGCTGCGCTACGGCGGCGGCAAGCCGGTGCAGATGGTGGTGCGCGAGGTCGACGGCACCGCCCAGGTGGCCGTGCGCGACCAGGGCATCGGCATCGCGAGCGAGGACCAGGGGCGGATCTTCGAGCAGTTCGAGCGCACCGCCGACAGCCGCAAGCATGCGGCCGGGCTGGGCTTGGGGCTGTACATCACGCGCAAGATCGTGGACCTGCACGGCGGGCACATCGGCGTGGAGAGCGCGCCGGGCGAAGGCTCGCGCTTCGTGGTCGACCTGCCGCTGCACGCAAAGGACGCCGAAAACAGCGCCCTGCCGTAGGCATGCGCCTACGGCAGGGCGCGTTCAGGGCCGCGATACTGCCCTATTCGACTTACTTCAAAGAGAGCTTTTTTGTGAATGTGCTGATCGTCGACGACAACGAAGCCGCGGCCGACCTGCTGCAGGAATTGCTGAGC
This sequence comes from Variovorax sp. 10N412, assembly GCF_056394985.1. Taxonomy (NCBI): domain Bacteria; kingdom Pseudomonadati; phylum Pseudomonadota; class Betaproteobacteria; order Burkholderiales; family Comamonadaceae; genus Variovorax; species Variovorax sp. 10N412. Next base: position 252,191 of record NZ_JBFTIO010000002.1, read on the forward strand.
TTGCAGCAGCACACGGCGCGCTGCACCTACACGGCGCAACAGGCGCTGGACGCAGCGGCCTCCGAAAGCTTCGACGCCGCGCTGATCGACCTCACGCTGCCCGACTTTCCGGGCACCGAGGTGGCCAGGCGGCTTCGCGCCAGCACGGCCGAAGGCACGCCCAAGCTGCTGGTCGCCATCTCGGGCTTCTCGGCACAGGACAGCGGCGGCCAGGCGGCCGCAGGGCTGTTCGACCACCATCTGCAAAAGCCGATCGACATCGACAGGCTCGAGCAGATTTTGGGCGGGACGCCCTAGCCGCTCGCCGGCCGTCGCGGCCGGCAAGCGTCCTTTTTTCCCTCTCCCTTTCTGAACAGAGCGACGCAGGCCGGCGCGGCGCGAGCCTGCGCGCGCCGCGCTCCATGGCGTCGGCTACTGGTAAACCAGAGGCCCTGAATTGGTGAACCACTTTTAGACTGGCTCACCAATCATGGCAACGACCACCGACCTCCCCTTCGCCCAGGCCACCGAGCCGGAATCCGATCGCTCCTACCAGAAGCTGGCCGCGCGCATTGCAACGCTCGTCGCCGGAGGCGAATTCAAGGTGGGCGACCGCCTGCCGTCGGAGCGGGCGCTGGCCGAGCGCTTCAACGTCAGCCGCACGCTGGTGCGCGAGGCCATCATCGTCCTGGAGATCCAGGGCGCGGTCGAGGTGCGCGGCGGCTCGGGCATCTACATCAGCGCGCCGGTCGCGGGCGCCGTTCCCGCTGTGTCGGCCTACACGCTGTCGCCCGGTCCGGGACCGTTCGAGCTGCTGCGCGCGCGCAGCCTGATCGAAGCCGAGATTGCCTCGGTCGCTGCCGAGAACCGCAAGGACAGCGACATCGACCGCATCTACGCCGCGCTGGCCGCGATGCGCGAGCACATGCAGGACAAGGCGGCCAACGAGGCGGCCGACCGGCTCTTTCACCTGCGCATTGCCGAGTCGACCGGCAACAGCGTGCTGCTGCAGATGGTGACCGGCCTGTGGGACCACACCAAGGCGCCGATCTGGTCGCAGATGGAGGCGCACTTCCACACGCCCGAACTGCGCCGCGCTTCGCAGGACGACCACCAGCGTGTGTTCAACGCGCTGCTCGAACGCAACCCCGCCGAGGCCCGCGCCGCGATGCGCGCGCACATCGACCGCGTGATCGCCGAGTTCGCGCAGGCCTGGCGCTGAGCGCCCCTGCAACCTGCGCAGCCGCCCCTTTTTCCTGTGTTTTCCCTCCGCCCGAACCGGGTGATACCTAGAACTGGAGACTGAAGATGACGACTACGAAGACCCTGCTCGCCGCCTTGCTGGCCGCGGCGTTCGTCGGCCAGGCCGCCGCGCAGAACGTGCCGCTGCCGGCCCCCGGCACCAGCGCGCGCATCGACGCCATCAAGAAGGCCGGCGTGCTGCGTGCGGCCGTGCTGTCGAACCCGCCGTGGCTCGTCGAGAACACCACCGGTTCGGGCGATGCCTGGGCCGGCCCGGCATGGCTGCTGGCGAACGAGGTGGCACGGCAACTCGGCGTGAAGCTGCAGGCGCTGCCGGTCTCGCACGAGACCAAGGTGCCGGTGCTCGCCTCGAACCAGGCCGACATGACCATCTCGCCTCTGTCGGTGACGCCCGAGCGCCTGAAGGTGGTCGACTTCGTGACCTACTCGCGCACCGCCCTGTGCGTGTTCGGCCGCGCCGACAACCCGAAGGTGGCCAACGCCAAGTCGATCGACGAGTTCAACAACCCGAACATCACGGTGGCCTACTTCACCGGCGGCGGCGAAGAAAACTGGGTGAAGAAGCGCTTCCCCAATGCCAAGCTGCGCGGCGTGTCCACCGCCGGCACGGCAGCGCCGGTGGAAGAAATCATGGCCAGGCGCGCCGACGTGACGCCCATCAACCGCGTGCCGTGGCAGGCGCTCAACCGCAAGGTCAAGGGCCTGAAGGTGCTGCCCGAGGGCAACAACTGCCAGGACTCGGCCGAGATGGCCACGCCCATCGGCCTGGCCATCGACAAGAACCAGCCCGAGTACCTGAACTGGCTCAAGGCGGTGAACGACCAGATGAAGCCCAAGCTGGACGCGGACGAGGTCCGGATCATCAACGCGATGTGAGCTTCGGCTTCGGCCGCAACGCACCGACTTCACCGACCTCATGGAGCTCGACTTCTCCCCCCTGCTCGACAGCTGGCAGTACCTGCTCGGCGGGCTGGGCATCACGCTGCTGCTGTCGGTGCTGACCGGCATCGGCGCGCTGGTGCTCGGCACCGCGCTGGGCCTGGGCCGCGTCTATGGCGCGGCATGGCTGCGCATTCCCATCGTTTTCTACATCGACACCCAGCGCGCCATTCCGGTGCTGGTGATCCTGGTGTGGTTCTATTTCGCGGTGCCCATCCTCACGGGCATCAGCTTCCATCCGTTCTGGGCCGCGCTGATGGCGCTCACGCTGCACATTGCCGCCTACGTGGCGGAGATCGTGCGCGCGGGCATCGAGTCGATCCGGCCCGGGCAGATCCGCGCGGCGCTGGCGCTCGGCATGTCGCGCGCCCAGATCGTGCGCAAGGTGGTGCTGCCGCAGGCGCTGGTGCGCATGCTGCCGGCCTTCGGATCGATCCTCTCGATCACCATCAAGGACACGGCCATTGCCACGGTGATCGCGGTGCCTGAACTCATGAAGCGCGCCGAGACCATCGCCGGGCAGAGCTACCGGCCGATCGAGGTGTTCACGGTGGTGATGGTCATCTACTTCATCATCCTGTTCCCCGGAACACGGCTGATCGATGCGCTCTACAAGCGCGTTGCGCACCTGGGGAGGTCGTGATGAACCTGGACTGGAACATTGTCTGGGACCACCGCGCCGAGTTGCTGCACGGCGCGATGCTGACCGTGCTGCTCACGGTGCTGACCATGCTGGTGGCGGTGCCCGCGGGCATCGTGCTGGCGCTGATGCGGCTGTCGAAATCGAAGGTGCTGTCCGGCGCGAGCCAGGTGTTCGTGGAGTTCTTCCGCAACCTGCCGCTGATCCTGGTCGTGTACTGGGCGTTCTACGTGATGCCGGTGCTGCTGCACATCGAGTTCTCGGCCTTCACGACCGGGCTGGTGGCGCTGTGCCTGAACGTGGCGGCCTACAACGCGGAGACCTTCCGCGCCGGCATCAACTCGATCCGCAAGGGCCAGATGGAGGCCGCCGTCGCGGTGGGCATGAGCCGCTGGCAGGCGATGCGCAAGGTGGTGATTCCACAGGCCTGGCGGCGTGTGCTGCCGGTGCTGGCGAGCACCTGGGTGTCGCTGTTCAAGGACACCTCGCTGGTGTCGGTGATCGCGGTGGGCGAGCTGGCGCACGTGGCGCTGCAGATCCGCTCGTCGAGCTTCCGCGTGCTGGAGATGCTCACGGCCATGGCCGTCATCTACTGGCTCATGGGCTACCCGCAGGCCAAGCTGGTCGACTGGATACAGAAGAAATTCGAGGTCAAGGAATGATGAACGGCGAACGCAAATCGGCAAGTCAGGCGCCGGTGGTGGTGTACGACGAGGTGCGCAAGCTGTACGGCAGCTTCGTGGCGCTCGACGGCGTGTCGGTGCAGGTCAACAAGGGCGAGGTGATGTGCCTCATCGGGCCGTCGGGCTCGGGCAAGTCGACGCTCCTGCGCTGCACCAACGCGCTGGAAACCATCGACGGCGGGCGCGTGCTGATCGACGGCGTGCCGCTGCCCACCGACGAGCGCGAGGCGCGCAAGGTGCGCCAGCGCATGGGCATGGTGTTCCAGAACTTCGAGCTGTTCCCGCACAAGAACGCGCTGGACAACGTGGCCATCGGCCCGGTCACCGTGCTGGGCATGACCGAGGCGAAGGCGCGCGAGCGCGCCATGAAGCTGCTCGAGAAGGTGGGCCTGGCCGACAAGGCGCACAACTTCCCCAGCGGGCTGTCCGGCGGCCAGCAGCAGCGCGTGGCCATTGCCCGCGCGCTGGCCATGGAGCCCGAGGTGATGCTGTTCGATGAGCCCACCTCCGCGCTCGACCCCGAGACCATCGGCGAAGTGCTCAACGTGATGAAGAAGCTGGCCGACGAAGGCATGACCATGGTCGTGGTCACGCACGAGATGGCCTTTGCCCGCAGCGTGGCCGACTGGGTCGTGGTGTTCGACCACGGCAAGGTCGTCGAGCAAGGCCCGCCCAGGCAGATCTTCGAGGCCCCCACGGCCGAGCGCACGCGCGACTTCCTGGGTCACCTCGGCTGGCACGGCTGATACGCCGGCAAGGCACGCGCCCTTCCCCACACAACGACACGCACAGACATACACCATGAAAATCACCAACGCCCGCGTCATCGTCTGCAGCCCGGGCCGCAACTTCGTCACCCTGAAGATCGAAACCGACGAGGGCCTCACCGGTATCGGCGACGCCACGCTCAACGGGCGCGAGCTCTCGGTGGCGGCCTACCTCACCGAGCACGTCATTCCCTGCCTGATCGGGCGCGACGCGCACCAGATCGAGGACATCTGGCAGTACCTCTACAAGGGTGCCTACTGGCGCCGCGGCCCGGTCACCATGACGGCCATTGCCGCGGTCGACACCGCGCTGTGGGACATCAAGGCCAAGGCCGCCAACATGCCGCTCTACCAATTGCTCGGCGGCAAGAGCCGCACCGGCGTGATGGTGTACGGCCACGCCAACGGCCGCGACATCGAGCAGACCGTGGACGAGGTGCTGCGCTACAAGGAAGAAGGCTACCTGGCCATTCGCGCGCAGAGCGGCGTGCCGGGCCTGGAGAAGGTGTACGGCGTGGGCCGAGGCACCATGTTCTACGAGCCGGCCGATGCCGACCTGCCGAGCGAGCACGACTGGTCGACCGCCAAGTACCTGGAGCACACGCCCAGGCTGTTCGACGCGGTGCGCGCTGCCGTGGGCCCCGACGTGCACCTGCTGCACGACGTGCACCACCGCCTCACGCCCATCGAGGCGGGCCGCCTGGGCAAGTCGCTCGAGCCCTTCAACCTGTTCTGGATGGAAGACGCCACGCCGGCCGAGAACCAGGAGGCGTTCAAGCTCATCCGCCAGCACACGACCACGCCGCTGGCGGTCGGCGAAATCTTCAACAGCATCTGGGACTGCAAGGACCTCATCGAGAACCAGCTGATCGACTTCATCCGTACCACGGTGGTCCACGCGGGCGGCATCACGCAGCTGCGCCGCATTGCCGACCTGGCCTCGCTCTACCAGGTGCGCACGGGCTGCCACGGCGCGACCGACCTGTCGCCGGCCTGCATGGGCGCGGCGCTGCACTTCGACCTGTGGGTGCCCAACTTCGGCATCCAGGAGTACATGCGCCACACCGACGAAACCGATGCAGTGTTCCCGCATTCGTACAGCTTCGCGAACGGCATGCTGCACCCGGGCGAGGCGCCGGGCCATGGCGTGGACATCGACGAAACGCTGGCGGCCAAATACCCTTACCAGCGCGCGTACCTGCCGGTGAACCGCCTGCAGCACGACGGCACGCTGTGGAACTGGTGAGCGCACGAGCCATGCCGCGTTTGCATCCGGACACCCTGCCCCCCCTGCCCGCCGACGTCGCGCGGCCGCGCTACCGGCGCGACGCGCTGCAGGCCGGCATCGTCCACATGGGCGTGGGCGCGTTCCATCGCGCGCACATCGCGGTGGTCAACGAGGCCGCGCTGCATGCGAGCGGCGACCTGCGCTGGGGCACGGTGGGTGTGTCGCTGCGCGCGGCCGACACGCGCGACGCGCTGCGCCCGCAGGGCGGGCTCTACACACTGGCCTTGCGCGACGCGGCGGACGACGGCAGCCCGCGGGAGGTGCTGCAGGTCGTGGGCAACCTGCTCGACGTGCGGGTCGCGCCCGAAGACCCGCTGGCCGTGCTCGAACGCATCGCGCACCCGGACACGCGCATCGTGAGCCTCACGATCACCGAGAAGGGCTACCACCACGACCCGGCCACCGGCGCGCTGCGGCTGGACGCACCAGACATCGTTCACGACCTCGCGCACCCCGCGTCGCCGCGCACCATGCCCGGCTTCGTGGTGCACGCGCTGGCGCTGCGCCGCGCGCGCGGGCTGGCACCGATCACGGTGCTGTCGTGCGACAACCTGCCCGCCAACGGCGACACGACGCGGGGCATCGTGCTGGCGTTCGCGCAGGCGGTCGATGCCGGCCTGCGCGACTGGATCGGCACGCGCTGCACGTTCCCGAATTCGATGGTCGACCGCATCGTGCCGCGCACCACGGACGCCGACCGCGCGCGCATCTCCACGCGGCTCGGCGCGGAAGACGCATGGCCGGTGATCGGCGAGCCCTTTCTCGAATGGGTGGTCGAAGACCGCTTCGCCAACGGCCGGCCCGACTGGACGGCGGGCGGCGCGCGCTTCGTCGAACACGCCGAGCCCTTCGAACGGCTGAAGCTGCGCATGGTCAACGGCAGCCACTCGGCACTGGCCTACCTGGGCGCGATGGCAGGCCTTCGCACGGTGGATCGCGCAATGGCCGAGCCGGCGCTGCGCAACTTCATCGACGTGTTGATGCGCGACGAGATCGCACCCACCCTGCCTGCCATGGAGGGCATCGACCTCGACAGCTACCGTGCCCGGCTGCTGGCGCGCTTCTCGAATCCCGCGTTGCAGCACCAGACGAAGCAGATCGCGATGGACGGTTCACAGAAGCTGCCGCAGCGGCTGCTCGGCACGGTGCGCGACCGGCTGGCCGCGGGACTGCCGATCGACCGGCTGGCACTGGCCGTGGCCGGTTGGATCTACTACCTGCGCGGTGTCGACGAGACCGGCGCCACGCACGACATACAAGACCCGTTGGCCGCCGCGCTCATCGAACGCCTGGCGCAAGCCGATACGGCGCCGTCGGTGCAGGACCGCGTGGCCTTTTTCACCGGCTTCAGGCCGGTGTTCGGCGAGCTCGGCAGTGACCTGCACTTCGTTGCGGCGGTGGCGCGGCACTTGGGGCGGCTTGAAACGCGGGGCGTGCTCGGCGCCCTTGCGGCATTCGACGCGGCCAGCGCGCCGGCCTAGCCTCAGCGCCTCTTGCTGCGCCTCGACGCGCTGGCCATCGCTTCGTAGCGGTACACGCGAAACCCGTCCCGCTGCATGAAGCTGAGCGGCTCCCACCCGCGTGCCAGCGCGCAGTCGGTGATCTGCGCCATCTGCACGCCGAGGTAGTCCTGCAGGCTGTCGGCCACCGCGAGCTCGAACTTCCTGAGTTCGCGGTCCAGCGATTCGATCGCGGCGATCGCGGCTTCGACGGTGGTGAAGGGACGCACATGCGTCACCGCGTTGCTGCGCACCAGGGTGCGCGGCTGCGGACGGCTGTCCGCGCCGAAGTTCACGCTGGCCCCGCCGTCCATGCCGTTGAGGCCGCCGATGCTCATTGCGTTCATGCCATGAATCCCATGTGTCGCTCCTCCTGCGCTTCAACGCAGGTGAACGACTCAAGGCAAGCGGCATGCCTTGCGCAAACCCGTGGGAAACGGCGTGCCAGAGGCGTCGAAGCGGCCTTAAAGCCACACAAATGTGAATCGATGTGACTTTTTCGTCGCATCCTGAAACAAAAATGGCATGCCAGCTGGCATGCCATTTTCAGGAGACCTCAGCCACCGGCACGGCTGCAAGGCTGGCCGATGCTCAATCGCGCTCGTCGTACCAGCCGTTCGGCGGACGGTAGGGATAGCCGGGTCCGTAGTAGACCCGACCGGGCGGCGGCGCATAGACGGGCGCCGGGCGGTAGTACACCGGCGGCGGCGGCCGGTAATAGACCGGCGGCGGCGCTTCGTAGTAGATGGGCGCCGGATACGGATAGACCGGCGGTGGCGCGTAGTACGGTGCCGGGTAGGCCACGCCAGGCGTGCCGATCTGAACCGACCAGCTGCCGCGCGCGCTGGCCGCGCCTGCTGCCAGCAACGCAACGGCCGCTAAGGCGCCGACGGCGGCCCATTTGAAAACAGAAGATTGAGGTTTGGAATTCACAGGGGCTCCGGGGCCAAGGGCGGACGGTGTCCGGGGTGCCCAGTCAACGCCGCAACCCGTGCCACGGTGCACCGGGCGGCGCAAAAGCCGGTTGCCGCAGGCGAGCAACTCGCGGCGTTCGCCGTTCCATGCGGATCAGCGCGCGATTTCGCGGCGCGAGAGCATCACGTCGCCGCCGGTCGTGTTGAAGGCGATGGTGGGCGCGCTGAAATCGCTCAAGGGGGCACCCAGGCCGATTTCGCCGCTGCCGTGCAGCACGCATTCTTCGCGGCGCAGGGCGATCTCGGTGCTCGGGCCGCCGTTGCCGTGAAAGCGCACCCAGGTGCCGTAGGTGCTGACGTCGATCAGCACGCAACTGCCCTGGCGCAATTCGATGCGCGCATGCAGCCGCGACACGCGCGGGTCGTTCACCACGAACTGGGCGTCGTCGACACGGCCCAGGTGGATCGGCAGCTGTTCGATGCGGAACATCGAGCGCACGTCGAGCCAGGCCAGCTCGATCTGCCCGAACGAGGAGTCGGGCATGCGCGACGGTGCGAGCGAGGCGGGCACCGTGAGAAAGGAGGTCACCTCTTCCTGCCAGTCGATGCGATGCACGACCGGCATCTCGCTGCGACCGCGGATGTTGATGTGGCCCAGGTCCCGGTGCTGCACCGACCCCTCGTGCAACTGCGAGATGACCGCATCGGTCACCCAGATCTGGCCGGGCCCCGCCAGGTCGCTGAGCCGCGAGGCCAGGTTGACGGCGTCGCCGTAGCAGTCGCCCTCGACCTCGACCACCTCGCCACTCGCCACGCCGATCTGCAACGCCATGCGCAACGGCGCCGGCCACACGAGCAGGCGCTTCTGGTGATAGCGCTGCATTTCGATGACGGCATGCGTGGCGGCGGCACCCGTCGAAAAAATGGCGAAGACGCCGTCGCCGAGCGACTTCACGACACGGCCGCCGTGCGTCTGGCATACGCCGCCGATCCATTGCGTCAGCCGCGTGACGGTTTCCGTGGCTCGCGCATTCCCCATGGCCTCGAAGACCCCGGTACTTCCCGTCAAGTCCGCGAATACGACTGTGGAATTGACACCCATGTTCTTGTGATTCTCGTTTTCAGATCGCTGTTGGTGAATGGCCGGATTCCCACGTTACCCTGCAAACCATTTCCTTTGCTTGTGTGCATTGCCGCAAAAAGTGGAACGGCTTGCACGCCATATTTGTTGACGTTACATGTATACGCACCTTGCAACAGATCAGATGCGAGACAGTCATTCCTTGATATGTAGTACTTTAGAAAACAAAACCAGACATCAAAAAAGATCTCTAAGTAAAGCGTGTTGTTTACAAACAAGGAACACTGTTCCGGATCTTGTGCAATCGTGAACTGCCGCTTAAGGTATCGAACGTCACTGCTCCCAGCAATACGCTTTTTGTCCCATGCTTTTTCGCCGCATTCTTCGCCTGCTGAACCTGCCCGGCTTTGGTTCCCGTCGGGCTGCAGAGAGCCAATTGGGGCGCATCCGCACCGCAATGCTCTCGGTGCTCCAGGACCATGGCGGCAATTCGGTACAGCGCGTCAGCCAGCGGGTGCGCTTTGCGGCCGACGTCGAATCGCTCTGGTATCTGCGCCAGGACGTGATGATTGCGCTGAGCGCGATCGACGGCGAAACCGCCGCGCGCAACCAGATGAAGACCATCAACAGCATGTTCAAGGGCGGCCTGCCCGGCTCGATGGGCCCCAGGACCCACCAGCGCTTCACGCACGACGCCTGACCCGACCCGCGCGTCACGCAGCAACGGCCCTTCGGGGCCGTTTCTTTTTTCAATGCGCGTGGTGGTGATGGTCGTGGCCGTGGTGATCGTGATCACCGGCCTCGTGCCTGTGACCCCAGACCAGAAACACGTCGCGCCCCTCGGCGGCCATCGACACTTTGGCGCCGACCGGAAGCAGTACTTTCGTGGCAACGTGCCCGAACGGCAAGCCAGCCAACACGGGCACCTTGAGCGAAGCACGCAGCCGGTCGATCACGGTGTTGATGCCAAAGCCGCGGTCATAGCCCGGCACCTTGCGCACACCCGTGAACTGGCCGAACACGATGGCACGTTGACGCGCGAGCACGCCGGCCATCTTCAACTGGTCGAGCATGCGTTCGACGCGGTACGGGTGTTCGTTGGTGTCCTCGATGAAGAGCACGCCCTTGTCGATGGCTGGAAAGTACGGCGTGCCTAGCAGGCTGGTCAGCACGCAGAGGTTGCCGCCCCACAGCACCGCGTCCTGCACGGCCTTGAACTTCAGGTCGGCGTCGCGCGCGGGCATGCGCCACCCGGTGCCTTCGCCCTGCCCGCTCACGAGGTCGTCGAAGCAGGCTTCCATGACGTCGTCGGGGCCGGCTTCGGCGCCGAAGTCTTCGCCGACCGCAGGACCGGCCCACGTGACGGCGCCGGTCTTGGCGAGCAGCGCGTTCTGCAGTGCGGTGAAGTCGCTGCAGCCGACGAACTCGGTGCCCTTGCCGATCGCCTTGGCAATGGCCTTGTAGGGCAGCGCATCGAGGATGCGCGTGAGGCCGTAGCCGCCGCGCGCGATGAGCGCCACGTCGGCACCGCTGGCGGCGGCGCGGGAAATCGCGGCGAGCCGCGTGGCGTCGTCGCCAGCGAAACGCTGGTGCACCGAGAGTGCCGCGTCGTCGACTTCGACTTCATGGCCCAGCGCCTTGAGCCGCTTCACGCCGCGTCGGAAGGCGGCCTTGTCGCGAATGGCACTGGAGGGGGAATAGATGTAGATGTGTTTGGTCACGTGGTCGAGTATCCCATTGCGTTGCGCACTTCAAGAGCGAGCACCCGTGCCTGCGCCAACGTCGGCCCCGAGGACGATGCGATGGGCCCGAGCGCGCGCAGTGCGGCTTCGTAGCCACGGTCGGGGTACGGCGCGCGCCATGCGTCCTCGATGCGCTCGTCGCCGTCGGGTGCGACGAGCGTCGCGACGAAAACTTCAGGCACGACGGCCTGCAACAGCGCGGCGAGTTCGGTGGCGGCCGTGCTGTGCACCAGCACCAGCGGGCCCGCCTGCACGCCCGCGAGCCATTCACGCAGCACCTCACCATGCCACGCCAGCGTGTGCATGGTTTCGCGCTTGGGCTTGTCGCTCTTGCCGAATCCGACCAGGTCGGGCACCAGCGTGCGCAGGCCCGGCAGGCCCACGAGGCGACGGAAGAAGTAGCCCCATTCGCCCGGGCCGTGCAGGCACAGGCAGCCTGCGAGCTTCTCGCCATCACCCCCTTCACTGCTTTCACCGCTTTCATCGAGGTAGTGCATGCGCCAGCCGTGCAGCGCCGGCAGGTCCTGCACGTGACGTGGTGCGAAGGTGTAGTTCTCGAGCGCGGCAAAGCGTTCGGCCGGCGTGCGCAGCGCGTCGTCGCGCAAGGGCTCGGCCTGTGCGCGCGCGGCGCTTCGGCGTTGCTGGAAGAAGGCCTGCAGCACCGCGGCGCATTCGTCGGCCAGCACCCCGCCCTGCACCTGCGTGCGGTGGTTCAGCCGCGGCTCGGCAAAAAGATCGAGCACCGAACCGGCCGCGCCGGTCTTCGGATCGGTCGCGCCGAACACCACGCGCGCCAGTCGCGAATGCAGCATGGCACCCGAACACATGGCGCACGGCTCGAGCGTGACGAACAGCTCGCAGCCGTCGAGCCGGTAGTTGCCCAGGGCCGCGGCACCGGCGCGCAGCGCGTTGATTTCCGCGTGCGCACTCGGGTCGTGCTGCGCCACGGGGGTGTTGCGGCCGGTCGCGAGGAGCCGGCCGTCCTTTACCAGCACCGCGCCGACGGGCACCTCGCCCGCCGCGGCGGCCAGGCGCGCCTCGGCCAGCGCGAGCGACATCCAGTGCGCGTCGCTCGGCGAGCTTGCTGGGGCGGTCTCAGTTGTCATCCGGCATCTGGCGCGTCTTGGCCGCGGCGTCGAGCGCGTCCTTGACCTGCTGTTGAACGCGCTGCGCCTGGTCGTGGGCAGTGTCGGGCGACTCCCCGGCAACCGGCGGCGCGCCCACGGGTGCCGCCATGCTGGTCATCTGCTTCTTCGCGACCAGCCCGACGATCAGCAGGGCCAGCACGAGGCCGATCAATCCGAGTCCGCGCATCTCAGTGGCCTTGCGCCGCGGGCATGCCGAGGCGGTCCATCCACGCGGCCAATGCCTGCTCGTCCGGCGTGCCCGCGCTGTACATGGCGTGCATTGCGGCATGCGATTCGCGCCGGTGCTGGTTGAGCTTGACCTTGCATTGCAGCGCCGTCACGCGCAGCTCGAAACCGACGATGCCGGCCAGCATCTTGAGCTGGAACTCCTCGCCCAGGTCTCGCCATTGCTGCGCATACGCCGGCTCGTGGTCGCCGATGAGTTTCTTCAACAACACGTCCTTCGCGCCCGGCTCCTCGATCAGGCGCGTCTCGACGGTGCAATGCACGGCGAGGTAGTTCCACGTCGGCACGCGCGCCAGGTCGGGATAGACCGACGGCGACAGGTAGGCATGCGGACCGAGAAAGGTGACGGTCGCCCTGGGCCGCGCCTGCAGGTAGCGCCAGTGCGGATTGGGCTTGGCGCAATGGCCCCACAGAACCAGCTCGTCGCCCTCTCGCTGTTCGGCCACCAACGGCAGGTTCGAGACGTAGGGCAGGCCGTCGTCGTCGTTCGAAATAAGGCTCGCGAACGGATGCGAGCGCATCAGCTCCAGCGCGATGGCCGGGTCCTTGGCGTTGAACTGCGGGGGCAGGTACATGGGGCGCTTTCCTCGTAGGGCGAGGTCCGATTGTCCCCGAGCCGACCTATCTTGCGCGCGGTTCTTCCAGCAGTTTCACCATGGCCGTGTAGCCGCGCGCCTTCGCCAGCTGCAGCGGTGTGTTGCCCTGGCGGTCCGCCAGCGCGAGGCTGGCGCCGGCACCGACCAGCGCGGCCAGCGTACGCTGGTGGCGCGGGCCGCCGTCGCCGAGCACGATGGACTCGATCACCGCCGTCCAGTGCAGGTTGTTGACATGGTCCAGCGGCGCGCCGGCCGCGATCAGCCGGCGCACCACCTCGTCGTTTCCGAGGTGCGCGGCCGCAATGAGCGCGGTGCCGTCGTAGCGGCTCGTGGTCTGCCCGGCACTGGCGCCGAGCGACAGCAAGACAGAGAGCGTGGCGGCATCGTCGGCCACCGACGCGATGGTGACCGCGTCGTAGCGGTCGTCCTCGAGCAGGTCGAGATTGGCGCCGGCCTTGGCCAGCAGCTTGACGACCTCGCGCTGCCGCGCATGCGTGGCGACCTGCAGCGGCGTGCGGCCGCGCGTGTCGCGCGCATCGAGGTTCGCGCCCGAGGCGATCAGGCTCCTGAGCTTCGCCAGGTCGCCGTGCCACGCAGCCTGGTGCAGACCGTCATAGGCCTGCACCTCGGCCGCGAGCGGCGGCACCTGGGCGCACGCGACCGTCGACACGCCCAAGCCGAGCGCGGCGACCAGCATGCCCGACCAGATACCGCGCGCGAACATCAGAGCAGGCCCTTGACCTTGTCGATGGCCGCGTTGGCGCATTGCTCGTCGAGGTGGCCGCCGGGCGCGCCGCCCACGCCGACCGCGCCGATCACCTCGTTGCCCGACTTCACCGGCACGCCGCCGCCCAGCAGCAGCACGCCCGGCAGGTACACCAGGTTGGCGCCGCCGGGGTTCTTCTGCGAGCCTTCCATCATGGCTTGCGTGGGCGCCTTCGACGAAGCCGAGGTCCAGGCCTTGCGCTCGCTCGAAGCCAGCGTGTGCGGGCCGGCGTTGTCGGCGCGCTGCACGGCACGCACGGTGCCGGCGCGATCGACCACGGTGGCCGCCACGTTGTAGCCGTTGGCCGCGCAGGCTGCCACGGCTTCAGACGCGAGCTGGTTGGCCAGCGCGAGCGACATGTTCCTTTCCGTGCGGACTGCAGGTGCGGGGGTCTGGGCTTGCGCGACCGAAGCGGCGAGCAGGACGGCGAGGCTGCCGAGGCGAAGGATGGTTTGCATTGTTCGTTTTCTCCAGTGGATTCGGGTGTTCGCGCCGGCTGTTGCCGACGGCTGCGCCACTGTAGAAAACTCGAGCGCCCGCAGCCATTCGTACGGCTACGCGCGGTGCTCCGTAGAACTACGCAGCGCCGTCCACCAGCACGGCATAGCGCCGGATGAGCTGCGCCAGCGAATCGCAGCCGAGCTTGGCGAACAGGTTGGCGCGGTGCGTCTCGACCGTGCGCGGCGACAGCGACAGTTCACGCGCGATCTCCTTGTTGGTGAGCCCCTGCACGATGAAGGCCAGCACCTCGCGCTCGCGCTCCGACAGCTGCGCCACCTGCTCGCGCGCCGCGTTGTCGGCCTGCGAACGTTCGCGCGAGCGAACATGCTGGCGCACCGCGTGCTGCAAGGCTTCGAGCAGCTGCTCGTCGTCCACCGGCTTTTCGAGGAACTCGGCCGCGCCGGCCTTGAAGGCACGGCGGCACATCTCGACGGTGCCGTGGCCGGTGAGCATGATCACGGGCTGGTCGACCCCCTGCGCCACCAGCCGGTCGAGCACCGTGAGCCCGCTGATGCCAGGCATGCGCACGTCCAGCACGATCGCGCCCACGCTCGCGCGGTCGAAGCCGTCGATGAAGGCCTGCGGGTCGGCCCAGGCCTGCACGCGCAGGCCGACCGTGCCGATCAGCAGCGACAGGCCGTCGCGCACCGCCTGGTCGTCGTCGATCAGGTGGATGAGCGGCGACTGCGGTTGGTGGGGAGCGGCGGTGTTCATGACGAACGCTCCGCGGTGGGTGCGACGAGCGGCAGCAGCAAGGTGAAGCGCGCGCCGCGCGGCGAGACGTTGGCCGCGCCCAGGCTGCCGCCCATGCCGCTGGCCAGCGTTTCACTGAGGCTCAGGCCCAGGCCCAGCCCGCCTTCGCGCGTGCTGAAGAACGGCTCGAACAGGCGCGGCAGCGCCTCGGGCGCAATGCCGCGGCCGTTGTCGGTCACGGTCAGCACGCCCTCCTGCCCATTGCGCCCGACCGACACCACGAGCCGGCGCTCGGCGGCGGGCACCAGCTCGAGCGCCTGCAGCGCATTCATCAGCAGGTTGTGAACGATCTGCTCCAGCGCCACCGCCTCGGCCTGCACGCGCACCGGCGCCTGCGCGGCGGCGTCGAACTGCGCGGCCACGGTGCGCTGCGCGAACTCGGGCGCCAGCAGGTGCATGGCGCTGCGCACCACCTCCTGCAGCACCAGCGGCTTCACGTCGCCGCCGGCTTCGGGCCGCTCGATCACGCGGCGCAGGCGCCCCACCACGCCGGCCGCACGGCGGGCCTGCTCCACGGCCTGCCCCATCGCGTCGCGCGCGGTGGCCAGGTCCGGCGGATCGTCGTCGAGCAGGCGGCGCGCGGCCTGCGCGTTGGCCAGCACCGCCGTGAGCGGCTGGTTGAGTTCGTGCGCCAGGCCGGCCGACAGTTCGCCCAGTGCATTGAGCCGCGCGACCTGCCCCAGGCGCAGCAGTTCTTCGGCACGCCGCCGCGCGATGCGCTGGCGCTGCGCAGCCCACAGCCCCGCCAGCAGCGCGGCCATGGCAGCCGCCCACGCGGCAATGCCGCGCCACGGCAACTCGCCCCAGCCCACCTGCCGTTCGGCCACCACGTCGAAAGGCTGGCTCGGCGACGCCAGCGCCTTGGTCAGGCCGAAGCGCCAGCCGTTGGCCGCCGGCACGCCCGGCTGCAGCACCAGTTGCTGCCCGTCGCGCTGCAGGCTCAGGCGCACCGGGCTGCGCTGCGGGTTCATCGGCCAGTCGCGCCACGGCACGGAGCCGGCCAGGT
Organism: Variovorax sp. 10N412; assembly: GCF_056394985.1. NCBI lineage: Bacteria > Pseudomonadati > Pseudomonadota > Betaproteobacteria > Burkholderiales > Comamonadaceae > Variovorax > Variovorax sp. 10N412. Next base: position 267,981 of record NZ_JBFTIO010000002.1, read on the forward strand.
CGATGTCCAGCGCGTAGCTGAACGGCGTGGCGCCCATCACGAGCACATAGCGGCCGTGGGCCAGGTCGAGGGTGGCGAGCTCGGCGCGGCGCTGGTCGCGCGAGCGCGCTTCCGCCGCCGCCAGCGCCTGCGCGGTGGTGCCCATCTGCGGGGTGTCGGGCCAGGGCTCGTCGCGCTCGCGCCGCTGCACGCGCAGGATCGACGAGTACACGGACGGCAGGCGCTGTTCCGGATGGTCCGCGCCGGTGCTGGGCTCCAGCAACGCGAGCGTGGCCAGCACGGCGTCGTACTGCACCATCTGCTGGCTCAGCAGGCGGTGCGCAATGCGCACGTCGGTCTCGAAGTCCTGGTGCATCTGCGCGAGCTCGGCGCGCGCGATCCACACCGCACCCGCGGCAGTGAGCGCCAGCCATGCCAGCCACCAACCGCCCTGCGTACGCAACCACTGTTTCATGGCGCGGATTGTGCCCGCCGCGCCAGGCCCGATCGATGTGGGCCGAGAATGCAGCCCCAGACATGGTTGAAGTACAGGACTCTCTTTTTCCCGAGCTGCCGCGCCCCGAAGAGGCGCCCGTGGCCGTGTCCGCGCCTTCCGAAGCCGAAGCGCCCGCCAGGAAGAAGTCGCGCACCGGCACCGTCGAGCCCGCGCCTGCAGACCCCGCACTCGTCGAACTGGCCGCCGCGCTGCCGCCCAACCTGCGGCTTGGCACCTCGTCGTGGAGCTACCCCGGCTGGGCCAACCTCGTATGGGACGGCGAATACGCCGAGAGCGTGCTGTCGAAGCACGGCCTGCACGCACTCGCCAAGCACCCGCTGTTTCGCACCGTGAGCCTGGACCGCAACTTCTACCGCGCCCTCACCGCGAGCCAGTACGCCCGCTACGCGGCCATGGTGCCCGACGACTTCCGCTTCATGGTGAAGGCGCCCAGCCTGGTGAGCGACGCCACCGCGCGCGACGAAAGCGGGCGCGGCATGCAGGCCAACCCGGTGTTCCTGAGCCCCGACATCGCGCGGCAGGAGTTCGTGCTGCCCGCGCTCGAAGGGCTGGGCCATCGCATCGGCGTGCTGGTGTTCCAGCTGAGCCCGATTCCGGGGCACATCCTGGCCGACCAGCCTGCGCTGCTCGCGCGCATCGCCGAAATGCTCGATGCCTTGCCCAACCTGAAGCAGGTCGCGCCCGACGCGGTGGTCGCCGTCGAGGTGCGCGACCCGCAGTTGCTGAACCCCGCCTTCGCCGAGATGCTGCGCAGCGTGGGCGCCACCTTCTGCATGGGCCTGCACGCCAAGATGCCGCCCATCGAAGACCAGCTGCCGATGCTGCGCGCGCTGTGGCCCGGCCCGCTGGTGTGCCGCTGGAACCTGCACCGGCGGCACGGCCGCTTCGGCTACGAGGACGCGGAAAAACTCTACGGCCCGTTCGACAGGATCGTCGACCCCGACCCCGAAACCCGCGCCGCGCTGGCCAAGGTGATCGCCGGCACCACCCGTGCGGGCCAGAACGCCTTCGTCACCGTGAGCAACAACGCCGAAGGCTGCGCGCCGCTGACCATCGCGCAACTGGCGCGCGACCTCAGCGGACTGGCGTCGCCTTAGCCGATGTTTTGCTTGGCGGCGACGGTCATCTCGACCTCGACCGTCGCGTTCTTCGGCAGCGCATAGACACCGACCGCCGTGCGCACATGCACGCCGGCGTCGCCGAACACGCGGTGCAGCAGGTCCGACGCGGCATCGGCCACCTCGCTTTGCTGCGTGAAGTCGACGGTGCACTGCACGAACACCCCCACGCGCAGCACCTTCTCGACGGCATCGAGCGAGCCGAGCGCCCGGCGCAGCAGCGTGAGGCTGCGCAGCGTGCAGATCTGCGCGCCCTCCCGGGCCTTGGCCAGCGACACCGCGTCGCCGACGCGGCCGGTGACCACCACCGTGGTGCCCACGCGCGGCACCTGACCGCTGAGGTAGACCGTGCGGCCGTCGCGCACCAGCGGCACGTAGTGGCCGCCGGCAATGATCTCGCCGTCGAAGCTGTGACCCAGCTCGGCGGCAATCCGGTCGGCGATCTGGTCTCGGGTCTTGTCTGTCATGGCTGTTCCGTGAAAGGGAGCGTCATTGTCGCCATCCCCTTCGCTGCGGAACAGATACAGACGACGCGGATCGAGGGCAGAACAGACAGGGCGATCAGCGTGCCGGCTTGGGCGCGTCTGCAGACCCGCGGCGGGAAGTTCGTGTCAGGCGAGCGCCGCGTCCAGTTGGGCGCCGGGCCACCGGCCAAGCACCTCGTGCACGCCCTCGCCCACGTGGCTGTCGATAAGCACGAGCGAGCCTGGGGTCCACTTGACGGGCGCTTCGAGCGCGTGCTTCTCCAGCTTGCGTCGTGCGTAGGCCAGCGTCATGTGCGGCGTGAAGGCGCGCGAGGGCTTGAGGCCCGCATCGGCCAGCGCTTCGCCCAGCCGCTGCCGGAAAGCCATGAGGGCCGCGGTGTTCTTTTCGTCGTCGGCGCACAGCACCAGCGCGCCCTTGGTGAAGCTCATGGCCTTGTCGAAGACGATGTCGAATGCCGGTGCCGCGACAGTGGCGGCCGCGCTCGAGGCCTGCGCCACCGTGTCGGCCGGCACCTGCGCGTAGCCGCCCAGGTCGAACAACGTGACATGCAGGCGATGCGCTGCGACCGGTGTTCCCTTCAATGCGTGTTGCGAGTTCATGCGTTCGCCCAACGCTTCGATCGACGTGGCGTCTTGCGCGTGGGGAAGCAGTGCGAAAAAGAGCGAGTGCGGCAGCACTTGCTTGCTGCGCGCCTTGCTTCGGGGGCGTGGCAGCGGCCGCGGCGGGGGATCGATACCGGGAAGAAGAAACTGTTCTGACATGCCTCGATCATCGCCCATGGACCTGCGCGCTTCATGCGCCCTTCAGCAAGTGCCAAGCGGGTCTTCAGGCTGGTTTTTGAGAATCGACGCACACGGGCGGACAGGCTTCATCGCCGTCTAACAGGACACCGGCTTCTATGCGGGCGGCGGCATCGGCCATTCGAGCTTCAGCCTCTCGTCGTCCAGCAGCGCGCCCGCGCCGTGGGGTGGCGAAAAAAGCAGCAAGGCCGGCACGGCCTACAAGCTGTACGGCGGCTACCGGCTGACGGAGCACTTCGGCGTGGAGGCCGGCTATGCGCGCCTGGGCCGCGTGAGCCAGTGGACCTCGGCCTACGGCGTTTCAACGCTGCAGAGCGGCTCGGGCCAGGCCTTCTATGCGGCAGCCACCGCGCGCCTGCCGCTGAGCGAGTTCTTCGCCGTCAACGGGCGTCTCGGCATTGCGCACGGGCGCATTTCCGGCGGCGACAACGGCGTACCCGGCAACCGGCGTTTCTCGGGCGGTGCCAACGGCGTCATGGCAGGCTTCGGCGCCGAATATCGGGTGACGCAGAACCTAGCCATCACCGCGGACTACGACTACTTCGGCAAGCTGTCGAAGCAGGCCAAGGGCGGCATGCTGACGGTGGGCCTGAAGGCGAGTTTCTAGACCCGAAGCACGCCGGGCGCGTTCAGCGGGTGGCCTCGGGCCCGACAGACGTCGGAGTACCCCTCACTCCCACTCGATCGTCGCCGGCGGCTTGCTCGACACGTCGTAGGTCACGCGGTTGATGCCGCGCACTTCATTGATGATGCGGCCCGACACCTTCTTCAGCAGCGCGTAGGGCAGCTCCGCCCAGTCGGCCGTCATGAAGTCGCTGGTCTGCACGGCGCGCAGCGCCACCACGTAGTCGTAGGTGCGCCCGTCGCCCATCACGCCCACGCTCTTCACCGGCAGGAACACGGTGAAGGCCTGGCTCGTGAGGTCGTACCAGGTCTTGCCCGACTCGTCCTTGAAGTTGCGCAACTCCTCGATGAAGATCGCATCGGCGCGGCGCAGCAGGTCGGCGTATTCCTTCTTCACCTCGCCCAGGATGCGCACGCCCAGGCCCGGGCCGGGGAACGGATGGCGGTACACCATCTCAGGCGGCAGGCCGAGTGCAACACCCAATTCGCGCACTTCGTCCTTGAACAGGTCGCGCAGCGGCTCGAGCAGTTTCAGGCCCAACTGCTCGGGCAGGCCGCCCACGTTGTGGTGGCTCTTGATGGTGACGGCCTTCTTGCTCTTGGCCCCGCCCGACTCGATGACGTCGGGGTAGATCGTGCCTTGCGCCAGGAACGTCGCGCCCTTGTGGCCGCCGTCGCCGGCCTTGAGCTTGGCGGCTTCCTGCTTGAACACCGTGACGAACTCGCCGCCGATGATCTTGCGCTTGGCTTCGGGGTCGCTCACGCCGGCGAGCTTGCCGAGGAACAGGTCGCTGGCATCGACGCGAATCACCTTCGCGTTGAGCTTGCCTTCGAACATCTCCATGACCAGGTCGCCCTCGTTCAGGCGCAGCAGGCCGTGGTCGACGAACACGCAGGTCAGCTGGTCGCCGATGGCGCGGTGGATGAGCGCGGCCGCCACGCTCGAATCGACACCGCCCGACAGGCCCAGGATGACTTCCTCATCGCCCACCTGCTCGCGGATCTTCTGCACGGCTTCGGCGATGTGGTCACGCATGACCCAGTCGGGCTTGGCGTCGCAGATGCCGAGCACAAAGCGCTCGAGCAGCGCCTTGCCCTGCACGGTGTGCGTGACTTCCGGGTGGAACTGCACGCCGTAGTAGCGGCGCGCCTCGTCGGCCATGCCGGCGATGGGGCAGCTGTCGGTGCTGGCCATGAGCTTGAAGCCCGGCGGCAGTTCGGTGACCTTGTCGCCGTGGCTCATCCACACGTTGAGCATGCCGTGGCCTTCGGGCGTGGTGAAGTCGGCGATGTCCTTCAGCAGCGCGGTGTGGCCATGGGCGCGCACGGCCGCGAAGCCGAACTCGCGCTTGTGGCCGCCCTCGACCTTGCCGCCGAGCTGATGGGCCATGGTCTGCATGCCGTAGCAGATGCCGAGCACCGGCACGCCGAGGTCGAACACGGCCTGCGGGCACTTGTCGGTGGTTTCCTCGTACACGCTGGCGTGGCTGCCGGAAAGGATCACGCCCTTCAGGTGGCCGTCGGCGGCGTATTCGCGCACCCATTCGTCGGTGACGTCGCAGGGATGCACTTCGCTCAGCACATGGGCTTCGCGCACGCGGCGTGCAATGAGTTGCGTGACTTGCGAGCCGAAGTCGAGGATGAGGATCTTGTCGTGTTGCATGGCGAGAGGACTCAGAGCGTTGAAATGTCGAACAGCTTGACGCCCGCGTGCGGCGCCGCCTGGATGAGTTGCTCGTCGAAAGTGGCGAGCGGGAGATCTAGCGATTTGGCGAGCCAGAGATAGCCCGCGTCGTACAGCGATACGCCGGCGTCGATGGCCACGGCCAGCACGGCCTTGTGTTGCGCGGGTGCGAGCTCGTGCAGTTCCACGCGGTGGCGGATGGCGTCGAGCACGCTCCACAGCCCTTCGACCGCGGACGCGGGGATGCGGCCGCTGCGCACGCCGTTGGCAAGAATGTTGGCGCACTCCCATTGCCAGGCGTTGGGCGCCTGCGGCTCGACCTCGTCGCGGCGGATGGCGGCGTAGAGCTTGCGGGTGTGTTCGCTGGCCTGGTCGGGCAGCAGCCAGGCGGCGGTGACCGAGGCGTCCATGACGAAGGCGGTCATGGCTGGCGCCCTTCTTCGCGCAAGGCGCGCAACGAAAGACCGGGCCGGATGGTGGCGTGCAGCGCGTCGATCTGGCCGAGCTCGCGCTCGATCTGCTCATCGGTGATGACCGGCTTGCGGCGCACCGGCAGCATGCGCACGACTTCCTTGCCGTGGCGGGTGATGCGAACCTCCTCGCCCTTTTCGACCAGGTCGATCAGGGCCGAGAAGTTGTTCTTGGCTTCAGCGATACCGATCGATTGCATTTGGGCCAGAAAAATTGAATCTGGCCCAAATTCTAATCTCAAACTGGCCTGACTTTCAAGGTCTGGCCAGAACAGGCTTGTTCAGCCCTTAATCAGCCCGGTAGTTCGGCGCTTCCTTCGTGATCTGCACGTCGTGCACGTGACTCTCGCGTATGCCGGCCGTGGTGATCTCGACGAACTCGGCCTTGTTCTGCATGTCCGCGATGGTCGCGCAGCCGCAGTAGCCCATGCTGGCACGCACGCCGCCGGCCATCTGGTAGACGATGGAGACGATCGAGCCCTTGTAGGGCACGCGGCCTTCGATGCCTTCGGGCACCAGCTTGTCGGTGTTGGGGTTGCCGGTGCTCGATTCCTGGAAGTACCGGTCGGCGCTGCCCTGCTGCATCGCGCCGATGGAGCCCATGCCGCGGTAGCTCTTGTAGCTGCGGCCCTGGTAAAGCACGATTTCGCCGGGAGCTTCTTCGGTGCCGGCGAACATGCTGCCCATCATCACGGTGCTGGCGCCGGCAGCGATCGCCTTGGCGATGTCGCCCGAGTAGCGCACGCCGCCGTCGGAGATCAGCGGAACGCCCGTGCCCTGCAGCGCGGTGGCGACGCTGTCGACCGCCATGATCTGCGGCACGCCCACGCCGGCCACGATGCGGGTGGTGCAGATGGAGCCAGGGCCGATGCCGACCTTGACCGCGTCGGCACCCACGTCGGCCAGCGCACGCGCTGCATCGCCGGTGGCGATGTTGCCGCCGATGACGTCGACCTGGGGATAGTTGCGCTTGACCCAGCGCACGCGCTCGATCACGCCGGCGCTGTGGCCGTGCGCGGTGTCGACCACGATGGCATCGACGCCGGCCTTCACCAGGGCTTCGACACGCTCTTCGGTGCCGTCGCCCACGCCCACCGCCGCGCCCACGCGCAGGCGGCCGCTGGCGTCGCGTGCGGCATTGGGGAAGCTGGTCTGCTTGGTGATGTCCTTGACGGTGATCAGGCCCTTGAGTTCCCAGTCGTTGTTGATGACCAGCAGGCGCTCGAGCTTGTACTTGTTGAGCAGCGCCTTGGCATCGGCCAGCGTGGTGCCGTCGGGCACGGTGATGAGCTTGTCGCGCTGCGTCATGATTTCGCTCACGGGCACGTCGTAGCGGGTTTCAAAGCGCAGGTCGCGCCCCGTCACGATGCCCACGACCTTGCCGCCGTCGATCACCGGGAAGCCGGAGATCCCGAGCTGGTCGGACAACGCCATCACCTGGCGCACCGAGTGCGTCGGCGTGATCACCACCGGGTCGCGCAGCACGCCCGACTCGTAGCGCTTCACGCGCGCCACTTCGGCGGCCTGCTGTTGCGCGGTAAGGTTCTTGTGCACGATTCCCATGCCGCCCTCCTGCGCGATGGCGATCGCGAGGCGGGCTTCCGTCACGGTGTCCATGGCCGCCGAAACGAGCGGCAGGTTCAGCGTGATGTTGCGGGAGAGTTTGGTGGCGAGGGAGGTGTCCTTGGGCAGGACCTGGGAGAACGCTGGCACCAACAACACATCGTCGAAGGTGAGCGCTTTGCCGAGAAGGCGCATGGGTGAAGCTCCAAAAGACGGATTGTAACGACGCGCCCGAAGGGTTTGCCGGCCCAGGCCTTTCCGCGGCGTTGCAAAACCACCCAATGCCAGCCGATGCGGATGTTGCAAAAAGTAAGGCGTGGCTAGAATTCGCGCATGAAATTCGTGCATTGGCTGGTACTGGGATGTGTCGTTGCGCTGCCGCTCTCCGCGAGCGCCCAATGGCAATGGCTCGACAAGAACGGCAAGAAGGTCTTCAGCGACCAGGCGCCGCCGCCCGACATTCCCGAGAAGAACATCCTGCGCCGCGTCGGCCCGCCGCCGGTCGCGCGCACCACGGCGAACCCGAACGTGGATGCCCCGCCCGCCGAAGCCGCGGCAGATGCACCGCCCAAGTCCGCGGCCGCGCCCAAGCCAACCGGTGTCGACAAGGAACTCGAGGAGAAGACCAGGAAGGCCGAGGCCGACGAAAAGGCCAAGCAGGCCGCCGAAGCCGCCAAGTCGGCGAAGGCCAAGGCCGACAACTGCGTGCTCGCCCGCCAGGGCAAGGCCACCGTCGACAGCGGTGTGCGCATCGCCAAGGTCAATGCCAGCGGCGAACGCGAAATCATGGACGACTCGGCACGCGCGGCCGAGCAGAAGCGCATTCAGTCGATCATCGACAGCGACTGCAAATAGCCGCGTGCCTCAGTAGCCCGTGGCGCTGCCCTTGCGGCGGTTCGCGAACAGGCCAGTCCCCCGCGCGCCCTGGCGCTGGAAGCGCTCCCGGCGCGCCACTTTCGGATCCACCTTCAGGGGCCGGCACAGTTCGATGCGGTCCCCTTCCTTCAGGGGCTGGTCCCACTCGACGACCTTGCCCCAGATCCCCGGCGTCATCGCATGGCGCCAGTCCAGTTCCGGCAGCGCCACGGACAGGTCGCTTGCCTTCACCGCGTCGGCCAGCGTGGTCTCGGGTGCCAGCTTCAGCACCTGTTCGAACACCTCGCGGGCCCCGGGCGAACAGCTCAGCGCCACCTCGATCACGCGGGTCATGGGCAAGGCATCAGGAAGCGCCGTAAACCTGCTCGGCGCGCTTGACGAAGGCCTCGACCAGGCTGGAGGCGATGGTGTCGAACACCGGCCCCACGAGCGCCTGCAAGGCGAAATTGCTGAAGCCGTAGCTCAGGTGCAGTTCGACGCGGCAGGCCCGCTCGCCCGCTTCGCCCACCGGCACGAACTTCCACTGCCCGTCGAGGTTGGAGAACGGCCCGTCGACCAGCTTGAGCTGCACCTCGCGCCCCGGCACATGGGTGTTGCGGGTGGTGAAGCTCTTGTGCAGCCCGCCGAAGGACAGGCCGACTTCGGCAGTCATGCCGGCCTCGTCCTGATCGATGACGCGCGACTTGTCGCACCAGGGAAGAAACTGCGGATACTTGGCCACGTCGGTGACCAGCGCGTACATTTCTTCGGCGCTGTACCAGATGAGGACGGACTTGTTGACTGTTTTCATAGAATCGGCACGCGTGCGCGACGGAGATTGTATTGAAGCCATGCAGCCCCAACATTCCTGAGTCATGGCCACAAAGAAACAAGACACCTCCTCCCGCATCGCCGACAACAAGAAGGCCGCCTACAACTATTTCTTCGAAGAGCGCTTCGAGGCCGGCATGGTCCTCGAGGGCTGGGAAGTCAAATCGCTGCGCGAAGGCAAGGTGCAGCTGACCGACGGCTACGTGGTGATCCGCGACGGCGAACTGTACGTGGTGGGCCTGCAGATCAACCCGCTCAAGAGCGCCTCGACCCACGTCAGTCCCGACTCGATACGCACCAAGAAACTGCTGCTGCACAAGGAAGAAATCCGCCGCCTTGTCGGAAAGATCGAGCAGAAGGGCTACACGCTGGTGCCACTCAACCTGCACTGGAAAGCCGGCAAGGTGAAGTGCGACATCGCGCTGGCCAAGGGCAAGGCCGAGCACGACAAACGCGACACCATCAAGGACCGCGAAGGCAAGCGCGAAGTCGAACGCGCCATGAAGAGCCGCAGCCGCTGAATCTTTTTTTGCAGGCCATGGAATAAAAGACCCGCCGCGGGCGTTTGTACGTTTGTCACCGGACAAGCCGGTGCCATCACAACCCAGGAGTCTTTCCATGTCGCCTTTCAGCCGTTCGCTCCCTCCCCTTCTTTCGCGTGCGTCTTTCACCGTGCTGCTCGGAGCCCTGCTCGCGCTGCCGGCCTTCGCCCAGCCCAAGCCCGCCGACGGCGCGCTCGTCGGCGCCACGGGCATGACGCTCTACACCTTCGACAAGGACACCGCAGGCAGCGGCAAGTCGGCCTGCAACGGCGGCTGCGCCACCAACTGGCCGCCGTTCATGGCCTCCGAAGGCGACAAGGCGACCGGCGACTTCACCATCGTCACCCGCGACGAGGGCAAGAAGCAATGGGCCGCCAAGGGCTGGCCCCTGTACTACTGGGCCAAGGACAGCAAGCCGGGAGACAAGACCGGCGACGGCGTCAACGGCACCTGGAAAATCGCCAAGCCCTGATCGGCGTTTTTGGATCGGTCCACGCCTTCATGGACGCCCGCCTGCTGATCGAGCACACCCCGAGCCTGCGCCGCTATGCGCGTGCGCTCACGGGCAATGCATGGGCCGCCGACGACCTGGTGCAGGACACGCTCGAGCGCGCCTGCAGCAAGTGGCGCCTGTGGGTCGTGGGCACCGATCTGCGCGCGTGGCTGTTCACCGTGATGCACAACATCTTTGCCAGCCAGGTGCGGCGCACGCCGCCACCGCACGCCGTGGTCTCGCTCGACGACCTGCCGCACGAGATGCAGGGCGGCATCGACCCGGGCCGCGACCAGGGCACGCGCCTGGACCTGCAGCGCTGCCTGATGCAGCTGCCCGAGGAGCAGCGCGCCGTGCTGCTGCTGGTGACGCTCGAAGACCTGTCCTATGCCGAGGTGGCCAAGGTGCTCGGCATTCCCGCGGGCACTGTCATGTCGCGCCTGTCGCGCGCCCGCGTCCGGCTGCAGGAACTGATGGACGGCGCCTGCGCGCCCGGTCGTCCCGGCCTGCGCCGCCTCAAATGAAAATCGCCACACCATGAACCGCCCCGCCCCGCCCCCCACCGACGACGAGCTGCACGCCTGGGTCGACGGCCAACTGGCTGCCGAGCGTCACGGCGCGGTCGAAGAAGCCATTGCGCGAGATCCTGCCGTGGCCGCGAAGATCGCCGCGTGGCACACGCAGCGCGACGCCTTGCGCAGGCTGCACGGCGAGCTGCTCGACGAGCCCGTTCCCGCGGCCCTGATGAATGCGCTCGGCGGCCATCCGACACGACAAGCGCAGCGTGCCTCCTGGGTGCGCTGGGGCGGCATGGCGGCCGGCGTGCTGGTCGCTTTCGCCGCCGGCTGGATCGGCAGCAGCCAATGGTCCGCCGCGCGCGGCGGCTCGCAGCTGGCCAAGGCACCTGCGGTGCGTGAGTTCGTGCACGACGCGTCGATGGCGCACGCCGTGTACGTGCCGGAAAAGCGGCACCCTGTCGAAGTGGCAGCGTCCGAGCAGCAGCATCTGGTGCAGTGGCTCTCCAAGCGCCTGGACCGGCCTTTGAAGGTGCCCGACCTGTCTTCCCAGGGGTACACCCTGGTCGGTGGCCGGTTGCTTCCCGGAGAAACCGGCGCTCGCGCCCAGTTCATGTTCGAGGACGCCGCCGGCGAGCGCGTGACGCTGTACATCGGCACGCTCGACGCCAATGCCGCCGGGGCTGCCCCCGCGCGCGAAACCGCCTTCCGCTTCGCCTCCGAAGGCCCTGTGCCCAGCTTCTACTGGGTCGACCAGGGCTTCGGCTACGCCCTCGCGGGCAAGCTGCCGCGAGAACTACTGCTCAAACTGGCGACGCTGGCCTACCGCGATTTGTCTTGATGAACGCATAAACTGCCGGCTCGCGCATTTACTCGGCCCGGCCCGTCACCGGATCCGTCTTCGCGATTTTTCAACTGAAGGAGAAACTGCATGAAATTGCTCAGCGCCTCGATCCTCGCGGCGGCCCTGCTTGCCGGCTGCGGCAGCATGTCCCCGACCGCCAAAGCGCCCGACACCCCCACCCGCACCGCCGACGGCGTGCTGGTCGGACCGAACGGCATGACGCTGTACACCTTCGCCAAGGACACGGCCGGCGCCGGCACTTCCGCCTGCAACGCCCAGTGCGCCACCAACTGGCCCCCGCTCGGCGTGGCTGAGACGGCCAAGCCCATCGGCGGCTACACCATCATCATTCGCGAAGACGGCAAGCGCCAATGGGCCTACAAGGGCTGGCCGCTGTACTTCTGGTCGAAGGACGCGAAGGCTGGCGACAAGACCGGCGACGGCGTTGCCAACGGCGCCTGGAAGGTTGCCCGCCCCTGATTCACCAGGGCACCTCAACGAAACGCCGGCAACCGCCGGCGTTTTTTTTGTCCGCCTCGACCAACGCATCGCGCCGAGGGGGCACGGCAGAATGCCCGCATGACTTCTGACGCCAACCCCGACGCGTTCCTCGCACTGCTGACCCAGGGCCTGATCAACGACACGCAGCACGACGCCGTGCTCGCACATCCCGAGACGCCGAGCCTCCCGCCCCTTCCAAGGCCCGCGCATGCCCTGGCATGGATGCGCGTGCGAGGCCTGATCACCGAAGCGCAACAGAACGCCGCGCTGGACAAGGTCGAGGCCGCCGAGCCTGCCCATCCGCACGCAGACGACGCCGCCATCAGCGCCATGGATGCCGACGACATGGTCGAACTGGCCGGGCAAGGCATCACCCATGAGGCGCTCCAGGCCCTGCACAGCGACGGCCTCATCGACACGCCGACGCGCGACGAGGCGCTGGAAGAAACACCCGTGGTCGGCAGCGTGCCCGCCTCCGCAGCGGCCACGCTGGCCTGGCTGGTGAGCGAGGAGCTCATTGACAAGAAAGGCTTCGAAGCACTCCGCGCCCAGGTTGCCGCCGAGCCGGCCTTTGCCATGGCCGCCGATCGCGCCCGCATCGTGAACGAGGCACAGGCGCTGATCGATGCCGACGCGCAGGCCATGAAGGCATGGCAGTCCCGCACGCAGCGCGCCCGCCGTATTGGCGCGCTGAAATTCATGCTGACCGTGCTGGTGATCGGCGGCGGCCTCGGCTGGTACTTCCTTGCGCCTGCCGGCGTGCCCGCCTGCGACGCGGCCTCCACGCGCAAGACGCTCGACAACCTGATGTTTCGTGTTTCCTTGGACGTGCGCATGCGCACCCTCGATCCGCAAAAGCGCGCCGAGCTTCAAACGCCATCCATCGGCAACATGCGCGAGATCGGCTATCGCAAGACAGACCGTGTGCGCGGCTGCACGGCCGTGATGACGCAGGGAGACAAGCGCGATCCGATGGCCTACACCATCGGCCCCGTCGCGCCGAAGAGCGACGAAATGGTGGTGCGCGGCGCCGACCTGGCCATCGTGCAGGCGCGCTTCGGCAACCTGGACGCCCACGGCAAGCCGCGCTACAACGCGGAGCCCATCGGTCGCGCGGCGCTGGAGAACGCGTTCCGCGAAGGCGCCGCGCCGCTGAGCGTGCGTTCAGCCAACTCGGCACTGTCGGCACTGTCTCGCCAGCGCCCGCGCAACGAATCCGGCCTGCTGGACAAGGACCCGGACCGCTCGCGCGAGATCGCCGAGGTCGAGATTGCCGGGCCATGCCGGGCGCTCGAGAACGACGCGGTGCAGGCCTGCCCGCTGGTCATCGAATACAACGACCGACTGCTGGGCGCCATCGGCGGCGACACCCAGTCGCTCGCACTGGCCGGTGAGTTCAAGTTTCTGCAAGAGAAAGGCAACTGGCGCGTGAGCGACGACTTTCCGAAGACCTTCATGCGCTCGGTGCTCGAGGCGCGCTTGAAGCGCATGGGCCTCGCCGCCGACGCCCTGCCGCAATAAGCCGGCGCCCCAACGAAAAAATCACCCCCGGCGGCAACCTCTCGAAGAGGCTGCGCCAGAAGGTGATCTGGATGCTGCACGCCCCTGCACAGGCAGGGGCCAAGGGCGTCAGCCTTGCGACGTGTCGCGGCCGGCCCGCTTGCGCTCGTGTTCCTTCAGGAAACGCTTGCGCAGGCGAACGCTCTTGGGGGTGATTTCGACCAGCTCGTCGTCCTCGATGAACTCCACGCCGTATTCGAGCGTGAGGTCGATCGGCGGCGTGATCTTGATCGCATCTTCCTTGCCCGAGACGCGGAAGTTGGTCAGCTGCTTGGTGCGCGTGGCATTCACCACCAGGTCGTTGTCGCGGCTGTGAATGCCGACGATCATGCCTTCGTACACCGGATCGTTCGCCTTGACGAACATGCGGCCGCGATCGTCCAGCTTGCCCAGCGCGTAGGTGAAGATTTCACCGTCGTCCATCGAGATCAGCACGCCGTTCTTGCGGCTGCCGATGTCGCCCTTGTGCGCTTCGTAGCTGTCGAAGATGTTGCTGATGAGGCCGGAGCCGCGCGTCAGGTTCAGGAATTCGTTGGTGAAGCCGATCAGGCCACGCGCCGGAATGCGGTACTCCAGGCGCACGCGACCGCGGCCGTCCGGTTCCATGTTGACCAGTTCGCCCTTGCGCTCGCCCAGGGCCTGCATCACGCCGCCCTGGTGCTGGTCTTCGATGTCGGCCGTCACCAGCTCGATGGGTTCGTGCTTTTCGCCGTTGACGGTGCGGAACACCACGCGCGGCTTCGACACGGCCAGCTCGTAGCCTTCGCGGCGCATGTTTTCCAGCAGGATGGTCAGGTGCAGTTCGCCGCGGCCCATGACTTCGAAGATGCCTTCTTCGTCGGTTTCCTTCACGCGCAGGGCCACGTTGTGTTGCAGCTCCTTTTGCAGGCGGTCCCAGATCTGGCGGCTGGTGATGTACTTGCCTTCGCGGCCGGCCAGCGGGCTGGTGTTCACGCAGAAGTTCATGGTCAGGGTCGGTTCGTCGACCTTGAGCATGGGCAGCGGCGCCGGGTTGGCGGGGTCGGTGATGGTCACGCCGATGCCGATGTCGGCGATACCGTTGATCAGCACGATCTCACCCGGGCCGGCTTCGGTGGTCTGCACGCGGTCCAGGCCCTGGAAGGTCAGCACCTGGTTGACGCGGCCCTTGACGGCCTTGCCGTCCGGACCTTCCATGACCACCACGTCCATCATCGGACGCAGCGTGCCCTGGCTGATGCGGCCCACGCCGATGCGGCCGACGAAGGTCGAGAAGTCGAGCGCGGAAATCTGCAGCTGCAGCGGCGCTGCGGGGTCACCCTTTTGCGCCGGCACGTACTTCAGGATGGTGTTGAACAGGGCCGACATGTCGGGGCCCCACTGTTCGCCGGGAGCGCCTTCTTCGAGCGACGACCAGCCGTTGATGCCCGAGGCGTACACCACGGGGAAGTCGAGCTGCTCGTCGGTGGCGCCGAGCTTGTCGAACAGGTCGAAGGCGGCGTTGACCACCTTGTCGGGGTTGGCGCCGGGCTTGTCGACCTTGTTCACCACCAGGATCGGCTTCAGGCCGAGGGCCAGCGCCTTCTTGGTCACGAAGCGCGTCTGCGGCATCGGGCCTTCCTGCGCGTCGATCAGCAGCACCACGCCGTCGACCATCGACAGCGCGCGCTCCACTTCACCGCCGAAGTCCGCGTGGCCCGGGGTGTCGACGATGTTGATGTGCGTGCCTTCCCAGGTCACGGCGCAGTTCTTGGCCAGGATCGTGATGCCACGTTCCTTTTCGATGGCGTTGTTGTCCATCACCGTGTCGACGACCTTCTCGTGATCGGCGAAGGTGCCCGACTGGCGCAGCAGCTGGTCGACCATCGTGGTCTTGCCATGGTCCACGTGGGCAATGATGGCGATATTGCGGATTTGCTTGGTACTCATGGTGTCGCTTCGGTCTGTTGTGCGTTCAAAAGAATTTGCTGGATTTCGATGGGGTTCAGCAAGCGCCCCGGGATCAATTCACCGGCCTTGACGTGGGCAGAGCCCAGGAAGGCCGGCGGCTCGGTGCCGAACACGGCCACCTCGCCCGCGTCGGCCCAGTCGCCGCGGCGGCGCAGGCCCGAAAGAAAACGTGCCGCATCTTCCGCGCCGAGCGTGACGCGGCTGTGGCCGTCCACCAGCGATTCGGCAGGCAAGAGCTGCGCCAGGCGCTGCTCTTCGTCCATCGCTTCGAGGGCTTCGAGCGTGATGCACTGCGCCTGGACAAAACCGCCGGTGGCGATGCGTCGAAGCGCGGTCAGATGTGCGCCACACCCGAGGGCCTCGCCGATGTCTTCGCCGAGCGTGCGGATGTAGGTGCCCTTGCTCACATTTGCTTCGATTTTGATAGCAAACTCTTGAGGATGGACGCTCGCATCTGACACTTTCAGCTGATGAATCACGACGTCGCGCGGGGCCCGCTCGACTTCGATGCCTTCACGGGCGTACTCATACAGCGCCTTGCCGTCTTTCTTCAGCGCGCTGTGCATCGGCGGCACCTGGCGGATCGGTCCGGTGAACTGCGCCTCCACGCGCGCCAGGTCTTCTGGCGTGACATGCACGGGTCGCTCCTCGATCACCTCGCCCTCGGCGTCGCCGGTGGCGGTTTTTACCCCCAGGCGGGCCGTGGCCAGGTAGATCTTGTCGGCGTCCAGGTGCAGCTGGCTGAACTTGGTGGCCGCGCCGAAACACAAGGGCAGGACGCCGGTGGCGAGCGGATCGAGCGTGCCGGTGTGGCCTGCCTTTTCCGCGCGCAGCAACCACTTGGCCTTCTGCAAAGCCTGGTTACTGGAGAGACCCAGCGGTTTGTCGAGCAACAACACCCCATGCACAGGGCGCCGCTGCACCCTTGTGCGTGGCGCGTTCATGGCTATTCGTCTTTCGAACGCGAGGCGACGGCTTGCGCGATGAGCGCGTTCATGTCGGCCGCACGCTCGGTGGTGCGGTCGAACAGAAAGTGCAGCGTGGGAACCGTGTGAATGTGCAAGCGCTTGAACAGGCCGTTGCGCAGGAAACCCGCGGCCTGGTTCAGCGCTTCGGTGGTCTCGTCCACATCGCCCGTGAGCAAGCTGAAGAAGATCTTCGCGTGCGCATAGTCGGGCGTGACCTCGACGGCCTGGATCGTGACCATGCCCACGCGCGGATCCTTCAACTCGCGCGCGATCAGCTCCGTCAGATCCCGCTGGATCTGGTCGGCAACCTTGAACGCACGGTTGGGGGCGGCGGCTTTTCTTTTAGGCATGGACTCTCTCGCTTCGAACGCTTACAGCGTCCGGGCGATTTCCTTGATTTCGAAGAATTCGAGCTGATCGCCTTCTTTGATGTCGTTGTAGTTCTTGAGCTTGATACCGCACTCAAAACCTTCGCGGACTTCGCGGACATCGTCCTTCATGCGCTTGATCGAGTCGACTTCGCCGGTGTAGATCACCACGTTGTCGCGCAGCAGGCGGAAATGCGCGCTGCGGTTGACCGAGCCCGAAGTGACGTACGAACCTGCGACCGTACCGATCTTCGAGGCCACGAACACCGTGCGGATCTCGGCCGAGCCGATGATCTCTTCGCGGCGCTCCGGTGCCAGCATGCCCGACATCGCAACCTTGATCTCGTCCACAGCGTCGTAAATGATGCTGTAGTAGTTCAGTTGCACGCCGTTGTTCTCGGCCAGCTTGCGCGCACCAGCATCGGCACGCACGTTGAAACCGATCACGACCGCCTTCGAAGCGATGGCCAGGTTGATGTCGCTTTCGCTGATACCACCCACGCCGGCGTACACGATCTGCACCTTGACTTCTTCGGTCGCCAGCTTGAGCAGCGATTGCGCCAGAGCTTCCTGCGAGCCCTGCACGTCGGCCTTGATGATGATGCGCAGCGTCTGCACTTCGCCCGCCGACAGGTCGGTGAACATGTTCTGCAGGTTCGCGGCCTGCAGCTTCGCCAACTTGGTGTTGCGGAACTTGCCGGCACGATAGGTGGCGATTTCGCGCGCACGGCGCTCGTCGCTCATCACCATGAATTCGTCGCCCGCTTGGGGCACTTCGGTCAGACCCTGGATTTCGACCGGGATCGACGGACCTGCCGACTTGGTCGACTTGCCGTCTTCGTCCAGCATGGCGCGCACGCGGCCATAGGTCGAGCCGGCCAGCACCACGTCGCCGGTCTTCAGCGTGCCGGACTGCACCAGCACGGTGGCGACCGGGCCGCGGCCCTTATCGAGCTGGGCTTCGATGACCAGGCCCTTGGCAGCGGCTTCCACCGGCGCCTTGAGTTCCAGCACTTCGGCCTGCAGCAGCACCTGCTCGAGCAGCTCGTCCACGCCCTGGCCCGTCTTGGCGGACACCGGCACGAACGGCACGTCGCCGCCGTACTCTTCAGGCACCACCTCTTCGGCCACCAGTTCCTGCTTCACGCGGTCCAGGTTGGCGTCGGGCTTGTCCACCTTGTTGATGGCAACCACGATCGGCACACCCGCAGCCTTGGCGTGCTTGATGGCTTCCTTGGTCTGGGGCATGACGCCGTCGTCGGCCGCCACCACCAGGATCACGATGTCGGTGGCCTGCGCACCGCGGGCACGCATGGCCGTGAAGGCCTCGTGACCCGGGGTGTCGAGGAACGACACCATGCCGCGTGCGGTTTCCACGTGGTACGCACCGATGTGCTGCGTGATGCCGCCGGCTTCGCCCGCAGCCACCTTGGCGCGGCGGATGTAGTCCAGCAGCGAGGTCTTGCCGTGGTCGACGTGGCCCATGACGGTCACGACCGGAGCGCGCGGCAGCGACTCGGCAGTTTGCGCCGACACGTCGTCGTCGGTGAAGGCTTCCGGGTCGTCCAGCGCGGCAACCACCGCGGTATGGCCCATTTCTTCCACCAGGATCATCGCGGTGTCCTGGTCGAGCGACTGGTTGATGGTCGCCATCTGGCCGAGCTTCATCAGTTGCTTGATGACCTCTTGCGCCTTGACGGCCATCTTGTGCGCGAGCTCGGCCACCGTGATGGTTTCGGGCACGTGCACTTCGAGAATGCGCGCCTCGACCGGTGCGGCCGGTGCGTGCTGCTCGTCGTGACCGCCGCGGTCGTTGCCACGGCGACCACGCGGGCCTCCGCGCCAGTTGCCGCGACTGACACCGCCGCTGGCATCGCCGCGGGTCTTGATTTCCTTCTTCTTGGCAGGGTCGCCTGCCCAGCTCGAGGAGAGCTTGGCGGACTTGACTTCCTTGCCGGCACCCGCGGCGCCAGGCGCTGCAGCAGCACCCGGAGCGGCCGGCGCGCCGGGACGCGGTGCGGGCGTGGCCGGCTTGTGCAGCGTGCCCTTGACCGCGGCCTTTTCGGGCTGCGGCTTCTCGGGCGCCTTGTGCGGCACCAGCACGCGGGCCGGTGCATTCATCATGGCGCGGATGGCCTCGGCTTCGGCGAGGGCCTTGCGGCGACGCTCGTCGAGGTCCTTGGCGCGGGCGGCTTCCTCGTCGGCA
The DNA here is from genome assembly GCF_056394985.1 of Variovorax sp. 10N412. Taxonomy (NCBI): domain Bacteria; kingdom Pseudomonadati; phylum Pseudomonadota; class Betaproteobacteria; order Burkholderiales; family Comamonadaceae; genus Variovorax; species Variovorax sp. 10N412. The sequence goes on from NZ_JBFTIO010000002.1 coordinate 286,834, forward strand.
CGGGCCTTCGATTCGGCGGCGGCCTTGGCCTTCGCGTCTTCCTTGGCTTGCGTCGCAGCATTCTGCGCGGCGAGCTTGGTGTCGGCGGCCTGCTGTTCGGCAGCGGCGGCAGCGGCAATCACCGCCGGAGCGGCTGCGTGCCTTGCATGCGCATCCTTGCTGGCGGCGTTGACGGCGGCGGTTTCCGCGAACGCAGCGGCCTTTTTCGCAGCAGCGACGCGCACGGCTTCCTGCTGTGCCTGCTCAGCCTGTTCGGCACGCTCGACCTTCTCGGCCTGTTCGCGTTCGCGGGCTTCGGCTTCTTCACGCAGACGACGCTTCTCGGCCAGTTCTTCTTCCTGGCGGCGGATCAGCTCGGCCTGGCGGCGCGCCTCTTCCTCGCGGCGGGCCAGCTCGGCCTCGTCAACGCGCGGGGCTTCGGGGACCTCGACCGGCGCTTCTTCCGCATGCTGTGCCGATTCAGGCGTGGCCGGATGACCGTCCTCGCGCTGGATGAAGGTGCGCTTCTTGCGGACCTCGACCTGGATCGTGCGGGCGCGGCCGGTGGCGTCGGCCTGCTTGATCTCGCTGGTCGACTTCTTGGTCAGCGTGATCTTCTTGCGCTCGGGCTCGACGGTGCCGTGGCTGGCCTTGAGGTGGCCGAGCAGGCGCTGCTTGTCAGCCTCGGTAAGGGCGTCGGTGGCGGCCGCTTTGGGCACACCTGCACTCTTGAGCTGGTCAAGCAAGGTTTCGGGAGTCTTCTTGAGCTCGTTCGCGAACTCGGCGACAGTGGTACTGGACATATTGGTTTCGTGCCTTCATGACCGTCACTCTTGGCCAGCGAACCAATGTTCGCGGGCTTTCAAGATGAGAGTTTTGGCGTCATCGGCGCTGTGGCCGGTGATCTCGGTGAGTTCATCGACCGCGAGGTCGGCAAGATCGTCACGGGTGTTCACACCCGCTTCGGTCAGCTTGGGAATCAGCTCGGGGTCGAGGCCCTCGAGGTCGTGCAGGTCTTGCGATACCTGCGGCTGGACCTCGACACCCTCTTCCTTGGCGATTTCCATGGTCAACAGCGCATCCTTGGCGCGCGTGCGCAACTCATTGATGGTGTCTTCGTCGAAGGCTTCGATCTCCAGCATTTCGGAAATCGGCACATAGGCCACTTCCTCGAGGCTGTTGAAGCCTTCGGCGATCAGGATGTCGGCGATTTCCTCGTCGACATCGAGCTTTTCCATGAACAGCTTGCGGCTGGCATCGGTTTCGACGGCCTGCTTCTGCGCAGACTCGTTGGCGTCCATGATGTTGATCTTCCAACCCGTGAGGTCGGAAGCCAGGCGCACATTCTGGCCGCCGCGGCCGATGGCGATGGCGAGGTTTTCCTCGTCGACCACCACGTCCATGGCGTGCTTTTCCTCGTCGACCACGATGGACGACACGTTGGCCGGGGCCAAGGCGCCGATCACGAACTGGGCCGGATCTTCGCTCCACAGCACGATGTCCACGCGCTCGCCGGCGAGCTCGTTGGTCACGGCGTTGACGCGGGTGCCACGCACGCCGACACAGGTGCCGATCGGATCGACGCGCTTGTCGTGCGAGAGCACGGCGATCTTGGCGCGCGAACCCGGGTCACGGGCGCAGCTCTTGATTTCGAGCAGGCCCTGCTCGATTTCGGGCACTTCCTGGCGGAAGAGCTCGATCATGAACTCGGGTGCCGAGCGCGACAGGATGATCGGCGCGCCGCGCAGCGTCAGGTCGACCTCCATGATCATGGCCCGCACGCGGTCGCCATTGCGCAGGTTTTCCTTGGCGATCATCTCGCTGCGGCGCAGGCGGCCTTCGACGCGGCCGGCCTCGACGATGATGTCGCCCTTGTCCAGGCGCTTGACGGTGCCCACGAAGATCTTGTCGCCGCGCGACATGAAGTCGTTGAGCAGCATCTCGCGCTCCGCGTCGCGGATCTTCTGCAGGATGACCTGCTTGGCGGCCATGGCGCCGATGCGGCCGATTGGCACCGAGTCCACCGCTTCTTCGATGTACTCGCCGACTTCGATGTCCGACATTTCTTCCTTGGCCTCGAACAGGAGGATTTCCTGGTCGGGCAGCTGCAGGCCGGCTTCATCGGGAACGACGTGCCAGCGGCGGAAGGTTTCGTAGTCGCCGCTGTCGCGATCGACCGACACGCGGATGTCCACATCGCCCTGATGGAGCTTCTTGGTGGCTTGCGCCAGTGCGGATTCGACCGCGCCGAAGACCACGTCGCGTTCGACGTTCTTCTCCCGCGAGATCGCATCCACCAACATCAACATTTCGCGATTCATGCCACCACTCCTCTGGTCAGTCCGGAACCTGCGTTCCGTCGTCAATATCCGAAAAACCCGGTTGGGTTTTGGCCTTGCGGCCCTTGAAATCCACAATGGGCGCCAGCCGCGCATCGCGCAGCTCGTCCAAAACGAAGCCCAGCGCATGCAACGGTGCAGGCGCGCGCTTCTTGCTCACTTTTTGTCCAGGCTTGGCCTCGGGCGCATCGCTCCAGACGATCTGCCAGCCCTGAGCGCCATCCGCCTGCTCGACACGCTCCAGCGTCCCGCGAAACTTCTTGCGGTTGGCGGACACCTGACCCGCCGCCGCCGCACCCATGGGCGCCTTGAGCGTGATGTCGATCACCGCACCCACGAAACGCCCGAAATCCTGCTCGTTGCGCAGCGGACGGTCGATACCGGGCGAGGACACCTCGAGCCGCTTGTAATCGACACCATCCACCTCAAGCGCGAACTGCAACTGCCGCGTTACCTTCTCGCAGTCTTCCACCGTCACGAAGGGCTCGGGCACACCGGCCGCGACAGCTTCCGATGTGGGGGCCGTCCACGGCAAATCAATCGTCACGCGCAGCGTTCCCCCGGCCGAGCGTTCGATCTCGACCAGGTCATAGCCGAGACCGGCCACGGCTTGTTCCACTATTTGCTGCAATGCCACGTGTTCGAAAGTGCCTTTTAAATACGGTAACTGTGCAATCCGCCCGCCACGGATGCCAGATCGCTGGAATGTTCAGAATGCACAGACCAAAAAAAACGGGCGGTTGGTACCCGCCCGTTTGGTCGTGAGCCTCGAATTATATGCTATTCGTGCAATAAATGAAGGGGCATAGGCACTCAAACGCCCACTGGACGGCGAGATTTGAGCCAAACCCATGCAAATAAAACAGCGCCGAGCGCCAATGCCGCCGCCGCGACCAGCAGCGGCAGCTGAAACGACCCCGTCCGCTGGGCCAGCGGCGCCGCAAACAGCGGCCCGACGATCTGCCCCACCCCATAGGAGGCCGTTGCATAGCCGATCAGGCCGGCGGCCGCGTTGCCGCGCAATCTGCGCGCATCCCGCATCGCAAAAAGAGTGATGGCGGTGAACGGCATCCCCAGCAGCAGGCTGCCGAGCGCGAACCCGCCGATCGTCGGCCACGCCACCGACAACACCACACCCAGCGCCTGCAGCGAATAGGCCATGGCCAGCAACAGCCGGTTGTCCCAATGCGTAGGCGCCCTCGCGCCGATCAAGGCCCCGGGAATGATGGCCAGCCCGAACAAGGGCCAGAAGAAATCGGGCCAGGACGAACCGGGCAGCGCCTGCCGGGCGATCACGGGCAGGAAGGTCGCAGTGATGATGTAGCCGAAGCCCGCCAGCCCGTACAGCGCCACCAGCCAGATCGCATCGCTGCGATCGGCCGCCGAGCGGCTGGCGCGCCCCTTCGCGGCGGGGGCAACGGCCGTCCTGCCCCCGACCGGCGCCCGCTCGCCGTCGTCGAACACCCGCCAGATCACCGCGATCAAAACGACCGCCAGCATGCCCAGGCCGATCCAGCCCGCCTCGGAGCCCCATCGCCCGAGCGCCCCACCGAGCAAGCCGGTCATCGCAATGCCGATTCCCGGACCGGTGTAGATCACCCCCGCCAGCATCGGCGAGTTGGTTTCCGCCAGCCTGCGCAGCCCCCAACCGGAGGCGAACACGAAGACCCAGGCGCTCATCACGCCGGCGGCGGCGCGCAGGATGCCCCAGCTCGTGAAACTGTGCAGCAGCCCCATGCCGACCAGCAATGCCGCCGTGGCCAGCAGCCCGCCGCGCACCATGCTCGAGGCCTTGATGCCGATGGCCGCGCAGCTGACCGCACCCAGAAAGTAGCCCAGGTAGTTGAGCGATGCCAGCACCCCGCCGGTGGCGAGCTCCAGCTTTCCCTCGTGCAGCATGATGGGCAGCATGGGCGTGAAGGCAAAGCGCCCCAGGCCCATGGCCACCGACAGGGTGACCATGCAGGCCAGCGCCGCGCGCCACGCCCCGCGCCGGTCGCGTCCGATTTCCGACATTGCTTGCAGACTCCGTTTATTCCAGCAGCGCGGCGGCCACCAGCTTTTGTGTGTAGGGGTGCTCGGGCGCGTCGAGCACGCGCTCGACCGCTCCGCTTTCGAGGATGGCTCCGTCCTTCATCACGATGACCTGGTGCGCCATGGCACGGATCACCTCCACGTCGTGCGTGATCAGCAGGTAGCTCAACCCGCGCTCGCGCTGCAGGCGCTGCAGCAGGCCGAGCACCTGCTTCTGGATCGTCACGTCGAGCGCACTGGTGGGCTCGTCGAGCACCAGCAGCTGCGGATCGACGATCAGCGCACGCGCAATCGCCAGCCGCTGGCGCTGCCCCCCGGAAAACTCATGCGGGTAGCGCTCGAGCAGCGAGGGAAACTGGGCCTCGGTCAGCCCGACGTCGGCGAGTGCGGCGAGCGAACGCGCCCGCCGCGCCTCGGCATCGAGCCTGGGCGCGTGCACGCGCAGCCCCTCCCCCACGATCTGCTCGACCGTCATGCGCGGCGAGAGCGAGGAGAACGGATCCTGGAACACCACCTGCATCACCCGGCGCAGGCCCAGGTCGGACGCGCGATCGACCGCCCAGTCTTTTCCGGTGACCTTCAACTCGCCCTGATGGCGCAGCAGCCCCAGCGCCGCCAGCGCGAGCGTCGACTTGCCCGAACCCGATTCGCCGACCACGCCGAGCGTCTCGCCGGGCGCAATGCGGAAATCTGCGCCCTGCACCGCCACGAACTCGCCCTTGCGGAACCAGCCGCCGATGCCGGGCCGGGGCACCGGGTAGATCACGCGCAAGGCCTTCGCCTCGAGCACCGGCGCGGCGCCGCTCGACGGCACCGCCGCCACATGGCGCTCCGGGTGGCTGTCGATCAGCTTGCGGGTATAGGGATGCTGCGGCGCCTCGAACACCGGCGCAACCGCCCCGTGCTCGACGATGTGGCCGTTCTCCATCACCGCCACGCGGTCGGCGAAGCGGCGCACCAGATTCAGGTCGTGCGTGATCAGCAGCACCGCCATGCCGTGCTTGCGCTGCAACTCGGCCAGCAGGTCGAGGATCTGCGCGCGCACGGTGACGTCCAGCGCCGTGGTCGGCTCGTCGGCCAGCAGCAGCCGCGGCTTGCAGGCCAGGGCCATGGCGATCATGGCGCGCTGGCGCTGGCCGCCCGACAGCTGATGCGGAAACGCCTGCGCGCGCCGCGCGGGCTCCGGAATGCCCGTGTCGGCCAGCAGCTGCACGGCGGCCGCCTGCGCGGCGCGGGCCGACAGCCCTTCGTGCAACTCGAGCACCTCGGCGATCTGGTCGCCCACGCTGTAGAGCGCATTCAGCGCGGTCATCGGCTCCTGGAAGATCATCGCGATCTCCTTGCCGCGGATGCCACGCAGCTGGCGCTCCGGAATCGATAGCAGGTCACGCACGTCCGACGGGCGCTCCCCGCCGAAAAGCCTTGCAACGCCGGTGACGTCGGCGTTCTGCGCCAGCCGCAGCAGCGACAGCGCCGTGACCGTCTTGCCCGAGCCCGACTCGCCGACCAGCGCGAGCTTCTCGCCGGCAGCGATCTGGAAGTCGATGCCGTGCACCACCTCCTTGCCGCCGAAGGCGACGCGCAGGCCCTTCACGTCGATCAGCGGGGGATGCGTTGAATCGGCGTTCATCACTTGTCGGCCTTCCGGGGATCGAGCGCGTCGCGCAGCGCGTCGCCCATGAAGGTCAGCAGCATCAGCGTGACCACCAGCACGCCGAAGGTGGAAAGGGAAATCCACCAGGCGTCGATGTTGGCCTTGCCCTGGCTCAGCAGTTCGCCGAGCGACGGCGTGCCCGGCGGCACGCCCAGGCCCAGGAAGTCGAGCGAAGTCAGGGCAAGGATGGCGGCGCTCATACGGAACGGCAGGAAGGTGACGACCGGCACCATGCTGTTGGGCAGGATGTGGCGCCACATGATCTGCAGGTTGCTCACGCCCAGCGCGCGGGCGGCGCGCACGTAGTCCATCTGGCGGTTGCGCAGGAACTCGGCCCGCACATAGTCGGCCAGGCCCATCCAGCCGAACAGGCTCAGCAGGATGAGCAGCAGCGCCACGCTGGGCGCGAAGATCGCGCTGAAGATGATCAGCAGGTAGAGCTCGGGCATGGAGCTCCAGATTTCGATGAAGCGTTGGAACAGCAGATCGGTCTTGCCACCAAAAAAGCCCTGCACCGCGCCACTGACGATGCCCAGCACCACCCCGATCACAGTGAGCGCAAGTGCAAACAGCACGCTCACGCGGAAGCCGTAGATCAACTGCGCGAGCAGGTCGCGGCCACGGTCGTCGGAGCCAAGAAAGTTTTCGCCCGACGGCGCGGCCGGATTGGGTTGGGACGCGAAGTAGTTGAGAGTGCGCGGACCGTAAGGGTTCGGCGCATACACCGCCCAGTTGGCGCCAGCGGTGATGCGCTCCTTGATGAAAGGATCCAAGTAGTCGGCCGTGGTCTCGAAGTCGCCGCCGAAGGTTTTTTCCGAATAGTCGCGCAGCACGGGAAAGTAGATCTGTCCTTCGTAGCGCACGACGAGTGGCTTGTCGGTGGAAATCACTTCCGCGAAGAGACTCAAGACCACGAGCGTCGAGAAAACGACGAGGCTCCAGAACCCCAGAGGGTTGCGGCGAAAGCGACGCCAGGCGCGAACGCGCGGGCTGACCGACTTGACAGGTGCGCTAGTCAAACTTGACCCTCGGATCTACCCAGACATAACAAAGATCGGAAATCAGCTTGGTCACCAATCCGATCAGCGTGAACAGGTACAGCGTGCCCAGCACCACCGGATAGTCGCGCCGGATCACGCTCTCGTAGCTCAGGAGGCCCAGGCCATCGAGCGTGAAGAGCGTCTCTATCAGCAGCGCGCCAGTGAAGAAGGCGCCGATGAACGCCGCCGGAAAGCCCGTGATGATGGGAATCAGCGCGTTGCGAAACACATGCTTCCAGAGCACCTGCCGCTCGGTGAGCCCCTTGGCCCTGGCCGTCAGCACGTACTGCTTGCGGATTTCTTCGAGGAAGGAGTTCTTGGTCAGCATCGCGGTGACGGCGAAGCTGCCGAGCACCATCGCCGAGACCGGCAATGCGATGTGCCACAGGTAATCGACGATGCGGGCGCCCCAGCTCAAGGTTTCCCAGTTCGGCGAGGTCAGCCCACGAAGCGGAAACCATTGCAGCTTGCCACCAAAAATTACCAAGAGCGCGACGCCGAGGACGAAGCCGGGGATGGCATAGCCAATGAGCACGATGAGCGTGGTGACGAAGTCGAAGCGTGACCCGGCCCGCACCGCCTTGGCGACACCCAGCGGAACGGCAATGAGGTAGCTGATGAAGAAGGTCCACAGCCCGAGGCTGATGGAGACCGGGAGCTTCTCCTTCACCAATTCCCATACCGCCTTGCGTTGATAGAAGCTCGTACCCAAGTCCAGCTGCGCGAACGACTTGAGCATCGTCCAGAACCGCTCGTACGCCGGCTTGTCGAAGCCGTAGAGCACCTTGATTTCCTCGATGCGCTGCGGGTCAAGCCCCTGGCGCCCGCGGTATCCGGCACCGCTGGCAGCGGCGCCCTCCCCGCCCGAGTCCCTGCCCTGCAGCTGGGAAACCAACTGCTCCACCGGACCGCCAGGCACGAACTGGATGACCGCGAATGTGACGATCAACACGCCGAGCAGCGTGGGGATCATCAGGAGCAGGCGCTTGAGGATGTAGGTCGCCATGGATGTGTGCCTGACTCTATTTGTTGGAAGGCGAAGCCCACCAGGTCGACAGCGCCCAGTCGTCGGCCTGGTAGTAAGGCGGAATCGTCGGCGGCAACACGAAGCGACCTGGTCTGTACCCGATCAGGAAGGAGTTGCTGTAGTACTGAGGAATCGAGTAGTAGCCGTTCGACAACACACGATCCAGCGAACGCATGGCGGTGGCGAGTTCCACTCGCGTGGTGGCCGTCGCAACCTTGCCCAGAATGGCGTCAACAGCAGGGTCTGCCACGCCCCACGAATTCGCAGAGCCCACCGTGTCCGCGGCCTTCATGCCAAAGAGCTCGAAGAGTTCGCCACCTGGTGCGGTGCTCCCCGGCAAGCGCCTCGATGTCATCTCGAAGTCGAAGTTGTCCATGCGTTGCTGCGCCAGCGAGAAGTCGACCGTCCGGAAAGTCATTTCGATTCCTAGCTTGCGCAGTGCGGTCTGAAACGGCGTCGCCACGCGGATCAGCGAAGGCTGGTCGTTGAGAAATTCGATGGTGAATGCCTCGCCCTTCGCGTTGCGCAGTGCGCCGTCCTTGTAGTTCCAGCCGACCTCGGCAAGCAACGCACGGGCTTTGCGCAGGTTCTCGCGCAGGCTGTTCGGCGGCACGGTGCTTGACGGGACCGGGGCCGGGCCGAAGACCTCCGGCCGGAGTTTGGCTCGCAACGGCTCCAGAAGCGCCAACTCGTCGGGCTTGGGCAGGCCTTCAGCGTGGAACTCACTGTTTGGGAAGTAGCCCTGCACGCGCGTGTAGATGCCGTAGAAAAGCTGGCGGTTGAGCCATTCAAAATCCACCGCCAGCCCGATGGCCTGCCGCACACGAACGTCCTTGAACTTCTCCTTGCGCGCATTGAACACGTAGCCTTGAAAGTCCCCGGGATTGCTGTTCTTGAACTCGCGCTTCAAAATTTCGCCGCTGTCGAACTGCTTGCCCTTGTACTGGCGCGCCCAGTTGCGCGACGTGAACTCGCGCATGAAATCGAACTCGCCAGCCTTCAGCCCCTCGAAACGGGAAGTTTCGTCAAGGTAGACCTTGTACGTGACACGGTCGAAGTTGAACTGCCCCTTGCGCGCAGCAAGGTCGACGCCCCAATAATCTGCGCGACGCACGTAGCTGATGTCGCGGCCCAGGCGGTCACTGACCGGTCGGTAAGGGCCCGAGGCGACCGGCACCTCTGTCGTGATCTGGTCGAATGGCTTGCCCGCACCCCATTTGCGGCTGAACACGGCCATGCCGCCAACCACCAGGGGCAACTCGCGGTTCGGGTTGGCGAAGTCGAAGCGAACGGTGCGCTCGCTCAATGCACTCGCGCCCTTCACTTCGGCGTAGATGGTGCGGTATGCCGGCGACGCGAGCTTGCCCGTCAACGTCTTGAACGAGTACACGACGTCCGCCGCAAGCACCGGCGATCCATCGTTGAAGCGCGCCTTCGGATTGATACGGAAGGTGGCGGACAGTCGGTCGGGCGCGACCTCCACGTCTTCGGCCAACAGGCCATAGCCAGTGGTCGGCTCCTCCATGTTGCCGATGAGCAAGCTCTCGAACATCAGCGGGCCGACGCCCGACGGCGCGGTGCCCTTGAGCGTGAACGGATTGAACTTGTCGAAGTTGGTCGGGCGAGTCGGGGGCACCATGCGGATCTCGCCACCCTTTGGGGCGTTCGGATTGACGTAGTCGAAGTGCGTGAACCCCACGGGGTACTTGATGTCGCCGAACTGCGCGTAGGCATGGGCGGCCCACGAAGGGGCCGCCGAGAACGCCAACACCATCCAGAGCAGCCAACCTCGCATGCGAGAATTCTGCCCAAGATTTTCACAAGGCAACTTCATGGGCTTTCTTTCCGGCAAAAAACTGTTGATCACCGGTGTGTTGAGCAATCGCTCCATTGCGTATGGCATTGCCAAGGCCTGTCACGAACAGGGCGCGGAGCTCGCCTTCAGCTATGTCGGCGAGCGATTCAAGGACCGTATCACCGAATATGCCGCAGACTTCGGCTCGAAGCTGATTTTCGACTGCGACGTGGGCGACGACGCGCAGATCGACAAGCTCTTCGCCGACCTGGCGCAAACCTGGCCCACGTTCGACGGCTTCGTGCACAGCATCGGCTTCGCGACCCGCGAGTCCATCGCCGGCGACTTCCTCGACGGGCTCTCGCGCGAAGGCTTCAAGATCGCGCACGACATCAGCGCCTACAGCTTCCCGGCGATGGCCAAGGCGGCCCTGCCCTACCTCAACGACAAGTCGGCCCTGCTCACGCTGACCTACCTGGGCGCCGAACGCGCGCTGCCCAACTACAACACCATGGGCCTGGCCAAGGCCTCGCTCGAAGCCTCTGTGCGCTACACCGCCGCCTCGCTCGGACCCCGGGGCATGCGCGTGAACGGCATCAGCGCCGGCCCGATCAAGACGCTCGCCGCCAGCGGCATCAAGGGCTTCGGCAAGATGCTCGCGGCCGTGGCCGACGCCTCGCCGATCCGCCGCAACGTGACCATCGAAGAAGTGGGCAACGTGGCCGCTTTCCTGCTGAGTGACCTGGCCAGCGGCGTGACGGCAGAGATCACCTACGTCGACGGCGGCTTCAGCAACGTCGTGGGTGGAATGGCCGAGTAAGTCGGATAAAAAATCGCTGATACCGCCGCCAGACGGTCATATGCAGCTATCTATTCAATAGCACCGTGCTGAGCCGACGCTCCCTCCTCCTTGCCGCTTTCGGCGTGCTTACAGCCCCCGCCGTGTTCGCGCGCGACGCGGCGCCGTCGCTGATGCTGGCCGACGTCTACCGCCCCGGGATGTCGCTGTCCGACTACTGGGTCAGCGAGAAGTACGACGGCGTGCGCGGCTACTGGGACGGCAAGCAGTTGTGGACGCGCGGCGGGGAACGCGTCGTGGCACCCGCATGGTTCACGGCCCCGTTGCCGAAGCAGCCGCTCGACGGCGAACTGTGGGCGGGCCGGGGCCGATTCCCGCATGCGGTCTCGACAGTGCGCAGCCAGACACCCAACGACGTCGCCTGGCACGAGATGCGCTTCATGGTGTTCGACCTGCCCGCCCAGGCCGGCGACTTCACCACTCGGTTGGCCGCCCTGCGCAAGCTGCTCCCCGTCACCGACGCGCCGTGGTTGGTGCCCGTGCCGCAAGAGCGCGCGACCACGCATGAAGCGCTGCAGGCGCTGCTCGACAAGACGGTGAAGATGGGCGGTGAAGGCCTGATGCTCCACCGCGGCAATTCGAGCTATCGCGGCGAGCGCAACAACGACCTGCTGAAGGTCAAGCCCTACGACGACGCCGAGGCGCGCGTCGTCGAGCATGTGACCGGCAAGGGCAAGCACGCGAGCCGGCTCGGCGCGCTGGTGGTCGAGACCGCCGACGGCAAGCGCTTCAAGCTCGGCACCGGCCTGACCGACGCCGAGCGGGACAACCCGCCCGCCATCGGCAGCTGGGTGACCTACCGCTACAACGGCACCACCGCCAAGGGGCTGCCGCGTTTCGCCCGCTTCATGCGGGTGCGGGAAGGCTAGGGCTAGGCACAGGCCACTCGATCGGGCCAGCGGCCCGACCCGCACGCCTGTTTACTTCACTGCCCTGACGCAGTCGGCGTAGTAGCGCTTCTTGCCTGTCTCGTCGACGCGCGCCACCAGGCCGTGGATGTCGGTCTCGAAGCCGGGGCACTGCGAGTTGAACTCGCGCGAGAAGCGCAGGTAGTCGACGATCTTCTTGTTGAACACTTCGCCCGGAATCAGCAGCGGAATGCCCGGGGGGTACGGTGTGATCAGGCTGGTGGTGATGCGGCCTTCAAGGTCGTCGATTTCCACGCGCTCGGTCTTCCTGTGCGCGATGTGGGCAAAGGCGTCGCTGGGCTTCATGGCCGGCGTCAGGTCGCTCAGGTACATCTCGGTCGTGAGGCGCGCCACGTCGAAGCGCGCATACAGCTTGTGGATGTGCTGGCACAGGTCGCGCAGGCCGAGCTTCTCGTAGCCCGGGTGCTGTTGGCAGAACTCCGGCAGGATGCGCCACATCGGCTGGTTGCGCGCGTAGTCGTCCTTGAACTGCTGCAGCGCCGTGAGCAGCGTGTTCCAGCGGCCCTTGGTGATGCCGATGGTGAACATGATGAAGAAGCTGTACAGCCCGGTCTTCTCCACGATCACGCCGTGCTCCGCGAGGAACTTGGTCACCACGCTGGCGGGAATTCCGCTCTCCGCGAAGTTGCCTTCGAGGTCCAGGCCGGGCGTGACGATGGTCGACTTGATCGGGTCGAGCATGTTGAAGCCGTCGGCCAGGTCGCCGAAGCCGTGCCAGTTGCGCGGCGACTTCTTGGTCTTGCGCTTGGTGGACTCCTTCTCGCCCGTCATGATCCAGTCGTCGGCGCGGCCAATGCCTTCTTCGACCAGCTTCTCGGGGCCCCAGACCTTGAACCACCACTCTTCCTTGCCGAACTCTTCCTCGACCTTGCGCATGGCGCGGCGGAAGTCGAGGGCTTCAAGAATGCTCTCTTCCACCAGCGCCGTGCCGCCGGGCGGCTCCATCATGGCCGCGGCCACGTCGCAGCTCGCGATGATCGCGTACTGCGGGCTGGTCGACGAGTGCATCAGGTAGGCCTCGTTGAACAGGTCGCGGTCGAGCGCGCGGTTCTGCGAGTCCTGCACCAGCACGTGGCTGGCCTGGCTGATGCCGGCCAGCAGCTTGTGCGTGGACTGCGTGGCGAACACCAACGAATCCTTCGGCCGCACGCGGCGCTTGCCCATCGCGTGGTACGCGCCGTAGAACGGGTGGAAGGCCGCGTGCGGCAGCCACGCTTCGTCGAAGTGCAGTGTGTCGACGTAGCCGTCGAGCATGTTCTTGATGGTCTCGGTGTTGTAGATCACGCCGTCGTAGGTCGACTGGGTGAGCGTCATCACGCGCGGCTTGACGGTCTCGGAGTCCACGTGGGCCAGCAGCGGGTTGGCCTTGATCTTGGCCTTGATGGCGCTCTGCTCGAACTCGCTCTGGGGAATCGGGCCGATGATGCCGAAGTGATTGCGCGTGGGCTTCATGAACACCGGAATCGCGCCGGTCATGATGATCGCGTGCAGGATCGACTTGTGGCAATTGCGGTCCACCACCACCACGTCGTCGGGCGCCACCGTGTGGTGCCACACCATCTTGTTGCTGGTGCTGGTGCCGTTGGTCACGAAGAAGCAATGGTCGGCATTGAAGATCCGCGCCGCATTGCGCTCGCTGGCCGCCACCGGGCCGGTGTGGTCGAGCAGCTGGCCCAGTTCTTCCACCGCGTTGCACACGTCGGCACGCAGCATGTTCTCGCCGAAGAACTGGTGGAACATCCGGCCCACAGGGCTCTTGAGGAACGCCACGCCGCCCGAATGGCCCGGGCAGTGCCACGAGTACGAGCCGTCTTCCGCGTAGTCGATGAGCGCCTTGAAGAACGGCGGCTGCACGCCTTCCAGGTAGCTCTTGGCCTCGCGGATGATGTGGCGCGCCACGAATTCGGGGGTGTCCTCGAACATGTGGATGAAACCGTGCAGCTCGCGCAGGATGTCGTTCGGAATGTGGCGCGCGGTCTTGGTTTCGCCGTAGATGTAGATCGGCACGTCCGCGTTCTTGCGCCGCACCTCGCCGATGAAGGTGCGCAGGTTCAGCACGGCCGGGTCGAGGTCGGGGCCGACGGTGAACTCTTCGTCGTCGATCGACAGGATGAAGGCGCTGGCGCGGCTTTGCTGCTGCGCGAACTGGCTCAGGTCGCCGTAGCTCGTGACGCCCAGCACCTCGAAGCCCTCGCTTTCGAAGGCCTGCGCGAGCGCGCGAATGCCGAGGCCCGAAGTGTTTTCGGAGCGGAAGTCCTCGTCGATGATGACGATGGGAAAGCGAAATTTCATGAGCGGGGCTCCGGACAGGCGGGGAGACAGACAGGCAAAGACGAGGCGCGAAGTGTACGGAATTCGGATGACGGATTCGGTCAGCTTCCTGCAAGACATTCGGGCCCGGCGGGCAAGGCCGTCTGCCCCCGCGCCAGTACCCCTACGCACGGCAAGCGCTTGGGGTTCATGCCGCAGAATGTCGCGCATCGAACAAGCAAAAGAGGAGTCGACATGGCGAATTCCACCGTCTGGTGGCTGATTGCGGGGGTGGCCATCGTGGCCGAGTTGCTCTCGGGCACGGTCTACCTGCTGCTGCTCGCCGCAGGCTTCGCCGCCGCCGCGATCTCGGCGCACCTGGGCTTCGGCACCGTCACGCAACTCATCGTGGCGTCGGTGATCGGCGTGGGCGCCGTGCTGGCCTGGTATTCGATCCAGCGCAGGCGCCCTGCCGCAGCGCGGACCGGCACCAACCGCGACGTGAACCTCGACATCGGCGAGAGCGTGCACGTCGATGCCTGGAATGCCGACGGCACCGCCACCGTTCGCTACCGCGGCGCGCAATGGACGGTGATTCAGCGCGCAGGCAGCACCCCGTCCACCGGAGAGCACCGCGTGGTCGAAGTGATCGGCAGCCGCCTCGTCGTCGCCAAGGTTTAGTCAGTCCATAGAACTCAGAAAAGGAAGCGCACCATGGAATTTTCGGTCCCTCTCATCATCCTGGTCATCGCGATCATCTTCATCAGCCAGTCGGTCAAGTTCGTGCCGCAGCAGAACGCCTGGGTGCGCGAACGGCTGGGCAAGTACCACAGCACGATGACGCCCGGCCCCAATTTCCTGATCCCGTTCATCGACCGGGTGGCCTACAAGCACAGCCTGAAGGAAATTCCGCTCGACGTGCCCAGCCAGATCTGCATCACGCGCGACAACACGCAGCTGCAGGTGGACGGCATCCTGTACTTCCAGGTGACCGACCCGATGCGCGCGAGCTACGGCTCGTCGAACTACATCGTGGCGGTGACGCAACTTGCGCAAACCTCGCTGCGCAGCGTGATCGGCAAGCTGGAGCTGGACAAGACCTTCGAAGAACGCGATGTCATCAACGCACAGGTGGTGGCCGCCATCGACGAAGCGGCTCTCAACTGGGGCGTGAAGGTGCTGCGCTACGAAATCAAGGACCTGACGCCGCCGAAGGAAATCCTGCTGGCCATGCAGGCGCAGATCACGGCCGAGCGCGGCAAGCGCGCGCTGATCGCGGCCTCGGAAGGCCGCCGCCAGGAGCAGATCAATATCGCCACCGGCGAGCGCGAAGCCTTCATTGCCCGTTCCGAGGGCGAGAAGCAGGCACAGATCAACAACGCGCAGGGTGAAGCAGCCGCCATCACCGCGGTGGCCACCGCCACCGCGGACGCCATCGAGCGCGTGGCTGCAGCCATCCGCCAGCCGGGCGGCGAACAGGCCGTGCAGCTCAAGGTGGCCGAACGCGCCGTCGATGCCTACGGCAAGGTGGCGGCGGATTCCAAGACCACGCTGATTGTGCCGAGCAACATGTCCGAGACCGCCGCGCTCATCGCATCGGCGATGCGGATGATCCAGACCGGCAAAAGCGCCGGCCCGACCTGAAATGGCTCGAAGCCACGCTATAATTTGAGGCTCAGGAGCGGTGGATGAGCGGTTTAAGTCGCACGCCTGGAAAGCGTGTGAGGGTTAATAGCCCTCCGCGGGTTCGAATCCCGCCTGCTCCGCCAGAGATTGATTGTTCGTAACCGTTCGCGAACATGCAGACAGCACAAGAAGCCCAAGTCGCCACAAGCACTTGGGCTTTTTTGTCATCTGTTCTGCTGTGCAATGCGTTGCTTGGCAACAACTGGGCATCGTGCACCGGGCGTTTCGTCTGGCAGTACGATCCAAAGGTTTTACTTTCAAGCCTGCAAAGGAGCCTCGATGGCTGGACATTCCCAAACCTCGCCGCGTGGCACGACTTCTCTGGACCACACCCTCAAAAAGACCGAGCAGGTGGCCGCCGACGTGCAGCGCGCCTCGGACAATCTGGCCGTCGTGAACACGGTGCTCGAACAGGAACTGCCCGAAGAGGTGCAGGTCGGCGAAGTGGCGCAGGCCATCGAACACACGAGCCAGCTCGAGGAAAAACTGGCCAAGTCCGCTGCGAAGCTTGCCGAGGTCAATGCCGCGTTGAGCGAGGAGATCGAAAAGCGCCTGGAAGCAACGGCCGAGCGAGACGAAAGCCTGGCACTGGCCGAAAAGCTCAAGGCAAAGCTCCGCGCCCAGAGCTCCAACTGACCCAGGCGGCGCAACCGGCTCCCTGCGTCCGTATCCTTTCTCCTACGCGGCGGCGGCGTCCGGCACGCTACGCTATTGGTTCTCACAGCGAAACCACGGCATGGCCCTCATCACGTTCCTCGTCGAGGACAACAAGACCATCAGGGACAACCTGGTCCCGGCACTCGAGGATCTGGTCAATGGCCATGTGGTCGGCTTCGCCGAAACCGAAACCGAAGCGCTGGCCTGGCTCGACGCCCATCCCGACGACTGGCAACTGCTCATCGTCGACCTGTTCCTTAAGGAAGGCTCCGGCCTGGGCGTGCTGGCGGGCTGCACGACACGCAAGCCGACACAGCGCGTCGTGGTGCTCAGCAACTACGTCACGGTAGACATTCGCGCGCGCTGTGCTGCGCTCGGTGCCGATGCGGTCTTCGACAAGTCCCGCGACCTCGACGCCTTCATCGAGTATTGCAACAACGACCGGCCCTCCGGCCTCGCCCCGCTCTGAACGGCTGTCGCGACAGGCATGAAAAAAGGGCCCGAAGGCCCTTTTCTTTTTTGGCGAAAGCCGCCGATCAGCGCACCACGGCGATCTGCGTGCGCACGCCGCCCTTGTAGGTGTACAGCGTCAGCGCGCCGTTCTTGATGTCGCCCTTTTCGTCAAAGGCGATCGGGCCGGTCACGCCCTTGTACTGCACCTTGCCGACTTCAGGCAGGTACTTTACGGGGTCGGACGAACCGGCCTTGACCATGGCTTCGGCCAGCACGTTGACCGCGTCGTACACGTAAGGTGCATAGATCTGCACTTCCACGCCGTTCTTGGTCTTGAACTTGGCCTTGAAGTCTTCCAGCGGCTGCTTGAAGTCGCCGTCGACACCGCCGGCTTCAGCGCACACCACCATGTCTTCGCCGATGGCATCGCCAGCCAGCTTCGGCAGTTCGCCGGTGCACAGGCCGTCGCCGCCCATGAACTTGACGTTCAGGCCGAGTTGCTTGACCTGCTTGAGCATCGGGCCGCCGACAGCGTCCATGCCGCCGAAGAACAGCACGTCGGGCTTGGTGGCCTTGAGCTTGGTCAGGATGGCGTTGAAGTCGGTCGACTTGTCGGTGGTGAACTCGTGGCCCACGATGGTGGCGCCAGCAGCCTTGGCCGCCTTCTCGAACTCTTCGGCAACGCCTTGGCCGTAAGCGGTACGGTCGTCGATCACGGCAATGTTCTTGCCCTTGAGCGTATCGACCGCGTACTTGCCCAGCGTGCCGCCGAGTTGCGTGTCGTCAGCCACCACGCGGAACGTGGTCTTGAAGCCTTGACGCGTGTACTTCGGGTTCGTGGCCGAAGGCGAGATCTGCGGAATGCCAGCGTCGCTGTAGAGCTTGGAGGCGGGAATGGTCGTACCCGAGTTCAGGTGACCGACCACGCCGTTGACCTTCTCGTCCACGAGCTTCTGTGCCACTGCGGTGCCTTGCTTCGGGTCACCGGCATCGTCTTCTGCGACCAGTTCGAACTTGGCGGTCTTGTCGCCAATCTTGATGCCCTTGGCATTCAGGTCTTCGATCGCCATCTTGGCGCCCATTTCGTTGTCCTTGCCCAGGTGGGCAATAGGACCGCTGGTAGGTGCCACGTGACCGATCTTCACAAGCAGTGTTTCTCCGGCAGGTGCGGGCGCAGCTGCAGCCGGGGCCGCGGCGGCCGGCGCTGCAGCAGGTGCAGCCGCCTCTTCTTTCTTGCCGCAAGCCACGAGCGTGATTGCAGCCAGTGCGACCGCTGTCCATTTCAATTGCATGAGAACCTCCAGAACTTGGATAAAGAATAAAAAAACCGGTCGTGTGATCCGGGCGCGCAAACCTCGCAAGTTCCGCGCCGCAGGCCAGTGGCACCCTCACGCCGTTGCGACCTGCGGCGCAGTTTAGCTGAGGATTTATGCGCCGGAAGCTGGCGTAGACCCTGTGTTTTCCGAGAGTTCGGCGGCCATTGCTTCGATCACCAATGCACGCAAAACGGCCTCGATTTCATTGCGCAACCGCGGCACCATGGCATCGAGCTGATGCTGAATGGCCGCGGACACCGTGTCGCTCAGACGCTCTTCCAGCGACAGGTCGACGCGCTGCAGTACGCGGTGCAGCAGCTGCTCTTCGAGGCTGACGATTTCAGCCTGCGTCAGTTGCGCCGCGGGCGGCAATGCCATGGCGCTCGCCGCGTCGGGGGGTGGTGCCAGCTCTGCCTGTGGCGCGGGGCTCGCGGGCTCCGCGGGAATCTCGAGCACCGTGGTCAGCGTGGGAACGAACCGGGGCGGCGTGCGCAGCGTGCTGGCCATGTCAGGAACTCCTTGCGAAGTCGTGCGGCTGAATGGTGTAGCCGCGGTCGGCATAGTGACGCCAGCGCGAACGGCCGACCTGGCGGTCGTGCGTCTCGTCGCTCACGATGTCGATCATGCGCTCGTAGCGCTCGAAGCCCGCAGGCACGTCGAGCCCAAGGTTCACCAGCATCTCGCGGTGCGGCAGCGACGCCGAGTCGGCGCCCTCCACGGACAGCACGACGGGCGAACGCGCCACCACATGGGCCGGCGCATCGCCGCGGCAGTGCGCCACGAAATCCACCGGCGAGAGCTGCCAGAGCGCGGCGTCCACCGCGTCGAGCGTGTGCGCATCGCCCACCACCACCACGCGCAGGCCGCGCGCATTGACGGCCTTGCGAACCAGCCGGCAGGCGTAGTTCAGCTTGTCCGGCGCGTTGTAGTGAAAGCCGATTTCCGTCACGTTGCCGACCGGGCCTTTCGCGCCGGGGCCTTGACGGGCTTGACCGCCTTTGCCTTGGCCAGTACCTCGGAGCTGCCCGCGCGGGTCGTCAGGTACGACACCAGCAGGCCCACCGGCCGGCCGGTCGAGCCCTTGGCCGTTCCGCTCTTCCAGGCCGTGCCAGCGATGTCCAGGTGCGCCCAGGCGAAGTCGCCGGCAAAACGCTGAAGGAACTTGGCCGCGGTGATGGCACCGCCGGCGCGTCCGGCAATGTTGGCCACGTCGGCGAAGTTGCTCTTCAGGCCTTCCGCATAGTCGTCGTCCAGCGGCAGGCGCCAGCAACGGTCTTGCGAGGCTTCGCCGGCCGCCTCCAGTGCGGCGGCCAGTGTGTCGTCGCTCGAGAACAGGCCGCTGCGCACGCCGCCCAGTGCGACCACGCAGGCGCCCGTGAGCGTGGCGATGTCGATGACGGCGGCGGGTTCGAAGCGCTTGGCATAGGTCAGCGCGTCGCACAGGACCAGGCGGCCCTCCGCGTCGGTGTTGAGCACCTCGATGGTCTGGCCGCTCATGCTGGTGACCACGTCGCCGGGCTTGAGCGCGCGGCCGTCGTTCATGTTCTCGCAAGAGGGAATGAGGCCGACGACGTTGATGGCGGGCTGAATGTCGCCGAGCGCGCGGAACGTGCCCAGCACGCTCGCGGCACCGCACATGTCGAACTTCATCTCGTCCATCTCGGCGGCCGGCTTGAGCGAGACGCCGCCGGTGTCGAAGGTGATGCCCTTGCCGACCAGCACCACGGGCGCCTGGTCCTTCGGCGCCCCGTGGTAGCGCAGCACGATGAAGCGCAGCGGTTCGGCCGACCCCTGGGCCACGGCGGCGAACGAGCCCATGCCGAGCTTCTCGACTTCCTTGGGCCCCAGCACTTCGCATTTGATGTTCGGCAGCTTGGCCAGGCCCTTGGCGGCCTCGCCCAGCAGCGTGGGCGTGGCATGGTTCGCGGGCCGGTTGCCCCATTCCTTGGCCAGCTCGATGCCGTTGACAACGGCGCGGGCGTCGTTGAAGGCTCTGTCCACGGCGGGCGAATCGGCCACGCCGAGGGTCATGTTGCGGATGGTGCGCGGCTCGGCCTTCGATTTGGTGGTCGTGTAGACGTAACTCGCATCGGCCGCGGCGGTCACGGCGCAAGCCACGGCGGCACCGTCCGCGGGCTGAGCGAACACCACGACCACCCGCTTCGGTGCATGGGCCTTGGCGGCGCTGACCGCGGCAAGCACGCCGCTGCGGACCGCCGCAGGCTTGCCGTCGCCGATGGCGGCAAGCACCACACGGGAGGCCACGACATCTTCCGGCCGGTAGAGCGCCAGCAGCTTGCCGGCCTTGTCAGGCAGGTCGCCGGCCTTGCGGGCACTGGCGGCCAGCACGGAAAGCGGGTCCTTGGCGGTAAGGGGAGCGCTGCCGACGAGCACGATCAGGACATCGGATTTCTCGGCTGCAGCCTGGGCGACGGTGAGGGTCTTGAGTTGAAAGTCCATAATCCTTTTTTTCCTCGAACGATGTTATTCCATTCTTCCCTACGCAAGGAGCTGTCCCGCAGCTTCGGAGCAACCCTCGTGGTCCTGGTCACCATCGTGATGACCATGATGCTCATCCGTACCCTGGGGCTCGCCTCCAAGGGCAGTGTGAACCCGCAGGAAGTGTTCCTGGTCATGGCCTACACGGTGCTCGGCTACATGCCGACCATCTTGAGCCTGAGCCTGTTCATCGCCATCGTCGGCACCCTCTCGCGCATGTACCGCGACAGCGAAATGGTGATCTGGTTCTCCAGCGGGCGCGGGCTCATGGACTTCGTGAAGCCGCTGTTCCGCTTTGCCTGGCCGGTGCTGATCCTGATCTCGGTGATGGCACTGGTGGGCTGGCCCTGGGCCAATTCGCAGACCATCGGCATGCGCCAGCAGTACGAGCAGCGCAGCGACATCGAGCGCGTGTCGCCGGGCGAGTTCCGCGAGTCGGCAGGGCGCGTGCGGGTGTTCTTCATCGACAAGGACACACCGGACAACTCCAAGGCCACCAACGTCTTCATCTGGTCGATCGAGCGCAACCTGCAGATCACCACCTCGGCGCGCAGCGGCAGCATCGAGAACATCGGTAACTCTCGCTACCTGCTGCTCAACAACGGCCAGCGGCTGGAGCAGCCGATGGCCAACACCGGCCTGAAGATCAGCGAATTCAAGACCTATGGCACCCGTGCCGGCGGCGACAGCGGCGCGGTGAACGACGCCACGCCGCCACGCGCCCGCACCACCCTGGCGCTGCTGGCCGACCCGGGCAACCCCAGCCGCGGTGAGCTGGCCTGGCGCATCGGCATGCTGCTGACCGCCGTCAACTTCGTGCTGCTGGCGCTGAACGTGTCCAGCGCCAACCCGCGCGTGGGGCGCAGCGGCAACCTGCTGCTGGCCCTGTTCGCCTTCGTCATCTACTACAACATGCTCAACATCGGGCAGAGCTGGATCAGCTCCGGTCGCTTCAGCATGGCCGGCTTCATGGTGATGCTGCATGGCAGCGTGCTGGTACTCAACCTCGCGTGGCTGAGCGTGCGCCAGAACAACTGGGGCCTGCGCACGCGGCGAACCCGCGCCCCCGCAGTGCTCACACCCAAGATCGAACCCACGACGTGAAAACGATAAGACGCCTGATCTACGTGGAGGTGCTGAAGTCCGTTGCGTTCGTGACGCTCGGCTTTCTGAGCCTCTTCTTCTTTTTCGACTTCGTCGACGAGCTGCAGTCCATCGGCAAGCCGGACAGCCTGAACTACGGGCCCGTGCAGGCGCTGATCTACGTGACCCTGCTGATACCGAGCCACCTGTACGAGCTGCTGCCTATCACCGTGCTGATCGGCTCCATCTTCGTCATGGCACGGCTCGCGCAGAGTTCGGAATACACCATTCTTCGTACCAGCGGCCTGGGCCCTTGGCGTGCGCTGCGCACCCTGCTGCTGCTGGGCATCGGCTTCGTGATCCTGACCTTTGCCGTCGGCGACTATGTCGCGCCCGCCTCCGAGCGCACGGCCCAGCTGCTCAAGGCCAAATACCAGGGCATCTATTCCCTGGCCGGCAACACCGGGGCCTGGCTCAAGGAAAAGCGCGGCAACGTGTCGTACGCGGTGAACGTCCTGTCCATCGACCGCAAGGGCGCGCTGAAGAGCCCGCGCATCTTCGAGTTCGACGCCAACGGCTACATCAGCAACCAGATCGTGGCGGGTTCGGCCGTCATCGGCGACGACGGGCACTGGATGCTTACCAACGTGGAAGAGCAGCAGTTCGACACGGGCACTTCAGCCAACCAGGCCCGCATCGTCAAGACCCAGAAGGCGCAGCTGAACTGGCCCACCTCGCTGACGGGCGAGATGGTGTCCGTTGCCCTGCTGCGCCCGGACCGCATGAGCACGATCGACCTGTTCGACTACATCCGCCACCTCGACGCCAACGGCCAGACCGCGCAACGCTACGAGATCGAGTTCTGGCGCAAGGTGTTCTACCCGCTCTCGTGCCTGGTGATGGTGGTGCTCGCCCTGCCCTTTGCCTACCTGCATTTCCGTCAGGCCGGCATCACGACCTACGTGTTCGGCGGCGTGATGATCGGCATCAGCTTCTTCCTGCTGAACAATGTGTTCGGCTACCTCGGCAACCTGAGCAACTGGTCACCCTGGCTCACCGCGGCGGCGCCGGGGATGATCTATTCGGTGATGTCGCTCACTGCCTTCAGCTGGCTGGTGTTGCGACGATGACGACCACCACACGCAGTCAGGCGCAGGGCATCGTCCTGCTGGCGCACGGTTCGCGCGACGAGCGCTGGCGCGAGCCGATCGAAGCCGTGGCCGCTCGCATCACCGGCCGTGCACCCGACGCGCTCGTGACCTGCGCCTACATGGAACTGGCGACGCCCGACCTTCCCACGGCGGCGGCGGCCCTGATCACCGCCGGTGCGCGCGCCATCCGCGTGGTCCCACTGTTCCTCGGCATGGGCAAGCATGCGCGCGAAGACCTGCCGCACCAGCTGGAAGCACTGCGCCAGACATGGCCCCACATCGACATCTCGCTCGCCCGCATCGTGGGCGAGGAGCCCGAGCTGGTCGACCTGCTGGCCCGAATCGCCATCAAATCCTGAACATTCGGCCATTTCGATAGATTAAGAAGGCATAATGAATTCCGTAATAAGACGGAATTTGATATGAATCTGCATCAGTTCAAGTTTGTCCAGGAAGCCGTGCGGCGCAACCTGAACCTCACCGAGGCGGCCAAGGCGCTCCACACCTCGCAGCCCGGTGTCTCCAAGGCCATCATCGAGCTCGAGGAAGAACTGGGCGTTGAAATCTTCGCGCGCCATGGCAAGCGCCTGAAGCGCGTGACCGAGCCGGGCCAGCACGTCATCGCCAGCATCGAGCTGATCATGCGCGAGGTGGGCAATCTCAAGCGCATCGGCGAGCAGTTCAGCGCCCAGGACAGCGGCACCCTCTCCATTGCCACCACGCACACCCAGGCGCGCTACGTGCTGCCGGTGCCCGTGGCGAACCTGCGCGAGGCGTACCCCAAGGTCAACGTGAGCCTGCATCAGGGCTCGCCCGACCAGGTGGCGCGCATGGTGATCGACGAAATCGCCGAGATCGGTATCGCCACCGAGTCGCTGGACGGCTACGCCGAACTCGTGACCCTGCCCTGCTATGAATGGCAGCACGTGCTGGTACTTCCCAAAGACCACCCGCTGGCCGCCAAGGAGCGCATTTCGCTCGACGACCTGGCGCTCGAGCCGATCATCACCTACCACCCGTCGTTCACCGGCCGCACGCGCATCGACCACGCCTTCGCGCAGAAGAAGTTGTCGCCGCGCATCGCGCTCGAAGCCATCGACTCCGACGTGATCAAGACCTATGTGCGCCTGGGCCTGGGTGTGGGCATCGTGGCCGAGATGGCCGTGCGAGACGAGTCGAACGCCGACCTCGTGGTGCGCCCCATGGGCCATGTGTTCGGCCAGAATATCGCGCGGGTCGCGTTCAAGCGCAGCGCCTATCTGCGCAACTTCGTCTTCAAGTTCGCCGAGCTGCTCTCCGACCGCCTCGACCGCAACCTGATTGCCAAGGCCCTGAGCGGCCACCAACAAGACTACGAGCTATGAGCACAGTTCACGCCCCGCGCACGCCGGCCATCGGCACCAAGCTGCCCTCTGTGGGCACCACCATCTTCACGGTCATGTCGACCCTGGCGGCCGAGAAGAACGCGGTCAACCTCGGCCAGGGCTTTCCGGATTTCAACTGCGATCCGAAGCTGCTCGAAGACGTCACGGCCGCCATGGCCGCGGGCCACAACCAGTACCCGCCGATGCCGGGCATTCCGGCATTGCGCGACGCCATCGCCGCCAAGATTTCCGCGCTCTACGGACACCGCTACAGCGCCGCCACCGAAATCACCGTGACCGCGGGCGCCACGCAGGCCATCATCACGGCCATCCTTGCCGTGGTGCGCGCAGGCGACGAGGTGATCGTGCTGGAGCCCTGCTACGACAGCTACGTGCCCAACATCGAGCTGGCCGGCGGCAGCGTGGTGCGCGTGCCGCTCACGCCGGGCACCTTCCGGCCTGATTTCGACAAGATCGCCGCCGCGCTCACGCCGCGCACGCGCGCCATCATCATCAACACGCCGCACAACCCGAGCGCCACGGTCTGGACCGAGGCTGAGCTGCGCAAGCTCGAAGAGTTGCTGGCCCCCACCGACGTGTTCGTGATCAGCGACGAGGTGTACGAGCACATGGTCTACGACGGCGCCCGCCACGAAAGCGTGGCGCGGTTCCCGGGTCTGGCGGCGCGCAGCTTCATCGTGAGCAGCTTCGGCAAGACCTACCATGTCACCGGCTGGAAGGTCGGTTTCGTGGCCGCGCCGGCTCCGCTGATGGCCGAGTTCCGCAAGGTGCACCAGTTCAACGTGTTCACCGTGAACACGCCGATGCAGCACGCGCTCGCGCAGTACATGGCGCAGCCAGAGCCCTACCTCGAGCTGCCGGCCTTCTACCAGCGCAAACGCGACCTGTTCGCCGCCGGCCTGGCCGAGAAGACCCGCTTCAAGCTGCTGCGCAGCGAGGGCAGCTACTTCCAGTGCGTGGACATCTCGGGGGTCAGCGCCCTGTCGGAAGCCGACTTCTGCCTCTGGCTCACGGGCGAGATCGGCGTGGCGGCCATTCCGCTATCGGCTTTCTACGGCAACGGTTTCGACCAGCGCGTCGTGCGCTTCTGCTTCGCCAAGAAAGACGAAACGCTGCACGCGGCGCTGGAGCGGCTGGCACGCCTTTGACGCGAGCGCCGGGGGCACGCGGCTGGCACACCGACGCCCTCGGTAGGACGTTCACTGACCACCGAAGGAGCGGCTATCCGGCGATCCGTTCGGCGGGGCGGGGCGAGCATCAAGGCTCATCACAACAACCGCCCTGGAGAAACCATGTCGCTCTCATTCATTCTGCTGATCGTCCTGATCCTGATACTGATCGGCGCGCTGCCGAGCTGGGGGTACAGCCGGTCCTGGGGCTACGGACCCAGTGGCGGCGTCGGCCTGATCGTCGTCATCGTCATCATCCTGGTGCTCATGGGCCGCATATAGTCCCGGCCGGTCACCCATGAAAAAGCCCGCTTTCGCGGGCTTTTTTTCGTTTGCGCGCCGGTGCGCGGCTCAGGCCTGCAGCTGCGCCCAGGCCTTGTCCAGCCGCTTTACGCTCACCGGCTGCGGTGTGCGCAGCTCCTGCGCGAAGAAGCTCACGCGCAACTCCTCCAGCAGCCAGCGGAACTCGAGCATCCGGTCGTCCACCACGCCCTTGCGCTCGGCCACCAGGCGCCAGTAGCGCTGGTCCTGCGGCTTCAGCTCGGCCAGCTTGGCGGCGTCGCGCGCGGGGTCGGCGCGCAGCTTGTCGAGCCGCAGCACGATGGCCTTCAGGTAGCGCGCAAAGTGCTGCAGCTGCGACCACGGTGCATCGGCGATGAAGCGCTTGCCGACCAGGCGCTGCAACTGCTGCGCGGCGTCCTGCACGGCGTCGGGCTGGATCCTGGTGTCCTTGATCTTGCGCGCGGCGGCGGCGTACTCCACCAGGATGGTCGACGCGAGCCGCGCCACCTCGTTGGCAATCAGCGTGAGACGCCCTCGGCCCTCCTCCAGCCTCTTCTTGAAGGCGAACTCGTCGCTCGGCAGCGGCTCCTGCAGAAAGGCGCGGTCGATCGCCACATCGATGATCTGCGTGCGCAGTTCCTCCGACGTGCCCAGCGGCATGTAGGCCACCGACATCTTCTGCAGGTCGGGGATGTTCTTCTCGAGGTACTTGAGCGCGTCCTTCAGTTGCAGCGCGAACAGCCGGCGCAGGCCGGCACGGTGCTTCGTGGCAGCCACGGCGGGCTCGTCGAACACCTCGATGGTCACCGCGTCGCCTTCGTCGCGCAGCGCCGGGAAGCCGATGAGCGACTGCGAACCGCGGCGCACTTCCATCAGTTCGGGCAGTTCGCCGAAGGTCCAGCCGGTGTAGCGCTGGCCGGCCGGCAGCGCGGTCGCTGCGGGTGGTTGCGCGTTCCTCGCGGGCTGCACCGAAAGGTCGTCCGATTCGGCCGCCTTTTTCTGCGGCGACGCCTTCACGTTCAACCCCGCCAGTGCCTGGAAGGCGCCACGCGCCTGCGCGCCCAACTCGGCCTTCAGCGCGCCAAGATTGCGCCCCATGCCCAACTGGCGCCCATGCTCGTCGACCACGCGCAGGTTCATGAACAGGTGCGGCGGCAGCATGTCGAGCTTGAAGTCGGCGCGCTTCACGTCGATGCTGGTCATGTCGCGCACGCGCTTGAGCAGCACGTCGGTCAGAGAACCCGTGCCGAACAGCTCGGGCGCCGACAGTTCTTCCGCCAGCTTCGAGGCCGACTCCGGCAGCGGCACCAGCCGCGAACGCGGGCGTTGCGGCAGGCTCTTGAGCAGCGCCTGGATCTTGTCCTTGAGCATGCCCGTCACCAGCCACTCGCAGCGCTCTTCGTTGACCTGGTTGAGCACGAACAGCGGCACGCTCGCCGTGAGTCCGTCCTTGGCGTCGCCCGGCTCGTGCAGGTAGGTTGCGGCGCAGTCCACGCCGCCCAGGCGCAGCGTGGGCGGGAACGACTGCGTCGTGATGCCGGCCGCCTGGTGGCGCATCAGTTCGTCGCGCGTGAGGAACAGCAGGCGCGGCTGCTCCCTGGAGGCGTGGCGGTACCAGTTCTCGAACGTGATGCCGCTGGCTACATCGGCGGGCAACTGCGCGTCGTAGAAGGCGAAGATCAGCTCGTCGTCGACCAGCACGTCCTGCCGGCGCGCCTTGTGCTCCAGCCCTTCGACCTCGCGCACCAGCTTGCGGTTGGCCGTGAGAAACGGGAACTTGCTTTCCCATTGCCCGCCGACCAGCGCTTCGCGGATGAAGATCTCGCGCGCCGCAACCGGGTCGACCTTGGTGAAGTCGACACGGCGCCCGCTGTACACCACCAGGCCGTACAGCGTGGCGCGCTCCAGCGCAGAGACCTGCGCCCCCTTCTTCTCCCAGTGCGGATCGAGCAACTGCTTCTTCAGCAGGTGCCCGGCCACCTGTTCCAGCCACTGCGGCTCGATGTTGGCCACGCCGCGCCCGAAAAGCCGCGTGGTCTCGACCAGTTCGGCCGCCACGATCCAGCGGCCGGGCTTCTTCTTCAAGTGGGCGCCGGGGTGCTTGTAGAACTTGATGCCGCGCGCGCCGAGATAGGCCTCGTCGTCCTCGAGCTTCCAGCCGACGTTGCCCAGCAGGCCGGCCAGCATCGACAGGTGCAGCGGCTCGTAGCCCGCGGGCTCCGCGTTGATGCGCCACTTGTGCTCGGTCACCACCGTGAGCAGCTGCGAATGAATGTCGCGCCACTCCCGCACGCGGCGGATGTTGATGAAGTTCTGCCGCAGCAGCTGCTCGTACTGCCGGTTGCTGAGCTTGTGCGTGTCGCCATGTCCGCCGCGCGCGTCGGCGATCCACTTCCACAGCCGCAGGTAGCCGCTGAACTCGCTTTTTTCGTCGTCGAACTTCGAATGCGCCTGGTCGGCCTGCTGCTGCGCTTCCATGGGGCGGTCGCGCACGTCCTGCACGCTCAGGGCCGACGCAATGACGAGCACTTCCTCGAGCGCACCGCGCGAGCGGGCTTCCAGGATCATTCGCCCCACGCGCGGATCGAGCGGCAGCCTGGCCAGCTCGCCGCCCATCGGCGTGAGCTCGTTGGCGTCGTCGACCGCGCCAAGCTCGTTCAGCAACTGGTAACCGTCGGCAATGGCGCGCGGCGACGGCGCTTCCAGGAACGGAAAGCGCGACACGTCGCCCAGGCGCAGCGACTTCATCCGCAGGATCACGCCTGCCAGCGACGACCGCAGGATTTCCGGATCGGTGAAGCGCGGGCGGCCTTCGAAATCTTTCTGGTCGTACAGCCGGATGCAGATGCCGTCCGCCACGCGCCCGCAGCGCCCGGCGCGCTGGTTGGCCGCGGCCTGGCTGATGGGCTCGACCATCAGCTGCTCGACCTTGCTGCGGAAGCTGTAGCGCTTGACGCGCGCGGTGCCGGTGTCGATGACGTACCGCGTGCCCGGCACGGTGAGCGAGGTTTCGGCCACGTTGGTGGCCAGCACGATGCGCCGGCCGGTGTGGCTGTCGAAGATGCGGTCCTGCTCGGGGCCCGACAGCCGCGCGAACAGCGGCAGCACTTCGGCGTTGCGAAACAGCGGCTGGTTGCTCAGGTGGCGGCGCAGGTGGTCGGCCGCCTCGCGGATCTCGCGCTCGCCCGGCAGGAAGATCAGGATGTCGCCCGCGTTGTGCGGGTCGCGCCAGAGCTCGTCGACACCGTCGGCAATGGCGTCGTTCAGGTCGTGCTCGCGCGACTCCTCGAACGGGCGGTAGCGCTGTTCGACCGGAAAGGTACGCCCCGACACGTAGATGATGGGCGCCGGAATCATTGGCCCCCACGCTCCGCGCTGCGCTTCGTCACTGCCCCCCGAGGGGGCCGCCCCCGCCTTGGGGCGGCCCGGCGGCGGGGCGGCCGACGCGAAATGCTGCGCAAAGCGGTCCGCGTCGATGGTGGCCGACGTGACGATCACCTTCAGGTCGGGCCGGCGCGGCAGGATCTCGCGCAGGTAGCCCAGCAGGAAATCGATGTTCAGCGAGCGCTCGTGGGCCTCGTCGATGATGAGCGTGTCGTAGGCCTTCAGCAGCGGGTCGGTCTGCGTCTCGGCCAGCAGGATGCCGTCGGTCATCAGCTTGACCGAGGCGTCGCGGCTCAGGCGGTCCTGGAAGCGCACCTTGAAGCCGACCACGTCGCCCAGCGGCGTCTTTAGTTCCTCGGCAATGCGTTTGGCCACCGAGCTCGCGGCAATGCGGCGCGGCTGCGTGTGGCCGATCAGGCGGCCCTTGCCCGGTTCGGCGTTCAGCTTGCCGCGGCCCAGGGCGAGCGCGATCTTCGGCAGTTGCGTGGTCTTGCCCGAGCCCGTTTCGCCGCAGACGATCACGACCTGGTGCGCCTGGATGGCGGCCATGATCTCGTCGCGCCGGCCCGAGACGGGGAGCGATTCGGGGAATTCGATGCGCAAGGGAGCGGAGGGGGTCGTGGTCGTCAAGGCAAGGCAGTCGTCGGGCTGGCGCGGCGGGCAAACCGTCGATTATCGGTGCCCGGGGCGTTCGGTGCAGAGGGGCGGCAACCGCCTGCGAAACCACGGGGCGCGAGTCAGGCAAACGACGTCTCATGAATGCACAATCACGCCCCATGTCCACCGTCTTCAATTTCACCTTCGTGCCGTGGTTCCGCTCGGTCGCGCCCTACATCCACACGCACCGCGGCAAGACTTTCGTGGTCGGCCTCGCGGGCGAGGCGATCGCGGCGGGCAAGCTGCAGAACATTGCGCAAGACCTGGCGCTGATCCAGAGCATGGGCGTGAAGATCGTGCTGGTGCACGGCTTCCGTCCGCAGGTCAACGAGCAGCTCGCGGCCAAGGGCCACGAGGCGCGCTACTCGCACGGCATCCGCATCACCGACGAGGTGGCGCTCGACTCGGCGCAGGAGGCCGCGGGCCAGTTGCGCTACGAGATCGAGGCGGCCTTCAGCCAGGGCCTGCCGAACACCCCGATGGCCGGCTCCACGGTGCGCGTGATTTCGGGCAACTTCATCACCGCACGCCCCGTGGGCGTGGTCGACGGGGTGGACTTCAAGCATTCGGGCCTGGTGCGCAAGGTCGATTCGGCGGGCATCCGCCGCACGCTCGACTTCGGCGCGATGGTGCTGATGTCGCCCTTCGGCTTCTCGCCCACCGGCGAGGCCTTCAACCTGACGATGGAAGAAGTGGCCACCAGCGTGGCCATCTCGATCCAGGCCGACAAGCTGATCTTCCTCACGGAAATTCCGGGCATCCGCATGGACAGCGAGCTGCCCGAGAGCGAAGACAACCCGATCGACACCGAGCTGCCGCTGGACGCCGCCGAGAAGCTGCTCGCCTCGCTGCCGCCGGCCCAGAAGCCGACCGACACGGCCTTCTACCTGCAGCACTGCGTGAAGGCCTGCAAGGCCGGCGTGGAGCGCAACCACATCCTGCCCTTTGCGCTCGACGGCTCGCTGCTGCTGGAGGTGTACGTGCACGACGGCGTCGGCACCATGGTGATCGACGAGAAGCTCGAAAGCCTGCGCGAAGCCTCGGTGGACGACATCGGCGGCATCCTGCAGCTGATCGAGCCCTTCGAGCGCGACGGCACGCTGGTCAAGCGCGACCGCACCGAGATCGAGCGCGACGTAGGCCACTACACGGTGATCGAGCACGACGGCGTGATCTTCGGCTGCGCGGCGCTCTACCCGTACCCCGAGGCCAAGACCGCCGAGATGGCCGCGCTGACCGTGTCGCCGCTGTCGCAGTCGCAGGGCGACGGCGAACGCATCCTCAAGCGCATCGAGCACCGCGCCAAGTCCATGGGCCTGGAAAGCATCTTCGTGCTCACCACGCGCACCATGCACTGGTTCCTCAAGCGCGGCTTCCAGCAGGTCAACCCCGACTGGCTGCCCGAGGCGCGCAAGCGCAAGTACAACTGGGACCGCAAGAGCCAGGTGCTCGTCAAGAAGATCTGACGCGCCGCTGAAATCCACGAAGGAGACTGCCCCGATGACGCTCGCCACCGCCCTGCTCTTCGCGCTCGTGGCCTTCGCCGCCATCGCCACGCCCGGTCCCACCGTGCTGCTGGCGCTGAGCAACGGCTCGCGCCACGGCGTGCGGCGTGCGTTGCCGGGCATGCTGGGCGCGGTGCTGTCGGACTTCGTGCTGGTCGGGGCCGTCGCACTCGGCCTGGGCGCGCTGCTGGCGGCGTCGGAGTTCTGGTTCTCCATGCTCAAGTGGGTGGGCGCGGCATACCTGGCGTGGCTGGGGCTGCGCATGCTGCGCTCCAGGGGCGGACTGCAACTGCCGGTCGCGGATGCCGCCGCGTCGGTCGCCGCAGGCGAAAGCCGGCGCATCTTCTTCAAGTCCTTCCTGGTGGCGGTGACCAACCCCAAGGGCTACATCTTCTGCTCGGCGCTGCTGCCGCAGTTCATCGACCCGGCGGCCGCGCAGGCGCCGCAGTACCTGGCGATTGCGCTGATCTTCGCTGCGCTCGACATGGCGGTGATGCTGGCCTACGCCTTCGTCGGCGCACGCGCGATCCGGCTGCTGACCGTGTCGGCCACGCGCTGGATCGACCGCGCCTGCGGCGGCATGCTGCTGGCGCTGGCCGGCTCGCTGGCCTTCTACCGGCGCGGCGCGGCCTGAGCGCGCGCGCCCTCGCGGCCTGCGTGCGGCGGGCTGCACCTTGATGTTTCCCCGGGGCCTTGCTTGCCCTGATGATTTTTCGGCAAGCCGGAGACGGCTTGCCTGCGCGTTTCTTTAACGGAGGAAAAGTAAGAATGAAGTACTGGAAGATCCTGGGAGCCACGCTTGTCACCGCTTCGGCACTCCTCGCAGGGTGCGGCGACGCATCCGACAAGGCCCAAGCCTCGCAGACCTCGCAAGACAAGCCCGCGACGACGCAGGCCGCCAACGAGCAGAAGCTGGTGGAGAAATACAACATCTACGTCGAGGTGTCGAACGACCTGAGCACCTCCTTCCAGCAGGCGCGAGAGGAATACATGGCGCAGCAGGTGCCGCTGCTGCAGGCCAAGGCGCCGCTGACCAGCATGCGCATCCAGAACGACATCTGGATCGACCGCTCGGCGAAGAAGCTGGACAGCGCCGCCGCCATCGATGCGCCGCTGCCCGAGATCGACGCGCCGGCCAAGGCGTTCTCTGCCGCGCTCAAGGTGCTGTCGCCGCTGAGCCGCGAACTGAACAACTACGCAAATTCCAAAGGCTACGTCGCCGACAACGGCGACAAGGCCCGCCAGATGAACGCCGACTACCTGGCCGCGCTCACCGCCGTGGCCCAGACGGAAGCCGCCTTCGACAACGGCCTGAGTGCGCGCGACCGGGCCCTGACCAAGGAGGCCTTCGAGAAGGCGCCCAAGGACACCGCCGCCTACTACCGTGCCGGGCTCATCTATCACGGCAAGCTCAACCACAACGATGCCAACGTGCTTTTCGAATCGCCCAACGACCCGAAGGCGCTGGCCGCCTTCGAGGCGTCGCTGGCGCTGGTGGCGGACTCGGCCGCGGGCTGGAGCAGGAAAATCGCCGAACAGTCGGCAGACAACAGCGCGGCCGCCAGGAGCTGCAGCGGCAGCATGCTGCATATCAACGAGTTCATCGGCCAGTCGCGCTCGATGGTCAAGGACATCAAGGCCGGCGTGTTCGCCCGCAAGGAAACCGGCGCGATGGCCCGCATGCCGGCGTACATGCGCAGCTCCAGCATCGTGAGCTCCGCGAACCGCTACAACCAGAACTTTGCCAACATGATCGGCCAGTTCAACCATTCGCTCTGCTGAGGAAGAAGGCGGCGCGCCCCCGGACGCGGGGCCGTCGCCGATAATCCCGGGCATGAATCCCTTGCTTTCCAGGTTGCAGCCCTATCCCTTCGAGCGGCTGAAGCAACTGTTCGCGGGCGTCACGCCCAACCCCGAATTCGCCGCCATCAGCCTGGGCATCGGTGAACCCAAGCACGCCACGCCGCCCTTCATCAAGGAAGCCCTGAGCGCCAGCCTCGGGGCGCTGGCGGCCTACCCGGCCACCGCCGGCGACCTGAAACTGCGCACCGCCTTCACCGACTGGCTGCAGACCCGCTACAGCCTCGCGCTCGACCCGGCCACGCAGGTGCTGCCGGTCAACGGTTCGCGCGAGGCGCTGTTCTCGCTGGCGCAGACCGTGGTCGACCCCACCGCCTCGCCCAAGCCGGTGGTGATCTCGCCCAACCCGTTCTATCAAATCTACGAAGGCGCCGCCCTGCTGTCGGGCGCCGAACCGTACTACGTGCCGAGCGTGGCCGC
Organism: Variovorax sp. 10N412; assembly: GCF_056394985.1. NCBI lineage: Bacteria > Pseudomonadati > Pseudomonadota > Betaproteobacteria > Burkholderiales > Comamonadaceae > Variovorax > Variovorax sp. 10N412. Next base: position 320,247 of record NZ_JBFTIO010000002.1, read on the forward strand.
GCGCAATTTCGCGGTCGACTGGGACAGCGTGCCCGAGGCCGTCTGGGCCCGCACGCAGCTGGTGTTCGTCTGCTCTCCAGGCAACCCCACGGGCGCCGTGATGCCGCTGGACGAGTGGCAAAAGCTCTTTGCGCTGTCGGACCGCCACGGCTTCGTGATCGCGGCCGACGAGTGCTACAGCGAAATCTATTTCCGGGACGAGCCGCCGCTCAGCGGCCTGGAAGCCTCGGTGAAGCTGGGCCGGCCCGACTTCAGGAACCTGATCGCCCTGACCTCGCTGTCCAAGCGCAGCAACGTGCCCGGGCTGCGCAGCGGTTTCGTGGCGGGCGATGCCGCCCTGATCAAGAAATTCCTGCTCTACCGCACCTACCACGGCAGCGCCATGAGCGGCACCGTGGGCGCGGCCAGCATCGCGGCCTGGGGCGACGAAGCTCACGTGGTCGAGAACCGCGCCAAGTACCGCGCCAAGTTCGCGGCCGTCACGCCGCTGCTCGAACCGGTGCTCGACGTGCGCCTGCCCGACGCCAGTTTCTACCTCTGGGCCGGCGTGCCCGAAGTGTGGGCTGGCGACGACGAGGCCTTCGCCCGCGCGCTCTACGCTCAATACAATGTCACGGTTTTGCCGGGGAGCTATCTGGCGCGCGACACCGACCACAGCGCCAACCCCGGCCGGGGCCGCATCCGCATGGCGCTGGTGGCCGAAACCGCCGAGTGCGTCGAGGCCGCCGAACGCATCGTCCGGTTCGTCAAGGGCGCTCGCTGATCCCGCCGATCCGCCTGCCAGTCGAACCGCTCTCCCCGCACCCATTTTTCACCCGAGACTTTCTCCATGACCCAGCAACTGCAACAAATCATCGACGCCGCGTGGGACGACCGCGCCAACATCTCGCCCGCCGCTGCGTCCGCCGAAGTGCGCGATGCCGTCGAGCACGTGATCACCGAGCTGAACAACGGCAAGCTGCGCGTGGCCACCCGTGAAAGCGTCGGCCAGTGGACGGTGCACCAGTGGATCAAGAAGGCCGTGCTGCTGTCGTTCCGCCTGAAGGACAACGAGCAGATCCAGGCCGGCTCGCTGGGCTTCTACGACAAGGTGCCGACCAAGTTCTCGCACCTGTCGGCCGCCGAGCTGAAGGAATCGGGCGTGCGCATCGTGCCGCCGGCCGTGGCCCGCCGCGGCAGCTACATCGCCAAGGGCGCGATCCTGATGCCCTCGTACGTCAACATCGGCGCCTACGTGGGCGAAGGCACCATGGTCGACACCTGGGCCACCGTGGGTTCGTGCGCACAGATCGGTGCCAACGTGCACCTGTCGGGCGGCGTTGGCATCGGCGGCGTGCTCGAGCCGCTGCAGGCCGGCCCCACCATCATCGAAGACAACTGCTTCATCGGCGCGCGCTCGGAAGTGGTCGAAGGCGTGGTGGTCGAGGAGAACTCGGTGCTGTCGATGGGCGTGTTCATCGGCCAGAGCACCCCCATCTACGACCGTGCCACCGACACCGTGCTGTACGGCCGCGTGCCCGCGGGCTCGGTCGTGGTGGCCGGCAGCCTGCCCAAGCCCGGCGGCAAGTACAACACCTACGCAGCCATCATCATGAAGAAGGTCGACGCCAAGACGCGCTCGACCACGTCGCTGAACGACCTGCTGCGCGACTGATCGCCCCTTTTCCGAGCGATCGCTTTTGCCCTTAGAGAACAACAGCACCCGAGGAGAGAGACCGATGAACATGATGGAGCGGATTCTTCGTTTGATGGCCGAGCGCAAGGCCTCCGACATCTACCTCTCGGCCCACTCCCCGGTGCTGATCCGCATCAACGGCAACTGCGTGCCCATCAACGCGCAGGTGCTGCCGGCCACGGCACCGCTGGCGCTGCTGTCCGAAGTGGTCCCCGCCGAACGCATCCAGGAACTGGAGCGCACGGGCGAACTGAACATGGCCGTGGCGCTCGAAGGCGCCGGCAACTACCGCCTGAGCGCCATGCGCCAGCGCGGCAGCTACGCGGTGGTGGTGCGCCACATCAGCGCCGTCATTCCGGGCTTTGCCGACCTGAACCTGCCCGACATCCTGAAGACGCTCATCATGGAGAAGCGCGGGCTGATCCTGATGGTGGGCGCCACCGGCGCCGGCAAGACCACCACGCTGGCCTCGATGCTGGACTACCGCAACGAGCACGCCAGCGGCCACATCCTCACGGTCGAGGAGCCGATCGAGTTCACCTTCACCAACAAGAAATCGGTGGTGAACCAGCGCGACGTGGGCAACGACACCGCCTCGCTGCAAACGGCGCTGAAGAACGCGCTGCGCCAGGCGCCCGACGTGATCCAGATCGGCGAAATCCGCGACCGCGAGACCATGTCCGCCGCCATTGCCTACGCGCAGTCCGGCCACCTGTGCGTGGCCACGCTGCACGCCAACAACAGCTACCGTGCGCTGAACCGCATCCTGAGCTTCTACCCCGTCGAGGTGCGCGCCACGCTGCTGGGCGACCTGGGCGGCGCGCTGCGTGCAGTCGTGTCGCAGCGCCTGCTGCGCACACCGGCCGGCGCTCGCATTCCGGCGCTCGAGGTCTTGCTCAACACCGCGCTGGTGGCCGAGCTGATCGAAAAGGGCGACTTCTCCGCCGTCAAGGAGGCCATGGAAAAGTCGATGGCCGAAGGCTCGCAGACCTTCGAGGAAGACATTGCCCGCCTCGTCATCGAGGAGCGCGTGAGCCGCGAAGAGGGCCTGGCCCAGGCCGACTCGCCCACCAACCTCATGTGGCGCCTGCAGAACCGCGCGGCGCCCAAGCAGCAGCAGGTCGAAGATCGCGCCCTGACCGACCAGCTCGACGAACCCACCTTTACCGACATCACGCTGGACGTGAAGTTCTGAACCAAGCCTTTTCCCGATGTCCCGTACGCTCCAGCTCGCCGAACAACTCATCTCGCGCCCCTCCGTCACACCGGACGACGCGGGCTGCCAACAGATCCTCGGCGAACGGCTGGTGGCACTGGGCTTCACGCTGGAAACCATCGAGAGCGGCCCGGCCGACTTTCGCGTGACCAACCTGTGGGCGGTGCGCCGTCCACGGAACGCCGCGGCCACAAAAACGCTCGTGTTCGCCGGCCACACCGACGTGGTGCCCACCGGCCCCGTCGAGCAATGGACCAGCCACCCGTTCACCCCCACGCACCGCGACGGCAAGCTGTACGGCCGCGGCGCCTGCGACATGAAGACCTCGGTGGCGGCCTTCGTGGTGTCCATCGAGGAGTTTCTGCAGGCCGTGTCCGAGCCGCAGCTCACGCTCGCCCTGCTGCTCACCAGCGACGAAGAAGGTCCCGGCGTCGATGGCACCGTGGTCGTGTGCAACGCGCTGTCCGCGCGCGGCGAGGTCATCGACTACTGCATCGTCGGCGAGCCCACGGCGGTGGAGCGCTGCGGCGACATGATCAAGAACGGCCGCCGCGGCACCATGAGCGGCAAGCTCACGGTCAAGGGCGTGCAGGGCCACATCGCCTACCCCCACCTCGCGAAGAACCCGGTGCATTCGGTGGCGCCCGCGCTGGCCGAACTGGTGGCGCTCAACACGGCCGGCGGCTGGGACGCGGGCAACGCCTACTTCCAGCCGACCAGCTGGCAGATCAGCAATTTCCACTCGGGCACGGGCGCGAGCAACGTGATTCCGGGCAGCGCGGTGATCGACTTCAACTTCCGCTTCTCGACCGAGTCGACGCCCGAGTCGCTGCAGCAGCGCGTGCACGCCGTGCTCGACGCGCACCAGGTCGACTACACGCTGGCCTGGACCATCGGCGGCCTGCCCTTCCTGACCACGCCGGGCGAGCTGGTCACGGCCGTGCAAGGCGCCATCCGCGCCGAAACCGGCATCGAGACCGAACTGTCGACCAGCGGCGGCACCAGCGACGCGCGCTTCATCGCCAAGATCTGCAAGCAGGTGGTCGAGCTGGGCCCGGTGAACGCGAGCATCCACAAGATCGACGAGCACATCGACGTGGCCGAGATCGAGACGCTGAAGAACATCTACCTGCGCACGCTCAAGCAGCTGGACGCGGCGCTCACCGCATGAGCACCGTCATCTCGCTCATCGAGGCCGGCGCCCAGCGGCTCGAGGAAGCCGGCGTGGCCTTCGGCCATGGCACCGCCAATGCCTTCGACGAAGCCGCCTGGCTGGTGCTGTGGCGCCTGAAGCTGCCGCTGGACGACATCGACGCCGTGGCCGACACGCCGGTGTCCCCCGCCGACGCCGCCCAGGTGGCCGCGCTGATCGACGAACGCATCGCCACGCGCAAGCCCGCCGCCTACCTCACCAAAGAGGCCTGGCTGCAGGGCGTGCCCTTCTACGTGGACGAACGCGCCATCGTGCCGCGCAGCTTCATTGCCGAGCTGGTTGCCGACGGCAGCATCGACTACTGGCTCGGCGAGCACACCCAGCGCGTGCTCGACCTGTGCACCGGCAACGGCAGCCTGGCCGTGATTGCGGCGCTGACCTACCCCGACGTGACGGTGGCTGCCGCCGACCTGTCGGTCGAGGCGCTCGAAGTGGCCGCCATCAACGTCACCCGCCACCAGCTGGACGCGCGCGTCACGCTGATCGAATCCGATGGTTTGCAGAACGTGCCCGGCCGGTACGACCTGGTGCTGTGCAACCCGCCTTACGTGAACAGCCAGAGCATGGCCGCCCTGCCCGCCGAGTACCGCGCCGAGCCCGAACTCGCGCTGGCCGGCGGCACCGATGGCATGGACTTCGTGCGCCGGCTGTTCGCCGACGCACCCGCGCGCATGAGCGAACAGGCGGTCCTGGTGCTGGAGATCGGCAACGAGCGCGGCCATTTCGAGGCGGCCTTTCCGGCGCTCGAAGTCGTGTGGCTCGAAACCTCGGCCGGCGAGGACCAGGTCTTGCTTGTGACCCGCGACGCCCTGGTGGCCGGCGCCGGCACGCGTTAGCGGCGCCTGCCCCAAGCCCCGTTCGTTGCCCTCTCGCGGCCAGCAGCTGCGATCCCCACGCCGCGGCCCTCGGCCGCAGCCCCCAGTTTCCGGGCGATGTCCCCCGCGCCTTTGTCCCTTTTCGCCAGGCCGAAAAGGCCGGGCGGGATAATCGCCCCTACGGTTCCTCTTTCATGATCACTCTCAAAAACGTCATTCTTCGCCGCAGCGCCAAGAAACTCCTCGACGGCGCCACCGTCAACCTCAACCCCGGCGAAAAGGTCGGACTCGTGGGGCGCAACGGTGCCGGCAAGTCGTCGCTGTTCGCGCTGTTCAACGGCTCGCTGCACGAAGACGGCGGCGACTTCTATGTGCCCAAGCAGTGGCGCATGGCCCAGGTGGCGCAGGACATGCCCGAAACCGACGAGTCGGCCACCGAGTTCGTCGTGGGCGGCGACACCCGCCTGACCGAGCTGCGCGCCACGCTGGCCGCCATCGAGGCCGCCTATGCGGAGAACCCCGACGACGCCGACATCGGCATGGAACTGGCCCATGCCTACACCGACCTGGCCGATGCCGGCGAGCACGACGCCGTGCCGCGCGCGCAGGCGCTGATCCTGGGGCTGGGCTTCAAGTCGAACGAGCTCGACGGCGCCGTCAACAGCTTCTCGGGCGGCTGGCGCATGCGCCTGCAGCTGGCCCGCGCGCTGATGTGCCCGAGCGACCTGCTGCTGCTCGACGAACCCACCAACCACTTGGACCTGGACGCACTGGTCTGGCTCGAAGCCTGGCTGCAGAAGTACGCCGGCACCATGATCGTCATCAGCCACGACCGCGAGTTTCTCGACGCCGTGACCGACGTCACCCTGCACATCGCCAACGCCCAGCTCACGCGCTACGGCGGCAACTACAGCGCCTTCGAGACCCTGCGCGCCGAGCAGATGGCGCTGCAGCAAACCGCCTTCAGCAAGCAGCAGGACAAGATCGCCCACCTGCAGAAGTTCATCGACCGCTTCAAGGCCAAGGCCAGCAAGGCCAAGCAGGCGCAAAGCCGCGTGAAGGCGCTGGAGCGCATGGAGAAGGTCGCGCCGCTGCTCGCAGAGGCCGACTTCACCTTCGAGTTCAAGGAGCCGGGCAACATTCCCAACCCGATGCTGTCGATCAGCAACGCGAGTTTCGGCTACGAAGTGGAAGACGCCGCGCCCAAGACCATCCTGCGCGGGGTCAGCCGCTCGGTGCTGGCGGGCCAGCGCATCGGCATCCTGGGCGCCAACGGCCAGGGCAAGTCGACGCTGGTGAAGACCATCGCGCGCGAAATGGGCGCGCTGGCCGGCGAAGTCACCGAAGGCAAGGGCCTGAACATCGGCTACTTCGCCCAGCAGGAACTCGACGTGCTGCGCCCGCAGGACAACCCGCTCGAGCACATGGTGCGCATGGCGCGCGAACTCGGCAGCGCCGTGAAGGAAGCCACCGGCGAGCAGGCGCTGCGCGGCTACCTGGGCAGCTTCAACTTCAGCGGCGACATGGTCAAGCAGCCCGTGGGCACCATGAGCGGCGGCGAAAAAGCCCGCCTCGTGCTCGCGATGATGGTGTGGCAACGCCCCAACCTGCTGCTGCTGGACGAGCCCACCAACCACCTGGACCTCGCCACCCGCGAGGCCCTGGCCGTGGCGCTCAACGAGTTCGAAGGCACGCTGATGCTGGTGAGCCACGACCGTGCGCTGCTGCGTTCGGTGTGCGACGAGTTCTGGCTCGTGGGCCGCGGCGTCGTGGCCGATTTCGACGGCGACCTGGACGACTACCAGCGCTACCTGCTCGACGAGGCCAAGCGCATGCGCGAAGAGGCCAAGGTCGCGACGCGCGAGGCGATCAGCACCGCAGCCGCGGCAGCCGCCGCGCCGATGGCGGCGCCCGCCGTGCCGCAGCAGCGCAAGCAGGACGCCCAGGAGCGCCAGCAGCGCAACGAGCAGGCCAAGCCGATCAAGCGAGAAATCGCCCAGATCGATGAACGCATGGCAGCCGCAAGCACCGAGCGCGCCGCGCTCGAGGCCCGCATGAGCCAGCCGCTGCCTTCCGCCGAGATTGCCGATGCGGGCAAGCGGCTGAAGGCCCTCAACGACGAAATCGGCCGCCTCGAAGAGCGCTGGCTGGCCCTGTCGGACCAGCTCGAAGCGCTCGCGGCCTGAACCTGACAAGGGGCACCGGATGCCGTCTGCCATCGAACTCGCCGGCGGCGATGAAAAGCTCATCGCCGCCGTGCTGCGCAGCCGCCGCCTGATCGGGCGCAAGGCCCTGATGGCGGCCGCGGCCAGCGCCGTGCCGCTGCCCGGCATCGACTGGGCGGCCGATGCGGCACTGCTGTCGCGGCTGGTGCCGCAGATCAGTGCCGAGTTCGGGCTCTCGGTCACCCAGGTCGAAAAGCTCGCGCCGCACCAGCGCGAGCGCATCCAGAAGGCGGCCACCACGGTGGGCGCGCTGCTGGTCGGACGGCTGGTCACGCGCGACCTGCTGATCCGCCTGGCCAAGCACGCGGGCGTGCGCCTCACGGCCAAGCAGGCGACCAAGTACGTGCCCATTGCGGGGCAGCTGGTGTCGGCCGCGCTGGGCTATGCGGCCTTGCGCGCGCTGGGCGAGCAGCACATCAAGGACTGCGTGCGCGTCAGCGCCACGCTCGCCCTCGCGCCGCCCGAACCGCACGCGAGCGCCTGAGCGCCTCGCGGTCGAACAGCACCTGCGCCGCCCACGCGGCCCCGGCCAGCCCGAAGCAGCTGCCCCCGGCCCAGGCCGTGCGCCCCATCGCCAGCCCGTAGATCAGCCCCGCAAGGGACAGCAGCGCCACCACTGCGCACAGTGCACGGTCGAGCCACAGGCCCGACGACCGAGGGCCATGCACGCCTCAGTCATGGGGCGGTGGAACATCGAAGGCGCTCGACGGGCGCGCCGCCTCTTCCTTCAGCTGCTGCTCGTAGGCGGCCAGCAACGCCAGGTAGTGGCGCGACATCACGTCGTTCACCCGCCCCAGGCCGATCTTGCTGACCGTCGGTTGTGGAATTCCAGTTTTCTGCTGGATCTGCATCTGCGTCAGCCCCATGGCTCTCAACGCCTTGACCAACTCGCGTGGCTTCATGGACGTCCTCCCTTTTTTTAATATTCTAGAGTCTCCATGGAATATTCATCTGGGCTTAAATTCCGGCCATGGAGACCATTGCAAGCCGCGCCTTGGCCGCGCGTAAATTCGCCAAGATGACGCAGAAGCAAGCCGAGGCTGCTTCGGGCGTCAAGCAGTCCAGCATTTCGAAGATCGAGCGTGGAGACACCAGCCGGTCGATGAGCGTGCTGGCCCTGGCGCGGGCCTACCGCGCCGATCCCAACTGGCTGGACACCGGCGACGGACCCGCGCCCTGGGACCCCAACCAGATCCGCCGGTCCCTGTATCTCGTCAACGAGCCGGCAGGGCCCTATCGCGTGACCCATTCGCCGCCCGTGAGCCCGGCGTTCAATCCGAACACGCCGGGCACCGTGCCGCTGATCGCGTGGGAAGACGCCGCGCACTGGGGAGAACTTCCAGCAACGCAGCAGCGCCAGCCCGAGCGCTGGATTCCCTGCATTGCGCATCACAGCCTGGACACCTACGCGCTGCGCATGCGCGGCAACAGCATGACCGCGAACAGCGGTCAGCTGAAGAGCTACCCGGCGGGGTCGCTCGTGTTCGTCGACACGCAACTGAAGACGCCCGAAGACGGCGAGCGCGTCGTCGCGAGGCTCGACGAGACCGGCGAGGTCACATGCAAGGTGTTCAAGCACGAGGACGGCAGGCGCTGGCTGATGCCGCTGAACCCGAGGCACGAACCCATTCGCGTGGCGTTCACCGTGCTGGGCACCGTCGTGGGGAAGTGGGAAGACGAGGACTGACTGTCCGTCGTCTTTCGAGACAAGATTTCAACGAGGTCAGGTTGTGTGCAGGTTCGGGAGAGATAGTCATGTCTCTCCCTGTGGCCTGCACTCTCTGATCCTCCCTCCTCCAGCAGGTCACCTTCCAGCCCGCCTTACAGCGGGCTGTTTTTTTGGGCGAGCCTGCAAGCGAAGATCACTTGGGCAGCAGCACCTTGTTGACCACGTGGATCACGCCATTCGACTGGTACACGTTGGGAATGGTCACGGTGGCGGTGCCGCCCTTTTCGTCGGTCAGCGTGATCTTGCCGCCCTTTTCCTTGGCCACCAGCACGCCGCCGGCCACCGTCTTCAGTTCGGCCGAGCCCTTGCCGGCCTTGATTTCCTTCTTCAGCTCGGCCGCATCCAGCTTGCCCGCCACGACGTGGTACGTCAGCACGCCGGTCAGGGCGTCCTTGCTCTCGGGCTTGAGCAGCGTGTCGACCGTGCCGGCCGGCAGTGCGGCGAAGGCGGCGTTGGTGGGCGCGAACACGGTGAACGGACCCGGGCCCTTGAGCGTGTCGACCAGGCCCGCGGCCTTCACGGCAGCGACCAGCGTGGTGTGGTCCTTCGAGTTCACGGCGTTGTCGATGATGTCCTTGGTCGGCAGCATCGGCGCACCGCCCACCATGACAGAAGCCGCCATGGCCGAGAAGGCCCCTGCGGACAGCGCGACGGCGAGAGAGACGGCGGCGATGCGATGAAGTTTGCTCTGCATGGAAATTGCTCCAGATGAATGAATGAACCACCGCGAAATGGCGGCGGCTGGAATCAATACGGGTGCCCGCGCGGAACAGATTCGGCCCCGGCAAAAAAGAAAAACACGGCCACGCTTCGCGCTGCACCGATGCACTTCGCGCCCCGTAATACCAATTTCGTCTCATCGCGCTCGCGCTGCGCGGCGGTCGCGACGACATTCAGAAACAAGTCAGGTGCCCGTGCCGTTCCGGGTGTACAAACGCTGCCCCATGCCACATCGAAACCACAACGCGTTGGAGGACATACCCTTTTCGCCGCGCGCGGCCCCCGCGCGCCGGCGACGAGGGTGGCCTGCCTCAGGGATTCCCGGGGCCATGCAGGGCGCCGCGCTCGGCGCCGCCTTGTTGCTGAGCGCGTGCGCGGTCGGCCCCGACTTCAAGACGCCCGACCTGCCCGTGGCCGCGCAGGGCGCCGACTACACCCCCGCACCCGTGCCCGCGCGCACCGCGCAGGCCGACGTGCCGGGCGGCCAGGCCCAGACGCTGCTGCCGGGCCGTGACATTCCCGCGCAGTGGTGGGACGTGTTCCGTTCCGAGCCGCTCGACCAGCTGATCCGCGCCTCGCTCGCGCAAAGTCCCACGCTCGCCTCGGCGCAGGCCGCGCTGCGGCAGGCCGAAGCCACCTACGACGCCAAGTCGGGCAACCTGCTGTGGCCGCAGGTCTCGGCGCAGCTCGGCGCGCAGCGCGAACGCGCGTCCGAAATCACCTCGCAGGTGCCGGGCGGCCAGTTGCTCACGCTGTACAACGCGTCGGTCAACGTCAGCTACAACCTCGACGTGTTCGGCGGCTCACGCCGCCAGCTCGAAAGCGCGCAGGCCGCCGTCGAGACGCAGCGCTACCAGGTCGAGGCGGTGTACCTCACGCTCACATCGAACCTGGTGACCACGGCCATCCGCGAGGCCTCGCTGCGCGCCCAGTTGCAGGCCGCGCTCGAAGTGCTGCAGGCGCAACGCGAGCAGCTCAACGTGATCGAAAAGCAGTTCGACACCGGCGCCATCTCCAAGTCGATCGTGCTGCAGCAGCGCACGCAGGTCGCGCAAACCACGGCCACCCTGCCGCCCATCCAGAAGGCACTGGCGCAAACGCGCCATCAGCTCGCGGTGTTCGCGGGGCGCCTGCCGTCCGAGGCGGGCCTGCCCGAGTTCGACCTGGCGAGCCTGTCGCTGCCCGAGGCCCTGCCGCTGTCGCTGCCCTCCGAGCTCGCCCGCCAGCGGCCCGACGTGCGCGCCAGCGAGGCGCAACTGCACCAGGCCAGCGCGGCGATCGGCGTGGCCACGGCCAACCTGTATCCGCAGATCCAGCTGAGCGGCAGCTACGGCAACAGCGCGCTGCGCGCACGCGACCTGTTCACCGGCCCGACCACCCTGTGGAACATCGGTGCCGGGCTCACCCAGCCGATCTTCAACGGCGGCGCGCTGCGCGCCCAGCAGCGCGCGGCGGTCGCGGCCTACGACTCGGCGGCGGCGCAGTACCGCAACACCGTGCTGGGCGCGTTCCAGAACGTGGCCGATGCCCTGCGCGCGCTGGAGCTGGACGCCACGGCGCTGCAGACCCAGGCCACGGCCGAGTCGCTGGCCCGGCAGTCGCTCGACCTGTCGACCGCGCAGTTCCGCGCCGGTGCGGTGAGCTACGTGACGCTGCTCACCGCGCAGCAGGCCTGGCTGCAGACGCACACCGCGCTGGTGCAGGCGCAGGCCGCGCGCTATGCCGACACGGCCGCGCTGTTCCAGGCGCTGGGCGGCGGCTGGTGGAACCGCGGTGCGCTGGCCGATGCGGTGATCGCGCCGGCCCAGTCGGCCCCTTCCGCCCCTTCCGTGCCCTTCGCGCCGGCCGGCCAGCCCGCGGCCACCCGCAACTGACCACCCTCCAATAACTCCAAGAAAAGCCTACCTATGACCCGGAGAATGATCATCATGATCGGCTGCGTTCTGCTGCTGGTCGCCGTGCTCGCGCTCGGCAAGTTCCTGCAGATCCGCGCGCTGATTGCGGCCGTTCCCAAGCCGGGCGCGCAGACCGTGTCGACGGTCGAGGTGCAGAAGCTGCAGTGGCAGTCGCAGTTCACCGCGGTGGGCACGCTGAATCCGGTGCGCGGCGCCGACCTCAGCACCGAGGTGGCGGGCCTGGTGCGCGCCGTGCATTTCAAGTCGGGCCAGGACGTGAAGGCCGGCGCGCTGCTGGTCGAGCTCAACGCCGACTCCGACATCGCCCTGCTGCATTCCGCCGAAGCCGCCGCGGCGCAGGCCGCCACGGTGCTCAAGCGCGACCAGGCACAGCTGGCGGTGCAGGCCGTGGCCCAGGCGCAGATCGACGCCGACACCAACGACCTCAAGGCCAAGCGCGCGCAGGTCGAACAGCAGGCCGCGGTGGTGGCGAAGAAGTCGATCCGCGCGCCCTTCGCGGGCCGCCTGGGCATCTCGGCGCTCAACCCGGGGCAGTACGTGAACGCGGGCGACAAGCTGGTCACGCTGCAGACGCTCGACCCGATCTACGTCGACTTCTCGCTGCCGCAGCAACAGCTCGCGGGCCTCGCGGTCGGCCAGGTGGTGAACCTGTCGGTCGACACCTTCCCCGACCAGACCTTCAGCGGCAAGATCAACGCGATCAGCCCCAAGGTCGATTCGGCCACGCGCAACGTGCAGGTCGAGGCCACCATCGCCAACCCGAAGCAGGTGCTGCTGCCCGGCATGTTCGCCAACGTGAAGATCGACATCGGCGGCGCGCAGGAACGGCTCACGCTGCCCTCCACCGCCGTGACCTACAACCCCTACGGCTCGACGGTGTACGTGGTGAAGCAGGCCGAGCCGCCAAAGCCTGGTGCCCCCGGTGCCGCGGGAACGCCGGCCCCCGCGCCAGCCACCGATGCACAAGGCAAGCCGCAGCTCATCGCCCAGCAGGTCTTCATCGAGACCGGCCCGACGCGCGGCGACCAGATCTCCATCGTCAAGGGCCTGCAGGCCGGCCAGGTGGTGGTGAGCAGCGGGCAGAACAAGCTGAAGAACGGCACGCCGGTCACGGTGGACAACAGCGTCCAGCCGACCAACGACCCGAACCCGAAGCCCCAGGAAAGGTGAGGCCCGCCGCATGAACTTCACCGACATCTTCATCCGCCGGCCCGTGCTGGCGATGGTGGTGAGCCTGCTGATCGTGGTGCTCGGGCTGCGCGCGCTGTCCGGCCTGCCGGTCAACCAGTACCCCAAGACCGAGAACGGCGTGGTCACCATCAGCACCGCCTACTACGGTGCGGACGCGGCCACGGTCGCGGGCTTCATCACGCAGCCGCTGGAGGCGGCCGTGTCGCAGGCGCAGGGCATCGACTACCTGTCTTCCTCGAGCAGCCTGGGCGTGTCGACCATCACCGCCACGCTGCGGCTGAACTACGACTCCAACCGCGCGCTGACCGAGATCAACACGCAGGTCAATTCCGTGCGCAACCAGCTGCCGCCGCAGGCGCAGCAGCCTGTGCTCACGGTGGCCACGGGCCAGACCACCGACGCGATGTACATCGGCTTCTACAGCGACACGCTGCCCAACAACAACGTGACCGACTTCCTGGTGCGCGTGGTGCAGCCCAAGCTCAACGCCATTCCCGGCGTGCAGACCGCCGAAATCCTGGGTGCGCGCACCTTCGCGCTGCGGGCCTGGCTCGACGCGCAGAAGATGGCCGCCTACGGCGTGACCGCCACCGACGTGAGCGCCGCGCTCAGCGCCAACAACTACCTGGCCGCGGTCGGTACCAGCAAGGGCCAGATGGTGAGCGTGCCGCTCACGGCCGGCACCTCGCTGCACAGCGTGGACGAGTTCAAGCAGCTGTCGGTCAAGAGCAGCAACGGCGCCATCGTGCGGCTGCAGGACGTGGCCAACGTCACGCTGGGTTCGGAGAACTACGACTTCAACGTGGCCTTCAACGGCGTGCGCTCGGTGTTCATCGGCATCAAAGTCGCGCCCGAGGCCAACATCCTGGACGTGGCCAAGCAGGTGCGCACCGTGTTCCCCGACCTGCAGTCGCAGCTGCCCACGGGCCTGACCGGCAAGATCGTCTACGACTCGACGGACTTCATCAACACCTCCATCAGCGAAGTGATCAAGACGCTGGTCGAGGCGCTGGTGATCGTCACGATCGTCATCTACCTGTTCCTGGGCAGCTTCCGCGCGGTGGTGGTACCCGTCATCGCGATGCCGCTGTCGCTCATCGGCACCTTCTTCGTGATGCTGGTGCTGGGCTACTCCATCAACCTGCTCACGCTGCTGGCGCTGGTGCTGGCCATCGGGCTGGTGGTCGACGACGCCATCATCGTGGTGGAGAACGTCGACCGGCACATGCGCGAGGGCAAGTCGCCCCTGCAGGCGTCGCTGCTCGCCGCGCGCGAGCTGGGCGGGCCCATCCTGGCGATGACCGTGGTGCTGGTGGCGGTGTACGTGCCCATCGGTTTCCAGGGCGGGCTCACCGGGTCGCTCTTCACCGAGTTCGCATTCACGCTTGCGGGCTCGGTGGTGGTGTCGGGCATCGTCGCGCTCACGCTGTCGCCCATGATGTGCTCGCGCTTCTTCAAGCCCGAGCAGGACAGCGGCAAGTTCGCGACCTTCATCGAGCACACCTTCGAGCGCGTGCACCGGCGCTACCAGCTCATCCTGCGCGGGGTGCTGAAGACCTGGCCGGTGATGCTCGTGATGGGCGCCATCCTGGTGGCGCTGCTGTTCGTGATGTTCAAGATGTCGAAGTCCGAGCTCGCACCGGAAGAAGACCAGGGCATCGTGCTGTCGCAGGTGGTGGGCGCGCCCACGGCCACCATCAACCAGATGCAGACCTACGCCGACCAGATCTTCAAGGTCGCGCACGACACGCCCGAGTACGAGCAGCTGTTCCAGCTCACCGGCGTGCCCAGCACCAACGCGGGCATTGCCGGCGTGCTGCTCAAGCCCTGGGACCAGCGCACGCGCAGCGCGCACGACATCCAGACCGACCTGCAGAAGCGCTGGAACGGCATCGCCGGCGCCAAGGTGGTGGCCTTCCAGTTCCCGGCGCTGCCGGGCGCCTCGGGCCTGCCGGTGCAGTTCGTCATCAAGACGACCGAGCCCTTCGAGAACCTGAACACGCTGGCGCAGCAAGTGATGGACAAGGCGCGCGCGGACGGCAAGTTCTACTACATCGACGCCGACCTGAAGATCGACCTGCCGCAGGCCACGGTGGTGGTCGACCGCGACAAGATCGCCACGCTGGGCATCACCCAGCAGGACGTGGGCAACGCGATGGGCGCAGCGCTCGGCGGCGGCTACGTCAACTACTTCTCGATCTCGGGCCGCTCGTACAAGGTGATTCCGCAGGTGCAGCAGGTCGACCGGCTCAACCCGTCGGACGTGCTCAACTTCTACATCAAGACGCCCAACGGCGTGGTGCCCGCAAGCACCGTGGCGAGCCTGAAGTACACGGTGCAGCCCGAAACGGTCAACCACTTCCAGCAGCTCAACTCCGTGACCATCCAGGGCGTGCCCAGCGGCACCCAGGGCGAAACGCTGGAGTACCTGCGCGGCGTGGTGCAGCAGCTCGCGCCCAGCGGCTACACGGTCGACTACTCGGGCCAGTCGCGCCAGTTCGTGCAGGAGTCGGGCAACTTCGCCATCACTTTCCTGTTCGCGCTGATCATCGTGTTCCTGGCGCTGGCCGCGCAGTTCGAGAGCTTCCGCGACCCGGTGGTCATCCTGGTGTCGGTGCCGCTCGCGCTCTTCGGCGCCATGATCTTCATCTTCTGGGGCTTCGCCTCGATGAACATCTACACGCAGGTGGGGCTGGTGACGCTGATGGGGCTCATCAGCAAGCACGGCATCCTGATCGTGGAAGTGGCCAACCGGCTGCAGAAGCAGGGGTTGAGCAAGCTGGACGCGATCGTCGAGGCGGCGGGCACGCGGCTGCGGCCCATTCTGATGACCACAGCGGCCATGGTGTTCGGCGTGCTGCCGCTCGTCATCGCCTCGGGTGCCGGTGCAGCCGGGCGCAAGGCGATGGGCATCGTGATCTTCAGCGGGCTGTCGATCGGCACGCTGTTCACGCTGTTCGTGGTGCCGGCGATGTACCTGGCCATCGCGGCGCGGCACCAGAAGGAAGAAAGCGGCGACGGGGTGGCACCTGCACCCGCGCCGTCCCCGGCTCCTGCATTGCCGGGGAGCGTGGCGCCTGAGGCCTGAGGCCTGAGGCCTCAGCCCGCGGCGGCGCCTTCGCGCCTGGAGAACCACTCGAGCAAGTCGCCCGCGGGCAAGGGCCGCGAATAGAGAAAGCCCTGCAGTTCGTCGCACCCCATGGCGAGCAGGATGTCGCGCTGCGCCTCGTTCTCCACGCCCTCGGCGACCACGCTCAAGCCCAGCGCATGGGCCAGGCGGATGACGGCGTCCACCACGGCGCGCGCGTCGCCCTTGGCCTGCAGGTCCTGCACGAAGCTGCGATCGATCTTCACCTGGCGCGCCGGCAGCTTGCGCAGATGGCTCAGGCTGGAATAGCCCGTGCCGAAATCGTCGATCGACAGGAACACGCCCACGCGCGCCAGCCCCTCGAAGGTGCGCTGGGTGGCCTTGATGTCTTCCATGGCGACCGACTCGGTGATCTCGCACAGCAGCAAGGAGGCGGGCACCTGGTGCCTTGCCAGGGTCTGCTCGACGCGCGCGACGAAATCGATCTCGCGCAGCTGCATGACCGACAGGTTGACCGCCACGCTCATCCAGATGTCTTGCGCCCGCCATTGCGCGATCTGGCGGCAGGCCTCGTCCAGAATCCAGTCGCCCAGGCGCACGATCAGGCCGAAGCGCTCCGCCAGGCCGATGAAGTCGTTTGGACCGATCAGGCCCTGCTGCGGGTGGTTCCAGCGCACCAGCGCCTCCACGCCGCTGAGGGTGTCGCCCGCGCCGTTGATCTTGGGCTGGTAGTACAGCTCGAACTGCTTGAGCTCGACCGCCCGGCGCAGGTCGCTTTGCAATTGCAGTTGCCTCACGACGTCGGCACCCATGTGCGACTCGAACATCACATAGTTGCCGCCGCCGGCGCGCTTGGCCTCGTACATGGCGGCGTCGGCGTTGGCCACGAGCTTGTCGGGCTCGCCCTGCTCCGGATGCAGCACGATTCCGATCGAGCAGGCAATCTGCAACTGCCTGCCCATCACGTTGAAAGGCTGGCTGAGCGCGCGCAGCACCCGGTTGGCCGCCTGCGCGCACTCCGCGCGGTCGCTCACGCCTTCGAACAGCAGCAGGAACTCGTCGCCCCCGATGCGTGCCACGGTGTCGCTTTCCCGCGTGGCGTCGGCGAGCCGCTCGGCGGCGGCGCGCAGGATCTGGTCGCCGGCCGCATGGCCGAAGGAATCGTTGATCGGCTTGAAGCCGTCGAGATCGACGAAGAGCACGGCAATGCGCTCTTCCACCTGGTGCTGGTTGGCTCGCTCCATGCGCAGCAGCGCGTGGCGCAGCCGGTCTTCGAACAGGATCCGGTTGGGCAGGCCGGTCAGCGCATCGGTGAAAGCGCGCTTCTGCAGTTCCCGGTTGGCCTGCGTGAGCTCGGCGTTGGCTTCCTCGAGCGAGCGCGACAGGCGCCTGGCAACCTGCTGCAGCCGCGACTCCAGGATCGAGGTGAACAGCGTGCCCAGCAGCAGCAGGCCCGACGCCAGCACGACGATGGCGGTGAGTTCGGAGCCCGACAGCCCGTCTGCACTGCGGCAGACCGAATCCGCCGGGAAGTTCGCCGCCGCCATGCCCGTGTAGTGCATGCCGCAGATCGCGATGCCCATGACCACCGCGGCCAGCAGCTGAAAGGCCACCCGATGGGCGCTGTGGACCTCGCCGAGGTACTTGAAGATGAACAGCGCCGCGGCCGAGGCGGCCAGGCCGATCAGCAGCGATGCCAGCACGGTCGGCACGTGCCACACGATGGGCGGCGACATGTCCAGCGCGGCCATGCCGATGTAGTGCATCCCGCAGATGCCGACGGCCATGGCCAGCGAGGCGATGGCGATGCGCCGAAGGCTGTAGTCCGCCTCGCTGGCCACCCACAGCGCAATGCCGGATGCGGTCACGGCGGCCACCCATGATGTCAGCGTCGTCGCCCCCGAGAAGCCGAGCGCGATCGGCAGCGTGAAACCCAGCATGCCGACGAAATGCATCGACCAGATGCCCGTGCCCATGGCCAGCGACCCGATGCCCCACCACAGCAGGTGCGGCTTTCCGCTGGCGTGCCGGACGCGGCGCGCCAGGTCCAGCGCCACGTACGAAGCGAGTGTCGCCAGGAGCAGCGACGCGGCGACAACCCACAGGTTGTGGTGGGACGGAAGAAAGGCGGCAGCGGTATTCACAGTGCAGATGACACTTGAGTTCGTCCGGCAGCGGGTGGCGTGTCGAACGGGAGTTCGGTTCCCAAGAAAAAAGCCAGCTATCGGGTAGACAGCTGGCTTTGATGATCCTGCAAAGGGTTCTGGTAGGACGTACTGGATTCGAACCAGTGACCAACGGATTAAAAGTCCGCTGCTCTACCAACTGAGCTAACGTCCCGGAACCATTTTTTTGCTTTTTGCCGACGTTGAATCCGGCAAAGCCTAAGATTATAGCGCGACGTTCGACGCTATTCGATCGAGCACCCAACCTGCCGCGCATTGACCGAAAGTCGCGGTCACGCTGACCACCGATCCGTAGCCGTGGCAGTTGAGCGACCCGTCGCCTTCGATGGCGCACGACGCATCGGGCGGCGCCACGCTTTCGCGGCTGAAGACGCAGGTCACGCCGATCTTCTTTCCCTCGCGCGGAGCGCCGTGCTCCTTGCGCAGGCGCTGGCGAAGCTGCGCCAGCAGCGGGTCGTGCGTGACCTGAGACAGGTCGTCGATGTCGACCTTGTGCGCCAGCCGCTTGCCGCCCGCCGCCCCCACCGTGACGAACGCAGCGCGCGAAGAACGCGCCCATGCGGCCATGGTCAGCTTGGCCTTCACTTGGTCGCAAGCGTCGATGACGGCCGTTGCCGGCCCGTTCGCAGCCTGCGCCGCGTCGAGCAGCGTGATCCAGTTGCCGGGCTCGACGAATTCGTCGATCGCGTGCACCTTGCACGCGGGGTTGATCTGCGCGATGCGCTCGCGCATCGCTTCGACCTTGGCCTGCCCCACCGTCGCTTCGAGCGCGTGGATCTGGCGGTTGATGTTCGACTCCGACACATGGTCCAGATCGATCATCGTCAAGCGCCCGACCCCGCTGCGCGCCAGGGCCTCGACCGCCCACGACCCCACGCCGCCAATACCGACGACCAAGACATGCGCATCGCGGATGCGTGCGGCACCCGCAACGCCGTATAGGCGCTCGAGGCCGCCGAAGCGGCGCGCAAAGTCAGGCGCCGCGGTGTCGGTGAAGACATCCGCGGCGACAGAAGACGCGATATCGGCAGTGATGACGGCGCTCAAGCGAGGTCCGCAGGGATCAGCGCAGGCGCGAGAGGCGCTCGCGTCCGGCCTGTGCAGCTTCGGACTGCGGGTAGGCCTTGGTCAGGTCTTCCAGCGTGCGGCGCGCGGCGCGCGTGTCCTTCAGCTCGATCTGGCAGTTCGCGATCGACAGCACGGCCTCGGGGGCCTTGGCATGGTCGGGCGCGAGCGAGAGCATGGAGCGGAAGTTCGCAATGGCTTCGTTGTAGTTGCGCGTGGCGTACTGCGCATTGCCCAGCCAGAACAACGCCGAGGCGTTGTAGCCGCTTTGCGGATAGCGCTTGACGAATTCGGCGAAGGCAGTTTGCGCCTGCGCGAACTGGCCCGCGCGGAACACGCCGAGGGCGGCTTCGAAATCGGCCTTTTCCTTGGGGTCGGCGTTGAACTCGCGGCCGTCCACGGACACCTTCGACGGCTCGCTCTGCTTGAGCTTGTCGTCTAGGGAGGTCTGGCGCGACTGCATGTCGCTCAGCGTGCGTGTGAGCTGCTCGTTCTGCCCGGTCATGCGGGCCAGGTCGCCGCGCATCTGCTCGATCTGGCTTTGCAGGTCGAGAAGGCTGCGCCGCAGCTGCCCGTTTTCGTCGGTCAGCCGCTGGTCGGTCTGCTGGCGCATGGCCTCGACGCGCTGGCGCAGGTCTAGGATGGCCTTGCGGGCCTCGTCGTCCTCGAACAACGCGGCCTGCGAACCGACCGAGGCGCAAAGCAAGGCCGCAGCCAACGCTGCGCCTCGCAACACAGCGCGATGCATCACCGGCGGTACGTGATTTCGGCGCGGCGGTTTTGCGCCCAGACTTCTTCACCCGAGCCCGTGACGGCCGGCTTTTCCTTGCCGAAGCTCACGGCTTCGATCTGGTTGTCGCTCACACCCAGGAGGGTCAGTGCACGACGCACGGCTTCGGAGCGCTTCTGGCCCAGTGCCAGGTTGTACTCGCGGCCACCGCGTTCGTCGGTGTGGCCTTCGATCGAAATGCGGCGTTGCGGGTTCGCCTTGAGGAAACGCGCATGACCGTCGATGGCCGACTGGAAGTCAGGCTTGACGGTGTAGCTGTCGTAGTCGAAGTAGATGATGCGGGCCACATTGACCGGACCTTGCGCGGTGCCCGCGTTCGGATCGATGGTGACGGGCGCC
The DNA here is from genome assembly GCF_056394985.1 of Variovorax sp. 10N412. Classification (NCBI taxonomy): domain Bacteria; kingdom Pseudomonadati; phylum Pseudomonadota; class Betaproteobacteria; order Burkholderiales; family Comamonadaceae; genus Variovorax; species Variovorax sp. 10N412. Next base: position 340,415 of record NZ_JBFTIO010000002.1, read on the forward strand.
ACGCTGCTCTGGCCACCTTGGCCGGCGCCAGCGCCGGAGCGGTCGGTGACCGGGGTGTCGTTGAGCTTGGTGCCCGACGAGCAACCAGCAATAAGAGCCACGATGGCCAGCGAATAAATTGTGCGTTTCAACATTTCGAACTCCTCAAATAAACCTTGATCATTGCTTTTGAAACGGACCCCAGTCCGGTTCTCTTATGTCTCCCGCCTGTCCTGCCAGCCGGGCTTTTATTTTTCCGTCGAGCGTGGTGGTCATCAGCGCTTCTCGGCCTTGCAGCTGCGTGGCGTAGACGATCAACTTGCTGTTCGGGGCAAAACTCGGACTTTCGTCAGCCGTCGTGTCGGTGATGGCGTTCACTGTGCCGGTGGACAACTCCATTACATGGAGTTTGAAGGCACCGCCCACGCGTGAGATGTAGGCCAACCACCGGCCATCGCCGCTGACAGACGGAGAGATGTTGTAGGTGCCGCTGAAGGTCACCCGGGTCGGGTTGCCGCCGCTGGCGCCCATCTTGTAGATCTGCGGCGCGCCGCCGCGATCGCTCACGAAGTAGATGGTGCTGCCGTCGGCGGAGTAGACCGGCTCGGTGTCGATGCTGGAGCTCTGCGTGAGGCGGCGCGGCTCGCCGCCGCTGGCCGGAATGGTGAAGAGCTGCGAGCCGCCGTCCCGGCTGAGCGTCACCGCCAGCGAATTGCCGTCCGGTGCCCACGCAGGGGCGCTGTTGGAGCCCTTGAAGTTCGCGAGCAGGCGGCGTTGGCCGCTGGCAACGTTGTGCACGTACACGACCGGCTTGCGCGACTCGAACGACACGTACGCCAGCTGCTGGCCGTTGGACGACCAGCAGGGCGAGATGATGGGCTCGGGGCTGGCCAGCGCAGCCTGCGCGTTTTCGCCGTCGGCGTCGGCCACCCACAGCGAGTAGCGGCTGCCACCCTTGGTGACGTAGGCGATGCGGGTCGAGAAGATGCCCTTCTCGCCAGTCAGCTTCTCGTACACGTAGTCGGCGATGCGGTGCGACGCGAGGCGCAGGTCACCTTGCGGCACGGTGTAGCTCTGGCCGCCCAGGTCTTGTCCCTTCACCACGTCCCACAGGCGGAAGCGCACGTCGAAGCGGCCGTCGGCCAGCTTGCTGACGCTGCCCACCACGAGCGAATCGGCCGTGCGCTGGCGCCACAGCGACAGGTCGGGACGCGAGGCCTCGTCCAGCGCCTGGCCCGAAGCGTCGACGCCGCGGAACTGGCCGCTGCGTTCGAGGTCGGCCTGGACGATGTCGGAGATCTTCTGGGGCGAGCTTTCCTGTCCCTTGAACGGAACGAGCGCAATGGGCAATTGCGTGAGCCCAACGCCCGACACCTCGACCCGGAACTGGGCCAGTGCAGGAAGCATGGGGGTGGCTGCAAGGGCCGCTATGAGCGAGCGGCGTGCAAATAACGATGAAGAAGGAGTTGGAATTGGAGTTGGCAACGGCTTGTTCATGCGGTTCGGAGAGGTTTCCGGCGAAAAAGTTTCCTACCGGCGTGACGGGCCACATGTTACACACTGGCCCGCAGTCGCCGTCACAAAACGTGTATCCGGCGACGCGGTCCTACACGGCCGATTCAATGCACCTGCGCCAGCCCGCCGGAAAGGGCCCCCCGTAGAATCCGCCGCCATGCAACCTTCCCCCGGCAGCGAGAACGCGCGCCCCCCCCTGATGCGCCGTCTGGCGCGACTCATGACCTGGTTCGGCGGCTCGCGCCAATGGTGGGCCACCGGCCTGATCGGCGCCCTCATGGCCGCCATCACCGAACCCCTGATGGCCGCCCTGCTCAAGCCGTTGCTTGACCGCGGCTTCAACCGCGGGCAGCTCGCGCTGTGGATCGTGCCGGCCGCCGTCCTGCTGCTGTTCGCGGTGCGCGGCATCGCCCAGTTCATCTCCCAATATGCCCTGTCGCGCATTGCCAATGAAGGCATGCAGCGGTTGCGGCGCGTGCTGTTCGAGCGGCTGATGGGCGCCGAGCTGGCGCTGTTCACGCGCCAGTCGGCCAGTGCGCTGTCGAACACGGTGGTCTACGAGGTGCAGACCGGCGCCATGCTGCTGGTGCAGGCGCTGCTCGGCCTCACGCGCGACGGCTTCACGCTGATCGCCCTGCTCGCCTACCTCGTGTACCTGAACTGGAAGCTCACGCTCATCGTGGCCTTCCTGGTGCCCAGCATCTCCTGGATCATGAAGGTGTTCTCCAAGCGCCTGTACCGCCTCACGCAGCAGGGCCAGCAAGCCACCGACGAACTCGCCTACGTGGTCGAGGAAAACGTGCTGGCGCACCGTGTGGTGCGCCTGCACGGTGCCGAGGCGGCGCAGGGCGAGCGCTTCGAGCAGCTGAGCCAGAGGCTGAACCGCCTGGCCGTGAAGTCGACCATCGCACAGGCCGCCACCACCCCGCTCACGCAGATGATGGCGTCGCTGGCGCTGTCGGTCGTGGTGATGATCGCGCTCTGGCAGAGCGGCGAACAGGGCCTGACGGTGGGCGGCTTCGTCGCCTACATCACGGCCATGCTGATGCTGATCGCGCCCATCCGCCGCCTGGCCGACATGGCCGCCCCCATCACGCGCGGCCTGGCCGCCCTGGAGCGCGGGCTGGTGCTGATCGACGAAGTGGCGCCCGAGTCGCAAGGCAGCTTCTCGCTGGCGCATGCCGACGGCCGCATCGAGCTGCGCAATGTGCAGGTCAGCTACCGCGGCGCCGACGAACAGCGCGCGCTCGACGGCGTGAGCCTCGTCATCGAACCCGGCCAGGTCGTGGCTTTCGTCGGCCCCTCGGGCTCGGGCAAGACCACGCTGGTCAACCTGCTGCCGCGCTTCGTGCAGCCCAGCGGCGGCCAGGTGCTGCTCGACGGGCACGACACCAGCGAATGGTCGCTCAAGAGCCTTCGCGCGCAGTTCGCCATGGTGAGCCAGGACGTGGTGATGCTCAACGAAACGCTCGCTGCCAACGTGGCGCTGGGCTCGCAGATCGACCGCGAGCGCGTGCTGGAATGCATAGCAGCCGCCAACCTGAGTTCGCACGTGCAAGGCCTGCCGCAAGGCATAGACACCGTGCTGGGCCACAACGCCACGCAGCTCTCGGGCGGACAGCGCCAGCGCCTGGCCATTGCGCGCGCGCTCTACAAGAACGCCCCCGTGCTGCTGCTCGACGAGGCCACGTCGGCGCTCGACACCGAATCGGAGCGGCTGGTGCAGGACGCCCTGCAGCGCCTGATGCAGAACCGCACCACGCTGATCGTCGCCCACCGCCTGTCGACCATCCAGCACGCCGACCGCATCATCGTGATGGAGCAAGGCCGCATCGCGGAGCAAGGCAGCCATGAACAGCTGATGGCGCTGGACGGGCTCTACGCGCGTCTGCAGACGCTGGCGGTGCGCAGCGCCAAGCCGGGGCAGGACCCGACCCTCTGAGGCGCGCTGCGCGCCTCAGCGCCCCTTGAGCGCGCGTTGACCGCGCCTTGACCGGGGCTCAAAGCAGCACGATGTCGTACTGCCCCTGCCCGATCGCAGGCTCCGACTGCAGCGAAATCGGCTTGCCGATGAAGTCGCTCAGTCCTGCCAGGTGCTGGCTTTCCTCGTCCAAGAACAGCTCGATCACCTGCGGCGAGGACACGATGCGGAACTCGCGCGGGGTGAACTGCCGCGCCTCGCGCAGGATCTCGCGCATGACGTCGTAGGCCACGCTGCGCGCGGTCTTCACGATGCCCTGGCCGCCGCAGGCCACGCAGGGTTCGCACAGCATGTGCGCCAGCGATTCGCGCGTGCGCTTGCGTGTCATCTCGACCAGCCCGAGCTGCGAGAAGCCGCCCGCGGTGGTCTTCACGCGGTCGCGCGCCAGCTGCTTGCGGAACTCCGCCAGCACCTGCTCGCGGTGGTCGTCGCGGGCCATGTCGATGAAGTCGACGATGATGATGCCGCCCAGGTTGCGCAGCCGCAGCTGCCGCGCAATGGCCTGCGCGGCTTCGAGGTTGGTCTTGAAGATGGTGTCGTCGAAATTGCGCGCACCCACGAAGCCGCCGGTGTTCACGTCGACCGTGGTCAGCGCTTCCGTCTGGTCGACCACGAGGTAGCCGCCCGACTTGAGCTCCACGCGCCGGCCCAGCGCCTTGGCAATTTCCTCGTCGACCGAATACAGGTCGAAGATCGGGCGCTCGCCCTTGTAATGCTGCAGCTTGCCGGCCGCCTTGGGCATGAATTCGAGCCCGAACTTCAGCAGCACCTCGAACTGTTCGCGCGAGTCGATGCGGATGGTCTGCGTGTCTTCGCTGGTCATGTCGCGCAGCACGCGCTGCAGCAGGCTCAGGTCCTGGTGCAGCAGCGACATCGCGGGCATGCGCATCGAGGCGTCGCGGATGCGCGACCAGGTCTTGCGCAGGTAGTCGATGTCTTCGGCCAGCTCGGCGTCGCTGGACTCCTCGCCGTTGGTGCGCAGGATGAAGCCGCCGGTGTTCACCGGCACCACGCCGCCGCTGTCGGCCGCGGCAGCCGCCTCGATCAGCGCGAGCATGCGCTTGCGCAGCGACTCGCGCTGGTCCGGCGGAATCTTCTGCGACACGCCGATGTGGTTGTCCTGCGGAAGGAACACGAGCAGCCGCCCGGCGATGCTGATCTGCGTGGACAGCCGCGCGCCCTTGGTGCCGATGGGGTCCTTGATGACCTGCACCAGCAGCGACTGGCCTTCGAACACCTGCTTCTCGATCGGCACCATCGGGCCGCCGTTGCGGTGGTCGCGCTCCGGTGCGGGCGCGCTGGGGCGCGAGCCCGGCGTGAACGGTGCCACGATGTCGGCCACGTGCAGGAAGGCGGTGCGCTCCAGCCCGATGTCGATGAAGGCCGACTGCATGCCCGGCAGCACGCGCGACACCTTGCCCAGGTAGACGTTGCCGACCAGCCCGCGCTCCAGCGTGCGCTCGACGTGCAGCTCTTGCACCGCGCCGTGCTCGACCAGCGCCACACGGGTCTCCTGCGGGGACCAGTTGATCAGGATGTCTTGCATGGAATTCTTAAGTATTGAAACCGGCGCTTCGAAGCAGCTCTGCGGTCTCGAACATGGGGAGGCCCATGATGCCCGAATAGGACCCGCTGATGTGCTCGATGAACGCGGCCGCCGCGCCCTGGATGGCATAGGCACCGGCCTTGCCCGACGGCTCGCCGCTTTGCGCATAGCGCGCGATCTGCGCGTCGGTGATCTTCGCGAAGCGCACGCGCGAGACGCTGAGCGCCGCGTGGCGGTGCGTGCCGTGCTGCAACGCCACTGCGGTCAGCACGCGATGCGTGGCACCTGAAAGCAGCCGCAGCATGCGCGCCGCGTCCTTCTCGTCCTCGGGCTTGCCGAGGATGGTGCGGCCCAGCGCCACCGTGGTGTCGGCGCAGAGCACCGGCGCCTCGGCCAGGCCCCGGCGGTGCAGGCGCGCCACCGCCGCGTCGAGCTTGAGCGCGGTCACCCGCTGCACATAGGTGGCGGGCGCCTCGTTGGGCAGCACCGCTTCGAGCGACTCGGCGTCTTCGCTGGCATCGGCCAGCAGCAGCTCGTGGCGAATGCCGAGTTGTCCGAGCAATTGGGCCCGGCGCGGGCTCTGCGAGGCGAGGTAGATGAAGGCCGACAAGGTTCAGTTCTCCTGATGCGCCGGCTGGGTGCCGGCGACGGTGCGGTTCCAGACCAGGCCATGCGGCAGGCGATCAGGTCCGAAAAGAAAATGAAGCACGCGGCGCGCGCCGGCAAGCTGGCGCGGGACGAGGCATGCAGCAGCAGCGGGCGCATCAGCAAGGCGTCGCCGCGCGCGGCGGTGCAGACAGCTTCGCCGTGCTCGGCGCGCAGGGCCTGCACTTGCGCATCGCCCAGCCGTCCGGCGCGATGGCTGCCGGGCACCACGCGCAAGGGGCCTGCATCGGCACCGCAATCGTCGAGGTGCACGCGCACGGCGAGCAGCGATTGCAGCACCTCGACGGGCGGCTGCACATAGGGCTCGCCTTCCTTCAGTACGCTCGCCAGGCCGCCGCCCGATGCGGGAATCGAGGTGTCCTGGTGCAACGCGACCAGCCAGTTCCTCCCGGGCGTCTTGTCGAACAGCGTGCACTGCACCGCAACCGAGGAAGCATCGAGCAGGCCCTTGGCGACCAACATTGCCTTCACCTGAACCGCCATGTCGCGGCACTGCAGCTGGGTAAGCAGGTTGCGGCTGCCTGCCGCCTGGCCCAGCCAGCGGTCGAGGGACTGCGCAGTGTCCTTCAGCAGATCGGGGGGCAACAGTGCCGGCAGAAGCGCATGCCCCTTCTCTTCGAGCAACGCAGCCTGCCCGTTGGCGCCCGTCATTCGCGGTGGTAAGGATGACCTGCGTTGACCGACCATGCCCGGTACAGCTGCTCGACCAGCAGCACCCGCGCCATGGCGTGCGGCAGCGTCAGGTCCGACAGGCGGATGCGTTCGTGGGCCGCGGCCTTGAACGCGGGGTCGAGCCCATCGGGCCCGCCAATGACCAGGGCGACATCATCGCCCTCGCCTTGCCAGGTCTGCAGCCGCGTCGCCAGCGCCTTGGTGGTCAGCGCCGTGCCGCGTTCGTCGAGCGCGACGATGCGCATGCCGCGGGCAATGGCGCCTTCGATGCGCTCGCGCTCTGCGGCGTACAGGGTTTCCAGTGTCTTGGAGCCGCGCGGCTCGGTCTTGACGGCGCGCAGCTCGAGCTTGAGCTCGGGCGGGAAGCGCTTGGCGTAGTCGTCCCAGGCGGTCTGCGCCCAATCGGGCATGCGCTGCCCGACGGCGACCACCAGCAGCTTCATGCGCGGCGGGCGGGTGCCTTCTTGGCAGGCGCCTTCTTGGCGGCCGCGGTCTTCGCAGCCGGCTTCGCAGCGGTTTTCTTGGCGGCAGGCTTGCCCACCACCTTGACCGGCACGCGCGCGGTGGTCCCGGTCTTGCGGGCAGGCGCCTTCTTTGCCGCAGTCTTTGCGGCAGTCTTGTATGCGGGCTTGCGGGCCGGTGCCTTCGCGGCCTTGGCTTCCTGCTCGGCTGCGCGGATCGCGGTCTTTGCAGCGCTGGCGCGGCGAAGGCTGGGTTCCTTAACGGCTGGCTTCTTCTTGCCGGTGGGCTCTTCCGGCACCGCCGCGCTGGCCGATGCGGCGGGCTTCGCACCGCCGAGCTTGGCGCGCACCGGCTTGTCGCCCCAGATCTCTTCCAGGTGGTAGTACTGGCGGATGGCGGGCTGCATGATGTGCGCCACGGCGGCGCCGCAGTCCACGATGATCCACTCGCCGTTTTCCTCGCCCTCGATGCGCGGCTTGCCGAAACCGGCTTCGCGCACCGCGTCGCGCACGCTGGCGGCCAGCGCCTTGGTCTGGCGGTTGGAGGTGCCCGACGCCACGATCACGCGCTCGAACAGCGGCGACAGATGTTCTGTGTCGAATACCTGGATGTCCTGCGCCTTGACGTCTTCGAGACCATCGATGATGGCTCGCTGGAGTTTCTGGGTGTCTTTCTTGGCGGCGGCTTCAGTGGTCATCAGGCAGAGCGGTAGAGGTGGTGTTGGTCAATATAGCGTGCAACGGTGGGCGGAACCAGCGAGGAAATGTCCACGCCCAGTGCCGCGCGCCGCCGGATTTCGGTGGCGCTGGTGTCCATGAGTGGCAATTCGAGCGCCTCGAAACGTGCGCCAGCCGGGAGGCCAGGAAGCATTTTCGGATCAAAACGAGCAGTGTCGCCCGTCGATAGTGCGCGATACGCTACAGAAACGATAGCAGTGCGGAGTATATCCTGCCAGCCGTGCCAGGTCGGCAACGCGCTGGCCTGGTCGGCGCCCATGATCAGAACCAGCTGCCCGCCGGGCTGTTCCTGCTGGAGTTCGTGCAGGGTGTCGAGCGTGTAGGTGGGTCCATCGCGCAACACTTCGCGGCTGTCGACGACCACGGTGCCCTTCAGTGCCGAGAACGCCAGCCGCGCCATCGCAAGGCGGTCTTGCTTCGGCGTGAGCGGCCGGCTCTTGTGCCAGGCCTGCCCCGTGGGAATGACGTGCAGTTCGGCCAGGTCGAGCTGGGCCAGTGCGGCTTCGGCCAACGCCACATGGGCGTTGTGCGGAGGGTCGAACGCGCCACCGAAAACGCCGATGCGCGGTGCCTTGCCGGAAGGGCTCACAACCAGTCGCGCCGCACGATGAAGTCGCTGTACAGCGCGGCTTCCGCGCTGCCAGGTTCGGGCTGCTGCTGGTAGGCCCAGCTGGCCAGCGGCGGCATCGACAGAAGAATCGATTCGGTGCGCCCACCCGACTGAAGACCGAAGTGCGTGCCGCGGTCCCACACCAGATTGAACTCGACGTACCGACCGCGACGGTAGAGCTGGAAGTTGCGCTCCCGCTCCGTGTACGCCATGTGGCGCCGGCGCTCGACGACGGGCATGTAGGCCGGCAGGAAACCGTCACCCACCGAGCGGATCATCGCGAAGCCGTTCTCGAAGCCGCCATCGGAGAAATCGTCGAAGAAGATGCCGCCTACACCGCGTTGCTCGCCGCGGTGCTTCAGAAAGAAATACTCGTCACACCACGTCTTGAAGCGCGGGTATTTGTCGTCACCGAAGGGCGCGAGTGCATCGCGGCAGAGGGTGTGGAAATGCACCGCGTCTTCCTCGAAACCGTAGCAGGGCGTGAGATCCATGCCGCCGCCGAACCAGCAGACCGGATCGCCGCCTTCGGGCAGGGCCGCCAGCATGCGCACGTTCATGTGAACGATCGGCACGAAGGGGTTGCGCGGGTGGAACACCAGCGACACACCCATCGCCTCGAAGGGCGCGCCCGACAGCTCGGGCCGGTTCTGCGTGGCGGACGGCGGCAGCCTGGGGCCGCGCACCTGCGAGAACCCGCAGCCCGCGCGCTCAAACAGCTCGCCGCCTTCGAGGATGCAGGTCAGGCCTTGGCCCTGCAGCGGCTCGCCCGGCGCCTTGTGCCAGGCATCGCGAACGCAGGTGCCGCCGTCGGCCTGCTCGACGGCCGCAATGATCGACTGCTGCAGTCCGCGCAGGTAGTCGCCGACAGCCGACGGATCGGTGTGCTGCATCAGGCGCCGGGGGCCGTGCGCGCCTGCAAGGCGCGGAAGCCGATGTCCTTGCGGTACTGCGCACCGTCGAAGTTGACACGCGCCGCAACCTCGTAGACCCGCTGCTGCGCCTGCTTCACGCTGTCGGCCAGCACGGTCACGCAGAGCACGCGGCCGCCGCTGGTCTTGAGTTCGCCGTTGTCCAGCGTGGTGCCGGCATGGAACACCACGGCGTCGGGCGCCTCGGGCGGAATGCCGGTGATGCGGTCGCCCTTGCGCGGCGACAGCGGGTAGCCGTGCGCGGCCATCACCACGCCCAGCGCCACGCGGCGGTCCCACTGCAGTTCGACCTGGTCGAGCGTGCCGTCGGTGGCGTGCCAGAACACTTCGAACAGGTCGGACTTCAGGCGCATCATGATCGGCTGCGTCTCGGGGTCGCCCATGCGGCAGTTGAATTCGAGCGTCTTCGGGTGGCCGGCGGGGTCGATCATCAGGCCGGCGTACAGGAAGCCCGTGTACGGAATGCCGTCCTTTTCCATGCCGCGAATGGTCGGCAGGATGATCTCGCGCATCGCGCGGGCATGCACCTCGGCCGTGACCACGGGCGCGGGCGAATACGCGCCCATGCCGCCGGTGTTGGGGCCTTCGTCGCCATCGAGCAGGCGCTTGTGGTCCTGACTGGTGGCGAGCGCGGTGACGTTCTTGCCGTCGCACAGCACGATGAAGCTGGCTTCCTCGCCCTGCAGGAACTCTTCGATGACGACGCGCGCGCCGCCTTCGTTGTGCGACACGCCGAACTTGTTGTCGACCAGCATGAAGTCGACGGCCTCGTGCGCCTCTTGTGCCGTCATGGCCACCACCACGCCCTTGCCTGCGGCCAGGCCGTCGGCCTTGACCACGATGGGCGCGCCCTTGGCGTCGATGTAGGCGTGCGCAGCCGCGGCGTCGGTGAACGCCTCGTACTCGGCGGTCGGGATCTTGTGGCGCTTCATGAACGCCTTGGAGAACGCCTTGGAGCTTTCGAGCTGCGCGGCCGCCTGGGTCGGGCCGAAGATGCGCAGGCCGTGCGCGCGGAACTCGTCCACCACGCCCGCTGCCAGCGGCGCCTCGGGGCCGACCACGGTCAGCGAAATCTTTTCCTTGATGGCCCACTCGCGCAGCGCGGCGGGCTCGGTGATGTCGATGCAGTCGTAGCGCTCGTCGCTCGCGGTGCCGCCGTTGCCGGGCGCCACGTACACGCGGCTCACCCGGGCAGCCTGCGCCAGGCGCCACGCCAGAGCGTGTTCACGGCCCCCTCCCCCAATTACCAGTACCTTCATTCGCGGGCCTTCATTTCTCGCTGTGATTCAACAAACATTCATTCGCGCACTGCTCGTCGCGCATCACTCGGACAGCGAGGCGTTGTGAAAAACGTCCTGCACGTCGTCCAGGTCCTCGAGCACGTCGAGCAACTTCTGCATTCTTGCGGCGTCCTCGCCGGTCACGTCCACGGTGTTTTCGGCGCGCATGGTGACTTCGGCCGCGTCGGGCTTCAGGCCGGTGGCCTCCAGCGCGTTCTTGACGGCTTCGAAGTCGGCCACGGCGGTGATCACCTCGATGGCGCCGTCGTCGTCGGTGACGACGTCCTCGGCGCCAGCTTCGAGCGCCACTTCCATGACCTTGTCTTCATCGGTGCCGGGGGCGAAGATGATCTGGCCGCAGTGCTTGAACTGAAAGGCCACCGAGCCTTCGGTGCCCATGTTGCCGCCATGCTTGGAGAAGGCGTGGCGCACTTCGGCCACGGTGCGCACGCGGTTGTCGGTCATGGTGTCGACGATGATCGCCGCGCCACCTATGCCATACCCTTCGTAACGAATTTCTTCGTAATTGACGCCTTCGAGATTGCCCGTGGCCTTGTCGATGTTGCGCTTGACGGTGTCGATCGGCAGGTTGACGGCCTTGGCTTTTTCCACCGCCAGCCGCAGCCGGGGGTTGGCGCTCAGGTCAGCGCCACCGGCACGGGCGGCCACCGTGATCTCGCGGATGGCACGGGTCCAGAGCTTGCCGCGCTTCTCGTCCTGGCGGCCCTTCCGGTGCTGAATATTTGCCCATTTGCTGTGTCCGGCCATGGCTTTCTATCTCGCTGTCTTGTGTTTTCAAAGCAAGCTGCGAGTTTACTGTCCGGCGCACACAGCGCCCGGCGGCCCGCGGATTTCGGGCCGGGGCTTTTGGTGATAATCGTTCGATGACGCCATCGCCTTCCGTTGAGCAGGGAAATCCCGCCCCCCTGCCGCCCCACGCTCCCTTGCCGCTGTACTACAAGACCGAGGCGGAGCATCAGGCGTTCCTGTTGCGCATCTTCGACAGCACCGCCGCGGACTACGACCGCATCGAGAGCGTGCTGGCCTTCGGCACCGGCCCCTCGTACCGCCGCGCGGCGCTGCGCCAGGCCGGCCTCGCCGCGGGCGCCGAGGTGCTCGACGTGGGCATCGGCACCGGGCTCGTCGCCCGCGAGGCGCTCAAGCTCATCGGCTCCACCGGCCACCTCGTGGGCGTGGACCCCAGCCCCGGGATGATGGGCCAGGTCAAGCTGCCCGGCGTCGAGCTGGTGCGCGGCGTGGCCGAGGCCCTGCCCCGGCCGGACGCCAGCTGCGACTTCGTGAGCATGGGCTACGCCATGCGCCACATCAGCGACGTGGCCGCGGCCTTCAGCGAATTCCACCGCGTGCTGCGTCCGGGCGGACGCGTGGCGGTGCTCGAGATCACCAAGCCCGAAGGCCGCGTCGCAACGGCGCTGCTCAAGGGCTACATGCGTGCCGTGGTGCCGCTGATCGCCCGCATGGTGGGCCGCCAGCGCAACACCTCGGAACTGTGGCGCTATTACTGGGACACGATCGAGGCCTGCATTCCGCCCGGACGGGTGATGCAGGCGCTGGCCGCCGCGGGCTTTCGCGACGTGCAGCGACATGCCAGCCTCGGCGTCTTCTCCGCCTATACCGCCGTCAAACCAGAACACACCGGCGAGGCCAGTTGACAGTGCGAGCTCAGGACGACACCTCTTCCCATCTGCGCGTCGAGCGCCTTTCGTTGCCGGACAGCCTGGCGCTGGCAACCCGCGGCAAGGCGCCCTTCGCGGCGCTCGGCTACGGAACGCCGCACGGCGTGGCATGGATGCCGACCGTCAACGCGCGCGTGCTGTCGCCGCAAGGTGCGATGGCCGACGTGTGGCACGTGAGCGGCCCGCACATCGAGTCGGGCACCACCGGCATCGCACGCTGGCGCAGCGACGGCCACTGGCTGCTCGGCGCCATCGATCTCGACGAGGCCACCGAACAACAGGGCCTGGCCGAGCTCGCGCACCGCGCCTACCGGGACCTGTTCAAGACGCTCGACCAGGCCGGCGCGCCGCACCTGCAGCGCATCTGGAACTACCTGCCCCAGATCAACGCCGACGGCGGCGGGCTGGAACGCTACCGCCAGTTCAACCAGGGCCGCCAGGAAGCATTCCTCGAGGCCGGCCGTGCCGCCTTCGAAGGCGCACCCGCCGCCTGTGCGCTGGGCATCCATCAGGGCGCCCTGTCGATCCGCTTCCTGGCCGGCCAGCAGGCACCGCTGCCGGTCGAGAACCCCCGGCAGGTCTCGGCCTACCGCTACCCCGAAACCTACGGCCCGCGCTCGCCCACGTTCTCGCGCGCGGCGCTGTCGGACATCGGCGACGGCCACATCGCGCTGTTCATCTCGGGCACGGCGAGCATCGTCGGCCACGAAACCGTGCACCACGGCGACGTGCTGGAGCAGACGCGCGAAACGCTGCGCAACCTGCAGGCGGTGGTAGCCGCCGCCAACGCGCGCGGCACGGCGAAGTTCTCGCTCGCCGAACTCGACTGCGTGGTCTACGTGCGCCATCCGTCGGACACCGAGGCGGTGCGCGGCATTCTCGAAGGCACGCTCGGCGCGGACGCGCCGATGGCGCGCCATGCGGTGTACCTCGAAGCGGACATCTGCCGCAGCGACCTGCTGGTCGAGATCGAGGCCCACACCGTTGCGGCCGGGCAACTGCGTGCCTGACCGGCCTTTGTCCGACCGCTCGCCGTCCGATTGCCTGATTCAATGATTCGCGTGTTGCGATTCCTCACCTCCATTCCGCTCGCGTTGATGCTCTACGCGCTGCTGCTGTTCCTGGGCCTGATCTCGCTGGCCTGGAACGTGGTGGCCATGCTGATCTACCCGGTGATGCCCGCTGCGCCGGCACGCGTGCTCGGCCGCACGACGATCGCCTTCGCCTACCGGATGTTCTGGTGGCTGGCCTCGGCGACCGGCATGATGCGCATCGACGCGGCGTGCCTGGACCCGATGCGCAAGGAGCCCGGCGTGATCTTCGTGGCCAACCACCCGACCATGCTCGACGCGATGCTGCTGGTGGCGCGCCTGCCCCGCAGCGCCTGCATCATGAAGGCCGACCTGATGGGCAACATCTTCTTGGGCGCGGGCGCCCGGCTGGCACGCTACATCAGCAACAAGTCGGCCCGCACGATGGTGCGCCTGGCGGTGAACGACCTGCGCAACGGCGGGCAGTTGGTGATCTTCCCCGAGGCCACGCGCACCGTGACGCCGCCGCTGAACCCCTTTCGTGCCGGCACCACGCTGATCGCCAAGCTGGCGCAGGCGCCCATTCAAACGGTGTTCATCGACACCGACTCGCCTTACCTCGGCAAGGGCTGGCCGCTGTGGCGCGTGCCGCCGCTGCCGATCGTTTTCACGCTGCGGCTGGGCAAGCGATTTGCGCCAACGCAGGACAGCGACGTGCTGCAGGCCGAGCTGGAACACTACTTTCGCCAAAACCTGGAACAGCGCGCCACCGACGCGTCCCCCGAATGCCAGACGCCTCGCGCACCCACCTTGTCCTGATTCCCAGCTACAACACGGGCGAACGCCTGTTCTCGACCGTTGCCGCGGCGCGCGCGCAATGGAGCCCCGTGTGGGTGGTGATCGATGGCAGCGACGACGGCACGGGCGAGCGGCTGCAGCAGATGGCCGCCAGCGACCCGGGCTTGCGCGTGTGGCTGCTGCCGCAAAACCAGGGCAAGGGCTCGGCGGTGCTGCACGGGCTACGCGCCGCGCAGGACGCGGGCTTCACGCATGCGCTGACGATGGACTCCGACGGGCAGCACCCGGCCGACCTGATCCCCGCGTTCATGAAGGCCTCGCTGGCCCGCCCCGAGACGATGGTGCTGGGCCGCCCGGTGTTCGACGCCAGCGCGCCGCTGCTGCGCGTGCGCGGGCGGCGTGTGTCGAACGGATGGACGCAGCTGGAGACCCTGTTCGCCGGCGTCGGCGATTCGCTCTACGGCTTTCGCGTGTATCCGGTGCCGGACCTGATCGCCGTCATGGCGCGCCAGCCCTGGATGCGGCGCTTCGACTTCGACACCGAAGCGGTCGTGCGGCTGGCCTGGCGCGGTGTGAAGCCGGTGAACATCGATGCGCCGGTGAAGTACCTGACGGCGGAGGAAGGCGGCGTGTCGCACTTTCGCTATGGGCGGGACAACGTGCTGCTGACCTGGATGCATGCGCGGCTGATGGTCGAATTCGTCCTGCGGCTGCCTGGGTTGGTGGTTCGCAAGCTCGCCAAAAAGGCGCCGTTCCAGGATTGACGTTCACCGGGCCGCCGAGGCCGCCGGCCTACAACGCCACGGCCGCCCCACCCAACGCCTTGTAAAGCGTCATCGTCGCATTGAGCTGGTTCAACCGGTTCAACGCCAGCGACACCTGCGCCGTACGCCGCCGATCCTTCGCATCGAGCACCGGCTGCAACGCCGTCGCCCCCGCGCGGTAGCGCACCTCGGACAACCGCTCCGCACGCTGCGCCTCCTGCAACGCCAGCGCGAGCTTCTCGCTCTCGTCGCGCAACTGCGTGCGCGACGACAACGCGTTCTCCACCTCCGACAGCGCCGTGTACAGCGACTGCCTGAAGCCCACCACCGCCTCTTCGTACTGCGTTTGCGACACGCCCACGCTCAGCCGCGCGGTGTTCCATTGCAGGAAAGGCAACGCCAGCCCGGCGCCCAGCGTGGCCACGGGGTTCTTCAGCAGGTCCCCCAGCGCGGCACTCGACGTGCCCAGCGACCCTGTCAGGCTCAGCGCGGGGTAGAAGCCGGTGCGCGTGGCATCGACGTTCGCCAGCGCCGCACGCAGCCGCTGTTCGGCCGCACGAAGGTCGGGCCGCCGGCCCAGCAGGTTCGCCGGCACACCGGCGTCGATGACGGGCAGTGCAATGTCCGGCAGCTGCGGCGGCTCGACGGCCAACGGCTGCGGCGGCTGGTCGAACAGAATGGCCAGCGCGTTGCGCGCCTCCACGCGCTGCTGCAACAGCTGGGTGTGCGCGGCCTCCTGCGTTGCCAGGTTCTGCCCGGCCTGCGCCACGTCCAGCCCCGACACCGCGCCTGCCGCGTATTTCACGCGCACCAGCGCCAGGATGCGGCGGCCGTCTTCGATGCCCGCTTCGCTCAACGCGATGCGCTGGTTGAGGTAGCCGGTCTGCCAGTAGAGCCCCGCCGTGGTGCCGACCAGTGCCAGCGCCGTGGCCTGCCGGTCGGACTCGGTGGCCTTCAGCGCCCAGTCGGCGGCGCTGCGCTGCGCGGCAAGTCGCCCCCACAGGTCGAGCTCGTAGCTCAAGGTGGCCTGAACGCTCGATGCGGCCACGCTCGCACCGCCGCGCTTCAGGTCATAGGCGCGGCTCGTGCCGGCTTGCGCCACCACGCCGGGCGTGAGGTTCGTGTTCGCAAGGCCCGCCTGCAGCTGCGCGCGCTGCACGCGAATGCCTGCGGCGGCCAGGTCGTTGCTGGTGCGCAGCGCGCTGTCGATCAGGCCGACGAGCTGCGGGTCGTTGAACGCCGTCCACCAGCTGGCCGACAACATGGCGGCGGCACTGCCCGCGCCGTTTGACTGCAGCCAGGCCTGCGGAACTTCCAGCGGCGGCTGCGCGCGCTGCTCGGGTTGGAACAGCGTGCACCCGCCGAGCACCAGCACGGCGGCGGCCACCGCGGACAGGAGGCGCGCGCTACTCACGCGCCAGCGCCTCGATCGGGTCCAGCCGCGCGGCATTTCGCGCCGGCAGGTAGCCGAACAACACGCCGATCAGCGACGCGCACAGAAAGGCCGACACCACCGCACCCAGCGAAAAGATCATTTGCCATTGCTTGACGAAAATCGAGAACAGAAAACTGATGCCGTACGACAGCGACACGCCGATCAGCCCGCCCACCAGGCACACCAGCACGGCCTCGGTCAGGAACTGCTGCAGCACGTCGCTCTGGCGCGCACCCACGGCCATGCGAATGCCGATCTCGCGGGTGCGCTCGGTCACCGACACCAGCATGATGTTCATCACGCCGATGCCGCCCACCACCAGCGAGATCACGGCAATCAGCGACAGCAGCAGCGTGAGCGACTGGCTCGTGCGCTCGGCGGTCTTCACGATGCTGTCCATGTTGAAGGTGAAGAAGTCCTTGGCGCCGTGGCGCAGCGTCAGCAGCTTGACGATGCTGTCTTCCGCCGCCTTGGTCGGCTGGTCGTCGCGGATGCGCACGGTGATGTTGTCGAAGTGCTGCTGGCCGAACAGCCGGCTCGCGCCGGTGCTGTAGGGCAGCCAGATGTTGAGCGACTTGTTCTCGCCGAACACCGTCTTCTTCTCCTGCGACACGCCGATCACCGTGCACGGCAGGTTGCCCACCAGGATGATTTTTCCGACCGCATCGCCCCCGTCGGGAAAGAGCTTGCGCCGCGTGTTCTGGTCGATCACCACCACCTGCGACTGGTGGCGCACGTCGCTGGCGGTGAAGGCGGCGCCGTCGGCCATCTGCATGTCGCGCACGCGGAAGAAGCTGTCGCTCACGCCGTTCACCGTGCCGTTGATGTCCACGCTGCGGTAGCGCAGGCGCAGGCTGCGCGAGGTCGCGGGCGTCACGCTGTGCACATAGGGCTGCGCCGCAATCGCATCGAGGTCGGCCGGTGTCAGCGTGCGGATGCTCTGCGCCTTGTCGTCACCGAAGTCGCGGCCCGGGTACACGTCCAGCGTGTTGGTGCCGATGGCCCGGATGTCCGACAGCACGAAGCGCTTGGCACCCTCCCCGATGGCCACGATCGACACCACCGAGGTGATGCCGATGACGATGCCCAGCATGGTGAGTGCCGTGCGCATGCGGTGCGCCATCATCGAGCGCCAGGCCATGCGGAAGGCCTCGGCGAAGCGGGCCCAGCCGGTGCTGAAGCGCGCGATGCCCAGCCTGGGCCGGGTCATCGCTTCGCGCACGGAGGCGTCGGCCTGCACGTCTTGCGCGGGCGCCGCCACCGTTGGCACATTGGGCCGGTCGCCCACGATCACGCCGTCCGAGATCTCGATGATGCGTTCGGTGCAGCTCGCCACCTGCATGTCGTGGGTCACGATGATGATCGTGTGGCCCTGCGCATGCAGCTCGCGCAGGATGCCGATCACCTCCTGCCCGCTCTTGCGGTCGAGCGCGCCGGTGGGCTCGTCGGCCAGGATCACCTCGCCGCCGTTCATCAGTGCGCGCGCAATGCTCACGCGCTGCTGCTGGCCACCCGAGAGCTGGCTGGGCCGGTGCTCGGTGCGGTCTGCCAGGCCCAACCGGGCGAGCAGCTGGCGCGCCCGCGTGTCGCGCGCCTGGGTGTCGGTGCCGGCGTACACGGCCGGCACCTCGACGTTGCCGGCGGCCGTCAGGTGCTGCATCAGGTGGTAGCGCTGGAAGATGAAGCCGAAGTGCTCGCGCCGCAGTTCGGCCAGTGCGTCGCTGTCGAGCGTGCCCACGTCCTGGCCCGACACGGTGTAGGTGCCCGTGCTCGGCCGGTCGAGGCAGCCGAGGATGTTCATCAGCGTCGACTTGCCCGAGCCCGAGGCGCCGACGATGGCCAGCATCTCGCCGTGACCGATGTCGAGGTCGACGTCCTTCAGCACCTGCACCTCCTGCTCGCCCGAGGGAAAGCTGCGGCCAATGCCGCGCAGGGTGAGCAGCGGCGCCTTCGCCTGCGTCATGGGCGCTTGCCCCGGCCGCCGTCGCCGCCGTCCACCAGCGCAGAGGGGTCGCCCGTGATGACGTTGTCGCCCTCCTTCAGCCCTTCGAGCACCTGCGCCTGGAAGTTGTTGCTGATGCCCACGCGCACCTGGCGCTTTTCCACGCTCTGGTCGGCCTTGAGCACGCGCACTTCCTGGCGGCCGTCCTTGTCGCGTGCGCCCAGCGCCGTGAGCGGCACGGTCAGCGCCTGTTTCGCCTCGCCCAGCAGGATGGCGACCTGCGCCGTCATGTCCACGCGCAGGGTGCGATCGGGGTTGGGCACGTCGAACAGCGCATTGAAGAACACCGCATTGTTGATCTTCTCGGGCGAGGGCTGCACCGCGCGCAGCGTGCCGTGGTAACGCTTGTCGGGGTCGCCCAGGATGGTGAAGTACACCGGCTGGCCGGGCTTCACGCGCACCACGTCGGCCTCGGACACCTGCGCCTTCACGGTCATGGTCGACAGGTCGGCCAGCTTCATGAGCGTGGGCACCTGGAAGGCGGCCACCACGGTCTGGCCTTCGAGCGTGCTGATGGACACCACGTCGCCGTCGATGGGCGCGACGATGCGCGTGTACGACAGGTTGGTCTGCGCCGAGGCCACGGCCAGCTTCTGCTGGCGGATCTGCGCCTCGAGCGACACGGCATCGGCACGCAGCGCGCGCAGCTCGGCGTCGGCGCTTTCCATGTCCTGCCTGGCGGCCGCATCCTGCGCGAGCATGTCCTGCTGCCGGGTCCAGGTGAGCTGCGCCTGCCGCACGCGCACTTCCTTCGCGAGCTTCTGCGCCTGCAGGTTCTCCAGCTTGGCCTGCTCCTGCGCGAGGGTGTTCTGCGAGATGACCGGGTCGATCTCGGCGAGCCAGTCGCCCTTCTTCACCGTCTGCCCCAGCACCACTTTCAGCGACTTGAGCTGGCCGCTGACTTGCGCGCCCACCTCCACCTGCTTGAGCGCCTGCAGCACGCCGGTGGCGAGCACCGCGTTTTCAAGGTCGGTGCGCGCCACGGTGGCGGTGAGGTATTCGGTCTTCTTGGGCGGGCTGAGCCAGAAAAGGGACAGCAGGCCCAGGACCACCACGGCGAGGATGCCGTAGACGAGCTTGCGCGAGCGCCGCTTGGGGGTGTTTTGCATGCAATGAGGATGAAGTGGGACGCCGCTGGCGCGCACGGCGTGCGGCAGCGGCTTCATCCTAGCGGCGGTTCCTGAAGGCCCACTAAAGCCGGGGCCGGCATCTGGGCATTACTGCCCCGATGCGGCGATTTTTCAGCGCGCGCGGCGCGGGCGCACCAGCAGCGTGAGCAGCAACAGCGACAGCACCACGAACGCCACGAACGACCAGTTCGCCAGCGTCAGGCCGAACAGCGTCCAGTCGACCTTGGAGCAGTCGCCGCCGCCGCGGAAGATCATCGGCAGCGCGCGCTTCAGCGGAAAGGTCTCGATCATTCCGTACAGGTCGCGCCCGCAGGACACGACCTCGGGCGGGTACCACTGCAGCCAGCTCTGCGAGGCGGCCGTGTAGGCACCGCCGATGGCCGACACCAGTGCCAGCACCCCGCCCGCCACCTGCAGCGCACGGCTGCGGAAGACGGCGGCCAGCCCGGTGAACAGCGCCACCAGCACCAGCGCATACCGCTGCACGATGCACATGGGGCAAGGCTCGAGCCCGACCACGTGCTGCAGGTAGAGCCCGAAGGCCAGCATGAGAACGCAGGCCAGGCAGATGAGCCCGAGCGCGCGGCGCGGCGCGCCGAAGTACCAATCGATCAAGGAGACACCCAATCTTCTTCTACGAACACCCTGGCCTTGCGTGGGTTGGCGACGACGGTATCGCCTTCCTTCAAGCCCAGTTCACGGAACTGTTGCGCAGGGAGTTGCGCCTCGATGATGGTTCCGGAGCCCGGATTATCTGGATTCGTTTCGGTGGGCTCAAGTTCCAGCCGCGCGGTCGGTCCGACGACGATGGCGCGCGACAGCGTGGCGACGATGCCGGAGGCGCCGGCCACGTAGGGTGTCACGTCGATGTCATGCGGGCGCACATAGGCCCGCGCCTTGGCATCGCGCGCGCCGCTGTGCTCGGGCGAATCCAGGCGCATGCCGTCGAGCTGCACCGCGCCGTGGTCGGCCCTGCCGTGGAACAGGTTCACGTCGCCCAGGAAGCCGTACACGAACGGGCTGGCGGGCTGGTCCCACACTTCCTGCGGCGAGCCGACCTGTTCGATCTGCCCCTTGTTGATGACCACCACGCGGTCGGCCACCTCGAGCGCCTCTTCCTGGTCGTGGGTGACGAAGATCGAGGTGACGTGCAGCTCGTCGTGCAGCCGGCGCAGCCAGCGGCGCAGTTCCTTGCGCACCTTGGCGTCGAGCGCGCCGAAGGGCTCGTCCAGCAGCAGCACCTTGGGCTCCACGGCCAGGGCGCGGGCCAGCGCGATGCGCTGGCGCTGCCCGCCGGACAGCTGCGACGGGTAGCGGTCGGCCAGCCAGTCGAGCTGCACCAGCTTGAGCAGGTCGGTCACCTTGGCCTTGATCTGCGCGTCGCTCGGGCGGTCCTTGCGCGGCTTCACGCGCAGGCCGAAGGCGACGTTCTCGAACACGGTCATGTGGCGGAACAGCGCGTAGTGCTGGAACACGAAGCCCACCTGCCGCTCGCGCACGTGCACGTCGGTGGTGTCTTCGCCCGAGAAAAGAATGCTGCCGGCGTCGGCCGTCTCCAGCCCCGCGATGATGCGCAGCAACGTGGTCTTGCCGCAGCCCGAGGGGCCGAGCAGCGCGACCAGTTCGCCCGATTCCACGTCGAGGTTCACGTTGCGCAGCGCGCGGAAGTCGCCGAACTGCTTGCTGATGTTGCGGATTTCGATGCTCATGGGGATCTCTGCCTGTGTCTTCGTCTGATTACTCCCTCTCCCCTGGGGGAGAGGGCCGGGGTGAGGGTTCTCCTTTCACCCCCGAACTTTTCAAGCCGCCGTAGGCCGCTCCGGCGGCATCTCGGCAATCGCCTTCATCTCGCGCTCGTGCCGCCACTCGATCACCGACTTGATCACCAGCGTGACCAGCGCCAGGATGGCCAGCAGCGAGGCCACGGCGAACGCGGCCACCGACTGGTATTCGTTGTAGAGCACTTCCACATGCAGCGGCATGGTGTTGGTCTGGCCGCGGATGTGGCCCGACACCACCGACACCGCGCCGAATTCGCCCATGGCGCGCGCGTTGCAAAGAATCACGCCGTACAGCAGGCCCCACTTGATGTTGGGCAGCGTCACGCGCCAGAAGGTCTGCCAGCCGGTCGCACCCAGCACGATGGCGGCCTGCTCCTCGTCGGTGCCCTGGGCCTGCATCAGCGGAATGAGTTCGCGCGCAATGAAGGGAAAGGTCACGAACACGGTGGCCAGCACGATGCCGGGTACGGCGAAGATGATCTTGATGTCGTGCTCGGCGAGCCAGGGGCCGATCCAGCCCTGTGCACCGAACACCAGCACATAGATCAGGCCCGCCACCACCGGCGACACCGCGAACGGCAGGTCGATCAGCGTGGTGAGGAGCGCCTTGCCGCGGAACTCGAACTTGGCCACGGCCCAGGCCGCCGCCACGCCGAACACGAGGTTGAGCGGCACCGTGATGGCCGCCGTGATGAGCGTGAGGCGGATGGCGCTCCAGGCGTCGGGCTCCTTCAGCGCCTCGAGGTAGGCGCCCACGCCCTTTCGCAAGGCCTCGGTCGCCACGGCGGCCAGCGGCAGCACGAGAAACAGGAACATGAACGCGAGCGCCAGGCCAATGAGCAGCCAGCGCACCCACGGCGCCTCGGTGGTGCCGGCCTGTGCGCGGCGAACGACTTTGGAAGGTGCACTCATCTCAGCCTCCTGCCCGGCGACGCTGCCATGCCTGCAGGCCGTTGATGACCAGCAGCAGCACGAAGGAAATGACCAGCATCACCAGCGCGACGGCGGTGGCACCCGCGTAGTCGTACTGCTCCAGCTTGCCGATGATGATGAGCGGCGTGATCTCAGAAATCATGGGCATGTTGCCGGCAATGAAGATCACCGAGCCGTACTCGCCGATGGCGCGCGCGAAGGCCATGGCAAAGCCCGTGAACAGCGCCGGCGCAATGGCCGGGAAGATCACCTTGGTGAAAGTCTGCAACCGCGTGGCGCCCAGCGATGTCGCGGCCTCTTCCAGCTCTTTCTCGGTGTCCTCGAGCACCGGCTGCACCGTGCGCACCACGAACGGCAGCCCGATGAAGATCAGCGCAATCACGATGCCCGCCGGCGTGAACGCCAGCTTGATGCCGTGCGGCTCCAGCAGCTGCCCGATCCAGCCGTTGCCCGCGAGCAGCGCGGTCAGCGAAATGCCGGCCACGGCCGTCGGCAGTGCGAACGGCAGGTCGACCAGCGCGTCGACGATGCGCTTGCCAGGAAACTTGTAGCGCACCAGCACCCAGGCCACCAGCAGGCCGAACACGGTGTTGACGATCGCCGCGATCAGCGACGCGCCGAAGGTGAGCCGGTACGAGGCCATCACGCGCGGCGCGGTCACGGCCACCCAGAACTGGTCCCAGGTCAGCGTGAAGGTCCTGAAGACCAGCGCCGACAGCGGGATCAGCACGATCAGGCTGAGATAGAGAATCGAGAAGCCGAGCGTGATGTGGAAACCGGGCAGAACGCGCTTGGCGCCCCCTGCCCGGTTGGCACGCGAAAAAGGCGCTCCCGCGGACGGGAGCGCCGATGGGACAGCGCCGCTCATTTACTTCGCGCCGGGCGTGTAGAGCTTGTCGAACTGGCCGCCGTCGTTGAAGTGCACCTTCTGCGCTTCACCCAGGCTGCCGAAAAGTTCCTGCACCGTGAACAGCTGCAGCGGCTTGAACGTGGCGGCGTACTTCTTGAGCACGGCCTGCGAGCGCGGACGCAGCGCATGCTTGGCCGCGATTTCCTGCGCTTCTTCGGAGTACAGCCAGTCGAGGTAGGCCTTGGCCAGCTCGCCGGTGCCCTTCTTGGCGGTGGTGCGCTCGACCACGGCCACCGGGTTCTCGGCCACGATGCTGATCGACGGGTACACCGAGTCGACCTTGCCGGTGCCGAATTCGCGGTCGATCGACACCACTTCCGACTCGAAGGTGATCAGCGCATCGCCGATGTTGCGTTGCAGGAAGGCGGTGGTCGCGTCGCGGCCGCCGCGTGCCAGCACCGGCACGTTCTTGAACAGCTTGCCGACGAACTCCGCCGCCTGCGCGTCGGTGCCGCCCTTCTTCTTGATGTAGCCCCAGGCCGCGAGGTAGGCGTAGCGCCCGTTGCCGCCGGTCTTGGGGTTGACGATCACGACCTGCACGCCGGGCTTGATCAGATCGTCCCAATCCTTGATGCCCTTGGGGTTGCCGTTGCGCACCAAGAACAGCATGGTCGACGTGGTCGGCGATGCGTTGTCGGGGAATTTCTTGTTCCAGTCCTTGGCGACGACGCCGGTGCCGGCCAGGAAGTCGATGTCGGTCGAGGTGTTCATGGTCACCACGTCGGCGTCGAGGCCGTCGGCCACCGCACGCGCCTGGGCGCTGGAGCCGCCGTGCGACTGGTCGATCTTGACGTCCTTGCCGGTGGCCTTCTTGTAGTGCGCCACGAAGGCCGCGTTGTAGTCCTTGTAGAACTCGCGGGCCACGTCGTACGAGGCGTTCAGCAGCCCCGTGCCTTGGGCAAAGGCGGTGCTGCCTGCAAGTGCGGAGGACGCCAGCGCGAGCACGGCGACGAAGGTCTTGATTCTGGAAGTCATGTGATTGCCAAGGTTTCTGAAAATTCACGGCCCGCCGACCAGGCGGCGGGCTCGTCGGTCAAGGATTGGAGCAGAGCCAGGCCGAGCGGCCAGTCCCCGTGCCCCGAATCGACGTTGATATGGCCCGCATTCTGCATGCGCACGAACTCGCTGCCCCAGGCGCGCGAATAGGCACCCGCCAGGCGAATGGGGCAAAACGGGTCGTTGCTGCTGGCCACCACGATGCTGCGGTACGGCAGCGCGGCATACGGCACGGGCGCGAAGTCGGACAGCACCGCGCGGCGTTCGGGGTCGGCCGGGGCCACCAGCAGCGCGCCCTGGATGCGGGCCGCCGCGGCCGCCGGCAGGTGCGCGGTGGCGATGCAGCCCAGGCTGTGGGCGGCAATTACCACCGGCCCGGGCGTCTCCAGCACCAGCTTGGCCAGCGCCGACACCCAGGCGTCGCGCTTGGGCGAGGCCCAGTCGTCCTGCACCACCCGCGCGGCGCCCGGAATGCGCGCTTCCCACAGGCTCTGCCAGTGGCCGGGCCCGGAGTCGCGCCAACCGGGCACTATGACGACTCGCGTCTGCATCTGCGATTGCCGCCTGCGTCGCTTACTTGTTGGGCTGCGGCGTGATGCGCAGGTAAGGCTTCACGGCCTTGAAGCCCTTGGGAAAGCGCTCGGCCAGCTCGGCCGGGTCCTGGATGCTCGGCACGATGACCACGTCGTCGCCGTCCTTCCAGTTCACGGGCGTGGCCACCTTGTGGCTGTCGGTGAGCTGCAGCGAGTCGATCACGCGAATGATCTCGTCGAAGTTGCGCCCGGTCGACGCGGGGTAGGTGATGGTCGTGCGGATCACCTTCTTCGGGTCGATGATGAACACGCTGCGAACGGTGGCCGTGGCCGAGGCGTTCGGGTGGATCAGGTCGTACAGGTCGGCCACCTTGCGGTCGGCGTCCGCGATGATGGGGAAGTTGACCGTGGTGTTCTGCGTCTCGTTGATGTCCGAGATCCATTCCTTGTGCTTGGTGGCCGGGTCCACGCTCAGCGCAATGGGCTTCACGCCGCGCTTGGCGAATTCGCCCGACAGCGCCGCGGTCTTGCCGAGCTCGGTGGTGCACACGGGCGTGAAATCGGCCGGGTGCGAGAAGAACACCACCCACGAATCGCCGGCCCACTGGTAGAAGTCGAGGGGGCCTTCGCTGGAATCCTGGGTGAAATTGGGGGCGGTGTCGCCGAGTCGCAGAGTTGCCATGGTCGCTCCTGGAAGG
Organism: Variovorax sp. 10N412; assembly: GCF_056394985.1. Lineage (NCBI taxonomy): Bacteria > Pseudomonadati > Pseudomonadota > Betaproteobacteria > Burkholderiales > Comamonadaceae > Variovorax > Variovorax sp. 10N412. Next base: position 365,503 of record NZ_JBFTIO010000002.1, read on the forward strand.
ATGTGAGCTTCGGATTGTGCGAACCATCGCTTCAATGCCAAACGAATATCTGCTTGTTTGGATATGACGTTTTCCGCATAAGGGCGCCCGTCGGCGCCCCCTCAGCCCGGCAGCGCGGCCAGCTTTCGGGCCATGTCGATGAACACCCGCAGCTTCAATTGCGACTGCGAGCGCTCCGGAAAGTACAGGTACAGCCCCGAATCGACCGGAATGTAAGGCTGCAAAAAGGCCTCCAGCCGCCCCTGAGCCACCGCCTGCCGTGCCTCCTGGACGGAGACGAAGGCCAGGCCCAGCCCCTGCACGGCGCAGTCGACCAGCATTTGCCGGTCGTTCACGACCAGTCCGCCCCTCGTTTCCACCACAAAGTCGCGCTTGCCGCGCCGGAAGCTCCAGCGGTGCAGCGCGCCGGAGCCGGCAAAGCGGTAGTGCAAGGCCTCGTGGCGCACCAGGTCTTGCGGCACCTTCGGCCGCTCGCGGCCTTCGAAATAGCGCGGGGCACCCACCACGCACCACGCGATTTCCGGCGTGAGCCGCAGCGCCACCATGTCCTTTTCGACCGCCTCGCCCAGCCGGATGCCGGCGTCGAAGCCCGCGCCGACGAGGTCGACGATCGCCTCGTCGAGCGAAATCTCCAGCGCCACCTCGGGGTAGGCGCGGCGAAACGCCGGCACCAGCGCGCTGAGGATCGGCTCGACCGCGCCGCGCGGCGCGGTGATCCGCAGCGTGCCCATGGGCCGGTCGCGAAAGCCGCCGAGCGCCGCGAAGGCATCCGAAATTTCGCTCACTGCGGGCCGCAAACGCAGGAAGACGGCCTGGCCTGCCTCCGTCAGCGCCACGCGCCTTGTGGTGCGCTGGAACAGCATCACGCCCTGGCGGGCTTCCAGCGCGCGGACCGCCTTGCTCACGGCCGTCGGCGTCACGCCCAGGGCCAGCGCGGCGCCGGTGAAGCTGCGGTGTTCGGCCACGGCAAGGAAGACGGCGACACCGTCGAGGGGGTCGATGATCATGCGGCAGATTATGAACCTGAGGTGCAAGACAGATGCACCGCTACGTCATTTATGTTCTCAATCATGCGGCTTACGATGGGTCTTACTCATTCGAAAGGACCCTGAATGGCAACGAAAAACTGGCTCATTACCGGCACTTCCAGCGGCATTGGCCGTGAACTCACCCAAACCCTGCTGGCGCGCGGCGACAGCGTGACCGCCACGGTGCGCCAGCCCGACGCGCTGCGCGAACTCCAGGCGCAGCACGGCGAGCGACTGCGCGTGTCCGTGCTCGACGTGACCGACACCGCCGCCGTGCGCAGCGTGGTCGACGCGGCCTTCGCCGCGATGGGCCGCATCGATGTGGTCGTCAGCAACGCAGGCTACGGCCTGTTCGGCGCGGCCGAGGAAGTCAGCGACGCGCAGATCCGCCACCAGATCGACACCAACCTCGTCGGCGCGATCCAGGTGATTCGCGCCGCGCTGCCCCATCTGCGCGCCCAGGGCGGTGGCCGTGTCCTGCAGGTCTCGTCCGAAGGCGGGCAGCTGGCGTATCCGAACTTCAGCCTGTACCACGCGAGCAAGTGGGGCATCGAAGGCTTCGTGGAGTCGGTCGCGCAGGAAGTGGCGCCCTTCGGCATTGCGTTCACGCTGGTGGAGCCCGGCCCCACCAAGACGAACTTCGGCGGCGGGCTGGTCAGCCCCGCGCCGATGGCGGTCTACGACGGCACACCGGCCGGCGCCATCCGGCGCGCGCTCACCAGTGGCGACTTCGCCGTGACGGGCGACGCGGCCAAGATGGCGAGGGCCATGGCCGACTCGGTGGACCAACACCCCGCGCCCCGGCGGCTCGCGCTCGGCAGCAGCACCTATGCGTCGATCGGCAATGCGCTGCGCGAGCGGCTCGCCGTGCTGGAAGCGCACAAGGCCACGACCTTCGCCACCGACATCGACGGCTAGTACATCCGCAGTTCTTCGTTCTGCAGGTGCTCGACCAGGAAGTCGATCAGCCGGCGCACCGCCGGCACCAGCGCGCGCCGCGCCGGAAACACCATGTGCGCGACCACCGGCGTCGGGCCCCAGCCCGGCAGCAGGCGCACCAACTGGCCGGCCTCGACCTCGGCCCTGCACATGTAGTCGGGCAGCATGGTGGCCCCCACGCCGCCCAGCGTGCCGTACTTCAGCGTGACCAGGTCGTCCGCCACGTAGCGCGGCGTGTGCGCGTGCACGTAGGTCTGCCCCTCGGGCCCTTCGAGACGCCACTCGGAGCGCCCCTCGCCGTTGGCCGACATGGCCGCCGTGGGCAGCTTGGCCAGGTCGGCCGGCGAATCGATCGGGCCGACGCTCGCCAGCAAGTCCGGCGGCGCCACCAGCACACCGCGGCTGGTGCCGAAGGTCTTGGCCACCAGCAAGGCGCTGTCCTCGATGGCGAAGCGCACGCGCAGGGCGATGTCGATGCCCTCCTCGATCAGGTCGACCGGGCGGTTGATCACCCGCATGTCGATGCGCACCGCCGGGTAGAGCGCCATGAACACCGGCATCAGCTGCGCCAGCCCGCTGTGCGACATGGTGACCGGCACGCTGAGGCGCACCAGCCCGCTGGGCTCCGTTTGCACCTGCGCCACCGCCTCGGCCGCGGCCTGCGCCGCGTCGCGCATGGCGGCGGCGTGGCGCAGATAGATCTCGCCGGCCGGCGTGAGCGACAGGCGGCGGGTGCTGCGCTGCATCAGTTGCACGCCCAGGCGCTCTTCCAGGTCGGCCACGCGGCGCGACAGGCGCGACTTGGGAATGCCCAGCGCCCGGCTCGCGGCCGCAAAGCCGCCGCGCTCGGCCACTTCGGCGAAGAAAACCATGTCGTTGAGGTCTTGCATGGCGTCATTGTCCCGCAAACAGAACGATGAGTGCGATTTTTGGCTACTTATCGCCCACTCGATCCAAAAATAGAATTCCCACATCCGCCGGCCAATTGAGCGCCGACAGCCCACACAGAAAGTGATTGATCATGAAGCTGCTCCACATCGACTCCAGCATCCTCGGTGCCTATTCGACCTCCCGCGTCCTGACGGCCGAGATCGTGGCCGCCTGGAAGGCCGCGCACCCCGACACCACGGTCGAGTACCTCGACCTTGCCGTGGACGCACCGGCGCATTTCAGCGCCGACGCCCTCGCCATCAAGACCGGCCCGCAAGCCGAGCCGACCGAAGCCCAGCAGCGCGAAAACGCGCTGTCCGAAAAGCTGGTGAGCCAGTTCCTGGCCGCTGACGTGGTCGTCGTCGGCGCCCCGCTCTACAACTTCTCGATCCCGACCCAGCTCAAGGCCTGGATCGACCGCCTGGGCCAAGTGGGCCGCACCTTCAAGTACACCGAAACGGGCCCCGTGGGCCTGGCCGGCGGCAAGACCGTGATCGTGGCTTCGAGCCGCGGCGGTGTGTACTCGACCAGCGACTGGGGCCAGGGCGCCGAGCATCAAGAGAGCTACCTGAAGGTGGTCTTCGGCTTCTTCGGCATCACCGACGTGCGCATCGTGCGCGCCGAGGGCGTGGCGATGGGCGACGAGCCCAAGGCCAATGCATTTGCGGCCGCGCGCGCCGACATCCTGGCGGCGACGGCAGAAGCCGCCAACCAGAAGAACGTTGCGCAAGTGGCCTGACCCGCGCTGCGCCATGAAAAAAGCCGCCCATCCGGGCGGCTTTTTGTCGTGCGCGGCAAGGCAGGGACTCAGGCCGAATGCGTCTTGACCCAGGCCACGTACTTGTCCATCCACCCCTGCAGGAACTTCTTCGAACCTTCGTTGCCGATGTGGCCCTTGTCGTCGAACAGGTCGTCCTTGGCCTGCAGGAACACCTCGGGCGCGCCCATGGTGGGCACGTCGAGGTAGGCCAGGATGTTGCGCAGGTGCTGCTGCGCCAGCGCGGTGCCGATGGCGCCCACCGACACGCCGAGCACACCCGCCGGCTTGCCGCCCCAGGCGCTCTGACCGTACGGACGGGAGGCGTGGTCGATGGCGTTCTTCAGCACGCCGGGAATGGAGCGGTTGTATTCGGGCGTGACGAACAGCAGGCCCTGGGCTGCCGCGATCTCGGTCTTCAGGCGCTTCACGGCGGGGGCCTGATTGCCGTCCTCGTCCTGGTTGTACAGCGGCAGGTCGTCGATGCGCAGGTGCTCGAAGGTGAAGTCCGAGGGTGCCAGGTGCGCCAGCGCGAGCGCCAGCTTCTGGTTGTACGAATCCTTGCGCAGGCTGCCGACGAGAACGGCGATGCGGGTCTGGGCCATGGGTGAAGCTCCTTGAGTGAAAGGGTAGGAATGACGAACGCGATTATGCGAACCGCTCAAGACCTTTTGCTGAAAGGTTCTTGCTGCTTTTTGTACCGGACTGCGCCCTCCCCCAAGCAATTCGGCCCGCAATTGCACCGCCGCATTGCGCATGAGCAAATGACAAAAGCTTCGTGGCGATGAACAGCCATGGCTCCTACAGTCGCGGACTTTTGCTCACGCCATGCACACCCCTTCTCTCTCTCGCCGCACCCTGCTCCAAGCCGGCACTGCCGCCGCTCTCACCGCAGCCGCCGCACCGCTCTTTGCCCAATCGCGCACCAAGACGCTGCGCATCGGCTACCAGAAGTTCAACACGCTCAACATCCTGAAGGGCACGGGCCAGCTCGAGAAAGCCTTGGCTCCCAGCGGCGTGAAGGTCGAGTGGGCCGAATTCCTCGGCGGCAGCCAGTTGTCGGAGGCACTGTCTGCCGGCGCCATCGACTTCGGCCACGCCTCGGACGGCATCGGCGTGTTCCAGCAGGCCAGCGGCAAGGGCCTGGTGTATCTGGCTGCGGAAAGCCCCTACCCCGGCGGCGTCGGCTTCCTGGTGCCGCGCGACTCGCCCATTCGCAGCGTGCGCGACCTGAAGGGCAAGAAGGTCGTCACCGGCCGCGGCTACAACACGCAGTACGTGCTGATCCGCGCGCTCGAGGCGGCGGGCCTGCGCTATGACGACATCGAGCCGGTGTACATCCTCACGGCCTCCGACACCATCGCGGCCTACCAGTCGGGCAGCGTCGCGGCCATCGGCCTGTGGGACCCGTTTCTTGCCGCCGCGCAACTGGCGACCGATTCGCGCGTGCTGTTCGACGGCACCGGCCTGAGCGGCAACCGCACCTACCACTTCGCGCAACCCGGCTTCGCGCGTGCCAACACCGACGTGCTGCGCACCGTGTTCGCCGAACTGCGCAAGGCCAACGAATGGGCGCAGGCGCACCCGGCCGACGTGGTCGCCACGCTGGCGCCGCAATTGAAGGTCGAGCCCAAGGTGCTGGCGCTGGCCACCGAACGGCGGCAATATGGCGTGGTCGCGCTCACGCCGGCCATCGCACAGGAGCAACAAGGCCTGGCCGATGTGTTTGCGCAACTCAAGCTCATTCCCAAGCCCATCGAGGTGAAGGACGCCTTCCTCGACCTGAACCTCGTCTGACGCCAGTTCCCACGTGACCTTGTCCACCCACTACGACGTCATCGTCGTCGGCCTCGGCGCCCTCGGGGCCGCCACGCTCTACCAACTCTCGCAGCGCGGCGCGCGCGTGCTGGGCATCGACCAGTTCGCGCCGCCGCACGACCTGGGCTCCTCGCACGGCGACTCGCGCATCACGCGGCTCGCGGTCGGCGAAGGCGACGAGTACGTGCCCTTCGTGCAGCGCTCGCACGCCATCTGGCGCGAGCTCGAGGCACGCACCGGCAAGCCGCTGATGACCACCACGGGCGGGCTCATCCTCGCGCCCGAAGGCCGCGTGGCCGAGCACCACGGCAAGCCCGACTTCGTGCGCCGCACCATCGCCTGCGCGGAGCACTTCGGCATTGCGCACGAGGTGCTCGATGCCGCCGGTATCCGCGCGCGCTTTCTGCAGTTCCACCTGCAGGGCGACGAGATCGGCTACCACGAGCGCGACGCCGGCTTCGTCCGGCCCGAGGACGCCATCGGCGCCCAACTGGCCGTGGCCCGCGCGTCGGGCGCGCAAACACGCACCGGCGAACGCGTGCAGGCGGTCGAGCCCGTCGGCAACGGGGACACCGTGCGCGTGCGCACCGACACCGCCAGCTTCACCGCCGACCGCGTGGTGGTGTCGGCCGGCGCCTGGCTGCCCGAGTTCCTCGGCAAGCAGGCGCGCGCCGACTGGCAAGCCGACTTCTCCGTGCATCGCCAGGTGATGCACTGGTTCGACACCGGCAGCGCCGCCGCCGACTTCGCGCCCGGGCGCTTCCCCATCTTCATCTGGATGTTCGGCGACGGGCAGGAAGACTACATCTACGGTTTTCCGTCGTCCGACCCCGCGCAGCCCGCGCTCAAGGTCGCGACCGAGCAGTACGTGGACGCCACCACGCCCGACACCATCGAGCGCACGGTCAGCCCCGAAGAAAGCGCCGCCATGTACCGCGAGCGCGTGGCGGGCCGTTTTCCGCAGATCGGCGGGCGGGCGCTGAAGGCCCGTGCCTGCATGTACACCGTGACGCCCGACCGCCGCTTCGTCATCGACGCGCTCGACGGCCTGCCTGGCGTGCTCATCGCCTCGGCCTGCTCGGGCCACGGCTTCAAGCATTCGGCCGGGCTGGGCGACGCCATTGCCGACCATGTGCTGGGCCGGCCGAGCGCGCTCGACCTGTCGCCCTTTGCCCGCCGGCGGCTGCTGGAGAAATCGGCCGCCTGAAGCAGCGCCTAGCGATCGGGGGCATCATCGCCCACGATCTTTTCTCTGACTCAGGAGCACAGCGCAATGAGATTTCTGGTGGTGGGTGCCGGTGCACTCGGTGGTTATTTCGGCGGTCGCCTGCTGGAGGCGGGCCGCGACGTCACCTTCCTGCTGCGCCCGCGCCGCGCGGCGCAGCTCGCGAAGACCGGGCTGGTGGTGCAAAGCCCGTTCGGGAACCTGCAGCTTCCCGCCCCGAAGCATGTGCTGGCCGACGGCATCGACGGCCCCTACGACGTGGTGGTGGTCGGCAGCAAGGCCTACGACCTGGACTCGACCATGGACTCGTTCGCGCCCGCCGTCGGGCCCGACACCGTGATCCTGCCGCTGCTCAACGGCATGAAGCACATCGACCGGCTGGCCGAGCGCTTCGGTGCGCAGCGTGTGCTGGGCGGCCTGTGCATGATTTCGGCCACGCTCGACGACGAAGGCCGCGTGCTGCACCTGAACGACATGCACGGCCTGAGCTACGGCGAGCGTGCCGGCGGGCGCTCCGAGCGCGTGGACGCCATCGCGGCCCAGTTCGCGGGCGCGAAGTTCGACGCCACGGCCAGCGAGAACATCTCTCAGGACATGTGGGAGAAGTGGGTCTTCATCGCCTCGGCGGCGGGCCTCACGAGCCTGATGCGCGCGACCATCGGCGACATCGTGGCGGCAGGCGGGCAGGACGTGGCGCTCGCGATCTTCGACGAATGCTGCGCCATCGCCACGCACAACGGCTTTGCGCCGCGCCCGGCCGCCGTGCAGCGCGGCCGCGCCATCATGACGGCGGCCGGCTCGCCGATGACCGCGTCCATGTACAAGGACATCGTGCGCGGCGCGGCGGTGGAGGCCGACCACATCGTGGGCGACCTGCTCGGCCGTGCGGCCGCGGGCCAGCAGGCCGCGCCTTCGGTGCTGCGCACGGCGTACGTCCACCTGAAGGCCTACGAGGCCCAACGCGCGCGCACGGCGGGCTGAAAGCCATGCCGCCCCCCGAAGACGCGCTGGCGTTCCTTCACACGGCGCAGGTGCATGTGCCGACCTTCGAGCGGCTGGTGCGCGAGATCGCGCCCGACCTGCGCGTTCGGCATGCGGTGCGCGAAGACCTGCTCGCCGATGCGCGCGTCCTCGGCGTCGACGACGCCGGCCTGGTTGCACGTGTTCACCACGCCATGCACGAGGCCGCCGCCAGCGGCGCAACGGTGGTCGTGTGCACCTGCTCGACCCTCGGCGCCATCGCCGAACGAACCGCCACGGGCGATGCGTTCAAGGCCCTGCGCATCGACCGCGCCATGGCCGACCGCGCGGTGCGCACCGGGCCGCGCGTGCTGATCGTCGCGGCGCTGGAGAGCACGCTGGCGCCGACGACGGCGTTGGTTCTGTCCGCAGCGCATGACGCGGGGGTCGATGTGCGGCCGAGCCAACTGCTCGTCGAGCGGGCGTGGCCGCTTTTCCAGTCCGGCGACATCACCGGCTACGTCCAGACACTGGCCGGGGCGATTCGCGCGAAGGCCAACAGTGCCGACGGGGCCGATGTCGTCGTGCTCGCGCAGGCCTCGATGGCGCCCGTTGAAGAAGCCCTGGCGGACCTTGGCATCGACGTTCTCAGCAGCCCCGCGCCAGGGGTGCGGTTTGCGGTGCAAATGGCCAAGACATGACGCCAACTATCTATTCACAAATTCATTCAATTTCGTGAATTTACCAATGAAGAATAGAATAATTTATCTATTCACCTTGGTATTCAATGGCAACGCCCCCCGCCCTGGCCGAGACCGCCCTTGCCTTCATCCGGTCGCAGGGTGCTGTCACTGGCGCTGATGTGCAGGCCCGGCTGGGCGTCAGCCAGCCGACCGTGTCGCGAACGCTGGCACCGCTGCTGCGCAGTGTGGACATCCTGAAGGTGGGCGCGGCGCGCTCGCAGAGGTATGTCGCACCCCCGCTCGGCACCGAAGTGCCCGTCGTCAAGGTCGGCGAAAACGGCAACGCGGCGCCGTTCGGCCGCATCGTGCCGCTGCAAGGTGGCCGCTGCTGGATGGACGAGCAGGAAGGCGCCAGCGCGCTGCACGACGGACTGCCCTGGTTCCTTGCCGACATGCGCCCGCAGGGCTTCATCGGCCGCGCCTTCGCCCACGGCCACCCCGAACTCGGCCTGCCCGCCAACCCCGAGCACTGGACCGACGACGACGTGCTGCAGGCGCTGGCCCTGTGCGGCGAGGACCTGCCGGGCAACCTGGTCGTCGGCGCCGAGTCGTTCAACCGCTTCCAGTCGCTGGCCGCACGGCCGGCCGCGCAAGTGACCCCCGGCGACTATCCCGCCATGGCGGACAGCGCCATGCAGGGCACCTTGCCGGGCTCGTCGGCCGGCGGCGAACAGCCCAAGTTCTGCACCGTGCGCGACGGGCGGCAAGTGATCGTCAAGTTCTCGCCCGCCGGCAACTCGCCCGCGGACAAGCGCGCTCGCGACCTGCTCGTGTGCGAACACCTGGCGTTGCGCACGCTGCAGGAAGCCGGCGTCGCCGCATCCACCACCCGCGTGCTCATCGAAGCCGGCCGGGTGTTTCTGGAAGTCGAGCGATTCGACCGCACCGCCAGGGGACGCATCGGCATGGTGTCGCTGATGGCCTACGACGCGCAGCACGTCGGCAAGATCGACAACTGGGCGGCCACGGCCAACCGCATGGCGTCGCGCGGACTGATGCGCGCGGACGACGCGCAGCGGCTGCGCTTTCTCGAGGCGTTCGGGCAGCTCGTAGGCAACACCGACCGGCACTACGGCAACATCTCGCTGCTCATCGAAAACGGCAATTGGCGCCTGTCTCCCGCCTACGACGTGCTGCCGACGCTCTATGCCGCCGTCAACGGCGAATTGCCTGCGCGCGACCTGGAAGCGAGCGCCGCGGCACCGACCATCGAGACACTGGAGGAATGGCCCGGCGCGCGCCGGTGGGCTGCGGTGTTCTGGCGGGCCGTCGCGGCAGACAGCCGCATCACGGCGCCGTTTCGCGCCGTCGCACGCAAGAACGAGCTCTTCACCGGCGAAGCAGCGGCCGGCTGAACCAGACGTCGCACTATTCCGACTTCACTTACTCCGACTTCAGCACCGTCTCCCCCTTCAACATCCCCATGTCCCGGATGTTGAGGCGGTGCCGCTTCCACCCCGCCCAGGTGCGCCGCATGTGCGTGACCGAGATGAAGTAGTACAGGAACTTGAACATGCCCAGCGCGCGCCACATCGGCTTGCCGTTGTAGATGTCGCCGGCCAGCAGCGACATCAGGCCTTCCTTCACGCGGAACGGATTGCCCGGGTACATGAACATGTCGCGGATGGTCGGGTTGGTCGCGCGGTAGATGAACCACGAGTACTCGCGCGGACCCTTGCGCGTCATGGCCTCGAAGCCTTTGCGCGCCAGCGCCAGCTCGGCCGGCTGGTCGAGCGCCGTGGCCACCAGCCTGGCGCCGTCGAAGGCGCTGGTCATGGCCAGGTACACGCCCGAGGAGAACATCGGGTCGATGAAGGTGAAGGCGTCGCCCAGCATCAGGTAGCGTTCGCCCGTGGCGTGCGTGCTCGAGTACGAGAAGTTGCCGGTGGCATGCACCGCGTCGTCGACCAGCGTGGCGTTCTTCAGGCGTTCGACCAGCACCGGGCACAGCGCGATGGTGTCGTAGAAGAATTCCTTCAGCGGCTTGTCGCGCGTCTTCAGGTAGTACGGCCAGCAGACGGCGCCGATGCTGGTCGTGCCGTCGGCCAGCGGAATGAACCAGAACCAGCCGTGCGGGAACCAGCAGATGCTGATGTTCCCTTCTTTCTTGCCCTCGAGCCGCTCGGCATTCGTGAAGTGGCCGAACAGCGCGGTGCTGTTGTGGTCGGGGTTCTTTTCCTTGCAGCGGAATTTGTTGGCCAGAAGCGTGTCGCGGCCCGTGGCGTCGACCACGAAGCGGGCGCGCCAGCTGCGCCTGGCGCCGTCGTCCATCTCGGCGTGCACGGTGGCGCCGTCGGCGTCGAAGGCCACGTCGCGCACCTTGCAGCCCTCGATGGTCTGGGCGCCGCGCGTGGCCGCGTTGCGGAACAGGATCTCGTCCAGGTCGGAGCGGCGCACCTGCCAGGCGGAGTCGAGCGTCTTGTCCAGGCCCTCGGCAAACTCCACGTAGCTGCGGTGCTCATGCTCGGGCGAGACGAACTCGATGCCGAACTTGGGCATGCCGATCTTCTCGACCTGGTCGCGCACGCCCAGTTTCTCGAACAGCTCCACGTTGCCAGGCAGCAACGATTCGCCGATGTGAAAGCGCGGGTGGTGCGCTTTCTCGAGCAGCACCACCTTGCGGCCCTGCTCGGCCAGCAGCGCGGCGATGGTCGAGCCGGCCGGACCGCCGCCGACGACCATCACGTCGCAGGATTCATCGGCCGCCCGGGGCGCGGAGGAAGAAGAGGCTTGAGGCAAGGACATGCGGTGGCAAGCATCGTTGTTAACAATTGCCAAGCATAGCTTGCCGTCGAGACAAGGCAAAACAGCAAGGCCGGGCAAGCTGGCTGCGCCGACAGGCGGCACACTCCGGCCATGAACTCGACTCCGCGCCGCGCCGAACAGAGCCACAGGGAACGCGTATCCCGCGTCGTCGCGGCCATCGTGGCCGACCCGATGGCCGGGCACCGCCTCGAAGAGCTGGCGCGCATGGCGCATTTCTCGCCGTTCCACTCCCACCGCGTCTACAGCAGCATTGCCGGCGAAACCGTGGCCGCAACGGGTGCACGCGCTGCGCCGCCGCGGGCCGCCGTCGACCATTCCCCACACTTGCTGATCTCGATCCGCACCGCCCGCTGACCGCTCCGCCACCTCACCGAGCCGCAAATCCATGTCTTTTCGCGCCATCGCCATTTCCGCCGCCTTCTGCCTGTCGAGCACGCTCTCGCAGGCCGCCGGGTTCACCTTCCTCGAAGTACCGGCCGACGCCCAGGGCCCCGCACTGCGCGGCGCCATCTGGTACCCGTGCGATGCACAGGCCGCCTCCGCCGCCCCGTTTGCACTCGGACCGCTCATCACGCTCCAGGTCGCGAAGGACTGCGCCATCCGAAGCGGAAAGTGGCCGATGGTCGTGATGTCGCACGGCGCGGGCGGCAGCTTCCTGGGCCACCGCGACACGGCCGCCGCGCTGGCGGAAGCCGGTTTCGTGGTGGCCGCAATCAGCCACTCGGGCGACAACGTCGAGGACATGAGCCGGCACCGGGACCTCTCGGTCTTCATCAGCCGGCCGATGGACATGAAGCGGCTGGTGGACCACATGCTGCGCCGGTGGCCCGAGCGGATCGCGCCCGCGCAGATCGGTTTCTTCGGCTTTTCGCGCGGCGGCTACACCGGCCTTGCGCTGGCGGGCGCAGCGCCGGATTTCCACGCCGGCCTGACCTGGTGCGCGAAGGACTCGACGGTGCCCATGTGCGTGCAGTCCCGCAACAACGACCTGCCGGCCGGGCCGCCGGTGCGCGACGATCGCATCAAGGCCGCGGTGATCGCCGACCCGCTGAGCTTCTTCGATGCGCAAGGGCTCAGGAACGTGACGATCCCGGTCCAGCTCTGGGCTTCGGAGCGGGGTGGCGACGGGGTGCTGCCGGCGCGCGTGGAGGAGGTTCGGCGCGGCCTGCCGTCACCGCCCGACTTCCGCGTGCCGGCCGGCTCCGCGCATTTCGCCTTCCTGGCGCCCTGCTCCGGGGCCATGGCCAAGGTGTTTCCCGAGATCTGCAACGACGCGGGAGGCTTCGACCGGGAGGCCTTTCACGACACGCTCAATGCCGAGGTGCTGGCCTTCTTCAGGCAGCACCTCGGGCCACCGCCCAAGCCCTAGCCTGCGCGCCGCTGTCCTGCCAGGCGCCGCACCACGGCCACCAGGCGGTCCACCTCGTCGAAGGTGTTGTAGAACGCCAGCGACGGCCGCACCGTCGTCTCCACGCCGAAGCGCCGCAGGATCGGCTGCGCGCAGTGATGGCCCGTGCGCACTGCGATGCCTTCGTCGTTCAGCGCATGCCCCACCTCTTCGGTGGTGTAGCCGTCGAGCACGAAGGACATCACGCTGGCCTTGTCGGCCGCGGTGCCGATCAGCCGCACGCCCGGAACGGCGCCGAGCTGCCGCATGCCGTACACCAGCAGGTCATGCTCGTAGCGCGCGATGTTCTCGATGCCGACCTTGTTGACGTAGTCGATGGCGGCGCCCAGGCCGACCGCGTCGGCGATGTTGCCGGTGCCGGCCTCGAACTTGTTCGGGATCGGCTGGAACACGGTCTTCTCGAACGTGACGTCGGCAATCATGTTGCCGCCGCCTTGCCACGGAGGCATGTCTTCGAGCACCTCGCGCTTGCCCCAGACCACGCCGATGCCGGTCGGGCCGAACACCTTGTGGCCGGAGAACACGAAGAAATCGGCGCCGATGTCCTGCACGTCCACGCGCATGTGCGAGACCGATTGCGCGCCGTCGACCAGCGCCTTAGCGCCGGCACGGTGCGCGAGCTCGACGATTTGCTTCACCGGCACCACGGTGCCCAGCGCGTTCGAGACCTGCGTGACGGCGACGATCTTCGTGCGGTCGTTCAAGAGCTTGCGGTATTCGTCGAGCAGCACCTGGCCCGAGTCGTCCACCGGAATCACGCGCAGCTTCGCGCCCTTGGCCGCGGCAAGCTGCTGCCACGGCACGATGTTGGCGTGATGCTCCAGGTTGGACACGATGATCTCGTCGCCCTCGCCCACGTGCTGGGCGCCCCAGCTCTTGGCCACGAGGTTGATGGCCTCGGTGGTGCCGCGCACGAAGATCACCTCCTCGACTTCGGGTGCGTTGATGAACTGTCGCACCCGCTCCCGCGCGCCTTCGTAGGCGTCGGTGGCGCGCGCGGCCAGCTCATGCGCCGCGCGGTGGATGTTCGAGTTCTCGTGCGCGTAGAAATACGAGATCCGGTCGATGACGGATTGCGGCTTGTGCGTGGTGGCGGCGTTGTCGAACCACACCAGCTGCCTGCCGTTCACACGCTCCTGCAGGACGGGGAAGTCGCGGCGCACGGCGTTGACGTCGAACGGCGGATGCTGGCCGCTGCCGGCCTGCGGCACCGCCTGCGCGCCGCGCGGGTCGGATTTGGCCGGCGTGACGAAGCCGTTGGGCAGGCGCACTGCATCGACGAAATAGAACTGCGGCTGCTGGCTCGCCTGCGGTTGGCTGCTGCTCCCTCGCCCCTCCGGGGTGAGGGTTGGGGTGAGGGGCGACCCCGCACCCTGGCTCGGCCGCGGACCCTCACCCCAGCCCTCTCCCGCAAGCGGGAGAGGGGGCAAGACCTGCGCAGGCGCAGACACGGCGGGCACGGGCGAGGCCGAGCCGGCCGACGGGTGCCCGAAGCTGTTGTTCAGGAAGTAGAACGGCGAAGCGCCCGCCGAGGGCACAGCAGGCGCATTCACCTGCTGCGGCACACCCAGCACCGTGCCGCCCAAGCGCGGCTCGAACGCCGGCGCCACCGACAGCACCGTGTCGGGCACGCCGTTTCCCGCCACCGCGTGCGGCAGCAGGGCCGGCGCGCGGTTGGCGAGCGAAGGCAACTGCGTGGGCGACGCAGGCAGCACGTTGGCGCCCGGAATCTGCCCCTGCGGAATCGGCGTGCCCGGCACGCTAGGTCCGAAGCCGGCCGGACTCACCAGCGGTGAGCCCGGCGGCGCGACGTTGACGGGAAACTGCGCGCCCGGCACCAGGCCGTTCGCGACGCCCGGCAACGACGCGGGTGCCGCGCCCGGCAGTGAGGCGAACATGGCGTTGGCCATGCGCGCGAGCGCGGCCGGATCGAACGGCGCCTCGCCTGGAAACGATGGTGTGCTGCTCACCGCGGCTTACTTGTAGGTGTCGGGATAGTCGTGGTACTTGCCGATCTCGACGTCGTCGAGCACGGCCAGCGCGTCGGTGGTGAGCACCGCGAGCGAGCAGTACAGCGAGATCAGGTACGACGCGATCGCATGGTTGTTGATGCCCATGAAGCGCACCGACAGGCCCGGGCCCTGTTCACCCGAGAGGCCCGGCTGGAACAGCCCCACCACGCCCTGGCGCTTGTCGCCCACGCGCAGCAGCAGGATCTTGCTCTTGCCGTCGGCCACCGGCACCTTGTTCGACGGAATCAGCGGAATGCCGCGCCAGGTGATGAACTGCGAACCGAACAGGCTCACCGTGGGCGGCGGCGTGCCGCGGCGCGTGGCTTCGCGGCCGAAGGCGGCAATGGCCAGCGGGTGCGTGAGGAAGAAGGCGGGCTCCTTCCACACCTTGGTCAGCAGCTCGTCGAGGTCGTCGGGCGTGGGCGCACCGGTCAGCGGGAAGATGCGCTGCTCTTCCGTCACCTGCGCCAGCAGGCCGTAGTCGGGGTTGTTGATGAGCTCGCTCTCCTGGTTCTCCTTGATCGTCTCGATCGTCAGGCGCAGCTGTTCCTTGATCTGGTCGTGCGGGCTGCTGTAGAGGTCGGAGATGCGGGTGTGCACGTCGAGCACGGTGCTCACGGCGTTCAGGAAGTGCTCGCGCGGGTTTTCTTCGTAGTCGACGAAGGTGCGCGGCAGCTGGTTTTCTTCTTCGCGCGAGGTGCAGGTGACCTTGATCGACTCGGGGTTCTTGACCTTGTTGACGCGGTAGATGCCCGCCTCCACCGGCACCCATTGCAGCAGGTGCGTCAGCCAGCGCGGGCTGATCGTCTCGAGCTGGGGAACGGTCTTGGTGGCGTTGGCCAGCTGGCGTGCGGCGTTGTCGCCAAGGGCGGTGGTACCACCGACTGTTGCGCTCATGGATCAAGGCTCCTGTTGGGAAGAAAGTGGCCGCCAGTGTCCGGCGGCCAAGGGTTTCCCCTCAACAGGCTATAGCCGCCAAGTTGATCCGCCGCGCCAGGCGCGACTGCTCCAGCTGCTCGCAGCGCATGAGCAGGCCGACCATGTTGATGCCCAGTGCCGTGGCCAGCTTCTGCGCGGTGACGATCGACGGAATGACGCGGGCGCGCTCGATCTCCCCAACGTAGGAGCGGTTCAGATCGGAACGCTCCGCCAGTTCCTCCTGCGACCAGCCCTTGCCTTCGCGCAGCTGGCGCACCGTGACGCCGAAGTCTTCGACGAATGCTTTCACAGGCGCACCGCCTTCGGTGCGTTCTGCAGGCTCGCCTGCGTGACGCTCGCACCCGGGGGCACGTCGTCGGTGATCCACACATTGCCGCCGATGACCGCGCCCTTGCCGAGCGTGACGCGCCCGAGGATGGTCGCGCCCGCATAGATGACCACGTCGTCCTCCACCACCGGATGCCGAGGCAGGCCCTTCTGCAGGTTGCCTTCGGTGTCCGTCGGAAAGCGCTTGGCGCCGAGCGTGACGGCCTGGTACAGCCGCACGCGCTTGCCGATGACCGCCGTCTCGCCGATCACCACCCCCGTGCCGTGGTCGATGAAGAAGCCCGCGTCGATCTGCGCGCCGGGGTGGATGTCGATGCCCGTCTGCCCGTGCGCGAGTTCGGCCACGATGCGCGCCAGCAGCGGCAGGCCCAGCTTGTAGAGCGCATGCGCCAGGCGGTGATGGATCATCGCGAGCACACCGGGGTAGCACAGCAGCACCTCGTCGACGCTGCGCGCGGCGGGGTCGCCCTGGTAGGCGGCGAGCACGTCGCTGTCGAGCAGGCGGCGCAGCGCGGGCAGCGAATTCGCGAACTCGCGGATGGCCTCGGTGGCCGCGTCGTCGATGTCGCTCGCGGGGCGCGGCTCGTGGCGCGCGTTGAAGTTCAGCTCCAGCCGCGCCTGCGCCAGCAATGCCTGCAGCGCGGCATCGAGGGTGTGGCCGACGTAGAAGTCCTCGCTCTCGTGGCGCAGGTCCGGCGGGCCGAGCCGCATCGGAAAGAGCGCGCCTTTCAGCGACTCCACGGTCTGCGCGAGCGCGTCGCGCGACGGAAACTCGCGCGCACCGGGCTCGCGCGAGCGGCGCTGCGAATCGCGCCATTCGTCGCGCACGCCGTGCAGCGCGCGAACGATGTCGCTCACTTCGAAATGGGCCATGGGTCTGTGTTCTCCCGGAACGTTCTGTGGGGTCAGTCCTGCACCCACGGCAGGCCGTGGAAGCGCCAGCCGTCGGAGCCGCCGCGGTGCTGGCTCGCGTCGATCTCGCCTTCGAAACCTTCGAGCACATTGAACACCTGCGTGAAACCCGCCTTGGCAGCCGCTTCGGCCGCCAGCGCGGAACGCTTGCCGCTGCGGCACAGCAGCAGCGCCACGGCCTCCTTGCCGCCGTCCTTCGCCAGCTTGGCCTCGAGCTCGCGCACGAAGCGGGGATTGCGCGTGAGCGCCGTTCCGGTGGCCCAGGCCACGTGCACGCTCTCGGGCACATGGCCGACGAACTTGCGCTCCTCGCCGGAGCGCACATCGACCAGCACGGCCTGCCCGCTCTTCACCAGCTCCCAGGCCACGGGAGGCGTCACGCCACCGGCGTAGGCCCATCCTGCTTCGGTTGCAAGGCCCCTCGCCTGTTCGAGGGCGGGCGGCAACGCAACGACGTCTTCAAATTCCACTGGCATGGGCTTCGGCTCCTTGGTGCGGGGTTGATTGCATCCGCCTTGATGGCGATGACCACCACTGTAGAAGCATGAGGCCGAAGGTCAAACGACTGAAAAAGCGATTCTTTAGAACCAATCCGTCTATCGAAGAGGCCCACGCGGTGCCGGGGCGTAAAAAAACCCGGCGCCCGCAAAGGCACCGGGTGGCGCGCCGAGCCGGGCTCAGAGCTTGGCGATCGACACCTCGGTCGACTTCACCAGGGCGACCACGTCGGAGCCCACCTTCAGCTGCAGTTCGTCGACCGAGCGCGTGGTGATGACGGAGGTGACGATGCCCCAGGCGGTTTCGACGTCGACTTCGGAGACGACGTCGCCGCGGATGATTTCACGGACCTTGCCCTTGAACTGGTTGCGCACGTTGATGGCTTGGATGGACATGATGGGTTCTCTTTCAGGTTGGGGAAATTCGTTCAGGAAAAGCACGAAGCAATGGAATGAAGGGGGTCGTCAGACGATCTCGGCGACTTCGTCGAATGCCAGGCGGGGCCCGCGCTCGAAGGTGCCGGCGTGGTCGGCCACGCCCAGGTTGACCAGGAAGTTCGCGCGGTAGCGCCCGTCCGGGAAGAAGGTCTTGTCGACCAGCTCGGCGTTGAAGCCCGACTGCGGCCCCGCGTCCAGCCCCAGCGAGCGCGCCGCCAGGATCAGGTAGGCGCCCTGCAGGCTGCTGTTGCGAAACGCCGTGGCCTGCGCCGCCTCGGCGCTGTTCTCGAAGATCGGCTTGGCGTCGTACGCCGGGAACTGCGCGGGCAGGTGCTCGAAGAAGCGGGTGTCGTGCGCCACGATCACCGTGACGCCGGCGGCCAGCGTCTGCGCGGCGTTGCCGGACGACACGGCCGGCTTCAGCCTGGCCTTGGCCTCTTCGCTGCGCACGAACACGTAGCGCGCCGGCTGGGCATTGAAGGCGGTCGGGCCCCACTTGAGCAGGTCGTACAACTTGTGGATGAGTTCGTCGCTCACGGGCACGGGTTTGAACGCGTGCACGGTGCGGGCCTTGCGGAACAACTGGTCCAGCGCGGCTTCGGGAATGGCTTGCAGTGTGGTCATGGTGTCGTGGGGCGTTTCAGTTCGACGCTGCAGCAAGCGCCTGGTCGAGGTCGGCAAGCAGGTCGTCGATGTGCTCGATGCCCACCGACAGGCGCACCGTGTCCTCGGTCACGCCGGCGCGGGCCAGCTCTTCGGGCGACAGCTGGCGGTGCGTGGTCGACGCGGGGTGCGTGGCCAGCGAGCGCACGTCGCCGATGTTCACCAGGCGCGTGAAGAGCTTCAGCGCATCGAGGAACTTCGCCCCGCCGGCGCGAGGATCGGCGCCGGCACCGATGCCGAACGTCAGGACGCCGCTCGATTTGCCGCCGAAATACTTCTGCGCCAGCGCGTGGTCGGGGTGGTCTTCGAGCGCGGCGTAGTTCACCCACTTCACGGCCTTGCTCTTCTTCAGGTGCTGCGCCACGGCCAGCGTGTTGCTGCTGATGCGGTCCATGCGCAGCGCGAGCGTCTCGATGCCCTGCAGGATCAGGAAGGCGTTGAACGGCGAGATGGCCGCGCCCGTGTTGCGCAGCGGCACCACGCGCGCACGGCCGATGTAGGCCGCCGGGCCCAGCGCCTCGGTATAGACCACACCGTGGTAGCTGGGGTCGGGTTCGTTCAGGCGCTTGAAGCGCTGCTTGTGCTCGGCCCACGGGAACTTGCCCGAGTCGACGATGGCGCCGCCGATGCTGGTGCCGTGGCCGCCCAGGTACTTGGTGAGCGAATGCACCACGATGTCGGCGCCGTGCTCGATGGGCCGGCTCAGGTACGGCGAGGGCACGGTGTTGTCGACGATCAGCGGCACGCCGTGGCGGTGCGCAATTTCGGCGATGGCGGCAATGTCGGTCACGTTGCCGGCGGGGTTGCCCAGCGACTCCACGAACACCGCCTTGGTCCTGTCGTCGAACAGCTTCTCGAAACTGCCCGGGTCGCGGTGGTCCGCGAAGCGCGTGGTGATGCCGAACTGCGGCAGCGTGTGCGCGAACAGGTTGTAGGTGCCGCCGTAGAGCGCGGTGCTGCTGACGATGTTGTCGCCGGCCTCGGCAATGGTCTGTATCGCGTAGGTCACGGCCGCCTGGCCCGAGGCCAGCGCCAGCGCCGCGATGCCGCCTTCGAGCGCGGCCACGCGCTGCTCCAGCACGTCCTGCGTCGGGTTGTTGATGCGGGTGTAGATGTTGCCCGGCACCTTCAGGTCGAACAGGTCGGCGCCGTGCTGTGCGCTGTCGAAGGCGTAGGCCACCGTCTGGTAGATCGGCGGGGCCACGGCGCGCGTGGTGGGTTCGGGCGAATAGCCGGCGTGCACCGACAGGGTTTCGAATTTCCAGTTCTGCGACATACAGCTGCCTTTCAGTTTGGCAAATTGGACAAGGGGGATGACGACGCTCAGATCGCCCAGCGCAGCGCGTGCGCGGGGGTGTTGAGCCAGCTTGCGTCGGTGCTCTCTGGCGCGGTGTCTTCCGGCTTCTGCAGCACCCTGTCGAGGATTCGTTTTTCAATGGCCGCGAAGGCCGGGTCGCCCTGCGAGCGCGGGCGGGCCAGCGCGATGTTCTCGTCGAGCGCGATGCGCCCGTCTTCGATCAGGATCACGCGGTCGGCCAGCGCCACGGCTTCCTGCACGTCGTGCGTCACCAGCAGCGCGGTGAAGCGGTGGCGCTGCCACAGGTCCTCGATGAGGCGGTGCATCTCGATGCGCGTGAGCGCGTCCAGCGCGCCCAGCGGCTCGTCCAGCAGCAGCAGCCGCGGGTGGTGCACCAGCGCGCGCGCCAGGGCCACGCGCTGGCGTTGCCCGCCCGACAGGCGCGCGGGCCATTCGTTCTCGCGGTCGGCCAGGCCCACATGCGCCAGCACTTCCTTGCCGCGCGCCTTGGCGTCGTCGGGCAGGCCCAGGGTCACGTTGTCGAGCACGCGGCGCCAGGGCAGCAGGCGCGCCTCCTGGAACATGATGCGGGTGTCGTCGTGCAGCCCGTGCACGGCGCGCCCGTCGGTGTAGAGGCCGCCCTCGCTCGGTGCCTCGAGCCCCGCGATGAGCCGCAGCAGCGTGCTCTTGCCGCAGCCGCTGCGCCCGACGATGGCGATGAACTGGCCCGGCTCGATGGTCAGGCGCGTGTTGCGCAGCACCTCGCGCGCGCCGTAGCGCTTGTGCAGGCCGCGCGCCTCCAGGCGCACGCCGCCGGGGATGGCCTGGGATGAGGCCTGGGCTTGGATGTCTTTCAGTACGGCACTCATGGTCTCAGGCTCCGGGCTTGAACAGCGCCACGTTCAGCGCATCGATTGGTCGGGGCAGCAGCTTCTCGGCGAAGAAGGCATCGGCGATGCGCTGCTGTTCG
Source organism: Variovorax sp. 10N412 (assembly GCF_056394985.1). Taxonomy (NCBI): domain Bacteria; kingdom Pseudomonadati; phylum Pseudomonadota; class Betaproteobacteria; order Burkholderiales; family Comamonadaceae; genus Variovorax; species Variovorax sp. 10N412. The sequence goes on from NZ_JBFTIO010000002.1 coordinate 386,132, forward strand.
GTCAGGGCCTCGGGCACCACGGCCCGCACCGCATAGCTGCGGCGGGCGTTGGCCTGCTCGATGGTGGCGGCGTCCAGGCCCCACACGGGCGACAGCAACGCGGCGGCCTCCTTCGGGCTTTGCTTGACCCACTTGCCGGTCTTCTCCAGTTCGGCGTAGACCACGCGCAGCACGTCGGGCCGCGCTTTCGCGAACTTGGTGCTCGCGAGGTAGTAGCGCTGGTACGACGCGATGCCCGTGCCGTCGGCCAGCACGCGCACCTTCGACTGCCGCTGTGCCGCGGCCAGGAACGGGTCCCACACCACCCAGGCGTCGATGGCGCCCTTCTCGAAGGCGGCGCGGCCGTCGGCGGGCGTGAGGTAGGCGGGTGCGATGTCCTTGAACGACAGGCCGGCCTTCTCCAGCGCGGCGATCAACAGGTAGTGCGCGCCGGCCGCCTTGGCGAAACCGACCTTCCTGCCCTTGAGGTCGGCCACGGTCCTGATCGGCGAGTCTTCGCGCACCACGATGGCCTGCGCGGCAGGCGATGGCGCTTCCTGCGCGATGAAGGTCAGCTCGGCGCCGGCCGCCTGAGCGAACACGGGCACGGTGTCGGCCACGTCGGCGCTGATGTCCAGGTTGTCGAGGTTCAGCGCCTCCAGCAGCGGCAGGCCGCTGGTGAACTCGTGCCAGCTCACGCTCACGTTGAGGGGTGCGAGCTGCTTTTCGAGGGTGCCCTGCACCTTCAGCACGGCGATCAGCGTGGAAGACTTCTGGTAGCCGATGCGCACGGTTGCGGGCCGCGCGGCGGCGCCCTGCGCGAAGGCCGCGGTGGCGCCCAGTGTGCCCAGTGCGCCCAGCGTGGCGATGGCGGTGCGTCGGGAAATGGGGGAATGCGTCATGTCCATGCCCTCACTTCGCCTTCTTCTGGTAGCCGGGATGCCACCGCAGCCACCATTGCTCCAGCCCGCGCGCGAACAGGTCGGCCAGCTTGCCGAGCAGCGCATACAGCAGGATGCCCACCAGCACGATGTCGGTCTGCAGGAACTCGCGCGCGTTCATCGTGAGGTAGCCGATGCCGGCCTGCGCCGAGATGGTCTCGGCCACGATCAGGATGACCCACATCAGCCCCAGCGAAAAGCGCAGCCCCACCAGGATGGACGACAGCGCACCCGGCAGGATCACCTCGCGGTACAGCTGCCAGCGCGTGAGGCCGTAGGTGCGGCCCATCTCGATGAGCTGCGGGTCGACGTTGCGGATGCCGTGAAAGGTGTTGAGGTAGATCGGAAAGAACACCGACACCGAGATCAGGAACAGCTTGGCCGACTCGTCGATGCCGAACCACAGAATGACCAGCGGAATCAGCGCCAGCGCAGGGATGTTGCGCACCATCTGGATGGTGGAGTCGAGCAGCGTCTCGGCGAACTTCACCGAACCCGTGAGCAGGCCCAGTGCAAGCCCCGCCCCGCCGCCGATGGCCAGGCCCGCCAACGCACGGCCCGCGCTGACCTTCACGTGCGTCCACAGCTCGCCCGAGGCGGTGAGCGTCCATGCGGCCTTGACCACGTCGACCGGCGCCGGCAGCACCCGGGTGCTGAGCCAGCCCAGCGACGACGCGATCTGCCAGAAGACGATGAGCCCGACGGGCACGAGCCACGGCACCAGCCGGTGGACCACGCCGATGCCGAAATTCTTGAACACGTTGCCTCCGCTCTCGATGGGCGCCGCGGGCGAGACGGTCGGCAGTTCCTGAACCTGTTCGGTCATGGGAGTCCTTCAGCTTTGGGAGACGAGGCGCGAAGGCGCATCGAGATTGGCGACCACTTCGCCGAACGGCCCGCTGAGCGAGCCGCCCGCCAGCCGGGCCTTGGCCTTGCGGGAGAGCAGCGGGAACACCAGCTCGGCGAAGCGGTAGGCCTCTTCGAGGTGCGGGTAGCCCGAGAGAATGAACTTGTCCAGGCCGAGCGCCGCGTACTCCTCGATGCGCGCCGCGACGGTCCTGGCATCGCCCACGAGCGCGGTGCCGGCACCGCCGCGCACCAGGCCCACGCCGGCCCACAGGTTGGGCGAAATCTCCAGGTCGGCGCGCGAGCGCCTGGCGCCGCCCGCATGCAGCGCGGCCATGCGGCGCTGGCCTTCGGAGTCCATGCGCGCGAAGGCAGCCTGCGCGCGAATCACGGTGTCGTCGTCCACGCGGCTGATGAGTTCTTCCGCGGCCTTCCAGGCGGCGTCATCGGTCTCGCGCACGATCACGTGCAGGCGAATGCCGAACTCCACCTTGCGGCCGTGGCGCTCGGCACGCGCGCGCACGTCGGCGATCTTCCTGGCGACTTCGGCGGGCGGCTCGCCCCAGGTGAGGTAGGCATCGACCTGTTCGGCGGCCAGGTCGTGCGCGGCGGCCGACGAGCCGCCGAACCAAACGGGCGGATAGGGCTTTTGCACCGGCGGGTAGAGCAGCTTGGCGCCCTTCACGCTCAGGTGCTTGCCGTCGTAGTCGAAGCTCTGGCCGTCGTGGCTGCGCGCGATGATCTCGCGCCAGATGCGGATGAACTCGGCCGACTGCTCGTAGCGCGAGGCATGGTCCAGGTACACGCCGTCGCCTTCCAGCTCCGCCTGGTCGCCGCCGGTGACGAGGTTCACCAGCAGGCGCCCGCCCGAGAGACGGTCGAAGGTCGCGGCCATGCGCGCGGCCAGGCTGGGCTGGTGCAGCCCGGGGCGCACCGCCACCAGGAACTTGAGCTTCTTCGTCGCGCCGATCAGGCTGGACGCGATGACCCACGGGTCTTCGCACGAGCGGCCGGTGGGAATGAGCACGCCTTCGTAGCCCAGGTTGTCGGCCGCGCCGGCAATCTGCTGCAGGTAGGCCAGGTCGATGGGGCGCGCGCCTTCGCTGGTGCCCAGGTAGCGGCTGTCGCCGTGGGTGGGGAGAAACCAGAAGATCTGCATCACGCCACCCCCGCGCCCGCGGCGTCGAGCACGTTGATCTTCTTAGGGATCAGCTTCAGTTCGAAGAAGGTGTCGGCAATCTGCTGCTGCTCGGCCAGGATGGCCTTGGTGATCGGGGTGATGCCGTAGGCCGTGCGGGCGACGGTGACATCGGCCACCGGCTTGGGCAGGCCCCACAAAGCGGCCAGTTCGGCAGCGAGTTCGCCCTTGTTCGCAGAGCCCCAGGCTTCGACCTTGTTGATCTCTTCGACCGCGATGGCGATCACGTCGGCGTTCTTCGCCACATAGTCGAGCGACGAGAAGTAGTAGGCGCGGTTGCCCACCACGCCCGTGGCGTCGGCCACGACGCGCGCATCCAGCGCTTTCTCGGCGGCGGCAAGGAACGGATCCCAGATGACCCAGGCGTCGACAGAGCCCTTCTCGAAGGCGGCGCGCGCGTCGGCCGGCGGCAGGTAGACCAGGTTGAGGTCGGCGTACGCCAGGCCGTGCTTCTCGAACAGCTTGACGATGAAGTAATGCACGTTCGAGCCCTTGTTGAGCGCGATCTTCTTGCCCTTGAGGTCGGCCACGGTCTTGACGGCGGAGCCCTTGGGCACCAGCACGGCTTCGGTCCGCGGGCGGTGCTGGGTGGCCGCCACATAGGCCAGCGGCGCGCCGGCGGCCTGCGCGAAGATGGGCGGCGCTTCGCCCACGTCGCCGAAGTCGATGGAGCCGACGTTCAGCGCCTCGAGCTGCACCGGCCCGGCGGTGAACTCGGTCCACTTGACCGTGACGCCCAACGGCGCGAGCCGCTTCTCGAGCGTGCCGCGTCCCTTGAGGATGTTGAGCGTGCCCTTCTGGTTGCCGATGCGGAACTGCCGTGCGGGGGCCTGGGCCACGGCGGCGAACGACGGGAGCGCGATGGCGGCGGCAACGCCCTGGATGAGGCGGCGGCGAGGTGCGGAAATCAATGTCATGGCAAGGCTCGTTGGGTGTGCCGCGCTCAGACGGCGGCGATGAAACTGACGATCAGCGCAATGGCGCTGACGACGACGACACTCACGGCGAGATCGCCGAGCGCGTGCCAGTGGGAACGCGGTGCGGTGTCGAGCACGGAGTCTTCGGTGGCGACGGGGTTCATGCGTGGATTCCTCGGGTTCCAGAAACTTCAGGCAAAAGCACTCCCGCAGCGGCCCTGAAGGCAACTCGGAAATCTTGGGTGAAACACCGGGGAACCGGCTTTGCCGGGCCTCTGGTGCTGCCCCCGGCAGGGGGGTTGGCGCGCACCACACGAAGCGTGCGCAGCCTGGGGGCGAGCCCCGTGTCAGACGCTACATCGCACGCGCGAGAACGGCACCGACTCGAAGCCGTGCGTGGCGGGCAGCTTCAGGCCTTCGGTGGCGAGCACCTCGACGGCCTCGTTCAGTCGCTCGGCCAGGTCGGGGGTCACCTGGTAGGCGTTCTCGGGCGTCAGCGTGATCTGCGAATCGCTGGCATACACGCCCGGCAGGATGTGGCGCGCCGACAGCGACTGCAGCACGGGCCGCAGCGCGTAGTCGAGCGCCAGCATGTGGTGCGGGCTGCCGCCGGTGGCCAGCGGCAGCACCGTCTTGCCCTTGAGTGCGTTCTGCGCGAGCAGGTCCAGAAAGACCTTCAGCACGCCGCTGTACGCCGCCTTGTAGACCGGCGTGGCCACCACGATCGCGCGGGCCTCGGTCACCTTGGCGATCGCGTTCACGATGGCCGGGTGGTTCCAGTCGGCGAGCAGCAGCGCCTGCGCCGGCAGGTCGCGGATCCAGAGGCGCTCGATGCGCGCGTGGCGGGCCGCCAGCCGCTCGCCCACCGCCTCGAGCAAGGCGGTGGAGCGCGAAGGGGCCGAAGGGCTGCCGGCAATCAGGAGAACGGACACGGCGCGCTTACTTCTGCTTGGGGGCGTAGATCTGGTCGAAGGAGCCGCCGTCGGCGAAATGCTCCTTGTCGGCCTTCGCCCAGCCGCCGAAGGCCTGGTCGATGGTCACCAGCGTCAGCTTGGGAAACTGCTTGTCGTACTTGGCCTTGGCCTTGTCGGAGGTCGGGCGGTAGAAGTTGCGGCCCGCGATGTCCTGGCCTTCGTCGGAGTACAGGTACTTGAGGTATTCCTCGGCCACGGCGCGCGTGCCCTTCTTGTCGACGACCTTGTCGACCACCGCCACGCTGGGCTCGGCCAGGATGGAGATGGACGGCACCACGATCTCGAACTTCTCGGGACCGAATTCCTTCAGCGCCAGGAAGGCTTCGTTTTCCCAGGCCAGCAGCACGTCGCCCACGCCGCGTTGCACGAAGGTGATGGTCGAGCCGCGCGCGCCGGTGTCGAGCACGGGCACGTTCTTGAACAGGTTGCCGATGTATTCCTTGGCCTTGGCGTCGCTGCCGTACTTGCGCTTGGCGAATTCCCAGGCGGCCAGGTAGTTCCAGCGGGCGCCGCCCGAGGTCTTGGGGTTGGGGGTGATCACCTGCACGCCGGCCTTGGTGAGGTCGTCCCAGTCCTTCAGGCCCTTGGGGTTGCCCTTCTTCACCAGGAACACGATGGTCGAGGTGTAGGGGGCGGAGTTGTGCGGCAGGCGCTTTTGCCAGTCGGCCTTGACCAGGCCGCCGTGCGTGACGAGCGCGTCGACGTCACCGCCGAGGGCCAGCGTGGCCACGTCGGCGTCGATGCCGTCGATGATCGAGCGGGCCTGCTTGCCCGAGCCGCCGTGCGACTGCTTGACGGTCACTTCCTGGCCGGTCTTGGCCTTCCAGTACTTGGCGAAGGCCTGGTTGTAGTCCACGTACAGCTCGCGCGTCGGGTCGTACGACACGTTCAGCAGCGTCACGGGGCCCTTGGCAGCCGCGGCGCCTTGGGCAAACGTCGGCAACGCCGACAGGGCCAAAGCACCGGCCACGCCGGCACCCAGGGAAAGCTTGATAAAGTCGCGGCGAATGCTCATGGTGTCTTGCTCTGAAAAGGCATATCGATGAAGCTGTGTATTCTCAATAAGGCATATAGAAACTGGAACGACCAAGTTCTCAGTTCTAAATAGCTAAATCAACTAAGCACCCGCTTACCCCCCACTTTTCCCGTTCAAAGGCAATCGAAATGGCACGCATGGTTCAGTGCATCAAGCTCGGCAAAGAGGCCGAAGGGCTCGACTTCCCGCCCTACCCAGGCGATCTGGGCAAGCGCCTGTGGGAAAGCGTGAGCAAGGAGGCCTGGGCCGCCTGGCTCAAGCAGCAGACGATGCTGGTCAATGAAAACCGGCTCAACCTGGCCGACCTGCGCGCCCGCCAGTACCTGGCGCGGCAGATGGAAAAGCACTTCTTCGGCGAAGGCGCCGACGTCGTCCAGGGCTACGTGCCGCCCCCGGCCACCTGATCACCCTCCCCGCCGTGGCCGCCGAACCGGCGCAGGCGCGCCCTGTGTTCCTGGACGGCTGCGGATTGCCCCAGGCGTGGGCCGGACAGCCGCAATGGCTGATTCTCGAAACCGGCTTCGGGCCGGGCCTCAATTTCCTGACAACGTGGCACGCGTGGCGCTCGGACCCCGAGCGTCCGCGCATGCTGCACTTTGTCTGTGTAGAAGCGCGCCCGGTCTCGCCTGAGGAGATTCTGCGCGCGGCCGAAGCGCACCCCGAGCTCGCACCTCTTGCCAGGGAGCTGGCCGCGCAATGGCACGGCCTGCTGAGCGGCTTCCACCGGCTGGCGTTCGACGACGGCCGCGTGCTGCTGACCCTGTGCATCGGCGAAGTGCAGCCGATGCTGCGCGCGCAGCGCTTCGAGGCGGACAGCATCTTCCTCGGCGGCGCCGGCGCGCCGCACGACCCGGCGGTGTGGTCGGCCGACACGCTCAAGGCCGTCTCGCGCTTTGCGCGGCAAGGCACGGGCATCGCCACCTGGAACGCTGCACACCCCGTGCGCGACGCACTCACGCAGGCCGGCTTCACGATCGCCCCGGCGCCCGGCGGCCTGCGCGGCGTGTTCGCCCCCGCCTGGACGGTGCGCCGGCGCGGGCCCGCGCCACAGCGCATCGACGCACCGGGTCGCTGTGCCGTCATCGGCGCCGGCTTGGCGGGCGCCGCCGTCGCGGCGAGCCTTGCGCGGCGCGGCTGGCAGGTCACGGTGCTGGACGCCGCGGCGCAGCCGGCCGCCGGCGCGTCCGGGTTGCCGGTGGGCATGCTCGCGCCGCACGTGTCGCCGGACGACGCCTTGCTGTCCCGCCTGACGCGTGCCGGCATCCGCGCCACCTGGGCCGAGCTCACGCGGCTGCTGGAAGAAGGCAGCGACTGGCGCGCCACCGGGGTGCTGGAGCGCCGGCCCGGCGGCGATGTGCGCGTGCCCCCCGGATGGAGCGCCGACGGACCCAACGAATCGTGGCCTGCAAACGCCGCTCGGCTGGAGGCCGCAGGCCTGCCGGGCGATGCGCCCGCGCTCTGGCATGCGCGCGCGGCCTGGGTGCGGCCGCACCGGCTGATCGCGCAATGGCTGCGTCAGCCCGGCGTGGCGTTTCGTGGCGGCTGCCGCGTGGCGAGCGTGACGCACGACGCGAGCGGCTGGCAGTTGTTCGATTCATCCGGCGAGTTGCTGGCCGACGCGGACCGCGTGGTCGTCTGCGCCGGTTTCGAGTCGGGGCGATTCGCACCCAGCCTTCCGCTTCAGCCGGTCCGCGGCCAGGTCGCCTGGGGCCCGATGGCCGAGGGCATGGCCCTGCCCGCCACGCCCATCAACGGCGACGGCCATTTGGTTGCGCAGGTGCCGCATGGCGACGGCGGCACGATCTGGCTGGCAGGCGCGACCTTCGACCGCGACAGCACCAGCCTGGCCCCCACCGCGGCGGACGCCAAGGCCAACCGCGAACGCCTGGCGCGGCTGCATCCGGCGGCAGCCAGCGCGCTGGCGCCGGCCTTCGCGCACGCCGAAGTCGACACCTGGGTCGGCATCCGATGCGCCTCGGGCGACCGGCGTCCGCTGGTGGGTGCCATCGATGCGCAGGCCCCGGGCCTGTGGGTCTGCACCGCGCTGGGCTCGCGGGGCCTGAGCTTCGCCGCGCTGTGCGCGGAACTGCTGGCCGCGCAATGGCATGGAGAGCCGCTGGCTTTGCCGGCGGCGCTGGCCAAGGCGCTCGGCACGCAAAGGCTCTGAGCGAGCCCCCCGAACTCAGGCCACCAGCACAGGTGGCAGCAGGTGATCGATCCGCTCGTCCCCGTAAGTACGCACGACCTGCGAAATCACCACCTTGTACCCATGGCTTGCGAACGAAAGGATGAGGGCGAGCGGGCCGGACTGCCGGGCGGGCGGCGATTGTGCGGCATGCGTGCCCCTATTCCACCGCTTGCCTTGCGCAGGCCCCAGAATGCACCGCATGGCCACCCAGTACGACATCCTGCACACCACCGTCTATCGCTACAACAAGCCCGTCACCTTCGGCTTGCACCGCGTGATGTTCCGCCCGCGCGACAGCCACGACCTGCGTGTGCTGGCCACCGACCTGCAGGTGAGCCCGCAGGCCTTCACCCGGCTCATTCAAGACCCGCACTCCAATTCCGTCGCCCTGGTGCAGCCCATGGGCGAGGCGACCGAGCTGCGCATCGTGTGCTCGTTCACCATCGAGCACGTGCCGGCGCAGCAGGACCAGCTGGCGCTCGACCCGGCCGCCGAGTTCCTGCCCTTCGCCTACACGCTGCAGGAGCGCCTCGACCTGGAGCACTACCTGCGCCCGCACCACGAAGACGACAACCAGGGCACGCTCATTCGCTGGGCCCACCAGTTCCTGCACACCGACAAGCCCAACAGCACGCGTGAGGTGCTCACGCGCATGAACGCGCACATCGGCCAGAGCCTCGAGTACAAGGCCCGCGACGAGGAAGGCACGCAGCCGCCGCTGGAAACGCTCGCGCTGGGCAGCGGCAGCTGCCGCGACTACGCGTTGCTGATGATGGAAGCCACGCGCCGCCTGGGCATTGCCACGCGCTTCGTGTCGGGCTACATCTACGACGCCGCGCTCGACAACGCGGCCAACGCCCAGGGCGAATCGATGACCGGCGCCGGCACCACGCACGCCTGGCTGCAGGCCTACCTGCCGGGCGTCGGCTGGCTCGCCTTCGACCCGACCAACAACCTGATGGGCAGCGGGCAGCTCATTCGCGTGGGCGTCTCGCGCGACCCGGCGCAGGCCGCGCCCATCTCGGGCAGCTGGTACGGCGACGCGGAGGCCTACGAAGGCCTCGAGGCCACGGTGGTCGTCACGCGCCGCAAGAACTGACGCCCTGTCGCGCAGGCGATAGCCGCTGCGGGAAACCCCGCAGCGCTTCACACCCCAGGCACCCTACGCTGCGCCGCCGGCTCAGCGAAATAGCACGGTCGTTCTTTGCGGCCGGGTGAGAGGTGCTGCGCCGGTTTTTCTTCCCAATACCCACAAGAACGGAGAGAGACACCCATGCACTCAGCGCGCCTGACACATCTTGCCCTGGCAGCCAGCCTCGTCGTCGCATCCTGCGGCGGCGGCAGCGGCGGCGGCAGCGGCTTTGCCTTCACGCCCGTGCCACCCGCCCCGGCACCCGCACCCAACCCGCCTGCGCCGCCCCCCGCCCCCGCACCGGCCCCCGAAGAAACCCGCCTGCAGGACAGCCGCACGTCCTTCGCTCCCGCGGACCCCACGGCCACCACCTTCGCCGCGCTGGCCGCCGACGCCAGCGACACGGTCGTCAACAGCACCACCAGCCGCTGGGCCGGCATGCTCGGCGGGGCGCAGTACCACGTCGAAGTGCCCGCCAACTGGAACGGCGAGCTGGTGATGTATGCGCACGGCTACGCCGGGGAAGGCAACGTGCTGAGCGTTTCGGAACCGTCGATCCGCCGCTACCTGATCCAGAACGGCTACGCCTGGGCCGCCTCCAGCTACAGCAAGAACTACTACGACGTGCGTGTCGGCGTGGAAGACACCAACGCGCTGGCGCTGCAGTTCACCGCCATCGCCAAGGCCAACGGCCGCAACCTGGCCGCGCCGTCGAAGACCTTCATCACCGGCCACTCGATGGGCGGCCACATCACGGCGGCCGCCATCGAGGACGAGGCCTACGCCACCGCCAACCACAAGGTGAAGTACAACGGCGCGGTGCCGATGTGCGGCGTGGTGGGCGACACCGAGCTGTTCGACTACTTCGCGGGCGCGCAGGTGGCGGCCCAGGCGCTGGCGAGCCTGCCGAAGTACCCCACCCCCAACTGGGCCGACATTGCCGCGCAGGTCGGCGCACGGCTGTTCACCAACTTCACCACCTCGCCGCCCGACATCAGCACCACGGCGACCGGCGCCAAGTACGCCTCGGTGATCCAGAACCTCACCGGCGGCCCGCGTCCCATGTTCGACCTCGGCTTCAAATCGGGCGGCTCCTTTGCCGCCGTGTGGGGCGTGTTCGGCAGCGACGGCACGGTCACCGGCATCCTGAACAAGAACACGCTGGACACGAACCGCTTCACCTACACCATCGACGCCGACGTGCCCGGAACCAATGCGCTGAATGCCTCGGTGCTCAAGCTCACGGCGGCGACGGACGCGAACCGACTGCGCACCGACGGCCTGCGCTGGATTCCCAAGGCCAACGGCGAGTTCAGGATTCCGGTGGTCACGCTGCACACCCTGGGCGACCTGTACGTGCCCTTCAGCATGGAGCAGATCTACAACAGGCGCGTGGCCGCCAAGGGCAACAGCCAATGGCTGGTGCAGCGCGCGGTGCGCGGCATCACGCATTGCGACTTCACGGTGAAGGAACAGGTCGAGGCCTTCGACGCGATGATCCAGTGGGAGCGCAACCCGACGGTGAAGCCGGCCGGCGACGACGTGCTCACGCCGGCCACGGTGGCCGACGTGCGCTACGGCTGCACGTTCACGCGCCCGCTCGGCACGGTCGACGAAAGCCCGACGAGCTCGGCAACGCGCCCGGGCGCGGCGGCCGCGCGCCCCTGCTGAATCGGGGCGTTGGCGACTGGCACGCGAGCGGGGCCTGACGAAAGCCCGGGGCCGGCTCAGGCCCCCGCCGCACCGCCCAGCTGAAAGCGGAACACCGCGCCCTTGTCCGGCTGCTGCACCAGCCGGATGTCGCTGCCGTGCAGCTGCAGGATGCGCTTGACGATCACCAGGCCCAGCCCGCCGCTGCTGGCGCTGTCGGTGCGCGAGCCGCTCATGAACACGGGGCGCATGAACAGCGCCTTCTGCAGATCGCCGGGAATGCCAGGCCCCGTGTCGCTCACCTGCACCGCGACGCCCGCGTTCTCCTGGCGCAGTTGCACCACGATCTCGCCGCCCGCGGGCGTGTGGCGGATCGCGTTGTCCAGCAGGTTGGTCAGCACGCGCTCGATCATGCCGAGGTCGGCCGACACCACCGGCAGGCCGGGCGCGATGTCGGGCTTCAGGCGCTGGCGGCGGGCCTCGGCCGCCAGCTCGAACTTCTGGAACACGTCCTGCACGAGGTCGGCCAGCGCAAAGTTCTCCTTCTCGGGCTTGACCACGCCGTATTCGAGCCGCGCCAGCTCGAACACTTCCTGCGCCAGGCGGCCGACCTTGCGGCTCTGGCCCAGCGCAATTTCGAGGTAGCGCCGGCGCTCCGCCTCGTCCAGCGTGCCGGCCTTCAGCAGCAGCGTCTCCAGGTAGCCGTGCAGCGAGGTGAGCGGCGTGCGCAGGTCGTGGGAAATGTTGGCGAACAGCTCGCGGCGCTGCTGGTCCTGCAGCGTGAGCTCGCGCCATTGCTCGGCGATGCGCCGCGTCATCTGCGTGAAGGCCTGGCCGAGTTGCGCGATCTCGTCGGTGCCTTGCGACAGGCGCTCCAGCGTGGGCGTTGCGCTCTCGAGCGACGCAATGCCCTCGGCCTCGAAGCGCTTCACCGCCGAGGTCAGTTCGCGCAGCGGGCGCGTGATGAGCCGGAACGCCGCCAGGCCGGCGAGCAGCCCGAGCAGCGCCACCAGGCCCGTCGACCAGAGCATGGTGCGCAGCACGTTGTCGGCGGCCGCGTTGGCCACCAGCGCGTCGAGGTCCTCGCCCTGCAGCACCACGTACACATAGCCGGCGTCGCGCCCGCCCATGCGCAGCGGCGCCACGCTGAACACCTTCGAGCCGCCGACGCTGCGCGGGTCGTCGCCCGCGATGGGCAGCGGCGCCCCGGCCAGCAACCGGCGAATCGGCGCCAATGCGACGCTCTCGCGCTTCAGGTGGCCCGCCGGGGCGGCCTGCGCCTCGATGCGGCCGTCCGGCGCCAGCACGTACACCTCGACGCTGGGGTTGACCGCCATGAGTTTGTCGAACAGGTCTTTCACCGCCGCCTGGTCGAGCCCGCCGGGCTTCATCAGTTCGGTGTTCTCTGCGATATGGGCCGCCAGGCCGCTCGACAGGCGCTGGATCACTTCCTGCTCGTGCAGGCCGCTGGAGCGCACCTGCAGCCACACCGACGCGCCGCAGCACACCAGCAGCAGCACCGCGAACACGGCCGAGAGCCTGCGCGAGAGCGTGGCCCAGGCGTTCACGACACGTCCTCCGCGCTGCCGGTGGCCGAGAGCTTGTAGCCCCGCCCCCACACCGTGAGGATGCGCCGCGGCTCGGCCGGGTCGGCCTCGACCTTGGTGCGCAGCCGGTTGATGTGCGTGTTCACCGTGTGCTCGTAGCCGTCGTGCTGGTAGCCCCAGACCTGGTTGAGCAGGTCGAGCCGCGAGAACACCTTGCCGGGGTTGCGCGCAAAGAAGAACAGCAGGTCGAACTCGCGCGGCGTGAGCTCGATGGGCTTGCCGTCCAGGCGCACCTCGCGCGCCAGCGGGTCGATGTCCAGGTTGCCCAGCGTGAGGCTGCCCGACTCCATGCGCGCATTGCGCGCCAGCGCGTCGGTGCGCCGCAGCAGCGCCTTCACGCGCGCCACCAGTTCCAGCACCGAGAAGGGCTTGGCCAGGTAGTCGTCCGCGCCCAGCTCCAGCCCCAGGATGCGGTGCACCTCGCTCGAGCGGGCGCTGATGATGATGATCGGCGTGTAGCGCGTCATGGCGCGGGCGCGGCGGCAGATCTCGAGCCCGTCGACGCCGGGCAGCATCAGGTCGAGCACCAGCGCGTCCCAGTTGCCGCGCTCCAGCTCGCGCAGGCCGGCGTGACCGTCGGCGGCGTGCTCCACCGCATAGCCCTCGTCGCGCAGGTGCATGCGGAGCAGTTCGGCGATGTGGGCGTCGTCCTCGACGATCAGCACGCGTTTGGCGGTGTCCATGGGGCCGATTGTCCTGCGATACGGCCTGGGGAGTTATCACGATTAATTGAACTTTGCGTGATGAATCGGCCATGGGGTGCGCCCAACAATCCGCTCCATGAACAGCACAGCCATCGCCCCTCCTGCCGCACCGGCGGACGCACGGCCCATCCACCCGCTGTGGATGCGCATCACCCACTGGCTCAATGCACTGGCCGTGGTGATCCTGGTGACCAGCGGCTGGCGCATCTACGACGCGGCGCCGTTCTTCCCGTTCACCATCCCCACCGTGATCACCCTCGGCGGCTGGCTCGGCGGTGCGCTGCAGTGGCACTTTGCGGCGATGTGGCTGCTGGTGTTCAACGGCTTCGTGTACCTAGCGGTGAACATCGCCAGCGGCCGGCTGGCCCGCAAGTTCTTCCCGGTGACGCCGCGCGGCGTGCTGCACGACGCGCTGGCCGCGCTCAAGGGCAAGCTCTCGCACGCCGACCCGCGCCGCTACAACAACGTGCAGAAACTGGCCTACCTGTTCGTGATGCTCGACCTGGTCGTCATCGTGCTGTCGGGGCTGGTGCTGTGGAAGTCGGTGCAGTTCGCGGTGCTGCGCGACCTGCTGGGCGGCTACGAATTCGCACGCCGCATCCACTTCTTCGCGATGGCGGCCATCGTGGCCTTTGTCGTCGTCCACCTCGTGATGGTGGCGCTGGTGCCCCGCACGCTGCTCACCATGCTGCGCGGCCGCACGTCACAGCACCTGCCCAAGGCCTGACCCCCGCCCCCCCGGACCCGTCCCATGAAAATCTTCAAAGCCCCCACCCTTGCCGGCGTCGACGGTGACGCCGTGGTCCGCGAAGCCCGCACGCTGATCGCCAGGAAGCTCGACCAGCCCGCGCGCCGCGCCTTCCTGCAGCGATCGTTGACGCTCGGCGGCCTGTCGCTGCTGACAGGCTGCAGCATCAGCGACAACACCCAGGTCGAGGCCGCGCTGACGAAGATCTCGCGCTTCAACGACAAGGTGCAGGGCCTGATCTTCAGCCCCACCCAACTGGCACCGACCTACACCGAAGCCGAGATCACCCGCCCCTTTCCCTTCAACGCGTACTACGGCGAAGACGAGGTGCGCGAGGTGGACGAGGCCAGCTACAAGCTCGAAGTGACCGGCATGGTGGCCGACAAGCATGCCTGGACGCTGGCCGAGTTGCGCGCCATGCCGCAGCACGACCAGATCACCCGGCACATCTGCGTGGAAGGCTGGAGCGCCATCGGCAAATGGGGCGGCGTGCGCTTTGCCGACTTTCTGCGCCACATCGGCGCCGACACCACCGCGAAGTACGTGGGCTTCAAGTGCGCCGACGACTACTACACCAGCATCGACATGCCCACCGCGCTGCACCCGCAGACGCTGCTCACGCTGACCTACGATGGCCAGCCCCTGGCGCCCAAGTACGGCTTTCCGATGAAGCTGCGCATGCCGACCAAGCTTGGCTACAAGAACCCGAAGCACATCAAGGCGATGTTCGTCACCAACACCTACACAGGTGGCTACTGGGAAGACCAGGGCTACAACTGGTTCGGAGGGAGCTGAGGGGCTGCCACAGCCGCTCGACTGCCGAAGAAAGCGCGAGGCCGAGTTCAGTGTCACTTCACTGTAACCAGGCCGATCTTTGAAACGAAATCCAAACACAACCAAGGACTCTCAATGAACAAGCTCACCGCAACCCTGCTCGCAACCTGCATGGCCTTTGCCGGCGCCTCGGCCTTCGCCGCGGACGAAATGGCCAAGGACGGCATGGCCAAGGACTCCATGTCCAAGGACGGCATGAAGAAAGATTCGATGGCAAAGGACTCCATGTCGAAGGACAGCATGAAGAAGGACTCCATGGCCAAGGATTCGATGGCCAAGGACGCCATGGGCAAGGACGCCATGGGCAAGGACGCCATGAAGAAAGACGGCATGGGCAAGGACGAGATGAAGAAGTAAGCGCCCTTCCGACCGCCGCAAACGCCATTGACGCCCGGCAGATTCGGCGTCAATGTCGCGAGAACCCGCTTTCCACTGCCCTCCCAAGGAACACTCCCATGAAATCCATCGCACTCACTGCCGGCACGCTGGCCGCCGCCGCCCTGGTATGGCACGCGGTGCCCTCGTTTGCCGAAACCGCCCGACGCGTGCCCGCCCCCACCGCCGACCTGACGGCACCGGCCACCGCCAGGACCGAGACCGCCGTGTTCGCAGGCGGCTGCTTCTGGGGCGTGCAGGGCGTGTTCCAGCGCGTCAAGGGCGTGAGCAACGCCGTGTCGGGCTACGCCGGCGGCGACGCCAAGACGGCGCGCTACGACGAAGTGGGCTCGGGCCGCACCGGCCATGCCGAATCGGTACGCATCACCTACGACCCGCAGCAGGTCAGCTACGGCAAGCTGCTGCAGATCTATTTCTCGGTGGCGCACGACCCCACCGAGCTGAACCGCCAAGGCCCCGACAGCGGCACGCAGTACCGCTCCACCGTGTTCGCAGAGAACGCCGAGCAGGCCCGCATCGCCAAGGACTACATCGCGCAACTCAACCAGGCCAAGACCTTCGGCAAGCCCCTGGCGACCACCATCGAAATGGCCAAGCCCTTCTATGCGGCCGAGGACTACCACCAGGACTACCTCACGCTGCACCCGAGCCAGCCCTACATCGCGATCAACGACATGCCCAAGATCGACGACCTGAAGAAGCTGTTCCCGGAGAGCTACAAGGCGACGCCTTCGCTGGTGAAGGCGGCCAAGGCAGGTTGACCGACCGGCAGGCCCGGCAGGTCTGGAAGGTCTAGAGCAGCTTCAGCCGCTGCGCCTGCTCCGTCAGCTCGGCCCGGAAGGCCGGGTGCGCGATGCCGATCAACTCGCGCGTGCGCTGCTTGGCGGACTTGCCGCGCAGCTGCGCCACGCCGTACTCGGTGACCACGTAGTTGATGTCGTTCTTGCTCGTGCTCACGTGCGTGCCGGGCGACAGCGAGGGCACGATGCGCGAGATGGTGTCGTCCTTGGCCGTCGAGGGCAGCACGATGAAGGCCTTGCCGCCGCGCGAGCGGTTGGCCGCGCGCACGAAGTCCGACTGCCCGCCCGTGCCCGAGTACGGCGCGTAGCCCAGGCTCTCGGAGCCGCACTGCCCCAGCAGGTCGATCTGCATGGTCGCGTTGATGGCGATGAGGTTGTCGTTCATCCCCGCCAGCGCCGGGTCGTTGGTGAAATTGACCGGGTGCATTTCGAGCGCCGGGTTGCGGTCCATGAAGCGGTAGAGCTTGCTGGAGCCCAGCGCGAAGGTGGCGATCGACTTGCCCGGCAGGTAGTTCTTGCGCCGGTTGGTGACCGCACCGCTCTCCACCAGCGTGAGGATGCCGTCGCCGATCATCTCGGTGTGAATGCCCAGGTCGTGCTTGCCCGTGAGCTGCATCACCACCGCGTCGGGAATGCCGCCGTAGCCGATCTGCAGCGTCGAGCCGTCGTCGATCAGGTCGGCCACGTACTTGCCGATGGCCTCCTGCACCACGCCGATCTTGGGCAGGCCGACCTCCATCACCGGCGCCTCGTTCTCCACGAGCGCGGCCACCTGCGAGATGTGCACGTGGCAGGCGCCGCAGGCAAAGGGCACGTTCGGGTTCACCTCCAGCACCACGGCGCGGGCGCGGGCGACGGCGGCCATGGTGTAGTCGGCGCCCAGGCTCAGGGCGAAGTAGCCGTGCGCGTCCATGGGCGAGGCCATGCTGAAGACCACGTCGGCCGGTATCTGACCGCGCTCGATCTGCGCGGGAATCTCCGAGAAGTAGTTCGGCAGGAAGTCGATCCAGCCCGCCTGGCCGCCCGCGCGCGTGGCGCCGCCGAAGAACAGCGCCACGTGGCGAACATGCTCGACGGTCTCGGGGTCGATGTAGGCGTACTTGCGCATCGCCAGGATCTGCGCGACCTTCACGTCGCGAAAGTCGCGGCGCTGCTCCGACAGCGCCGTGAGCAGCGTGGGCGGCTCGCCGACACCGGTGGGCACGACGATCATGTCGCCGTTGCGCACCTGGCGCACGGCATCGGCGGGAGCAGCCAGCTTCTGGCGGTACAGGTCCTGGGGCGTGGTCATGCGCGGTTCAATGCCTGTTATCTGTAGTCGCCGCGGCGCGCGGCCTGGTTGGCGCGGGTGCGAAGCACCAGCGCCTGCTGTGCGACCGCCACGTTGGCGGCGTCGCCCTTCCACGCGTCGAGCGCTGGCTGCTGCACCGCACGCGAGAACGAGAAGGTCAGCGCCCACGGCATGCGCGACTTGAACTTGAGGTTCATTTCGTTCAACCGGGCGGAGGCCAGCTGCGCCGACTGTCCGCCGGAAAGAAACGCGACGCCCGGCACGGCGGCGGGCACGGTGCGCAAGAGGCAGTTGACCGTGGCCTCGGCCACCGCCTCGACCGAATCCTGCACGGCCGCCTTCTGGCCCGGCAGCACCATGTTCGGCTTCAGCAGCATGCCTTCGAGCAGCACGCCCTGTGCGCGCAGCTGCACAAAGGTCTGGTGCAGCACTTCTTCGGTGACCTCGGCGCAGCGTGCGAGCGAATGGTCGCCGTCCATCAGCACCTCGGGCTCGATGATGGGCACGATGCCGGCCTCCTGGCACAGCGCGGCGTAGCGTGCGAGCGCGTGGGCGTTGACGTCGATGCAGGCCCGGCTCGGCAGGCCCGCTGCAATGGCGATCACGCCGCGCCACTTGGCAAAGCGTGCGCCCATGCCAGCGTATTCGGCCAGTCGTTCACGCAGGCCGTCCAGGCCTTCGGTGACGGTTTCACCGGGGTGCCCGGCCAGCGGCTTGGCCCCCATGTCGACCTTGATGCCAGGGATGATGCCCACGGCCTCCAGCGCCTTGGCGAAGGGCAAGCCCGCGTTCGTCGTCTGGCGGATGGTCTCGTCGAACAGGATGGCGCCGCTGATGCTGTCGCCCAGCCCCGGCGCGGTGACGATCAGCTCGCGCCAGTCGCGCCGCGCCGCCTCGGTCTGCGGGATGCCCAGCGCGGCGAAGCGCTTGTTGCAGGTGGCGTTGCTCTCGTCCATGGCGAGCAAGCCCTTGTCGCCGGCGACCAGCGCGCGGGCGGTAGCTGTCAATGTCTGTGCGGTCATGTTGCGTATGCCTCTCTGGCGAGGATCGTACGCCTCGCTTCGGCCGCAGTCAGGCCACGCGCACAAGATAGTCGGGGAATTGCGGCTCGGGCAGCACCGCCAGAACCTTCAGTTGCTGCTGGGTGCGCTTGCGCGCGGCCTCCAGATGGGCCTCGAGCGCCTCGGCCGCCAGCGCGAACTGCCGTGCGCAAAGATGCTCGACGATGGCCCGGTACTCATCGAGCAGCAACCGGCTCGTCGATTGCTGGAACATGCGCAAGAACGTGCGGTTGACGATCAGCGGCATCTGGCACTGCTGAAGGATGCCGAGCATCTTGGCGTTGGGATGCCTGGAGAGGCAATCCCCATGAATCTGGCTTTCGATACGCAGCAGTTCTTCCGTGCCGACGGCCTCGGGATCGCTCAGTGCGCCACGCAGGCCGAGCAGGAACTGTTCGTCGAGCTTCGGCGCGCTGTTCAGCAACGCGGCCGGCGCAAGCAGCAGCAGCACTTCGAAGTCCTGCGCAATGGCGCGCGCCGTGAGCGGCCCGGCGCGCCAGGAGGCATAGGCGCTCTTTTCGACGAGGCCGCGGTCCACCAGCCGACTCAACACCTCGCGCAGCGCCACCCGGTTCACGTTGAAGTGCTTCATGGCCCGCGCTTCGTCGATGCGAAAGTGACCGAACACGACCGCGGCGGAAATCGATCGCTCGAACTCGCCGTAGATGCGCTCGCTTTCAGAGGGAATGTAGATGGTCGCGCCCTGCGCGTCCTGCCCGAGCGACGCTTCGTCGATGGTCAGCCGCTGGGGCTCCACCTGCTGGCCGCGCGGCGCCACCATGTAGCCGCGACCGGGAAACTTCTGCAGCAGCCCTTCTTCATGCAAAAGATGAAAGGCCTTTCGCACCGGGACGCGGCTGGTGCCGAACACGTCGGCCACCGGTCCCTCGAGCAGCACCAGCCCGGGCACGATGCGCTTGTCGGCAATGGCCTGGCGCAGCCGGTTGCGGATCACCTCGTAGCGCAACTTCCGCTCGCCGGCTTCGGCGGCCGGGGACACAGAGGGGTCGGGTTCGATGTTCGCACCCCTGTCGCTGCCTCGCGGACTCATTTGCTCTTTGTCACTGTCGTGCAGTCCTGTCTCTTGTCTCTATGGGTGGTCAGCCGCTGCGCAGGAACTCGGTCCATTTGCGCACCAGGTAGTTGTGCTCGTCCATGACGGTGTCCCAGACCGCGATGTTGCTCATTCGCTGGGTGTAGGAACCGCCGTCGCGCACGCTGCCGCGGCGGATCAGGATACTACCGTCAGGCCCCGGAAGGTCTTCGCCGGCCGGCTCGCCTTCATACCAATAACCCCACTCCGCCGCGCTCATGTGCGCGCGCGAGCGCTGCGGGTTGGAGATGTAGAAGCCCTGCCGCGCCATCGCGGCACCTGCCCAGCCCGAATGCCACCAGTTCAGGTAGCGGTAGGCCGCGTCGAGCTTCGGGCCCTGCGCGCGGCGAGCGATGCCCATGCCGCCGTACCACGCGCGGTAGCCCTCCCTGGGGCAGGCAAGCCGGTAGGCCAGCCCGGCCTTCTCGTAGGCCACGATCGACGGCGACCAGTTGCTCTGGATGGCGACGCGGGCATCGATCATCATCCGCGCGGCGTCGGCGTAGTTGGCCCAGAAACCTCGGAACAGGCCGGCCTTCTTCTTGACCATGAGCAGCGAAATCATCTGGTCGATCTCTTCGATCTCCAGGTTGCTGATGTCGCGGAACGCCATCTCGCCGCTCGCGCGCAGGGCCAGCACCGCGTCGAGCGCGCCGATCGCGGCGTCCGCCTGCAGCGCCACGCGGCCGGTGCATTGGGGCGACACCAGCCACGACCAGCTTTCCTGCGTGGTGTCGAACCACTGCGAGACCTCGCCCGGCAGATAGGCGAAGCTGTCCGCGTTGTGCGTGAGCGGCAGCATGCTGATGCGTGCGCTCGGCGTGTCGCCCACGCTGCCGTCCGCCTGCACGTACAGGCGCGTGACCGGGTTGCAGCCCTGACCGTAGCGGGAGTCCGGTGCGAGCCGGCCTGTCTTGGGCAAGGCGTTGACCTCCGGCCAGTGCGCGATGCGGTCGAGCTCGACAGCCTGCAGCGCGCCGGCCGGCCAGAGACAGTCGACGCTGTGGAACCACTGGTCGTAGACGTCGAAGCTGCCCTGCTCCATCACGGCCTGGCGCTGCGCGTCGAAGCCGTCGAGCACCTCGAAATGAATGCGCAGCCCCAGGTCCGCCATGGCCCGCTTGCGCACCGCCTCGGTCAGCGTGACCGACGTGCCCAGGACACGCAGCTCGGTTCTCTTCGATGCCGGTGTGGACATGGCTACGCGCCGGCGGTGGAAGGCGCGTAGAAGCGCTCGAACGCTTGCCACGACGCGGTGACGTCCTCTTGCGACAAGCCTTGCGTGATGAAGACCAGACGTGAACGGCGGTCTTCTCCAGGCCAGGCGTCCAGGTGTTCCGGAGGGTGCATCAAGTGTCCGATCCCATGCAAGACAGTGGGTTGCCCGTGCGCGAACCCGTCGGCCGCGATGCCCAGCAGCCCCTTGATTCGAAGCAGCCGATCGCCGTGACGGTGCACCAGCAGGGTCAGCCACAGGGTGAGCGTGAACCATTCTATGGGTCGCTCGAACACCATGCAGAACGAGCTTGCCTGCGTTTGCGCCATATGCCGCGCATGGTCGCCGCCAAGGCGTGCGGGAGCAGGGTCGGCGCCGGACCGGGCCCGCAGGGTGCCCGCGCTCACGCGCGCAATCCATCTTGCGGTGTGGTCGGAAGATTCATGCGCCAGGTCGTCGTGCCACGGCGTCGGCCCCGTCGGTGCTTCCAGCTGCAGCGCCAGGGGGTTGAGCCTTTCCAGCGTTGCGCGCAACGCAGCCGCCTGCTGCGTGTTCACCAGGTCTGTCTTGCTCAGCCACAGCGTATCGGCCGCCGCAATCTGCGCGATCCATTCGGGATGCGATGCCTGCTGGTGGCCGGCATGCATCGCATCGACCACCGTGGACACGAAGGCCGGCCGGAAGTGATGACGCAGCTGCGCATCGCCCAGCAGCGTGGCCAGCACCGGCCCCGGGGTTGCGAGGCCCGTGGTCTCGATCACCACGCGGCGGAACGCCGGCAGCTCCCCGCGCTGGCGGCGCGAGAAAAGGCGCATGAGCGCGTCCTTGAGCTCGCCCCGGATCGAGCAACAGATGCAGCCGTTGTCGAGCAGCACGGTGTCGGCATCGATGGCGCCGACCAGCAGGTGGTCGAGCCCGACGTCGCCGAACTCGTTGATGAGCACCGCCGTGTCTCCCGCGCTGCCGCCGTGCAGCCAGCGCCGCAGCAGCGTGGTTTTTCCGCTTCCGAGAAAGCCGGTGAGGATGCCGACGGGCAGCACGTCGAAGGCGACTTCCGTCATGGCGTGTCCTTGTTCTGCGCCACCGGCCAGGGCATGGCCAGCGGGTCGATGGTGCGGCCCAGCAGCTGCTCGGCCGCGCCCCAGAGCGCGCTGAAGTCCGGCACCAGCACGCTCGCGCCTGTAGGCCCCAGCAGCACATACGACTGCCCATGGAAGTCCTGCAGCTCCAGCCTGAACAGCCTGAGCAACTGGTTGGCCCGCGCGATCTGCAGCAGACGCTGGCGCCGCCCCTGCACAGAGCCGGCGGCCGCGTGGCTCCAGTGCGCCGCGCCTTGCAACAACCCGCACATTCCGCACATGGTGGTTCGCCTTTCAGGGCATCACGTCGCCGGAATTCGGACCCAGCGTCTGGCCCACGTACAGGTTGCCACCGGGGTCGGACGCGAGCAACAAGGCCGTTGGCGCCACCTCTTCCGCACGGCCGAAGCGGCCCAGGGGAAGGCTGGCTTCCTTGGCCCGCTTCCAGTCGGCGCTGATGCCGTCGACCAGCGGCGTGGCGATCGGGCCTGGCGCGATGGCGTTGACCAGCACGTTGGCCGGCGCCATCTCCAGCGCCAGCGACTTGGTGAAGCCGATCACGCCCGCCTTGGCAGCGGCGTAGTGGCAGAGCTCCACACCGCCCTTGATGCCCAGCTGCGAGGCCACGTTGATCACGCGTCCCCAGCGCTGCGCGGTCATGTGGGGAATGGCCCTGCGCGCGCAGAGGAACACGCTGCGCAGGTCGACGCGCAGCATGTCGTCCCACATCTGCGTGGACATGCTCGCGCACGGCGACTGGGTCAGCATGCCGGCGTTGTTGACCAGGATGTCGATGCCGCCCAGGGCCTCCACGCAGGCGTCGACGGTGCGGTTCGCCACGGCTTCGTCGCTGATGTCGCCCACGACAACCTCGGCCCGGCCGCCGGCTTCGCGGCAACGGCGCGCCACGTCTTCCACCCGCGCGCGGTCGAGGTCGGCCAGCAACAGGTGGGCGCCGGCTTGCGCATAGGCCAGCGCGATGGCGGCGCCGATGCCGCTGCCGGCACCGGTCACCACGGCACGCCGTCCTGTCAGAAATGCTTGGTTCACAGGAGGTCCCTCGGGTTTCAGCCGGGCCAGCGCACGGTCAGGCCGCCGTCGACGATCACCGACTGGCCGGTGATGTAGGACGCGTCGTCGCCGGTCAGAAAACGGATCAGCGCCGCCACTTCGCGCGCCTTGCCGACCCGTCCGAGCGGAATGCCGGTGGCCGCCTGCTTCAACCCCTCGGGCCCCAGCGAGTTGACGGGGTCCAGCGATTGCGGCGTCTCGATCAGCCCGGGGATCACGCAGTTGCAGCGGATGCCCCGAGGCGACAGTTCCATGGCCACCGCGCGGCACATGCCGGTGACGCCCGACTTCGCGGCCGAGTAGTGCACATGGTTCTCCCAACCGTACACGCCGCCGGCAATCGACGACACCGCGACCATCGAGCCGCCATCGCTCATGTGGCGCGCGGCGGCGCGAAAGGTGCGCATGACGCCGCTCAGGTCGACGTTGATCACGTCCATCCATTGCGCGTCGCTCATGGCCGTGAGCGGCGACTGGCGCAGCAAGCCGGCGTTGGCCACGGCATGGTCGATGCGCCCGAAGCGCTCTACCGCGACTTGTGCGAAGCGCTCGACCTGCTCGGTGTCGCCCACGTCGACGGCCACCATGGCGCAGCGGCCGCCGGCCTCGGCGACCAGGCGCTCCGTCTGCGCCGGGTCGTGCGGATCGCCCGGGAAATAGCCGCCCACCACCGCCACGCCCACCTGCGCGTAAGCCACCGCCAGTGCCTGTCCGATACCGCTGGCGGCGCCGGTGACCAGCGCCACCCTGCCCGCCCCTGCTGTCGATGAAGTCATGTAGCGCGCTCCCTACTTGACGGACTTCGGATCGACGTGCGGCACCAGCATCATCACCACACCCGAAATGATGCAGGGCACCGCACCCCAGTAGACCGCGGCCTGCACCCAGTCGGCACCATGCGACAGCGTGTACGTCACGCCGAAGCCGGCCGCGATGGCGCCCACCTGCCCCATCGCATTGACGAACGACCCGGCAGTCGCGCGAATGTGGCTCGGAAAACTCTCGCCGACCAGGAACAGCACGGCCGCATACGGCCCGATCAGGAAGAACAGGCCCAGCGAGTACAGCGGCACGATGCGCCAGAAATCGCCCTGCGGCGCCTGCAGCATCATGTAGAACGCCATCCCGCCAAGAACCCAGCCGATGGCGACGGCGGTGCGGCGGCCGATGCGGTCACCCAACCAGCCGTGGAACATGTAGCCGAGGAAGCCGGCCAGGTTCGACAGGATCAGCACCTGCAGGGCGTTGGAAAAATCGATGCCCTTGCCCGGCGTGCCGCCCGAACCGCCGAGCACCGACGTCCCCAACACGGCGAAGATCACGATGGCGAACCAGTTGAGAAAGAAGGCCAGCGCCAGCGACAGCGTCGGCCGCAGCGAGACGCCCTTGAACATCGCCGAGATGCCGGTGTGGTGCCGCGCACCCAGGTCGATGCCTTGCGCCTGTGCGAGCCGTTGCGCCTCGCCCGTGCGTCCGCTCTGCTGCAACTGAGCGATGCGCTTGCCGGTCAGGAACTGCGGCGTCTCGACCAGTTTGCGCCCGAGGATCGCGATCACGACGGCGGGAAACATCGCGAACACGAAGGACAGCGCCCAGCCGCCGCCCGTGCCGAACCAGCGCTCGCCCAGCGGGTAGAGCGCCGCCACCAGCACGGCGGTGAGCACCGCGCCCACAGGCCACCCGCCCTGCACCAGCGAGTAGATGAAGCCGCGCCGCTTCGTCGCGGCCGGGTCGGTGTGCACCAGGGAGAACAGTTCGCTAAGATAGGTGGCGTTGATGCTCTGCTCGGCGTAGCCCAGGCCGGCCAGCGAGCGCACCAGGATCAGCAGCACGAAGCCCACCCCGGCCGACACGCCGATCACCCAGCCCGCAAACGCCGTGAGGCCCGAACACAGGGCCGCACCGGCGACGGCAATGATGATGCCCTTGCGCCGGCCCAGCCTGTCGGCAATGGGGCCGATGCCGAAGGCGACGATGACCGTGCCCAGCGTGACCCAGGTGTTGAGGTTGGTCTGCTGGTCCGCGGTCCACTTGAAATGGTCGCCGAGCCTCGGCAGCAAGGTGCCGAACAGAATGAAGTCGTAGACGGCGAAGACCCAGGCGAAGAAGCACACCCAGGTGGCGTAGTTGACCTGCTGCTTGGTGACGACGGGCGGCGTCCAGGCGGTGGCGGCTGCGGCCTGCGCGGCGGCTGCAGCGGCTTGAGGAGGCGTAGAGGCGTTCATGGCTGTGGTTCGCTTTCTGTAGGTGGTGCGATGCAAGGCCGCTGACTCAGCCGCGCGGACTGCGGCGCAGGAAGTCGTCCGCGATCTGGTCGCAGGTCATGAAGCGCACCCCGTCGTGGGCCTTGAAATGCTCGATCAGCCGTTCGAGCATCAGCAGCACCTGCGGCCTGCCGGACACATCGGGATGGATCGTGATCGGGAACACCGCGTAGTCGTGCTCGCGGTAGACCCAGTCGAACTGGTCGCGCCACATCTGCTCGATGTCTCGCGGGTTCACGAAGCCGTGGCTGTTGGGCGACTTCTTGATGAACATCATCGGAGGCAGGTCGTCCAGGTACCAGTTGGCCGGGATCTCGACCAGCGAGGTTTCAGTGCCGCGCTCCAGCGGCTTCATCCAGGTGTCCGGGTGCTTGCTGTAGTCGATGCGGGTCCACTTGTCGCCCACGCGCACGTAGTACGGATGGAAGTCGTTGTGCATCAGGCTGTGGTCGTACTTGATGCCCTTCTTGATGAGCAGCTCGTTGGTGATGGGGCTGAACTCCCACCACGGCGCGACGTAGCCGGTCGGCGCCCGGCCCGCGAGCCGGGTGATGACGTCGATGCTCTTGTCGAGCACGGCCTCTTCCTGCTCGGGCGTCATCGCGATCGGGTTCTCGTGGCTGTAGCCGTGGATGCCCAGTTCATGGCCCGCGTCGACCACGGCCTTCATCTGGTCCGGAAAGGTCTCGGCCGAGTGGCCGGGCACGAACCAGGTGGTGGTCAGGCCGTATTTCTTGAACATCTTCAGGAGGCGCGGCGAGCCCACCTCGCCCGCGAACATGCCGCGCGAGATGTCGTCGGGCGAATCCTCGCCGCCGTACGAACCGAGCCAGCCGCCGACGGCGTCCACATCCACCCCGAACGTTACGAAGATTTCCTTGGTCATGTTCACTCCTTGAAGTTGAGGAAAGAAAGCACTGGCTCGAGCTGCGCACCCGCGGTGAGCGAGGGCATTCCGGCTATTTTGTACTTTGATATCAAAGTACATTTTTAGGGAATGTAGGACCTTTTGCGTGCTCCTATTTAGGTGTTAACCCTTGGTCTTCTCGCGTCAGGCAGCGCAGCGCCACCGGCGTGCATGCAGCGCCGGCTTTGGTTCGGGAGAGGACATCCGCTCGTGCGACGAGCTCGGTCGCCGACGCGGTGGAGCAGCTAGATCACGTTCTTTTCAAGCAGCGGCGTGTTCTGCAGGACGCGCATGAAAGACAGCGCGGACAGATCGAGGCTGCGGTAAGCCCCGAAGCGGATCAGCTCCGCCACGCCTCGCCCCGCGGCCGGGCAATGCTGCAGCCCGTGCCCTGAGAAGCCATTGGCGAAGTACAGGTTGTCGCAGGCCGGATGCAGCCCGAGGATCGCGTTGTGGTCGAACACATTCATCTCGTAGTAGCCGGCCCATGCGCCCGTCATGCGGACGGCCTCGAAGGCCGGCACGCGCTCCGCCAGCGCGGGCCAGATGAAGCCGTCGAAGGCTTCGTACGCCACTTCCAATGGCATGTCGTCGGGGTCCTGGTCTTCGGGCGGCGCGAAGCCGCAGATGAACTGGCGGCCTTCCGGGCGCAGCCAGATCCCCGACGTGTCGATGACCAGGGGGCAGCCGGGCAAGGTGTGTGGGCATGAAAAGCTGAACACGCTGCGACGACGGCCACGCACCGGCAGGTCGATGCCAGCCCATTCGGCGACCTTTGCCGCCCAGGCACCTGCGGCATTGACGACGACGTCGGCCCGCAGCGCCTCGCCGTTGCCGAGCTGCACGCCGGTCACGCTGCGACCGTTGCGCAGCAGCCCGGTCGCGTGCGCCTGCACATAGCGCACGCCCTGCGACGCGGCCTTCTTGCGAAAGGCCTGCAGCAGGCTGTAGCCGTCGTACCAACCCTCGCCAGACAGGCCGAGCGATGCCAGCGCCACGCCTTGCGTGGACATCCACGGAAATCGCGCCTTCAGTTCAGCGGGCGTCATCAGCGCCACGTCCACCGCGTGCGCCTTCTGCATTGCGTGGTTCTCGCGCAGCACCTCGACGCCGGCCGGCGAGGCCAGGTAGAGGTAGCCGGGCTCGACCAGGCCGATGTCGGGCACGTTGCCACCCACACGCAAGGTCTCGCCCAGCGAGCGGAAAAACGCGATGCCGTACAGCGACATCTCGATGTTGATGGCCGTGGAGAACTGCTGCCGGATGGAGCTGGCCGAGAGCGCGGAGGACGCCTGCGTGTAAGAGAAATCGCGCTCCACCACCGTGACGTCGAAGGCCTCGCCCTTCGGGTCCGCGGTCAGGAAATACGCGATGGCCGAGCCGATGGCCCCGCCTCCGATGATCACCACACGACGCATGAAATGCCTTTCGTTGCTGCCCGCCCCCAGAATAGCGCCGATGAGAAAAGACATTCCCAACCTGGGCGCGCTGCAGGCCTTCGAGGCCTCGGCGCGGCTGGGGAGCTTTACCCGCGCGGCCACCGAACTGGCGCTCACGCAAAGCGCCGTCGGCCGCCAGGTGGCGATGCTCGAACAGCGCCTGGGCGTGCCGCTGTTCTCGCGCGTGCGCCGGCGCCTGACGCTCACCGACGTGGGCCGCGAATATGCGGCGCGCATCCGCCACCACCTCGACCAGATCCGCCGCGACACGCTGGAGATCAGCGCCGGCCACGAGATGGGTTTCGTGCTGGAGCTGGCCGTGGTGCCGACCTTCGCCACGCAATGGCTTATTCCACGTCTGCCCGATTTCAGCCGGTTGCACCCGAACATCACCGTGAACCTGTCGGCGCGCTCGCAGCCCTTCTCGTTCCAGGAGAACGCGTACGACGCGGCCATCTACTTCGGCGACCAGTTCTGGCCGAACACGCGCGGCGGGCTGATCTTTTCCGAAGGCGAGATGGTGCCCATCTGCAGCCCCGCGTTTCGCGACGCGCACGGGCCGTGGGACGAGGCCGGCTTCGAGCGCTGCCGCCATGTGCACCTGAGCACGCGCGCCCACGCATGGCGCGACTGGTACGCGCAGCAGGAATGGGAGTACACGGTGCACGCGTCGCGCGGGCCGCGCTACGAACTCTTCACCATGGTGGTGGCGGCCACGGCGGCCGGCATGGGCGTGGGACTGGCGCCGCGCATCCTGGTCGAGCACGAACTGCGCACCGGCGAGCTCGTGATTCCAGTGGACCGGCACCTGGACGTGCGACAGGGCTATTACTTCGCGTACCCCGAAGGCCGGCCGGCCTCCGGGGCACTGGAGCACTTCAAGCAGTGGGTGCTGGGCCTGACACCGGCCAGGCCTGCCTGAACAGGCTCAGACCGGGTTCGGGTTGCGCTCCAGAAAGCCCTGCTGGTGCCAGTAAGGGTAGGTTCGCGGCGTCGCGCTGGCCGCGTCCAGTTCGGCGACCTGCGCAGGCGTGAGGTTCCAGCCCACCGCGCCCAGGTTCTGCCGCAGTTGGGCTTCGTCGCGCGCGCCCACCACCACGCTGGACACCGTCGGGCGCTGCAGCAGCCAGTTCAGCGCCACCTGCGGCACCGTCTTGCCGACTTCGGCGCCGACCTTTTCCAGTGCATCGACTACGCGGTACAGCAGCTCATCGGGCACCGGCGGGCCCATGTCTGCGGTCACATGCAGGCGGCTGTTGGCGGGCAGCGGCTGGCCGCGGCGGATCTTGCCCGTGAGGCGGCCCCAGCCCAGAGGGCTCCACACCACGGCGCCCACGCCCTGGTCCTGCGCCAGCGGCATCAGCTCCCATTCGTAGTCGCGGCCCACCAGCGAGTAGTACGCCTGGTTCGCCACGTAGCGCGAATAGCCGTAGCGCTCGGACACGGCCAGCGACTTCATCAAATGCCAGCCCGAGAAGTTCGACACGCCGATGTAGCGCAGCTTGCCCGCGCGCACCAGGTCATCGAGCGTGGAGAGCGTTTCTTCCACCGGCGTGCTGGCGTCGAAGCCGTGCAGCTGGAACAGGTCGATGTAGTCGGTGCCCAGGCGCTTGAGCGCGCCGTCGACCGCACGCACGAGGTGATGGCGCGACGAGCCCACTTCGTTCGCGCCCTTGCCGCTGCGGAAGGTGGCCTTGGTGGAGATCAGCAGCTGGTCGCGCGGCCGGCCCTTGATGGCCTCGCCGAGCACGGACTCGGCCGAGCCGGCCGAATAGATGTCGGCGCTGTCGAACATGTTCACGCCCGCGTCGAGGCAGATGTCGATGAGCTTGCGCGCCTCGGCCACGTCGGTGCTGCCCCACGCGCTGAAGAACTCGCCCTTGCCGCCGAAGGTGCCCGTGCCGAAACTCAACACGGGGACCTTGAGGCCCGATTTGCCCAGATGACGGTATTCCAAAGTGGTACTCCTTCGCGCATGCGGATTCATGAAACCGGCAGGCCGACCGGCCCACCGTTGAAGGCCATTGTTGGGCGAAGCATGGAACCCTGCGCGCACGCGGGCTTTGCAGCCCGTGCTTGCGTGCTCGCGCTGCGGTGCTACTTCAGGATGCGTGCCATCGCGTCGTCGAAGGCCAGCACGTCCGATCCCACATGGGTGGAGTTGAACGACGTCTCGATGAGCTGCAGCCCCACATAGCTGCGGGCGGCCATTCGTTGGTACATCTGGCTGACCACCGGTTGATTGCAGCCGGAGGCGCAGTGCGCCAGGATCAGCGTGACCGGAAGCGGCCTGCCCGCCAGCGCATCGAACATCTTCTGCTCCAGCGCATAGAGCTCGGTCTGCTGCTGCCAGAAGGCGGCCTCGATGGAAATGAAGTAGCTGAAGACGAGGTTGTCGGGTGCCTCCAGGAAGAGCGCCGACGCCGCCAGGTTGCCGCTGGTCGACAGGCCCGTGAGCATGCGCTTCTTCGGATCGGCCCGGTACCTCGCGTCGATGTACGGAATCAGCTGCTTCACAAGGAAGGTGTGGTAAGCCTCGGCGCCGGGAAAGTTGTAGTCGTCCTGGCGGCGCGCGGTGTTGCCGATGCCGATGAGGATGGCCTTCGCCGAGCGCTTGACCAGCACGTTGGACAGGTTCACGAACCGTGTCGAGTTGAGCCCGTTGGTGGCGTCCCCGTCGAGCGCGTAGATGGTGGGATACGCATCGGTGTTCGCGTCGTAGCCCGCGGGAATGTAGATGCTGATCGGATAGGTCACGCCCGTGGTGCTCGATGTCAGACTGTCGGTCACCACGCGGCTTTCAGACGAAGGCGCCGGCGCCGGCGCGGGTTGTGCCGGCGCGGTGCCGGCCGGCGGCAGTATCGGCAGCACCGCGCCGCCCCCACCGCCTCCTCCACCCCCCCCGCCGCCACATGCGGACAGGCCCACGCACACCACACAGCAACCCAACACCGCGAGCGAGCGGCGAACCCATTCCAATCTCATGTCGGTCCCTCTTGTTATGCGGTGCCAGGCGCACCGAGGCGCATGCTCACCGCAGACGCGCAGGGTGTCAACCGGCCGATGACCCGCGCGGCAGCCGCATCGCGCAGGCATGAAAAAGGGCGCAGCACAAAGTGCTACTGCGTCGGCCAAGCGGCTTCGGTGCGGGTGCATCGGCTCAGTAACATCGGGCGATGCAGATCTCTCTTGAAAGCCCCGGCCAGCCCGACGTCATCCAGCTCATCGACGACCTCGATGCGTACCAGAAACCGCTGTATCCCCCCGAGTGCCATTACGGTATCGACATCTCGGCGCTGTCCGCCGCGAACGTGCTGTTCGCTGTCGCGCGCAATGAAGAAGGCAAGGCCATCGGCTGCGGCGCGATCGTCGTGGGGCACGAGTTCGGCGAACTCAAGCGCATGTTCGTGCGGCCCGAGAACCGGGGGCAAGGCGTTGCTGCAAAACTGCTGGAGTTTCTTGAAGCGCAAGCCGCAGCTGAAGGCTGCACGACGTTCATGCTGGAGACGGGCCCCAGCCAGCCCGAGGCGCTGTCCTTCTACGCACGATCCGGGTACGAACGGCGCGGACCGTTCGGGGGGTACGGGCCGGACCCGTTCAGCGTGTTCATGGAGAAGGCGGCGGTTCGGTAGCGATCTTGTTCGGGGTGCGTGCTCAGGTTCCGGCGTTCCTTGCTCGCGGAGCCTTCGGCACCTTCTTGTTCTTCTGCTGACCGACTTTCGCGCCCGCCTCTGCCGCCCGCAGGATGCGCCTGAACTTCGGGCATTCCATGTGGCTCGGCGCTGAACACACGGCGGCATGCCGCAGGCCGTCGCGCATCACGCTGAGGTTGCGGATCGTCCTGTCGAGTTCGTCCGCCTTGGCCGTGAGCATCAGCCGGTCGATGCGCGGCTGGCCATCGGCGCCGAACATGCGCGCGATCTCGTCCAGCGAGAAGCCCGCCGTTCGTCCCAGCGCAATCAACGCCAGCCGCTCCAGCACGCCAGCGTCGAACAGGCGGCGCAGCCCGCGCCGGCCGGTCGAGACGATCAGCCCCTTCTCGTCGTAGAACCGCAATGTGGAGGCCGGCACGCCCGAGCGCTGTGCCACCTCGCTGATATCCAGGTGCATCACCCTCTTGACCTCAAGTCGACTTGAGTTTGCATAGTGCGGTTTCCGCCTTCGCAAGGCAAGCCAAAAAAAAGGAAACGAACATGACCACCCCGCAGCCATCCGGCCACGAGCAGGCCAGACTCTGGAACGGTCCCTCCGGACACACCTGGGTCGACATGCAGGCGACGCTCGACCACCTCTTCCAACCCTTCGAAGACCTGCTGGTCGAAGCGGTCGCGGACACCGGCGCGCAGCGCGTGCTCGACGTCGGCTGCGGCACGGGCGGCACCACGCTCGCCATCTCGCGTTCGCTAGACGCCGAGGGCCACGTCACGGGCATCGACCTCTCGCAACCCATGATCGCCACGGCCCGCGCGCGCGCCGAACGGCAAGGCACTCCAACGACCTTCGTCTGCGCCGACGTGCAGTGCCACACCTTCGAGGCGGGCGCATTCGACATGCTGGTGTCGCGCTTCGGCGTGATGTTCTTCGACGACCCGGTGCGCGCGTTCTCGAACCTGCGGCGCGCCGCCACCGACCACGCATCGATGAAGTTCATCGCCTGGCGCAGTGCCGCCGAAAACCCGTTCATGACGACCGCCGAACGCGCCGCCGCGCCGCTGCTGGACCTGCCCGCGCGCCAGCCCGGCGCGCCGGGGCAGTTCGCGTTTGCCGACCGGCAGCATGTGCACGGCATCCTTCAGCAAAGCGGCTGGCACGACATAGCGATCCTGCCCATCGACGTGCGCTGCACGCTGCCCGAGAACGACCTGCTGGGCTACCTGAGCCGGCTCGGCCCCGTCGGGATGAAGCTTCGGGACGCGGACGAACGCACGCGCGCGCAGGTCATCGACACGGTTCGCGCGGCGTTCGATCCGTTCGTGCACGGCGACGAAGTGCGCCTTACCGCCGCGTGCTGGTCGATCGGTGCGCGCGCGGGCAAAAGCGCCGCTTGACGAAGCCGCAGTGTCTTTGCGGAGAAATCTGCGGCTTTCGTCGCAGGAGTATTCGAGAGCCTGAGATGCCCACTCCTTTGCGAGCTCTTTCCACTCAGGTCCGGAGAACTGCCGAAGCGTGTGTAGTCATGGTCGGACCAGAAATCGACAGTGGCTACGTCGATGAATGCGAAATCGATCATGGCTCGAAGCGTAGCGCCCGCCTGCCTCCGCCAGCAGTTGAACGCGGCGTTTGAGCCCCACCCGAACAGACCTAGGGAAATCCCTCCCCGCTGGCCCATTCCTTGCAAACTCCACCAAAAATGACCGAAAATTTTCTTATCTGACTTATATTTGTAAACTGGTTTTCACAAAACGCACACTTTCGGGCACTCCGCACCCTTCATGAGCACCACCGTCGACACCCCAGGCACCACCGTGGCCCAGCGCATCGCGCAGGCGTTGCCGCGGCTGACGCGCTCGCACCGGCAGGTGGCCGACTACGTGCTGGAGCATCCGCTGCAGGTCGCCACGCTGCCAATCGACGAGCTCGCAACCGCGGCGGGCGTCTCTGTCGCCACGGCCAACCGGTTCGCCCGCGCGCTGAACTTCGACGGCTATGCCACCTTCCGCGCCGAGCTCGTGCGCGGCTTCGAATCGCTGGTCGCGCCGGTGGAGCGCCTGCGCGGCAACCTGGAGCACCCGACCACGGTGGCCGAGGTGTTCGCCACTGCGCTGGACGAGAGCCGCCGCAACATCGAAGCCACGCGCCAGTCGCTCGACTACGCCGCCTGCGAGGCCGCAGTGGAGCGCATCGGCAAGGCGCGCTCGGTCTACATCGCGGGCTTCGGCGCGAGCGGCTGGCTTGCGGGCCTCTTGCAGCACGGGCTGGACAGCAGCTGCAGCGACGTGCGCCTGCTGCCGGGCGTGAGTGGCGTCACGCATGCAGCCCGCTCGCTCATGCATGCCGGCCCGAAGGACGTGTTCATCGGCCTGACCTTTCCGCGCTACCTCACCGACACCGTGCTGCTTGCGCAGATCGCGCGAGAGCAAGGCTGCGGCGTGATCGCGCTCACGGACAGGCCGACCTCCCCAATGGCGCCGCTCGCCGACATCGCGCTTTACTGCCAGACGGAAACCAACTACCGCCCCAATTGCGAGACCAGCGTGCTCGCGCTGGTCGAGGCGCTGACCAGCGCCGTGGCGTTGCAGGCGTCCGACCCGGTGCAGTCCGCACGCCGCACGCTGCAGGTGCTGCGGCCGTGGCTGCACGGCGCAAACGGCCTGCCACGCATTGACGGCATCGCCGCACGCACCGCCGGAACATCCAATGCCGCCGCCCTGAACGGCGCCGGCAAGAAGAAAAAGAAAGCTATCCGATGAAGAACACCACGCCCGTCATCGCCATCCACGGCGGCGCCGGCACCATCAGCGCCGCCACGACCAGCGCAGCGCAAGCCCAGGCCTACCACGATGCGCTCAAGAACATCGTGGCCGCCGCGCAAGCGGCGCTGCTCAAAGGCGCCTCCGCGCTCGACGCCACCTGCCTCGCGGTCGAGTTGCTCGAAGAGTGCCCGCTCTTCAACGCCGGCCACGGCGCGGTGTTCACGCACGACGAAACCCATGAGCTGGACGCCGCCGTGATGGACGGCGCCACGCTCGCCGCCGGCGCCATTGCCGGGGTGTGCCACATCCGCCGTCCGGTGCGCGCCGCGCGCGCGGTGCTCGAAGACGGCGCCCACGTGCTGCTGGCCGGCGCGGGCGCCGAGGCCTTCGCGCGCGAACACGGGCTGGAGATGGTCGAGCCCTCGTTCTTTTCCACCGATGCGCGCCGCGAGCAACTCTTTCGCGTGCGCGACACGGGCCGCGTGGTGACCGACCACGAAGGCGCGTCGATGGCGGCGACACCGGCCACGCCGCTCGACGAAGACAAGAAGTTCGGCACCGTCGGCGCCGTCGCGCTCGACATGCACGGCCACCTGGCCGCCGCCACGTCCACCGGCGGCATGACCAACAAGCGCGTCGGGCGCATCGGCGATTCGCCGCTGATCGGCGCCGGCACCTATGCCGACGACCGCACCGCCGCCGTGTCGTGCACCGGGAGCGGCGAAATGTTCATCCGCGTGGCGGCCGCCTACGACATCTGCGCCCGCATGGCCTACGGCGGCGCCACGCTGGAAGCGGCCACGCACGCGGTGGTGCAGCAGTCGCTGCCCGCCCTGGGCGGCACCGGCGGGCTGATTGCCGTGGACCGCCACGGCAACCTGAGCCTGGCCTTCAACACAGAAGGCATGTACCGCGGCCACGCGCGCGGCACCGAAGCGCCGCACACGGCCATCTTTGCCTGACAGCCTGACGCCGCGCGTTCTCCATTTCTCTCGCATTCCCATGTCCACCCCTTCCCTTGCCCTGCCGGACGGCCGCGTTCTCGCCGTCGACGACCTCACCGTTCGCTTCTCGACCTCCGAGCGCACGGTCGATGCCGTGAAGAAGCTGTCCTTCCACATCGACCACGGCGAAACGCTCGCGGTGGTGGGCGAATCGGGCTCGGGCAAGTCGGTCACCTCGCTGGCGCTGATGCGGCTGGTGGAGCACGGCGGCGGCCGCATCCTCGACGGCCGCATGGCGTTTCGCCGCCGCAGCGGCGAAGTGCTCGACCTGGCGCAGGCGCGCGACCAGACGATGCGCGGCATCCGCGGCGCGGACATCGCCATGATCTTCCAGGAGCCGATGACCTCGCTGAACCCGGTGTTCACCGCCGGCGACCAGATTGCCGAGGCCATCCGCATCCACCAGGGCAAGAGCAACTCGGCCGCGCGCGCCGAAGCCCTGCGCATGCTGGACCTGGTGCGCATTCCCGAAGCGCGCAACGTGCTCGACCGCTTTCCGCACCAGCTGTCGGGCGGCATGCGCCAGCGCGTGATGATCGCCATGGCGCTGTCGTGCAAGCCGCAGCTGCTGATTGCCGACGAGCCCACCACGGCGCTGGACGTGACCATCCAGGCGCAGATCCTGCAGCTCATTCGCGAGCTGCAGAAGGAGATGCGCATGGGCGTGCTCTTCATCACGCACGACATGGGCGTGGTCGCCGAAATTGCCGACCGCGTGCTGGTGATGTACCGCGGCGACAAGGTGGAAGCCGGCACGTCGGACGCCGTGTTCGCCGCGCCGCAGCACCCCTACACCCGCGCCCTGCTGTCCGCGGTGCCCAAGCTGGGCGCCATGCAGGGCACCGACCTGCCGGCCAAGTTCGAGCTGCTGCGCACCGAGGATTCGGCCGACACCACGCCAGCCGAGGCCGCCACGCCGCAAGACACGGTGCGCGAAGGCGCGGGCCCGATCCTGAGCGTGCGCGACCTGGTCACGCGCTTCGACGTGCGCAGCGGCATCTTCGGGCGCGTGAAGCGCCGCGTGCATGCGGTCGAAAAGATCAGCTTCGACCTCTACCCCGGCGAAACGCTGGCGCTGGTGGGCGAATCGGGCTGCGGAAAGTCGACCACCGGCCGCTCGCTGCTGCGCCTGGTCGAAAGCCAGAGCGGCGCCATCGAGTTCGGCGGCCAGAACATCCGCGAGCTGCCCACGCGCGAGCTGCAGGCGCTGCGCCGCAACATCCAGTTCATCTTCCAGGACCCGTTCGCCTCGCTCGATCCGCGTGTGACGGTGGGTTTCTCGATCATGGAGCCGCTGCTGATCCACGGCATCGCCAAGGGCGCCGAGGCGCAGCAGCGTGTCGACTGGCTGCTGCGCAAGGTCGGCCTTCCGACCGAGGTGGCGCAGCGCTATCCGCACGAGTTCTCGGGCGGCCAGCGCCAGCGCATTGCCATCGCACGCGCCCTGGCGCTCAACCCCAAGGTGGTGGTGGCCGACGAGTCGGTGTCGGCGCTGGACGTTTCCATTCAGGCGCAGATCGTCAACCTGATGCTCGACCTGCAGCGCGAGCTGGGCGTGGCCTTCTTGTTCATCTCGCACGACATGGCCGTGGTCGAGCGCATCAGCCACCGCGTGGCCGTGATGTACCTGGGCCAGATCGTGGAAATCGGCCCGCGCCGTGCGGTGTTCGAGGACCCGCAGCACGCCTACACGCGCAAGCTGATGGCCGCGGTGCCGGTGGCCGACCCGTCGCGCCGCCACAAGCCGCGCGCGCTGCTCGAAGGCGAGATTCCCAGCCCGATTCGCGCGGTGGGCGACGAGCCCGTCGTGCCACCGCTGGTGCAGGTGGCGCCCGGCCATTTCGTTGCACGCCACGCCGTTGGCGGGGCCTTCTGATTTTTTACCCCCGCAGGCCCGTCCTGTTTTTTTACTCGAACCGACTGGAGTTCTTTCCATGAAGCAATCTTCTTCCTCCCTGCGATGGGCATCCGCACTGCTGGGCCTGGCCGCGTTGGCCGCTTCGGGCACGGCACTGGCCGCCAAGGACGTGGTGCTGTCGATCGGCTACCAGCCGGAAACGCTGGATCCGTACAACACCAACACCACCATCACCACGGCCGTGACCAAGACCTTCTATGAAGGCCTGTTCCAGTTCGACAAGGACCTGAAGGTGCAGAACGTGCTCGCCGAGAGCTACGACGTGTCGAAGGACGGCCTGGTCTACACCATCAAGCTGCGCAGCGGCGTGAAGTTCCACGACGGCACCGACTTCAACGCCGAAGCGGTGAAGTTCGTGCTCGATCGCGTGCTGAACCAGGACAACAAGCTGCTGCGCTACAACCAGTTCAACCGCGTGAGCAAGGTCGAGGCCGTGAACGCCACCACCGTGCGCATCACGCTGAAGGAGCCCTTCGGCCCCTTCATCAACTCGCTGGCCCACGCCTCGGCCGCCATGATCTCGCCCACCGCGCTGAAGAAGTGGGGCAACAAGGACATCGCGTTCCACCCCGTGGGCACGGGCCCGTTCGAATTCGTCGAGTGGAAGCAGACCGAAGCGGTCAAGGCCAAGAAGTTCGACGGCTACTGGAAGAAGGGCTTCCCCAAGGTCGACACGGTGTCGTGGAAGCCGGTGCTCGAGAACAACACGCGCGCGGCCATGCTGCAGACCGGCGAAGCCGACTTCGCGTTCCCCATTCCCTACGAGCAGGCCGACCTGCTGAAGAAGAGCGACAAGCTCGAAGTGGTGGCCACGCCGTCGATCATCACGCGCTTCCTGGCATTCAACATGCTCGTGAAGCCCTACGACAACCCGAAGGTGCGCGAGGCCATCGGCTACGCCATCAACAAGGAAGCGCTGGCCAAGGTCGCGTTCGGCGGCTATGCCTTCCCGGCGCAGGGCGTGCTGCCCCAGGGCGTGAAGTACGCCGAGAAGATGGCCCCCATTCCCTACGACGTGAAGAAGGCCAAGGAACTGCTGACGGAAGCCGGCTACCCCAACGGCTTCGAGTCGGTGCTGTGGAGCGCCTACAACAACACGACCAGCCAGAAGACCATTCAGTTCGTGCAGCAGCAGCTCGCGCAAGTGGGCATCAAGCTGCAGGTGCAGGCCCTCGAAGTGGGCCAGCGCACCGAGCAGGTCGATGCATGGCCCGATCCGAAGACCGCCAAGGTCCGCATGTACTACACGGGCTGGTCGTCGTCGACCGGTGAAGCCGACTGGGGCCTGCGCCCGCTGTTCGCCTCGGAAGCCTGGGCGCCCAAGCTGAACAACATGTCGTTCTACAAGAGCGACGTGGTCGACAACGCACTGGCCAAGGCGCTCGTGACGGTCGACGAAGCCGAGAAGGTCGCGCTGTACAAGACCGCGCAAGAACAGATCCGCAAGGACCTGCCGCGCGTGCCGATGGTGACGGAGCAGAACCTGTCGGCGAACTCCAAGCGCCTGTCGGGCGTGTTCGTGATGCCCGACGGCAACATCAACATCGACGCCATCGCGGTGTCGAACTGACCGACAGCCGGCCTTTCGTTTTCCTGACTGACTGACTGTCCGACGGGCGGAGGCATGTCGCCCCCGCCCGTACGCGACAACCGCACCCCATGCTGAATTACTTTCTCAAACGACTGTTGGGCCTGATCCCGACACTGCTCATCGTGGCGGTGCTGGTGTTCCTGTTCGTCCACATGCTTCCCGGCGACCCGGCGCGCCTTGCCGCCGGCCAGGACGCCGACGAGCAGACCGTGGCCATGGTTCGCCAGGAGCTGGGCCTCGACAAGCCGCTGCCCCAGCAGTTCGTGAGCTTCTTCACCCACATGGTGCAGGGCGACTTCGGCACCTCGATCCGCACGCGGCGGCCGGTGTCCGCGGAAATCGGCGAGCGCTTCTTCCCCACGGTGATGCTCACCATCACCAGCATGGTGTGGGCGGTGATCTTCGGCATGGGCATCGGCATTGTTTCTGCCGTGTACCGCAACAAATGGCCCGACCGGCTGGGCATGACGCTCGCGGTCTCGGGCATCTCCTTTCCCGCATTTGCACTCGGCATGCTGCTGATGCAGATCTTCTCGGTGCAACTCGGCTGGCTGCCCACGGTGGGCGCCAGCACCTGGAAACACTACATCCTGCCCTCGGTCACCCTGGGCGCGGCCGTGGCGGCCGTGATGGCGCGCTTCACGCGTGCCTCGTTCGTCGAGGTGATCCAGGAAGACTTCGTGCGCACCGCGCGCGCCAAGGGCGTGCACGAGTCCGGCGTGATCTTCAAGCACACGCTGCGCAACGCGCTGATTCCGGTGGTGACGATGATGGGCCTGCAGTTCGGCTTTCTGCTGGGCGGCTCCATCCTGGTGGAGGCGGTGTTCAACTGGCCCGGCCTGGGCCGCCTGCTGGTGGACGCGGTGCAGATGCGCGACTACCCCGTCATCCAGACGCTGGTGCTGCTGTTCTCGCTCGAGTTCATTTTGATCAACCTGGTGGTCGATGTGCTGTATGGCTACATCAACCCCACCATCCGCTACAAGTGAGCACGCCGACATGACGCAAGCTTCCGGCGCGCCTGCCGACATCATTCTTCCGACCTCCCCGGTCGCCAGCCTTCAGACCGCCGGCAAGGTGCGTACGCCCTGGGGCGAGTGCTGGCGCCGCTTCAAGAAGCAGCCCGTGGGCATCGTGGCCGCGCTGTTCGTGGCGCTGCTGGTGTTCATCGCGGTGTTCTCGCCGTGGATCGTGCCCTTCGATCCGGAGAACTTCTTCGACTACGACATGCTCAACAGCGGCCCCTCGGCCACGCACTGGATGGGCGTGGACCCGCTGGGCCGCGACATCTTCAGCCGCATCCTGGCGGGTGCGCGCATCTCGCTGATGGCGGGCTTTGTGTCGGTGCTGGTGGGCGGCTTCATCGGTACGGCCTTCGGCCTGCTGGCGGGCTACTACGAAGGCTGGTGGGACCGCATCGTGATGCGCGTGTCGGACGTGCTGTTCGCCTTTCCCGGCATTCTGCTGGCGCTGGGCGTGGTGGCCATCCTGGGCAGCAGCATGACCAACGTGGTGGTGGCGGTGTCGGTGTTCAGCGTGCCGGCGTTCGCGCGGCTGGTGCGCGGCAACACGCTGGTGCTCAAGCAGCAGACCTACATCGAGGCCGAGCGCAGCATCGGCGCGTCCGACTGGACGATCATCGTGCGGCACATCCTGCCGGGCACCATCTCGTCGATCGTGGTGTATTTCTCGATGCGCGTGGGCACCTCGATCATCACGGCGGCCAGCCTGTCGTTCCTGGGCATGGGCGCGCAGGCGCCCACGCCCGAGTGGGGCGCGATGCTCAGCGAAGCGCGCGCCGACATGGTGACCTCGCCGCACGTGGCACTGTTCCCCAGCCTGGCCATCTTCTTCACCGTGCTCGCCTTCAACCTGCTGGGCGACGCACTGCGCGACGCGCTCGATCCGAAGATCGACCGCCAGTAAATTCCTGGTTCCCCGCTCCCATGTCTTCCAGCGCGCAGCACGCCACCCTTCCCTTCATCGGCCACCTGCTCCAGGGCGAGCGCAACGCGATCACCGACGTGGCGGGCGTCACGGTCGGCCACCAGACGCTGAACGACGGCGGCGTGCAGACGGGCGTGACGGTGATCCGGCCGCACGCCGGCGACCCGTTCCGCGACAAGGTGCCGGCCGCGGCCGTGGTGCTCAACGGCTTCGGCAAGAGCGTGGGGCTGGTGCAGCTCGAAGAGCTGGGCGTGCTGGAAACGCCCATCGCGCTGACCAACACCTTCTCGGTGGGCACGGTGGCCACGGCGCAGATCCGCGAGTGCGTGGCGAACAACCCCGAGACCGGCCGCGCGCTGCCCACGGTGAACCCGCTGGTGTTCGAGTGCAACGACGGCTATCTCAACGACATCCAGCGGCTGGCCGTGAAAGAGGCGGACTACCTGCAGGCGCTGCAAGGCGCCAGCGCCGATTTTGCGCAAGGCTCGGTCGGCGCGGGGCGCGGCATGTCGAGCTTCCAGCTCAAGGGCGGCATCGGCAGTGCGTCGCGGCGCGTGTCGTCGCGAATAACCGGGCCCGGCTCCCCGGCCTCGCCGCGCGGCTGCCACACGGTCGGCACGCTGGTGCTGGCGAACTACGGGCGCCAGCCGCAACTGCTGCTCGCCGGCCACGCGGTGGGCGAGCGGCTCGCCGCACTGCAGGCCGCGCACCGCCCAGCGCCGTTGGACGAAGCCGAGAAGGGCTCGATCATCATCGTGGTGGCCACCGACGCACCGCTCGACGCGCGCCAGCTGCGCCGCCTGGCGCTGCGCGCGGGGGCTGGCCTGGCCCGAACGGGCTCGGTCTTCGGCCATGGCAGCGGGGACATCGTGCTGGCCTTTTCCACCGCCTACACGGTGCCGGACCGCGTCGAACGGCCGATGCCGGCCGTGGCGATGCTGCACGACGCACTGCTCGACGGCCTGTTCCAGGCCGCGGCCGACAGCACCGAGCAGGCGATTCTTCATGCGCTGTGGCGCGCCACGCCCGTGACCGGGCGCGACGGCAACCACCGCGCCGCGCTGGCCGAGCTGCTGCCGCCCTCTTCACTCTCTTGCTGACCTCATCACTGACTGCACCGCCATGAAAGTCCTGATCTCCACCGACATCGAAGGCGTCGCCGGCGTCTACCACCCCGAGCAGGTGCGCCCCGGCAACCCCGAGTTCGAGCGCGCGCGCCTGCTGATGACGCAGGAAGCCAACGCGGCGATCGCCGGCGCCTTCGACGCGGGCGCCACCGAGGTGCTGGTGAACGACTCGCACGGGGGCTTTCGCAACATGCCGCCCGACGTGCTCGACCCACGCGCCCGCGTGGTGCAGGGCAAGCCGCGCTACCTGAGCATGGTGGCCGGCGTGGAAGAAGGCGTGGACGCGGTCTGCATGGTGGGCTACCACTCGCGCGCGCAGGGCCGCGGCATCCTCGCACACACGATCAACAGCTTCGCTTTCGCGAGCATCGCGCTGAACGGGCAGGAGCTGGGCGAGGCCGGGCTCTACGGCGCGCTGGCCGGCGAGTACGGCGTGCCCGTGGTCATGGGCAGCGGCGACGACGTGTTCATCGCCGAGAACCGGCCGCTCTTCCCGCACGCGACCTTCGTGGAAACCAAGAAGGCTACAGGCTTCGGCAGCGGAGTTTCGCTGTCGCCCGAGCAGTCGCGCCGTGCCATCCGTGCCGGCGTGGAAGAAGCTCTGGCTGCGCATGCCAACGCCAAGCCGCTGGTCCTGGCGGGCCCGCAGACCGTGACGCTGCGCGCCCAGTCGACCGCGCTGGCCGACCTGTTCTGCCAGTGGCCGGCGTTCGAGCGCGTGGACGGCGTCACGCTGCGCTTCACCACCGAGACGGTGGAGGCGGCGGTGCGCATGCTGAACTGCTGCTCGGCGATGTCGTCGATGCTGCGCTGAGGCAGCACCGGGGCACTGCGCCCTTTCCTTACTGGAACGCGACTTCGCGCATGCCGATGCCGCGCGGCGCGTCCGACGCGAAGGCGCGCGGGGCATGGCCCAGGGCGGGAGCGCCCTGCCCCTGCTCCAGCTTGAACTGACCCACGATCTGCGACAGGCTGCCCGCCTGCTCCTGCAGCGACTGGGCGGCGGCCGAGGCTTCTTCCACCAGCGCGGCGTTCTGCTGCGTGGCCTGGTCCATCTGCGTGATGGCCTGGTTGATCTGCTCGATGCCCGAGGTCTGCTCCTGGCTGGCGGCGCTGATCTCGCCCATGATGTCGGTCACGCGCTTCACGCTGCCCACGATCTCCTCCATGGTGCGCCCGGCGTCGGCCACCTGGCGGCTGCCCTCCTCGACCTTTTCCACCGAATCGCCGATCAGCGTCTTGATTTCCTTGGCGGCCGCGGCCGAGCGCTGCGCCAGGCTGCGCACTTCGGAAGCCACCACGGCGAAGCCGCGCCCCTGATCGCCCGCGCGGGCCGCTTCCACCGCGGCGTTCAGCGCCAGGATGTTGGTCTGGAAGGCAATGCCGTCGATCACGCTGATGATGTCCACGATCTTCTTGGACGACGCATTGATCGAGCCCATCGTCTCCACCACCTGGAACACGACGCTGCCGCCGCGCACGGCCACTTCCGAGGCCGAGGTGGCCAGCTGGTTGGCCTGGCGCGCGTTGTCGGCGTTCTGCTTGACGGTGGAGGTCAGCTCCTCGATGGAGGCGGCCGTCTGCTCCAGCGAGCTCGCCTGCTCTTCGGTGCGCGAGGACAGGTCCTGGTTGCCGGTGGCGATCTGCGTGCTGGCGGTGGTCACGTTCATCACCACGCCGTGCACCTGCGAGAGCGAGCCCTGCAGGGCGCTGCGCATCAGGTCGAGCGCGCGCAGCAGGTGGCCGGTTTCGTCCTTGGCGTAGCGGGATTGCGCGGCGCCGGTCAGGTCCATGTCGGCGATCGACTGGGCGATGGTCTCGGCGCTGCGCAGCGGAAGCACGATGCTGCGTGCCAGCATCCAGGCCAGCAGCGCACCGGCCACCAGGCTGACGGCGGAGCACACGATCAGCAGCGTGCTGGTCTGCGCGCGCAGGTCGTTGGCGCGCGCGGCGGCCGCGTCGAGCTGCTCGCGCTGCATGTCCACCACCTGCTGCACGCCGGCGATGTAGCTGACCGACGTGGGCTGGAACTGGTTGTCGAAGGCGCGGTTGGCGCCGGCCAGGTCGCCCGTCAGCTTGAGCTTGCTCACTTCTTCACGCGAGGCGAGGTAGGCCTTGCGCAGGCTGCCCACCTTTTCCAGCAAGGCCTTCTCTTCGGGCTTGACCAGCTTGCCCTCGATGAATTTCTGCAACTCGTTGGTGTCCTTGATGGACTTGGCCGTGGCCGGCGCGAAGTAGTCGATCAGGCTCGAATCGCTGCTCTTGGCGATCGCAGCGGCGCGCTGCACGCCCGAGGTGGTGTGGCGAAGCCAGTCGGAGCCGGCGCGCTCGGTCTTCACGTTGTCCTGGATCATCGTGTCGATCTCCTGGCTCAGTTGCTGCAGCTTCAGCACCGCGGCCACGCTGGTGGCCAGGAAAAGCGCCAGGATGGCGCCCAGCACGATGGCAAGGCGCTTGCCAATTGAGACGTTGCTCAAGAACATGATCGGACTCCGGGACTCAAGGGAAATGGAAAGACGGCCGCCGAGGCACGCTCGGCGCGCATCGAATCTGAAGGAAGCGGCCAAGGCGGCCGCTCTCCTTGGCTGGATATCGGCAGTTCGGCCGAAAACTTGAGGGCCTGGCGGCAAACAGGCGCCGGTGCCTGCGAGGAACCCGTTCTGTTCCTAGAATTCCCCGGGCCGGCGACACGTTTCTGGCCCGCCCGGCTTATCCGGAATAAGCATCCAACCGTCCCGCAACCCGCATGGATACTGGTGAATAAGCTTATCCGCATAAGGCGCGAACCAAAAAATAGTTTGTTTCCATAAGGCCCCCTTTCAGAATCTCGGCTTCTTGCTGGGGCGCCCCGTTTCACGTTCGGCACCGCACTTCCTCAAGACACACGCACGCACGATGTACCAATACACAGAATTCGATCGCCAGTTCGTTCATCAACGAGCCGCCCAGTTCAGAGACCAGCTCGAGCGCTGGCAAAAGGGCAAGCTGCCCGAGGACGAGTTCCGCCCGCTGCGGCTGCAGAACGGCTGGTATGTGCAGCGCTACGCGCCCATGCTGCGCGTGGCCGTGCCCTACGGCGAACTGTCGAGCCGCCAGATTCGTGTGCTGGCGCGCATCGCCCGCGAATACGACGAGCCCGAAGCCGAGGTCTACCGCAAGGCGCTGGAAATCCAGGGCGGCATGGGCAGCCACAAGCTGCCGACCCACTACGCCCACTTCTCGACGCGCCAGAACGTCCAGTACAACTGGATTCCGCTGGCCAAGTCGGCCGACGTGATGGACCTGCTGGCCTCGGTGGACATGCACGGCATCCAGACCAGCGGCAATTGCATCCGCAACATCACGAGCGACGAGCGCGCCGGCATTGCGGTCGACGAAATCGCCGATCCGCGGCCGTTCGCGGAGATCATGCGCCAGTGGAGCACGCTGCACCCTGAATTCGCCTTCCTGCCGCGCAAGTTCAAGATCGCCATCACCGGCGCCACCGAAGACCGCGCGGCCACCGGCTGGCACGACGTGGGCCTGCACGTGGTGAAGAACGAGGCCGGCGAA
Source organism: Variovorax sp. 10N412 (assembly GCF_056394985.1). Classification (NCBI taxonomy): domain Bacteria; kingdom Pseudomonadati; phylum Pseudomonadota; class Betaproteobacteria; order Burkholderiales; family Comamonadaceae; genus Variovorax; species Variovorax sp. 10N412. The sequence goes on from NZ_JBFTIO010000002.1 coordinate 431,055, forward strand.
CTCGGTTTTCGCGTGCAGGTGGGCGGCGGCATGGGCCGCACCCCCATCATCGGCACCGTGCTGCGCGAGTTCCTGCCGTGGCAGCAGATCATGAATTACCTCGAAGCGGTGATCCGGGTCTACAACCGCTACGGCCGCCGCGACAACATCTACAAGGCGCGCATCAAGATCCTGGTGAAGGCCGAAGGCCAGCGCTACATCGACGACGTGGACGCCGAGTACAAGCAGATCCTGGAGGTCGACGGCGCACCGCACACCATCACGCAGGCAGAGTACGACCGCGTGGCCGCCTCCTTCGTGCCGCCGACGCTGGCCACCCGCGTGCTGCAGAGCGCCGAGAAGACCGACGCCGAACTGCGCGCCCACGCCGCCGACGACGTGCAGTTCGCCCGCTGGCTCGCCCGCAACGTGGCGCCGCACAAGAACCCCGCGCTGCGCGCCGTCACGCTGTCGTTCAAGCGCCTGAAGCAGGCGCCCGGCGATGCGGATGCCGACCAGCTCGACACGCTCGCGCAACTGGCCGATCGGTTCTCCGCCGGCGAAGCCCGCGTGACGCACGACCAGAACGTGGTGCTGCCCTGGGTGCATGCCGAAGACCTGCATGCGCTGTGGCTCGCCGCCCGAGCCGCCGGCCTGGCCAGCGCCAACGTGCACCTGCTGACGGACATGATCGCCTGCCCCGGCGGCGACTTCTGCTCGCTGGCCAACGCGCGCTCGATTCCCATCGCCGAGGCGATCACCGAGCGCTACCAGGACCTGGACGAGCTCGACGACCTGGGCGAGATCGACCTGCACATCAGCGGCTGCATCAATTCGTGCGGCCACCACCACAGCGGCCACATCGGCATCCTCGGCGTCGACAAGGACGGCAAGGAGTGGTACCAGGTGTCGCTGGGCGGCTCCGACGGTTCCGCGCTCAGCGGCGCGCCGGTGGCCGGCAAGGCCGTGGGCCCCTCGTTCTCGGCGGCCGAAGTGCCGGGCGTGATCGAGGCCGTGCTCACCACCTACCGCGACACCCGTGTGTCGGGTGAGACCTTCATCGACACATTGCGGCGCGTGGGGCCAGACCCGTTCAAGGCCGCGGCCAACGGTGCGCGTTTCAAGGTGGAGGAAGCAGCATGAAGAAGACTCTCAACATCCTGGCTGCCGAAGACCACATCGACGACGGCGACCCCAAGGTGCTGCAGCTCGCCAACGACGCCGACCCGTTCGCCATCGAGGCCTGCCTGTCGGACATCGAGCGCATCGACCTGAACTTTCCCAAGTTCACCGACGGGCGCGCCTACAGCCAGGCCTTCCTGCTGCGCCGCCGCCTGGGCTTCACCGGCGACATCCGCGCCACGGGCGACGTGCTGATCGACCAGCTGGTGCAGATGGAACGCACCGGCTTTTCCAGCGCCGTGCTGAAGGAAGGCGTGGACGCCTCCGACGCGCAGCGCCAGTTCGACCGCTTCTCTGCCTTCTACCAAGGCGATGCAGTGAAGACCGCGCCGCACTTCGCGGCCGGCAACTGAGCGCGCTTACCAAGACCTTCGACATGAGCATCGACCTCGCACGCATCAACACCGAACTCGGCCGCAACGCCGAGGGCCTGGTGGACTGGGCCATCGGCCTGGGCCAGCCCGCGATCATCACCACCAATTTCCGACCCTTCGAGGCCGTGATCCTGCACATGGTCACGCGGGCCAAGCGCGATGTTCCCGTGGTCTGGATGGACAACGGCTACAACACCGAGGCCACCTACCGCTTTGCCGACGAGGTGACCCGGCAGCTGGGCCTGGACCTGCACATCTACCTGCCCCGCCGCTCGCGTGCGCACCGCGAAGCGGTGGAGGGCCAGACGCCCGCGCTCGACGATCCGCGCCACGCCGCGTTCACCGAAGAGGTGAAGCTGGAGCCCTTTGCCCGCGCGCTGCGCGAGACGGCACCCAAGGTCTGGTTCACCGCGCTGCGGGCCACCGACACGGCGGTGCGCGCGCAGATGGACCCGGTCTCGGTCAATCCGGACGGCCTCATCAAGGTGGCTCCGCTGCTGCATTGGTCGTCCAAGGATCTTCACGAGTACTGCGTGAAACACGGCCTGCCCAACAACTTCGACTACGTGGACCCGACCAAGGGCGAAGACAACCGCGAGTGCGGCCTGCATCTCGCGCACTGAGCGCCAACGGCTCACCGATTCCCAGCATTCAGCAAGCACCCCATCCGATGAACGCCCGTACCGAAACCGAACTGCTGCTGTCGCCGGCGCACCTGTCCAACACGCACCTCGATGCGCTGGAGGAAGAAACCATCTTCATCCTGCGCGAGGTGGCGGCCGCCTTCGAGCGCCCCACCCTGCTGTTCTCGGGCGGCAAGGACTCGCTGGTGCTGCTGAAGTGCGCGGAAAAGGCGTTCGGCGCGGGCCGCATTCCCTACCCGCTGCTGATGATCGACACGGGCCACAACTTCCCCGAAGTCACGGCCTACCGCGACCAGCGCGCGAAGGAGCTGGGCGCCGAACTCATCGTGCGCAACGTGGAAGACTCGATGAAGCGCGGCACCGTGCGCCTGGCCCACCCGGGCGAGTCGCGCAATGCGCACCAGTCGGTGACGCTGCTCGAGGCGATCGAAGAATTCCGCTTCGACGCGCTCATCGGCGGCGCCCGCCGCGACGAGGAAAAGGCGCGCGCCAAGGAGCGCATCTTTTCGCACCGCGACAGCTTCGGCCAATGGCAGCCCAAGGACCAGCGCCCCGAGCTGTGGACGCTGTTCAACACGCGCCTGGCCCCGGGCGAGCACTTCCGCGTGTTCCCCATCTCCAACTGGACCGAGCTGGACGTGTGGCAGTACATCGAGCGCGAGCACGTCGGCCTGCCGTCGATCTACTACACGCACAAGCGCGAAGTGGTCGAGCGCCGCGGCCTGCTGGTGCCGGTGACCGAACTGACCCCGCCGCGCGACGGCGAAACGGTGCAGGTGCGCGACGTGCGCTTTCGCACCGTGGGCGACATCACCACCACCTGCCCGGTGGAAAGCCTGGCGGCCGACGCCGCCGACGTGGTGCTGGAGACGCTGTCGGTCGACGTCAGCGAGCGCGGCGCCACGCGCATGGACGACATGACGTCCGAAGCTTCGATGGAAAAACGAAAGAAAGACGGTTACTTCTGATGAGCGCGACCACTGCAACCCCTGTCACGGCCGGCATTCACGGCGACACCGGCACCGCCCTGCGCTTCATCACCTGCGGCTCGGTCGACGACGGCAAGAGCACGCTCATCGGCCGCCTGCTGGTGGACAGCAAGACCGTGCTGCAAGACCAGCTGGCCGGCGTGCAGCGCGGCGGCGAAACCGACCTGGCCCTGCTGACGGACGGTCTCTCGGCCGAGCGCGAGCAAGGCATCACCATCGACGTGGCCTACCGCTACTTCTCGACCGCCAGGCGCAAGTTCATCATTGGCGACGCGCCGGGCCACGAGCAGTACACGCGCAACATGGTGACGGCCGCCTCGGCCGCCGACGCCGCCGTGGTGCTGGTCGACGCGACCAAGCTGGGCTGGGCCGCCGAAGTGGAAGACGGCACCGTGGTCTCGCGCGAACTGCTGCCGCAGACGCGCCGCCACACGCTGCTGTGCAACCTGCTGCGCGTGCAGTCGATCGTGTTCGCGGTGAACAAGCTCGACGCGATCGCCGATGCCGGCCTGGCCTTCGAACGCATATCGACCGCGCTGAACGCCTTTGCCGAAGCGGCCGGCGTGCGGGTGGCGGCCATCGTGCCGATCTCGGCGCTCAAGGGCTGGAACGTGGCCACGCGCCACGCCGACTGGGTCGGCTACGAAGGCCCGAGCCTGCTCGAGCTGCTCGAGGACCTGCCGGTCACGGTGCAGGACGAAGCCGTGCCCTTCGCCTTTCCGGTGCAGTGGGTCGAGAAGTTCTCCTCGTCGGCCGACACCTCGCAGGGCCGCCGCGTGTTCTGGGGCCGCGTGGCCTCGGGCCATGTGGAACCCGGCCAGCGTGTGACGGTGCTGCCGAGCAACCAGACCGCCACCGTCGCCCAGGTGCTCAACCACACGCGCCATCCGCAGGCGGTGCATGCGGGCCACAGCGCGGGCATCGTGCTCGACCGCGAGGTCGATGTGTCGCGCGGCGACTGGCTGCTGGCGCCCGAGGCTTTCGAGCCGGTGCGCGAGATCACCGCCACCGTGGCCTGGCTGGACGACGAGCCGCTGGTCGCGGGCCGCGTGTACTGGGCACTGCAGGGCCACCGCTGGGTCAAGGCCAAGGTGGCGCGCATTGTCGACCGGGTGAACATCACCACCCTCGAATCGGAGCCAACCACCCAGCTGGAAGCCAATGCCATCGGCGACGTGGTGCTGGCGCTGCAGCAGCCGCTGGCGGTGCTTCCCTTCGCGCAATCGCGCGCGCTCGGCTCGCTGGTGCTGGTCGATACGGCCTCCCACAAGACCGCCGCTGCCGTGCTCGTGCAGCCCGCCGCCGCAAAGGCCTAAAATCTGGGGTTTTCCCCGATCACATTGACGTCAAAAAACAAATGACCCACGTCGTCTCCGAAGCCTGCATCCGCTGCAAATACACCGACTGCGTGGACGTTTGCCCCGTCGACTGCTTCCGCGAAGGTCCCAACATGCTGGTGATCGACCCGGACGAATGCATCGACTGCGCCGTCTGCATTCCCGAATGCCCGGTCAACGCGATCTACGCCGAAGAAGACCTGCCGGCCAACCAGATCGCCTTCATCAAGATCAACGCCGAGCTGGCCGTCGCCGACGGCTGGAAGAGCATCACCAAGCGCAAGCCCGCGCTGCCTGACGCCGAAGAGTGGAAAGACAAGACCGACAAAGCCGGGGAGCTGGTGCGCTGAACCAGCCCACCGCCCCTGCCGTGGCCATCGAAACCGACGCCCTGATCGTCGGTGCCGGCCCTGTCGGGCTGTTCCAGGCCTTTCAGCTGGGCCTGCTTGAAATTTCCTGCCACATCGTCGATGCACTGCCCGCCGCCGGCGGCCAGTGCGTGGCGCTGTATGGCGACAAGCCGATCTACGACATTCCCGGCACCCCCATGACCAGCGGGCGAGACCTCGCGCAGTCACTGCTGGATCAGGTGGCACCGTTCAAGCCGCAGTTTCACTTCGGCGAGCAGGTCGCCACGCTGGCGCGGCAAGCCGATGAGCGGCTGCTGCTGACGACCTCGGCCGGCAAGGCCTTCATGGCGAAGACGGTGTTCATCGCGGCCGGCGTGGGCGCCTTCGTGCCCAAGCGCATCACCATCGAAGGCATTGCGCAGTTCGAAGGTTCCACGCTTTTCTATCACCCCGAATCGCTGGACCGCTTCGCGGGGCAGACGGTGGTGGTGAACGGTGGTGACGACATCGCTCTCGAAACGGCCATTGCGCTCACGTCCATCGCCGGGCAGGTCACGCTGGTCCACCGGCGCGACGGCTTCCAGGCCGACGAGGCGAACATCGCCGCGATGCGCGCCCTCGTGGCCGCGGGCCAGCTGGCCTTCCGCGTCGGCCAGCCGACCGCCTTCGACGGCAAGCAACTGCAGATCACCCCGCCCGATGCAACGACCCTCGACCTGCCGCTCGATGCGCTGGTCGCCTGCCTCGGCATTTCGCCCCGGCTCGGGCCCATCGCCGACTGGGGCCTGGAACTGGAGCGCAAGCAGGTGCCCGTCGACACCGAAAAGTACGAGACGCGCGAGCGCGGCGTGTTCGCGGTGGGCGACATCAACACCTACCCCGGCAAGAAGAAACTCATCGTCTGCGGCTTCCACGAGGCCACGCTGGCGGCCTGGGGCGCTACCGCCATCGTGTTCCCGGGCAAGGCCGTGCCGCTGCAGTACACGACCACCAGCACGCGGCTGCACGAGCTGCTGGGCGTGGCCAAGCGCAACGGAGCCTGATCAGGCGCGGGGCAGCAGCGCCCCGTATTCGCCGATGAAGCTGCCGATGGCGGCGACGAAGCGGTCGATGTCCGCATCCACCACCGGCAAGGACAGCACGACGAAACCGCGCGGCGAGGCATAGATGCCTTGCGCCAGCAGGTGGAAGAACAGCAACTGGCGCAGCCGCCCGTCGATACCGGCCAGGTCTTCGCTACGAACCACCTCGCCCTTCACGAAATGCGCATTCATCAGCGAGCCCAGGCCGGTGAACTGCAGCGCCACGCCCTCCTTCTCGCACAGCGCGTTGAGCCGCGCGCGCATCGCCTCCCCGCGCGCGGCCAGTGCGCCGGCCGCCTCGGGCGGGAACAGCTGTGTGAGTCCCGCGTAGCCCGCCGCCATCGTCATCACGTTGTTGTTGAAAGTGCCCGAGTGCGACAGCGGCCCGGTGCGCGGGTCGAACAGCGCCATCACGTCGGCGCGCCCGCCGAAGGCGCCGAAGGACATGCCGCCGCCGATGTACTTGCCCAGCGTGGTCAGGTCCGCGCGAATGCCCAGCTGGTTGGCCAGCCCGTGCGGCGCGAGGCGCGAAGTCATCACCTCGTCGAATATCAGCAAGGCGCCCACGCGTGTGGCCGATTCGCGCAAGGCCTGCAGGAAGTCGAGCCGCCCCGGAATGCAGCCGCTTGCACCCTGCATCGGCTCGACCAGCACCGCCGCCACGTCGGCGCCGTGTTTGTCGATCTGCTCGCGCGCCGCCTGCGCGTCGTTGTAGGGCAGCACCAAAAAGTCGAACGGCACCGTCGTCGGCAGCGGCTGGGCGCCGAAGCCCAGCACGCCGCCGTGGTAGCCACCCGAGAACACCACGATCTTGCGGCGGCCCGTGAAGTGCAGCGCCGCGGTGAGCGCCATCAGGTTTGCCTCGGTACCCGAGTTGGTGAAGCGCAGCTGCTCGATCTGCGGAAAGCGCTCGCAGATGAGCTGGGCCAGCCGGCCTTCGAGCAGGTTGTGGCCCGTGAGGTTGATGCCGCTCTTCATCGCCTCGACGACCGCGTCGCGGATCTCGGGTGCGGAGTGGCCGTAGACGCCGGCCGTGTACTCGGCGATGAAGTCCGCATAGCGGTGGCCGTCGGCGTCCCACAGCGTGGCGCCCTCTCCCCTGGCGATGGTCAGCGGGAACGGGGAGTAGAACAGCACCGAGCGGCTGTTGGCACCCGGCATGTAGCGCGACTGTTCGTCGAACTGGCGGCGGCTGGCCGGGTTGCGGTCCGCGAAGCGTTGGTGGGCTTCGTGGACAGCCTGGTCGATGGCGGCACGCGTCATGGGAAATGTTCTCCGGGCAGGCGTTTACAGGTCATCGATCAACAAATTAATTGATCGATGCTCAATTAATATTATTTATACAGCCAATTCAGCTGCCGCACAATGCAGCGGATGCCGACACCGACAAAGACGAAAGCGCCTGCCAAGGCCAAACCCGAGCCCGGAGCCGAGCCCCGGACGGCCGGCCGCCCCCCCGGCAGCGCGGCCCTGACCAAGCAGCGCATCGCCGAAGCCGCGCTCGAGCAGATCGACGAGTTCGGCCTGGGCGCCTTCAGCATGCGCGAGCTGGCGGCACGGCTGGGCGTGTACCCGGCCACGGTGCACTGGCACGTGAGCACGCGCGAGGCGCTGCTGGCCGAGGTGGCCGCCGCCGTCATGGCGGAGGTGGCGCCGCCGCCGGGCAAGCTGGCCTGGCAGGCATGGATCGCCGAACTGTTCCGCCGCAGCCGCGCCGCCGTGCGCCGCCACCCCAACGTGGCGCAGCTGCTGGGCGCGCAGCTGGTGTCGAACGGCAGCCTGCCGATCGAGCTGGTCGAAGGGGTGCTCGCGGCGCTCACCGAAGCCGGCTTCGAAGGGGAGCCGCTGCTGGAGGCCTACAACTGCGTGATCGCGGCGATGCTGGGCTTCCTGACGATGGAGTTCTCGCCCCTGCCCGCCGACAACACCCAGGCCTGGGCGGAAGAGTTGCGCGAGCGCGTGCACACCATTCGCCCGCTCGACCATCCGGTGCTCACGCGCAACCTGCCGCTGATGGCCAACAAGGCCTTCATCCTGCGCTGGGACAACGGCACCACCGTGCCGCTGGACGGCAGCTTCGAGCGGCACATCCAGATCACCGTCGACGGGCTGGAGGCGTTCGCGCGCAGGGTCAGGGCGGGCTGAGCTCGAGCAGCTCGTAGAGCACCATGCGCGTCTGCCGGCCGCGCAGTTCGGCCAGCTCGACGATGCGCCGGGTCGCGAGCCGCCCGCCGAGCCCTTCGAAGGTCGCCTGCGAAATGAGCGTGCGCGTGCCCAGGTCCTTGTTGGCGCCCTCGATGCGGCTGGCCACGTTGATCACGTCGCCCACGGCCGTGTACGACAGCCGGTCACTGGAACCCAGCACGCCCGCGATCGCCATGCCGGTGTGAATGCCGATGCGGGTGCGGAACTCGCGCTTGCCTTCGGCGCGCCACCGGGTATTCAACGCGTTCATCTCGGCATGCAGTTCCAGCGCGGCCGTGCAGGCGCGGTACTCCGCGTCTTCCAGGTCCGAGGGCGCGCCCCACAGCACCATGATGCCGTCGCCCATGAACTTGTCGACCACGCCGCCGTGCCGAGCGAAGATGCGCGCCGCCAGGTTGAAGTACTCGGTCAGCTGCTTCACCAGCACGTCGGCGTCCAGCGATTCCGAGATGGAGGTGAAGCCCTCCACGTCGGTGAACATCGCGGTGATGCGGCGCGGCGAGCCGCTGGGCGCAAGCGCATGGCCCTCGGCGATGAGCTGCTTGATGAGGTCCACCGGCACGAACTTGCTGAAGGCCTTGAGGCTGCGCGCGGAATCGTCGAGCGCCTGGTTCAGGTGCTGGATCTCCAGCACCCGGCTCGATGCGAGCGGCAGGTTGTCCAGCTCCAGCCGCCCGATGCGGCGCGCCACGCGCGCGAGGTTCTCGATCGGCAGGGTCACGAGCTTGGACAGCCGCAGCGCGATGAACAGCGCCACTCCCAGGAAGCTCAGCGTCAGCAGCAGCGCCAGCGCCAAGGCGCGCTGCAGTCCGCCGAGCAGCACGTCCTCGTGCTCCCAGCTCACCAGCAGCCAGCCCGTGGGCGCGATGCGCGAGGTCTGCGCCATGTAGCGCTCGCCGTCGTGCACGAACGAAAAGGCCGAGTCCTCGGCACCGCCCACCGTGCCGTCGGCCAGGATGTGCGCGTGCAGCGCGCCCAGCACGCCGCTGTCGGGCTGCGCCAGGCGACGAACCGGGTCGGGGTGGTCGCTGCGTGCGAGCACGTGGTCGTCGGCGCTCAGCACGGCGCTGTCGCCGTGGCCCGTGCCGCCGAACACGCGCACCAGGCGCGACAGGTGGCCCAGCGACACATCGGCGCCCAGCACCAGCGCCTGCACGCGGCCCTCGTCGTCGCGCCGCAGGCTGGGCAGTGCGTAGGTCATGTTGAGTTCGCCGCTTTCGGCATCGACGAAGGGCGCGGTCCACAGCGCGCGGCGGACCGCCAGCGCCTGCACGACCCAGTCGTTGCGCGCGGGGTCGTGGTTGCTGCGGAAGGCCTCGATGCGCGTGGTGGCGTAGCGCTCGCGCGGGTCGCCGTCGCCCACGGTGTCGGGCGGCGCCTTGAACTCCCAGGTCTCGGTGCTGAAGGCGGCATCGCGCAGCACCTGCCACACAGCGGACACGGGATAGCGCTCGGCCATCATCTGGTGCCCGTCGTCGCTCACGACGCCGATGCTGTCCAGCTCGGGCGTCTGCTCCAGCGCCGCCCAGAGCAGCTCGGCCGTCTGCTCACCGTCCTGGCCCGCGGGGTGCAGGCCGGGCGTGTGGCCGAGGGCGCGCACCAGCGCCTCGGTCTTGGCCAGAAAGGCGAGCACGTTGTCCTCGACCCGGTCGTGGTTGACCTTGTGCGCCGATTCGCCGACGCGCGACACCAGCCGCTGCGCGCCCCAGTACCCGAAGGCCACCAGCAGCAGCGACTGCACCAGTGCGACCAGGCAGATGATGGTGCCGACGTCGACCCTGAAGCGCCGCATGCGCGCAGGCGGGGATGAAGAAGCCGGCGATGCCGCCCTTTCGTCCGGATGACTCAAATCGTCAGCCATGGCAGTTCCTCTCTCGTGCACCAGCGTGCCCGCCCCGTTTCTTGTTCGCTTCCTGCAGGCAGCCGATGACTGCCGCGACCGAAGATGGGCGCCATTCTGGCCCCGATCCGGCGGGGGCTGACGTGCTCCCGGGCGCGTTTTGCGGCAGGGGATAAAATCCGGTCCGCACCGCAGTTCGCCGCGGTGCATTGCTAGGGGTGTCGAGCCGGAACGCGTTCCGGGGCTGACTGAGAGAGTCCCTTTGAACCTGACTGAGGTAATCCTCGCGCAGGGAAGCTGGTCCGGCGGCCTGTCGCGTTGTCTCGCGCGACGGCCGAGCCGCTGGAGCCTCGCCCACCTGCCAAACCTTTTGCACTGGAGCAAACGGATGGCACACGACAACAACGGATCCTTCCCCGCCAACGAGGCGCTCACGCCACTGCCCGCGTCGCAACGCGTGTTCGGCTGGCACGACCACGCCTCGCTGTGGTTCAGCCTGGGCGTGGGCCTGCTGGTGATGCAGATCGGCGCCTACCTGGTGCCGGCCGTGGGCACGCGCGACGCGGCCCTGGCGATCGTGCTGGGCTCCTGCCTCGGCGCCGGCCTGCTGGCCTGGACCGCGCGGCTGGGCTGCGAAAGCGGCCTGGCCAGCGCAGGCCTGATGCACGTCACCTACGGCAGCGCCTTTGCGCGGCTGCCGGTGCTGCTGAACATCGTGCAGCTGGTGGGCTGGACCACCTTCGAGCTGGTCATCATGCGCGAGGGCACGCAGGCCATCGGCCAGGCGGCATTCGGCCCTTCGCTGGGCACGGCATGGGGCGGCGTGCTGACCACGCTGCTGTGGGGCGCGGTGCTGCTGGCGCTGCTCGCGGGCTCGATGGTGAAGCTGGTGCGCCGCTTCGTGAGCCGCTTCGGCCTGCCGCTGGTGGTGCTGTCGCTGCTGTGGCTCAGCTGGCAATTCGCCACCCGGCTTCAGGCCAAGGGGCTGGACGCCTTCTGGGCGCGCCCCGGCGACGGCAGCATGGGGCTGTTCGGCGCGCTGGACCTGGTCATTGCCATGCCGGTGTCGTGGCTGCCGCTGGTGGCCGACTACGCGCGGCACGGCAAGCGCAGCGCGGGTGGGCTGGGCAGCGCCTTCAGCGGCACGTGGATCGGCTATGCGCTGGCCAACGTCTGGTGCTACGCGCTGGGCGTGATGGTGGTGAGCGTCGCCGAGCCGGGCACGGAACTCGTGATGGCGCTGCTGCTGGCCCAAGGCGGGCTGGTGGCGCTGGGGCTGATCCTGATCGACGAGCTCGACAACGCGTACGGCGATGTCTACTCCGGCTCCGTTTCCACGCACAGCCTGTTGCCGCGCTGGAGCGTGAAGCGCTGGGGCCTGCTGCTGGCCGCGCTGTGCATCGCACTGGCGCTGGTGCTGCCGATGCACACGCTGGAGCCCTTCCTGCTGCTGCTGAGTTCGGTGTTCGTGCCGCTGTACGGCGTGATCATCGGGCGCATGGGCAGTGGCCGTTCCGTATCGCTGGCGGGCGGGCGCAAGGTCGACGTGCTTGCAGCGCTGATCTGGATCGCGGGCATCGCGGCGTACCACGCGCTCGCCAAGTGGGCGCCGCAGTTCGGCTCGGCCCTGCCGACGCTGGCGGCGACCTTCGTGCTCGCGTGGCTCAGCCGGCCGAGGCCGATGGCGACCACGGCAGGCGGTGCATCGGCACTGGCGCGAAACCGTGGTTGAGCGGGCCATGGCCGGCACCGACCTTCACGCCCGCACCGGCCGCCATGGCGCCGAGGATGTAGGCGCGCGCCCGCTCGACCGCGTCGGGCAGCGTCGCGCCCAATGCCAGGTGCGCGGCAATGGCGGACGACAGCGTGCAGCCCGTGCCGTGCAGGTTGCGGCTGGCGATGCGCCTGGAAGCCAGGCGCTTTCTTTCGCCACCGGCCTGCAGCAGCACGTCGACCACGTCGTCGCCGGGCAGGTGGCCGCCCTTGAGCAGCACGGCCTTCGCGCCGAGCGCCAGCAGTTCGTCGGCTGCGGCGTCGAGCGCGTCGATGCCGTCGATGGCATGGCCGATCAACAGGGCCGCTTCGTCGAGGTTGGGCGTGACGACCAGCGCGCGCGGGAACAGCTCGCGCACCAGCACCTGCACCGTTTCGGCCGCGATCAGGCGGTCGCCGCTGGTGGCGACCATCACGGGGTCGAGCACCACGTTCTTCAGCTGGTAGCGGTCGATGGCCCAGGCCACCACCTCGACCACTTCGGGGGCATGCAGCATGCCGAGCTTGACGGCATCGACGCCGATGTCTTCCACCACGGCCTGGATCTGCGCCTTGAGGAACTCGGGCGGTACGCCGTGGATGCCCGACACGCCCAGCGTGTTCTGCGCCGTGAGCGCGGTGATGGCCGTCATGCCGTAACAGCCGAGGGCCGCGAAGGTCTTCAGGTCGGCCTGGATGCCTGCGCCGCCGCCGCTGTCGGAGCCGGCGATGGAGAGCACGCGTGCGTAGCGCTGGGTGGGTGCATGGGTCATGCTGAAAATTATCGGCGACTGTTTTCCCTTTCTTGCTCCCTCCTCTCCCGGGGGAGGGCTGGGGTGGGGGCGAGCGGCGTACCTGGTGGGCGCTCTGCCCGCCCCCATCCCGGCCTTCCCCCAAAGGGGGAAGGAGCAAGACCATGACGCTTCCCTTTCAATCGGCCGCCATCCTCGGCGCCGGCCTGATGGGCCGGCTGCTGGCCGTCACGCTCGCACAGGCCGGCTGCAAGGTCGACCTGTTCGAAGCCGGCGGCCCGGAAGCCGAAGGCGCGGCGGCGCGCGTGGCGGCCGCCATGCTCGCGCCGCTGGCCGAATCGGCCGTGGCGCCGGTGCCGGTCGTGCGCATGGGGCAGCATGCGCTGTCGCGCTGGCCCGAGCTGCTCGCGCCGCTGGCGCAACCCGTGTTCTTCCAGCGCGAAGGCACGCTGGTGCTCTGGCACCGGCAGGACGCCGCCGAAGCCGCGCGGCTGGCGCGCGTGCTCGCGAACACCGGCACGCAGGTGCCCGAACTCGCGCCGATGCGCACGCTCGACGGCCAGGCCATCGCCGCGCTGGAGCCTTCGCTGGGCCAGCGCTTCGCGCAGGGCCTGTTCCTGCCCGGCGAAGGCCAGCTCGACAACCGCGCGTTGCTGGCCGCGCTGCTCGCCACCCTGCAGGCCGAACCTCGCGTGTCGCTGCACTGGCAGTCGCCGCGCGCACCGTCGGACTTCGCACCGGGCACGGCGGGCCAGCCCGACTGGGTGGTCGACTGCCGCGGCCTCGGCGCCAAGCCCCAATGGAGCGCGCTGCGCGGCGTGCGGGGCGAGGTGATCCGCGTGCATGCGCCCGAAGTGAGCCTGCGGCGCCCCACCCGCCTCGTGCACCCGCGCTATCCGCTCTACATCGCGCCCAAACCCGACCACCTGTTCGTGATCGGCGCGACCGAGATCGAGTCGGACGACATGTCGAGCGCCAGCGTGCGCTCCACGCTCGAACTGCTGAGCGCGGCTTATGCGGTGCACAGCGGCTTCGCGGAAGCGCGCATCGTGGAAATCGCCACGCAATGCCGCCCCACGCTGCCCGACAACCTGCCCGCCATTCGCAGCCCGCGGCCCCGCGTGCTGCAGATCAACGGCCTGTACCGCCACGGTTTCATGATCGCGCCCGCCATGCTCGACGTGGCGATGGAGCTGCTCGCGCACGGCCACTCCGCCCTCGCGCAAGGCTTCGGCCTGGAGACCGCCCCCGCATGACGATGAACATCCTGATCAACGACAAGCCCTTCGCGTTGCCCGACAACGCCCTGCTGACCGACGCATTGGCAGCGCTGAACGCCACGCCGCCTTTCGCGGTGGCCGTGAACCGCGAGTTCGTGCCGCGCTCGGCCTATGCCGCGCGCGCGCTGCAGCCCGACGACCGCATCGAAGTGATCCGCCCCGTGACGGGCGGCTGAATGATGGAGACGACCCCCATGACGACGAACGACCCGCTGGTTCTCTACGGCGAGACCTTCCAGAGCCGTCTGCTGCTGGGCACCGCGCGCTACCCCTCGCCCGACCTGCTCGAAGCGGCGGTGAAGCGCGCGAAGCCCGCGATGCTCACCGCCTCGCTGCGCCGCCAGACCGCCCACCAGGGGTCCGGTGGCAACGAGACCGGCAACGGCTTCTGGGCGCTGTTGCGCGAGCTCGCCGTGCCGGTGCTGCCCAACACCGCCGGCTGCCACAGCGTGCAGGAGGTGGTCGCCACCGCGCAGATGGCGCGCGAGCTGTTCGACACGCCGTGGATCAAGCTCGAGCTCATCGGCGACGACTACACGCTGCAGCCCGACACGCTGAACCTGGTCGATGCCGCCTCGCAACTGATTCGCGACGGCTTCAAGGTGCTGCCGTATTGCACCGAAGACCTGGTGCTGTGCCAGCGGCTGGTCGACATCGGCTGCCAGGCCGTGATGCCCTGGGCCGCTCCCATCGGCACGGGCCGCGGGCCGGTCAACCCCTACGCATTGCAGGTGCTGCGCGACCGGCTCAAGGTGCCGATGCTGGTCGACGCGGGCCTGGGCCTGCCCTCGCATGCCTGCCAGGTGATGGAGTGGGGCTACGACGGCGTGCTGCTCAACACGGCAGTCGCCCTGGCGCAAGACCCGGTTGCGATGGCCGGCGCCTTCGCCGACGCGGTGCAGGCCGGCCGCACCGCGTACCGCGCCGGCGCCATGGCCGCGCAGGACGCCGCGCAGCCCAGCACGCCCGTGCTCGGCACACCCTTCTGGCACCACGCACCATGAGCACCCCCCTCGACCCTCGCGCCGTTGCGCAAGCCATCGTCGCGACCCACGGCCTGCGCTTCGGCGCCATCGTTTCCGCGCCGGTCAGCGCGCCGGTCTTCTCGTCGGACGACCCGGTCTACCGCGGCGCCAAGCAGGGCTGCACGGCGCTCGGTTTCATCGAGATCGATGCCGAATGCCTGGCCCTGGCCTGGCGCGCGCAGACGCAGCGCCTGAGCAACTTCGACGCCGCGCTGTGGCCCGACGCGCCGGAAGATTTCGGCCTGCGGGCCTTTCCCCCGGCCGCGCGCGCCGATGCATTTCCGCCCTGCCCCGAACGCCTCGGCCTCTACGCCGTGCTGCCCGATGCGCAGTGGGTCGGGCGCATGGCGCGGGCCGGCGTGCCGACCGTGCAACTGCGCTTCAAGTCCGACGATGCGGCGGCCGTCGAACGCGAGGTGCAGGCCGCCGTCGATGCGGTGCAAGGCACGGGCGCCCTGCTCTTCATCAACGACCACTGGCAAGTCGCCATCGCGGCCGGCGCCTACGGCATCCACCTCGGCCAGGAAGACCTCGACGCGCTCACACCCGACGAGCTGGCGCAGCTGCGCGCCAGCGGCCTGCGGCTGGGCGTCAGCACGCACGGCTATGCGGAGATGGTGCGCGCCGACCGGGTAAGCCCGAGCTACATCGCGATGGGCGCGGTGTACCCGACCACGCTCAAGAAGATGGCGACCGCGCCGCAGGGCGTGGCCCGCCTCGGCGCCTACGCGCGCCTGCTGCGCGGCTACCCGCAGGTGGGCATCGGCGGCATCGACGCCGTGCGGCTGCCCGAGGTGCTGGCCACCGGCGTCGGCTCCGTCGCCGTGGTGCGCGCGCTGGTCGCGGCCGAAGACCCCGAAGCCACGGCCGCGCAATGGATGGCGGCGATGCGTGCCGAAGCTGCACGCAACTGAACCCAATGAAACAACACACTCTTTCGCCTCTCTCCTGCGCCGTCGCGGCCGCGCTTCTTGCCGCCGCCTGGAGCGCCCATGCGCAGCAGGCCGCGCTGCGTGAAGTCACCGTCAACGACGCGGCCGCCGCGCCACAGGCCGACATCAGCGGCTTCGGCGACGTGCCGCTGCGCGAGCTGCCGATCTCGGCCACCGTGGTCGACAGCAAGCAACTGCGCGACAGCGGCGCACGCCGGCTCGCCGACCTCACGCAGTTCGACGCCTCGGTCACCGACGCCTACAACTCCGCCGGCTACTGGGACTACCTCACGGTGCGCGGCTTCGTGCTGGACAACCGTTTCAACTACCGGCGCGAGGGACTCCCGATCAGCGCGGAGACCTCGATTCCGCTGGACAACAAGGAGCGCGTGGAAATCCTGCGTGGCACCAGCGGCATCCAGGCCGGCACCAGTGCGCCGGGCGGGCTGGTCAACTACGTCGTGAAGCGGCCCACCGAGCAGGACCTGCGCACGGTGCGCATCGAGACCACGAGCCGGGGCAGCGTGCTGGGCGCCCTCGACCTGGGCGGGCGCTTCGGCGAGAACCGCGAGTTCGGCTACCGGCTCAACGTGGCGAGCGAAAACCTCAAGCCGCTCACGCACAACCTCGACGGCAACCGCAACCTGTTCTCGCTCGCGGCCGACTGGCGCATCACGCGCGACTCGGTGCTGGAGCTGGAGGTCGAGCAAAGCCGCAAGACACAGCCGAGCCAGAACGGCTACAGCCTGCTGGGCAGCGTGCTGCCCGCGCCGGTGAACCCGCGTATCAACCTGAACAACCAGCCGTGGTCGCAGCCTTCGGTGTTCAAGGCGCTGACGGGCACGGTGCGCTTCAGCCAGGCGCTGAACGCCGACTGGCGCTGGAGCGCGCAAATAGGCCAGCAGCGCCTGAAGAGCGACGACCGGCTGGCCTACGCCTTCGGTTGCAGCGCCGAAGGCAACTACGACCGCTACTGCTCCGACGGCACCTTCGACGTGTACGACTTTCGCAGCGACAACGAGCGCCGCACGCAGACGGCAGGCAGCCTGAACCTCAAGGGCAACGTGACGACGGGCAGCGTGAAGCACGAGCTGGGTTTCGGGCTGCTGCAAAGCCGTGTGCGCAACCGGTTCGAGAACCAGGCCTACAACTATGCGGGCACGGGCAACATCCGGGGCACCGCCATCGTGCCTGCGAACCCGGACGCCACCACGCCGCAAACCAACCGCGACGAGCGCTCGACCGAGCTGTCGGTGCAGGACGCGATCCGCTGGAACGACCGCTTCACCACTTGGCTCGGCGTGCGACATACGCGGCTGGACCGCAGCAGCATCGGCAACGACGGCTCCAGTCCGACGGGCTACAGGCAAGGCGTGACCACGCCCTGGCTGGCCGCCAGCTACACGGTGCAGCCGGGGCTGCTGGCGTATGCGAGCTGGGGCCAGGGTGTGGAGTCGCAGGTGGTGCCGAACCGGGCCGACCAGTACGGCAACGCGGGGCAGGCCTTGCCCGCGTTGCGCTCGCGCCAATGGGAGCTGGGGCTGAAGGGCGGCACCGACGCGTTCAACTGGCAGCTTGCGTACTTCGACATCTCGCGCCCGATGACCAACATCGACCAGTGCGGCGAATTCTGCGACGTGCGCAACGACGGGCGTGCGGTGCATCGCGGCCTGGAGGCCGGCGCGCAGTGGATGCAGGGGCCATGGCGCCTCGGCGGCAGCGTGACGCTGATCGATGCGAAGCGCCGCGACAGCACGGCGAACCCGGCGCTCAACGGCCAGTCGCCCACCAACGTGCCCAAGCAGGTGCTGCGTGCCCAAGCCGCCTACCGCGTGGCGGGGGTGCCGGGCCTGGAGCTCGCGGGGCAGCTGTCGTACGAAGGCCGGCGCAACGTGCTGCCGGACGGCTCGGTCACGCTGCCTTCATGGACGCGCGTCGATGCGGTGCTGCGCTACGACACCAGGCTGCGCGGCGTGAACACGACCTGGACGCTGGCCGTGGACAACCTGTTCGACCGTCGCTACTGGAAGGAATCGCCCTACCAGTTCAGCCACGTCTACCTGTTCCCGGGCGCGCCGCGCACGCTTCGCCTCGGGCTGACGGTGGCGCTTTGAACCTTGCGAGGATCGCAAATTTGGCGAGGCTTTGATCGGCGGTTGAGAAGGCCCAAAAAATCACGCTATAATCTAAGGCTTGTTCCTCGATAGCTCAGTTGGTAGAGCGCCGGACTGTTAATCCGTAGGTCCCTGGTTCGAGCCCAGGTCGAGGAGCCACAAAAAGCCGCAAGGCCACTGGATGCTCCGCTACTCGCAAGGTAGCGGGGCATTTTCATTTGCGTCGTCGCATCGAAGGTGTTGCACAACGTCAAAAAATCGAAGCGTCGAACTCAGAATCGGCAAATCCATTGCATATAATTTAAGGCTTGTTCCTCGATAGCTCAGTTGGTAGAGCGCCGGACTGTTAATCCGTAGGTCCCTGGTTCGAGCCCAGGTCGAGGAGCCAAAACAAAACCACCCCGGTGGTTCCTGAATGCCTCGCTAGCCCACAGGTAGCGAGGCATTTCCTTTTGGGGCGCGGCTTCCTGCACGCTCATCGCGGCTGGAACGCGATGAGCCCCATGCCAGCAAGGCACACCGCCACGCCGGCCGCATCCCACGCCGTCGGCCGGATGCCGTCCACCGCCCACAGCCACGCAATGGCCACGCCGATGTACACACCGCCGTACGCCGCATAGACACGCCCCGCCGCCGCGTCATGCAAGGTCAGCAGCCATGCGAAGACCGCGAGGCTGATGGCGCCGGGCACCAGCCACCACGCCGAACGATCCTGCTTGAGCCAGAGATAAGGTAGATAGCAGCCGATGATTTCCGCCAGGGCCGTCGCAACGTAGAGCAGAAGGGTTCGCATGCACGAATTGTGCGGGGCCGCACGGCGCTTACCGGCAAGGCACGTGAGGCCATTGCTTGGAGGCTTCATGCCCGCGCACCTACACTGGCCCGAATGTCCCTCTGGTCCACGTCCTGCAAACACCCTGCTCCACGTGCGGCGCTGCCCCTGGCAGCGGCCGTTCGCCGCGCGGGTGCCGCCGCAGCGGCGACCACGGAAGTCTTGCGACGCATCGGCGCACTTTCCTGAGCCCGGCGGTCCGCTACCTTCCTTCTTGATGCGCGAACCATTGACCGCCGGGCACCCGCCGCGCGGTCGCGACGCCGTTCATTCCCTCTTTCGGAACGGCGACGCTTTCAATTGGAGTGCTTCATGCTTGCAACCATCCACGGGGAGCGCACGCTCACCGAACTCGACTTCGTTCGCCTCGAAAAACTGACCGACCATGCGCTGCCTGCGGCGCTCGCCGAGCTGCTCGATGCCGCCGACGTGCTGCCCTCGCGCGAGATGCCCGCCGACGTCGTCACCATGAACTCGCAGGTCGAGATCGAAGACCCGTCCACGCGGCAACGCCAGAAGATCACCGTCTGCTACCCCGGCGACGCGCAGCCCGGCGCCGGATTCGTCTCGGTGCTGTCGCCCGTGGGCATCGGCCTGCTCGGCGTGAAGAGCGGCACGCTCGCCAAGTGGGACATGCCCAACGGCGCGCAAGGCGCGGTGCGCGTGGTCTCGGTGCTGTTCCAGCCGGAGGCCAGCGGCGACTACGCGGCGTGACTTTCGGCACTGGTGCGACGAACGCCCGGGTCGTATCGTGGCGCGGTCGCCGGTGGCGCGTCGAATCGGGAGGCCGTGCAGGCCATGGCAATTCCATCTTCGGTTTCGAGAAGCGACGCCCGCCGCGAGCGCAGCATTCTTTTCACTCGACAGATCCGGACATGGCTTTTTCCAAACTTTCTCTCGCAAGCGCACTCGCCGGCCTGCTGGCCCTTTCGGGCTGCCAGACCATGGACATGCAGATGGGCAACCCGTCGGCCAAGACCGTGGCCACCGGCAGCGCCGCAGGGGCTGCCACCTCCGGCGAAAGCAGCCAGCTCGAACGCTGCGACTCCCCGCTCGGCACGGTCTCCCTGATCGAGAACCAGAGCGCGGGCTGGTACACCATCCTCACCGGCGAATACAAGCTGCCGCCCACCGCCAACCTGTTGCGCCTGCTGGTGCAGCAGTCGAACTGCTTCGTGGTGGTCGAGCGCGGCGCGGCCGGCATGAACGCCATGACGCGCGAGCGCGCGCTGCAGCAGTCGGGCGAGATGCGCGGGGGCAGCAACTTCGGCCGCGGCCAGATGGTGGCGTCCGACTACGGACTGTCGCCCGAAATCGTCTTCAGCAACAGCGATGCGGGCGGCCTGGGCGGTGCGCTCGGCGGCCTGGTGGGCGGCGGACGTGGCCGCGCCATCGCGCAGCTCGGCGCCAGCATGCAAACCAAGGAAGCCAGCGCGCTGCTGACCCTCATCGACAACCGCTCGGGGGTGCAGGTGGCTGCCTCCGAGGGCAGCGCTTCGAAGACCGACTTCGCGGGCTTCGCCGGCCTGAGCGGCCTCTCGGCGGCCGGTGGCGTGGGCGGCTACACGCGCACGCCGCAGGGCAAGGTGATTGCCGCGGCGTTCATGGACGCCTTCAACCAGATGGTGCGGTCGCTGCGCAACTACAAGGCACAGACCGTGCGTGGCCAGGGCCTGGGCGGCGGCGGCCGCCTGGGGGTGGACGGCGGCGCCGCGCCGTCGCAGACCTCGGCTCCGGCCGCCACGACCCGCCGCCGCAAGTAAGCACCCAAGCTGCCGGCACCGCGCCCGCCCGGGACACCGGGCGGGCGTTTTCGTTGGCGCAGGGCACGACCCGCGGGAATCGGTAGTCCGCCTCCCCCGTATATAGGATGGGCAGTGCGCGGACCGGGCCCTACGCTTTGCGTCATCCCGCCACCCTCTCCGCCTCCAGGACCCCTTTCCATGCGCCTCGCCCTCACGTCCTGCATGCGCGCATGCAGCCTTCCCGCACCGGCGCGCGCATGACCGCGGAGACACAGGTTGCCCTGGTCGAAGACGACACCGGCATGCGCGAGCGCATCTCGCGCGTGGTCGATGCAGACCCCTCGCTGAGCCTGGCCTACAGCGCTTCCAACGCCAGCGAGATCCTCGCGTGGCTGGTCGACAACCCGGTCGACGTGCTGCTGGTCGACCTCGGCCTGCCCGACCATCCCGGCCTGAAGGTGATCAGCCAGTGCCGCCACATGCAGCCGGCCTGCGCGGTGATGGTGCTGTCGATCTTCGGTGACGAGGCCAACATGGTCCAGGCCTTCGAGGCCGGTGCCAGCGGCTACCTGCTGAAGGACGGCACCGAGGCCGACCTGGCCACCCACATCCGGCACCTGCGCGCGGGCGGCTCGCCGATGTCGCCGGTGATCGCGCGCAAGTTGCTGCGCCGCTGGCAGGCCCATTCGGGCCCTGCCACGCCGCTTCCGACGGCAGCCGCCAAGTCCGCCGTGGCGCCCGAGCGGCTGTCACCGCGGGAGTTCGAGGTGCTCGACCTGGTCTCTCGTGGTTTCACCTATGTCGAAGTCGGGGTGCAGATGGGAGTCTCGGCCTCGACGGTTCAAACCCATATCCGCAACATTTACGGCAAGCTGGATGTGCACAACAAATCGGAAGCCGTGTTCGAGGCGCGCAGCCTCGGCTGGCTTCCCTAGGGTGATCACGGGAGGCCTGGGCGGGCTGCTGCTCGCAGCGCTCTGGACACTGTGCGCGTGGGCCGTTCAACCCGCGCATGCCGACGAAGCCACGCCCGCCAGGCCCCCGGCCGACGCACTGGACGTGAAAGCAGCCGACGCCGTGCTCGAGCCCGACGGGCTGCCCCGCCAGACTCGCCGCGTGCAGTTGCCGTTTCGCTGGGACCACGAGTTTCCCGGCCTGGGCGGCAAGGCCACCTACCGCATCGACCTGCCAGCCACCGCCGTGCCGGGCAACGAGCCCGCGGCGCTGCTGATGTCGGGCGTGGGCAACCAGGTGAGCATCTCGTTCAACGACGCGCTCGTGGCCAGCTACGGCAAGTTGGGCGACCCAGGCCACGACGCGACCAAGAGCAACCTGCTGGTGCCCCTGCCAGCCGCCCTGCGTCGCGAAGGCCAGGCGCAGTCGCTGGTGCTGCGCACCACCATCCAGCGCCAGCGCGGCGCGGGGGTGGCCAGCATCCAGTACGGCACGCAGGCCACCCTGGCCGCGCTGTACCGCTCGCAGCAGAACTGGCGCAACACCTCGGCCATCGTGTACGCCGTCAGCCTGCTGCTGATGGGCGGCCTGGCGGGCGGGCTGTGGCTGCGCCAGCGCGATGCGCTCTACGGCTGCTTCGCGCTCGCCGCACTCTCCGGCGTGGCGCGCAACCTCGACCGTGTGTGGCCCGACGTACCGGTTCCCTGGCCGCTCTGGGGTGCGGTGGTGGCGGTCTGCTACGCCTGCCACATCGGGCTCATTGCGCGCTTCGTGCTGCTGGTGCTCGACCGCAATCCGCCGTGGCTGGTGCGGGCCGTCTACGCGGCGCTGGTGCTTTCGGTGATGCTGGCCTGCGCCTCCTTCGCCTTCGCGCTCCCGGCGTTGTGGACCACCGGCCTGGCCATCCTGCAGCTGACGAGCATCGTCTGCCTGCCCTACGTGGTGTACGGCGCGATGGTGGAGCGCCGACGCATCGCCGCGGTGCTGATGGCGGCGGGCACGCTCGCCATCCTGGCCGGCGCGCACGACCTGCTGCTGGTGCGCATGGCCCTCTTCGGCGGCGCCCACTACACGCTGACGGCGCACGCCATGTTCTTCTTCGTGATGATCCTGGCGGGACTGGTGGTCGAGCGCTACAGCCGCACGGTGGCCGACTACAGCGCGCTCAACACCAACCTCGCGGCGCGTGTCGCGGAACGCGAGGACCAGTTGCGCGCCGCCTTCGAAACGGTGCGCCAGCAGCAGCAGCAGCAGGCCGTGCTGCTGGAGCGCCAGCGCATCATGCGGGAGATCCACGATGGCGTGGGTTCGCAACTGGTGGGCCTGCTCAACCTGGTGACCCAGCCCACCTCCGACCGCGGCGTGGTCGAAGAACATGTGAAGCTCGCGCTCGACGAGATGCGCATGGCGGTCGACTCGCTGCAGCCCACGCACGACGACCTGCCCACGGTGCTGGCCACCTTGCGCTACCGCCTGCAGCCGCGGCTGGACGCCGCGGGCATCGAGCTGGTGTGGGACGTGGCCGTGATTCCCGAGCTGGCGCCGTTCGCCGCGCAGGCCGCACTGCAGCTGCAGCGCATCCTGCTGGAGGCCTTCACCAACGTGCTGAAGCATGCGGGCGCCACGCGCATCGTGATGCAGGCCAGTTGGAGCGGAGAGACGTCGCCGCCGCTGGTGCGCATCGTGCTCACCGACAACGGTCGCGGGCTTCCCACCGCCCCTGCGGCGCCTTCGGACCCGCGGCAGGCCGGCCATGGCATCGCCAACATGCGTGCGCGCGCTCAGTCCATCGGCGCGCGGCTGCACATCGAGACGGCGGACGAAACAACCGGCGGAACCCGCGTGCTGCTGGACTGGCCCTGCGCCCTGCCCTGACGCGCGGGTGGGGCGCGCCGTCAGCGCAGCGCGAACGCCAGCGTGACAGCGCCGAGCGCCAGCAATGCGAGCCCGGCGATGAAGACCATCTCGCCCCAGGCCTCCAGCCGTGCGCCGGCGCGTTGCGTGCGCATCGAGATGAAAGACAGCAGCGCGCTGGCCAGGAAGACCAGCGCGTCGACGGCCAGCAGGCGGTCGATCAGCAGCCGCATGTCGTCGCGCGGACCGAGGTGCCCGATGGACATCACCGTCATGCACACGCCGATCATGGTGGCCGACGTGGGCAGGATGTGTGCCGAGAGGCTTTTTGCGGACGACGTCATGTCAAGTGGCATTCGGCCTGGACTTTTCGAGAAACACCGAGGAACCGCTTTGCCGGGCCTCGGGTGTTGCCCCCGGCAGGGGGGAGGAGAAGCGACACGGCGTGCGCGAAGCCTGGGGGCGAGCCCGCTAGCCGATTCGCACCGGCACGAAGATCTTGTCTTCGCCGCGCTGGATCAGCAGCGCCACCGACTTGTTGGTCGCCTTGGCCACCACCTCGCGCACCTGCTCCACGCTCTGCGCCGGCGTGCCGTTGATGGCCAGCAGCACGTCGCCCGCCTGCACGCCCGCCTGCGCCGAGGGGCCCGCGGCGTCTTCGATCAGCAGCCCGGTGTCGATCGAGGTCTCGCGCTTTTCCTGCGGCTGCAACGGGCGCAATGCCAGGCCCAGCTTGCCTTGCCCGGCCGCTGCATCGGCCTTGGCGACCTGCGCGGGCTTGTCGCTCGCGTCGCCGAGCTTGGCCTGCAGCTCCTGGCGTTCGCCCTGGCGCCACACCTCGAGCGTGACCTTCTTGCCCGGCGCCTGCTGGCCGATCACCGCGGGCAGGTCGCCCGAGGACACGATGCGCTGGCCGTCCACGCTGCGGATCACGTCGCCCGCCTTCAGGCCGGCCTTGTCGCCGGGGCCGCCCTTCTCGATGTTGGAGACCAGCGCGCCTTCGGGCTTGTCGAGCTTGAACGACTCGGCAAAGGCCTGGTTCACCTCCTGCACGGCCACGCCAAGACGCGCATGCGTGGCCTTGCCGGTGGCGACGATCTGGTCCTTCACCTGAATGGCCACGTCGATCGGAATGGCGAACGACAGGCCCTGGTAGCCACCGCTGCGGCTGTAGATCTGCGAGTTGATGCCCACCACCTCGCCGCGCGTGTTGAGCAGCGGGCCGCCGGAGTTGCCGGGGTTCACGGCCACGTCGGTCTGGATGAAAGGCACATAGCTGTCGTCGGGCAGCGTGCGGCCCTTGGCGCTCACCACGCCGGCCGTCACGGTGTTCTCGAAGCCGAAGGGCGAGCCGATGGCCAGCACCCATTCGCCGACCTTCAGGTCCTTGGTGTTGCCCAGGGCCAGCACCGGCAGGTTCTTGGCGTCGATCTTCAGCACCGCGATGTCGGTCTTGGCGTCGGCGCCCAGCACCTTGGCGCGGAACTCGCGGCGGTCGGTCAGCTTGACGGTGACTTCCTTGGCGTCCTTCACCACATGGGCGTTGGTGATGATGATGCCGGCGGGGTCGACGATGAAACCCGAGCCCTGCGCATGCACCGGCACGTCGCGTTGCTGCTGCTTGCCTTGCGGACCCATCTGGCCCTGGAAGCGGCGGAAGAACTGGAACATCGGATCTTCAGGGTCCACGCCCTGGATCTCGGCGGCGGCTTCGTCGTCCGACGCCTTCATGGTGCCGGTGACGCTGATGTTGACCACGGCAGGGCCGTCGCGCGTGGTGATGGTGGAGAAGTCGGGCAGCGTGACCATGGCCGCGGGCGCGCTCACGGTGGCATTGGTGGCCGGTGCGCCCACGGCACGGGCGCTGGTATAGGCGCCGGCACCGACGGCACCGATCACACCCGCGCTCGCCAGTGCAATCACCAAGGCGCGGGGCGAAGTCAGACGGGAGTTCATTTGTCGGTTCCTTTCAATGCGTATCAACGCAAACACGATGAAAGGAATGTCGTCGCGCAGGCTTAAGCGCCGCTTAAACGCCGATCAAACGTCGATCAAGCGGCCGAAGGCGCAAAGACGATGCGCACGCGCAGCCCACCGAGGCTGGGCGATTCGTCGAGCGCCACCGTGGCGCCGTGCAACTCGGCGATCGACTTCACGATGGCCAGGCCCAGGCCGCTGCCGGGCGCCTGCGTTTCTCCGGAGCGGTAGAAGCGGTCGAGCACGCGTTCGCGCTCCGCCGGCGGCAGGCCCGGACCACTGTCGTCGACGGTGAGTTCCACCGCGTCGTTGCGCTGAGTGATGGCTATGTCGACGCGGCCTTCGACGGGCGTGTACTTGACCGCGTTCTCCAGCAGGTTGCGCAGCAGCATGCGCAGCGCCTCCGACTGGCCGTCGACCACGGCGGCATCGGCGTGCGTGATGCCGATGTCGATGCCGCGCGCCTGGGCCGCCGCCACGGCGTCGGACACGGCAAGGCGCGCCACCTCCGACAGGTCGACCGGCTCGGGCTTCGCGCCCGCCGCCATGCTGGCCTCGTGGCGCGCCAGCGCGAGCATCTGCTCGACCAGCCGCGTGGCGCGGTCGATGCCCGCCACGAGGCGGCTCACGGCCAGGTCCCGCGATGCGCCGTCGGGTGCGCGCTGCAGGCCCTGCACCTGGAGCTTCAATGCGGCCAGCGGCGAGCGCAGCTCGTGCGCGGCATCGGCCACGAAGTGCTTCTGCGCATCGAAGGCGTGGCGCACGCGGTCGAACAGCAGGTTCAGCTCCTGCACCAGCGGGCGCACCTCTTCCGGCAGGCCCTCTTCGCTGACCGGCGACAGGTCGTCGGCCTGACGCGACGCCACCTGCTTGCGCACGCGCGCCACCGGCGCGAGCGAGCGGCTCACCACCCACCACACGACCAGCATCAGCAACGGCGCCATCAGCGCCACCGGCGCGATGGTGCGCAAGGCCAGCGTGCCGGCCATGTGGCGGCGCGCGGCCATGTCCTGCGCCACCTGGATCACCAGCCCGCGCGTCTGCATCGAGAACACGCGGTAGGTGGTGCCGCGCGCATGCACGTCGGCAAAGCCCAACACCGCGAGCTGCGGCAGCGCGGCCTCTTCCGCCGACTCGAAGATGCGCGTGCCGTCGGCCGTCCATACCTGCACCACGAAGTCGAAGTTCTGCTCGCCGGTGCCGATGCCCCCGACCGCCGCGCTCGGCGGCAGGCCCGCGCGCAGCGACAGCGCCATCTGCTGCATGTGGTAATCGAAGATGTCGTCGGCCTCGGTGAGCACCGTGCGGTACGCCACCAGCGCCTGCGCGCCAGCGGCCAGCACGATGGCCGCGAGCAGGAAACCCAGCAGCCGCGCGCGCAGCGAACCCGTCAGGCTGCGCCTCACAGTTTGGGCACCATGTAGCCGACGCCGCGCACATTGCGGATCAGTTCCGCCCCGAGCTTCTTGCGCAGCCCGTGCACGTAGACCTCGACCGCGTTGCTGCTGATCTCGTCCTTCCAGCTGTAGAGCTTTTCTTCGAGCTGGGCACGCGACAGCACCATGCCGGGCCGCGCCAGCAAAGGCTCCAGCACGGCCCACTCGCGCGCCGACAGCACCACCGGCTGGCCGGCCACCGTGACCTCGCGCGTGGCCGGGTTGATGCTCACGCCCATGTGCTCATACACCGGCTCGGCACGCCCCGCCGCGCGGCGCAGCAAGGCGCGGATGCGGGCCAGCAACTCGTCGAGATCGTAGGGCTTGAGCACGTAGTCGTCGGCGCCGGCGTCGAGGCCTTCGATGCGCTGCTGCACCGAGTCGCGTGCCGTCGCGATGAGCACGGGCATGCGCTGCTTGCGCGCGCGCAGGTTGCGCAGCACCTCCAGGCCGTCGCGGCGCGGCACGCCCAGGTCGAGCATCACCAGGTCGTACTGCTGGGTGCGCAAGGCCGACTCGGCGGCCTCGCCGTCTTTCACCCAGTCCACCGCGTACTGCTCGGCACGCAGCAGGTCGAGCACGGCTTCGCCGATCATCACGTCGTCTTCGAGGAGCAGGAGTCGCATGGTGGGTGTGTCCCTGGTTCGGATGCGGAGGGTTCGAGGCGGGCGCCGCGCGGAAAGTTCAGCTCACAGCAAGGAGCGCACTTCGCGCGCGGCTTCGAACAGCAGCGGCAGCATGTCGCGCTGCAGCGCTTCTTCCTGGTAGCGCGTGCCCGACAGCACCACGTTCAGCGCGGCCACCGTGTGGCCCTGCATGTCGCGCAGCGGCACCGCCAGCGCCTGCACGCCGAGTTCGTGCTCTTCGCTGGCGAAGCAGTGGTCGTCCTTGCGTGCGCGCGCGACCAGCTGGCGCAGGCCGCGCGCCTGCGTCACCGTCTGCGGCGTGAGCCGCGCCAGGTGGCGGCCCTTGAGCCATTGCGTGAACTGCGTGGGAGGCATCGCGGCCAGCAGCACACGGCCCGTGGAGGTGGCATGCGCCGGCAAGCGTGCACCCAGGTGCAGGCCGTAGGCCAGCACGCGCGTCGGCGTGCCGTAGCTGCCGCTGCGCGCCACGATGACCACCTCTTCCCCGTCGAGCACCACGGCGGAAAACGATTCGCCCGTCTGCGCGGCCAGCCGGTTCAGCGTGGGCTGCAGCGCGCGCGGCAGCCGCGACGACGCAAGGTAGCTGCCCGAGAAGCGCAGCACCTTGGGCGCCATCCAGAAATAGCTGCCGTCGGTCTCCAGGTAGCCCAGGTGCGCCAGCGTCAGCAGGTGGCGGCGGGCCGCGGCGCGCGTGAGGCCGGCGCGCTCGGCGGCCAGCGTGGCGTTGAGGCGCTGGCGCTCGGTGTCGAAGCTTTCGAGCACGGCCATGCCCTTGGCGATGCCTTCGATGAAATCGGCTTTGGCGATGGTCATGCGTCGGTGGTTCGTCTGGAGTTCGCGGGTGAACGGTGCCCGGATGGAAGTGTTGCGCGATCATCGCGCACGCGTTCGCATGATCGCACACAGCCTCCGCGCCCGCCGCCACAGAACCGCCCCCGCGCCCTACGCTCGACGAAACCATCTCGGAGACACGAACATGCGCACCCAGGTCGCGATCATCGGCGCCGGCCCCGCAGGCCTTCTGCTCGGGCAGCTTCTGCACAAGGCCGGCATCGACAACGTCATCGTCGAGCGCCAGAGCGGCGATTACGTGCTGGGCCGCATCCGCGCCGGCGTGCTCGAACAGGTCACGATGGACCTGCTGGCGCGTGCCGGCGTCGACGCCCGCGCCAAGTCCGAAGGCCTGCCGCACGGCGGCATCGAGCTGCTGTTCAAGGGCGCGCGCCACCGCATCGACATGCACGGCCTCACGGGCGGCAAGCAGGTGACGGTGTACGGCCAGACCGAGGTGACGCGCGACCTGATGGAAGCGCGCACGGCCGAGGGCCTCACCACCATCTACAGCGCGGCGAACGTCAGCCTGCACGACTTCGACTCGGCCAAGCCGCGCGTGCGCTACGAGAAGGACGGCCAGGCGCACGAGCTCGAATGCGACTTCATCGCCGGCTGCGACGGCTACCACGGCGTGAGCCGCGCGAGCGTGCCGGCCGGCGCCATCCAGACCTACGAGAAGGTCTACCCCTTCGGCTGGCTGGGCGTGCTGGCCGACGTGCCGCCGGTGTCGCACGAGCTCATCTACGCCAACACCGAGCGCGGCTTTGCCCTGTGCAGCATGCGCAGCGCCACACGGTCGCGCTACTACGTGCAGGTGCCAACCGACGAACGCGTGGAAAACTGGAGCGACGACGCCTTCTGGAACGAGCTGCGCGCGCGACTCGACCCCGAGGCGCGCGAGCAGCTGGTCACCGGTCCCTCGATCGAAAAGAGCATTGCGCCGCTGCGCAGCTTCGTGGCGGAGCCGATGCGCTTCGGCGCGCTGTTCCTGGCCGGCGACGCGGCGCACATCGTGCCGCCGACCGGCGCCAAGGGGTTGAACCTGGCGACGGCCGACGTGGGCTACCTCTCGCGTGCGCTCGAAATCTTCTACGCGGAGAAGTCGGCCTCGGCGCTGGACCGCTACTCCGACCTGTGCCTGCGCCGCGTGTGGAAGGCCGAGCGCTTCTCGTGGTGGTTCACCTCCCTGATGCACCGCTTTCCGGAAACGGGCGCCTTCGGCCAGAAGATCCAGGAGGCCGAGCTCGACTACCTGGTGCATTCGCACGCGGCCTCCACGTCGCTGGCAGAGAACTACGTCGGGCTGCCGCTGGAAGACTTCTAGGCCACCGCGCGGGCCGGGCCCGTGCGCCCTTCCAGCGCGGCCTTCATGGCCGCGCCGCCCTGCACCATCATCGGCTCGATGTAGGCCGCCATGGCGTCGGGCAGCACGTCGGTGATCCAGACGAAGCGCGAGCGCCCCTCGCCTTCCTCGAACACCTGCGCCGACGCGTGATGATGAGCGGCCCTGCCGCCGGTCACTGTATAGGCCAGCCGGCGATGCGCGTCGTCGAGCCCGACCATCGCCTCGCGCGCAACGAGGCCGTTGGCGAAGGTGAGGATGCGGGCACCTTCTGCATCGAGGCTGCAGGCGGCGACAAAGCCCGGTGCGAGCCGTGTGTGCACCGCACCGAAGTCGCGCAGCGCATCCCACACCTGGGCCGCATCGGCCTCGACGACGAATTCCTTGTACACGGTGGCCATGATCAACCTCGCTTCAAAGTGACGGTGCCCAGCCCGACGGGTGGGCCAGGCGGGCATCGTCGAGCAACGCGGCGATGCGGTCTTGGAAAATCCTGCGGTCACCCCGGGCGGCCTTGCCGCGCGTGCGGTAGCCGAAGCCGCCCCTGCGCACGTACGACACCGAGTAGCCCTCGTGCATCTCGGTGAAGGGCCTTGCATCGGGGCCCGCGTCGCAGCGGTAGCTGGCCACGCGAATCGGCTCGGTCTTCAGTTCGGAGGTGACGCGCATGGCCTTCGCCCTTCGGCACGCGCGCCGTGGGCCCGTCAGTCGACCGTTTGCATCGCCTGCCACACGCGCGCAGGGCTCAGCGGCATGTGCAGGCGCGGCGCGCGCGTGGCCAGGCCGTTGCGCGCGAACGCATCGGCCACCGCATTCACGATGGCCGGCGTGGCGCCGATGGTGCCGAGCTCGCCCACGCCCTTCACGCCCAGCGGGTTGTTCTTGCATGGCGTCGACTCGTCCATTTCCATGTGGAACATGGTGTCGACGATGTCGGCGCGCGGGGCGGCGTAGTCCATCAGGCTGCCGGTGACGGGCTGGCCGGTCTCGTGGTCGTACACCACCTGCTCGTAGAGCGCCTGGCCGATGCCCTGGACCGCGCCGCCTTCGAGCTGGCCGCGCACGATCATCGGGTTGATGACGCGGCCCACGTCGTTGACCGAGCTGTAGGCCACCACGCTGATCTCGCCGGTGGGTGGATCGATCTCGATCTCGCAGATGTGGCAGCCGTTGGGCCAGGTCGGCCCGGCCACGGTGCTGGTGGATTCGACGAAGATCTCACGCTCTGCCTGCTTGCCGGCCAGCGTGAACAGGTCGAGTTCGAGGTCGGTGCCGGCCACGGTGAACACGCCGCGGCTGTAGGTGATGTCGTCGATGGCGGCTTCGAACTCCTGCGCGGCGAGTTCGCGTGCCTTGTCGATGGTGCGCTCCGCGCCGATGCGCACCGCCGAGCCGCCCGTGAACAGCGAGCGCGATCCGGCGCTCCCGAAGCCGTCGCCGCGGTCGGTGTCGCCGAGCACCACGCGCACCTTGTCGATGGGCACGCCGAAGGCATCGACCGCCAGCTGGGCGAGCGACGTGGCAATGCCCTGCCCCATGGCGTTGACGGCGGAAAACACCTCGATCACGCCGTCGGCCTGCACGGAAACCGTGACGCGCTCTTCGAACACGTTGCCACCCGTCCACTCGAGGAACGTGGCGATGCCCAGGCCGCGGTGCTTGCCATTGCGCGACGACTCGGCCGCCCGGGCCTCGAAGCCCTGCCAGTCGGCCAGCGTGAGCGCCTGGTCCATCACCGATTCGAAGTTGCCCGTGTCGTAGGTCTGCGCCATCGGGTTCTTGTACGGCATCTGCTCGGGACGGATGAAGTTGCGCCGGCGCAGCACGATGCGGTCGATGCCGGTCTGGCGCGCGGCCTCGTCCATCAGGCGCTCGATGGTGAAGATGGCCTCGGGCCGGCCCGCGCCGCGGTAGGCGCCGGTGGGCGCCGTGTTGGTGAGCACCGCCTTGAAATGGAAATCGATGGTCTGGATGTCGTAGACGCTGGTCTGCACCCAGGGCCCGATGAGCAGCTGGATCGCAACGCCGGTGCCGGTGGCGTAGGCGCCGACGTTGGCGAGCGTCTTGATGCGCAGTGCCAGGATCTTGCCCTGGGCGTCGAGCGCCATCTCGGCCCGCGCCTCGATGTCGCGGCCGTGCGCACTCGAAAGAAACTCTTCGCTGCGGTCGGCCACCCATTTCACGGGTCGCTCGACCTGCAGCGCCGCGAAGGCGACCGCGATGTCCTCGGGGTAAGCGCCAGTCTTCATGCCGAAGCCGCCGCCGACGTCGCCCACCACCACGCGCACCTTTTCCTTGGGCAAGCCGATGGCCGCGCAGACGGAATCGCGAACGCCCGAGGGCATCTGCGTGCTCATGCGGATCGTGAGGCGGCCGGTTTCGCCCTCGCGCCAGGCGAGCACGGAACGCGGCTCGATGGTCAGGGCGACCACGCGCTGGTTGTTCACGTCGAGCGCGACCACGTGGGCGGCCTTGGCAAAGGCGGCTGTGGCGTCCTGGCTGTTGCCGTGGCGCATTTCGGCGGCGATGTTGCCGGCGGCCTCTTCGCACAGCATGGGTGCGCCTTCGGCAGTGGCACTCGCGAGGTCGACCACCATGGGCAGGTCTTCGTAGTCCACCATGATGGCTTCGGCCGCGTCGCGCGCCTGCTGCACCGTGTCTGCCACCACCGCCGCCACCGCCTCGCCGACGAAGCGGGTGCGCTCATGCGCCAAGGCGTAGCGCGGCGGGCTGGCGCTGTCGCCGCCGTCGGCGCGCTTGAAGCCCGCGGCACCCGGCATGGGCTTGACGCCGGCCTGGGCCATGTCCGCGCCGGTGATCACGCGCAGCACGCCGGGCATGGCCGCGGCGCCGCTGGTGTCGACGGAAAGGATGCGTGCGTGCGGGTACGGGGACCGAAGAAATACGAGGTGCGCCTGGTTCGGCAGCGTGACGTCGTCGGTGTAGCGTCCGGCGCCCGACAGCAGGCTTTCGTCTTCGAGGCGGCGTACCGCCTGGCCGCTGCCGAAGCGGGTGGGGTTGGGTTCAGTGGTCAACGTGGTCCTCTTGTGCCGATCCCCACGCAAAGCATCGATGCTTGGCGGATCCGCTGTGGTAGCGCGAATGCAAGCTGAGCACTATATGGTTTTCAACGGTATTTGTGGGTGTGTCATCCCGATGGTTGCATCGCTCCTGCTCTGCGTCTGTCGGACAGACCCGGTGCCTACGCAATTTTCCCGACATCGGATTCGGTTTTCCGGAAGCCGTGTATACCTCCACCCATGCGACAACTTCCCTGGCTCGAACCCGGCGATGCGCTCCCCGACCCCGCATCGGCCTGGGGCGTGGCCGACCCCGTGCCTGGACTTCTGGCGGCAGGCGGCTCGCTCGACGTCGATACTTTGATGCAGGCCTACAGCCACTGCGTGTTTCCGTGGTTCAGCGAGGACCAGCCCATCCTGTGGTGGAGCCCCGACCCGCGCATGGTGCTGCGGGTGGACGACTTCAAGCTGCACCGCTCGCTTCGAAAGACGCTGCTGCGCTTTGCGCAGGCGCCGGGCTGCGAAGTGCGGATCGACCATGACTTCGGCGCCATCATCCAGGCCTGTTCGCGCTCGCCGCGGGTCGGCCAGTCGGGCACTTGGATCGTGCCGGACATGGTGCAGGCCTATACGAATTTGCACCTCGCAGGCCACGCCCACAGCGTCGAGACGTGGATCGACGGCGAATTGGCCGGCGGGCTCTACTGCGTGGCGCTGGGCCGCGCGGTGTTCGGCGAGTCCATGTTCACGCGCCGGCCCGACGCTTCGAAGATCGCGCTGGCCGCGCTGGTCGCCCTGTGCCGCCGCGCGGGCGTGCAGATGATCGACTGCCAGCAGAACACGGCGCACCTCGCGAGCCTCGGCGCCCTTGAGGTGGCGCGCAAAAACTTCGTCGCGCACGTGGCTCTGGCGCGACAACAGGAGGGGCCGCGGTGGCAATTCGACCCCGTATACTGGCTCGACCTCCTTTCCGCGCGACCTCCTTCCTCTCCCGATGTGACGACGTGACGCACCTCAAGGACCTTCCGCTTCACACCCTGCAGTTCTACGCCACGGCGCCGTATCCCTGCAGCTACCTGCCGGATCGCCAGGCCCGGTCGCAGGTGGCCACGCCCAGCCACCTGATCCACAACGACGCCTACTCCGACCTGGTGCTCAGCGGCTTCCGGCGCAGCGGCATGTTCACCTACCGGCCCTATTGCGACGGTTGCCGTGCATGCATCCCGCTGAGGGTGCTGGCCAACAGCTTCCACCCCACGCGCAGCCAGCGGCGGGCGCTGAAGCAGCATGCAGACCTGCAGGCGCGCGTGCTCAAGCTGTGCTTCATGCCAGAGCACTACCAGCTCTACCTGCGCTACCAGAACGGTCGGCATTCGGGCGGCGGCATGGACCACGACAGCATCGACCAGTACACCCAGTTCCTGCTGCAGAGCCGGGTCAACTCCCGTCTGGTCGAGTTTCGCGAAACGCTGCCGGACGGCAGCGCGGGTGCACTGAAGATGGTGTCGATCCTTGACGTGCTGAACGACGGCATCTCGGCGGTCTACACGTTCTACGAACCCGACACGAGTGCAGGCTACGGTACGTACAGCGTGCTCTGGCAGATCGAGCAGGCGCGCAAGCTCGGGCTGCCGCACGTGTACCTCGGCTACTGGATCGAACACAGCCCGAAGATGAACTACAAGGCGCGCTTCTCCCCGCACGAAGTGCTGGTTGACGGACATTGGCAGGCGCCCGCTGATTTCACAAGGTAAAATGGCGACCGGTCTTCACCGCAAAGCGCCATGAGAAAAAACCAATCAGACATTCCCGCCGTTCCAGTGATCCAGGTGATCGAGCGCATGTTCTCGCTGATCGATGTCCTGGCGTCCCGCGAAGAGGCGATGTCGCTGAAGGAGATCAGCGAAAAGACCGGGCTTCATCCTTCGACCACGCACCGCATCCTCAATGACCTCGCGGTCGGGCGTTTCGTAGACCGGCCAGAGGCCGGCAGCTACCGGCTGGGCATGCGCCTGCTGGAACTGGGCAACCTGGTGAAGGGCCGGCTCAACGTGCGCGACGCCGCGCTGGGCCCTATGCGCGAGCTGCACAAGCTCACGCAGCAACCCGTCAACCTGAGCATGCGCCAAGGCGACGAGATCGTGTACATCGAGCGTTCCTACAGCGAGCGCTCGGGCATGCAGGTGGTGCGCGCCATCGGTGGACGCGCCGCCCTGCACCTGACCTCGACCGGCAAACTCTTTTTGGCGGCCGACGACCCGCAACGCGTGCGCAGCTACGCGACACGCACGGGCCTGGCCGGCCATACCCGCAACAGCATCACCCAACTGCCGGCGCTCGAGCGCGAGCTGTCGAAGGCGCGCCAGTACGGCATTGCCCGCGACAACGAAGAGCTGGAACTGGGCGTGCGCTGCATGGCCGCCGGCATCTACGACGACCAGGGCAAGCTGGTGGCAGGCCTGTCCATTTCCGCCCCGGCCGACCGGCTGGACGAAGGCTGGCTGCCGAAGCTGCAAGCGACGGCCAACGAGATATCGGGCGCGCTGGGGTTCAAGGACGGGATGGCCGCAACGCCAGCGGCTTCGACGACCAGCACGCCGGCGACCGGCACCTGACCCGCTTCGCGGAAGCATCTGCCCAAAAACAGACAGGCCCTGAGAAGGGCCTGTTTGCGTTGGGGGTCTATCGACTGCGTATCAGCCGGCCACCTGGTAGGCAGAGACGGCGCGCGAAGCGGCCGGCGAGCCGGCGGCATGCGTGGCCTCTACCCAGCGGCGAACCCGCTCCGCGTCCGCAATGCGGCTGTACTTGCCGGCCGAATCCAGGAACACCATGATCAGCTTGCGGCCGGCCACGCGGGCCTGCATCACGAGGCACTGGCCGGCTTCGGAGATATAGCCGGTCTTCTGCACACCGATTTCCCAGTCCGGGCTTTTCACCAGGCGATTGGTGGTGTTGAACTGCAGCACGCGGTTGCCGACTTCGACCTGGTATTCAGGCGAGGTGGACAGCGAACGCACCGTGGCGTCTGAATAGGCCGCATTGACCAGCAGGGCCAGGTCTTGCGCGCTCGACTGGTTGCGGCTGGACAGGCCGGTAGGCTCCGCGTAGCGCGTGTCCTTCATGCCGAGCATCTTGGCCTTGGCATTCATGATGCTCACGAAGGTCGAAAGGCCACCCGGGTAGGTGCGGCCCAGCGCGTGCGCGGCGCGGTTTTCGCTCGACATCAGCGCCAGGTGCAGCAGTTCGCCGCGCGACAGCGTGGTGCCGACCGTCAGGCGCGAGCTGCTGCGCTTTTCGGTGTCGACGTCGTCCTGCGTGATGGTGATCAGCTCTTCGTTGGGCAGATGGGCCTCGCTGATGAGCAAACCGGTCATGAGCTTGGTGAGCGACGCGATCGGCAGCACGGCGTGGTCGTTCTTGCTGAACAGCACTTCATGCGTGTCCTGGTCGATGACCAGGGCGACGCTCGACTTCAGGTCGAGCACGTCTTCGGTGCCGTGCAGGCCGGCCATCTGTCCGAAGGACTGGCGCGGTGGCGCTTCGACGCGCACCACCGAGCGGCGCTGCACGGCGACCACGGTCTTGCCGTTCTTTCGCTGCAGCGTGGCCACCACGTTGCGGCCGCCACGAACGACCTTGTCGGCCTTTTCGGCCCGACCGCGCTGTGCGACGACGGGCGCTGCGCCACGTGCCGTCTTGGACGATGCGTTGCGCTTGACTTCGACCGGCACCGGCCCCTTCGCCTTCTTGGCGACGGTGGTCTTGGCGGCGGCGGGCTTTTCTTTCTTCGCGGCCTGGGCGCCGGGCAGCAAAAACGCCGTGGCGCACAGCGCGACGGCGAGGAATCGGAAGGCGGGTAGAAACCGCTGGCTGGAAACTCGGCGGAGGCGGGCTTCAGGCATTAATAAATCTCCAGCGGCGACAAACAAGGACCGCAGTGTATCGAAATCAAAAAAGGCACGCAATATCAGTTACTTGCATCCTCTTCTTCAATCGAATAGCAAGGATCGCCTGAAAACCTAACCTTGTGCCGCAACTCTCTCAGCTTGGCTCTGTAACTTATTGAGGGCACTCAAATAAGCCTTTGCCGACGCCACCACGATGTCGGGGTCTGCGCCCACACCGTTCACCACCCGCCCTGCATTTTGTAACCGGACTGTAACTTCTCCTTGGCTTTCCGTCGAGCCGCTGATGGCGTTTACAGAGTAAAGAACCATCTCGGCGCCGCTCTTGACGAGCGACTCGATCGCCTTCAGGGAAGCATCGACCGGGCCATTCCCGTCGGATTCGCCGGTGACTTCCTTGCCCTGGACGGTGAACACTACCTTCGCCTGGGGGCGCTCGCCGGTTTCGCTGTGCTGGGAGAGAGAGACGAAAGCAAACTGCTCACCAACGTTCGACACCTCTTCCGCGCTGACGAGCGCGAGGATGTCTTCGTCGAAAATTTCCGACTTGCGGTCGGCCAGTTCCTTGAACCGCAGGAAGGCGGCGTTGATGTCGCCCTCGCTCGACATGGAAACGCCCAGTTCCAGCAAGCGCTGCTTGAAGGCATTGCGGCCGCTGAGCTTGCCCAGCACGATCTTGTTGGCGGCCCAACCCACGTCTTCGGCGCGCATGATCTCGTAGGTGTCGCGGGCCTTGAGCACGCCGTCCTGGTGAATGCCGGAGGCGTGCGCAAAGGCATTGGCGCCCACCACGGCCTTGTTGGGCTGCACCACGAAGCCGGTGGTCTGGCTCACCATGCGGCTCGCGGCCACGATGTGCTGGGTGTCGATGTTGAGGTCGAGCCCGAAGTAGTCCCTGCGGGTCTTGACCGCCATGACCACTTCCTCGAGCGAGCAATTGCCCGCGCGCTCTCCCAGGCCGTTGATGGTGCATTCCACCTGTCGCGCGCCGCCGATCTTCACGCCAGCCAGCGAGTTGGCCACGGCCATGCCGAGGTCGTTGTGGCAGTGCACCGACCAGATCGCCTTGTCGCTGTTGGGAATGCGCTCGCGCAGCATCTTGATGAAGTTGCCGTAGAGCTCTGGAACGGCGTAGCCCACGGTATCGGGCACGTTGATGGTGGTGGCGCCTTCGTTGATGACGGTTTCCAGCACGCGGCACAGGAAGTCCGGGTCGCTGCGGTAGCCATCTTCGGGGCTGAACTCCACGTCACCCATCTGGTTGCGCGCAAAGCGCACGGCCAGCCTGGCCTGCTCGTGCACCTCGTCGGGCGTCATGCGCAGCTTCTTTTCCATGTGAAGCGCGGAGGTCGCAATGAAGGTGTGAATGCGTCCGCGGGCCGCACCCTTCAGGGCTTCAGCGGCGCGTGCAATGTCGCGGTCGTTGGCGCGCGAGAGGCCGCACACCGTCGAGTCCTTGATGAGGTTCGCAATGGCCTTCACAGCCTCGAAGTCGCCGTTCGAACTGGCGGGAAAGCCGGCTTCGATGACGTCGACCTTCAGCCGCTCCAGCAACTTTGCAATGCGCATCTTCTCGTCGCGCGTCATCGAGGCGCCTGGCGATTGCTCGCCGTCGCGCAAGGTGGTGTCGAAAATAATGAGTTGGTCGGTCATCGTGGATCTCCTTTGTTCGTTCCCACCTCGCGCTCCCGGCTCAAGTCGCAGCGGGAGCGTCAGGCGACTTCAACCGTCGATTGTGCGCTGTGGGTGCCCCGGCCTCGCGCACGCTGCACGCCCGAGACAATCGCCTTCAGCGACGCCGAGATGACGTTGGCGTCGATGCCCACGCCGAACAGCGTCTGGCTTTCATCCACCCGCAGCTCCAGGTAGGCCACGGACTTCGCATCAGCGCCAGCGCCGATGGCGTGCTGGTGGTAATCCATCACGCGCACCGTGTGGCCGGTGGCCTTGCTCAGCGCCTGCGTGAAGGCATCGATGGGGCCGTTGCCGCGGCCTTCGATGGCGCGCACTTCACCGTCCCATGGCAGGTCGCCGCGCAGCACCACGGCGGCGTTGGCGCCCTCGCCTTCTTCCTCGATCACGCGATGTTGCAGCGACTGCGCGGTCTCGAAGCCGTATTCGCGCACGAACAGCTGCCACAGGTCGGCGGCGGTGAGTTCCTTGCCGGCGACGTCCATCACGCCTTGCACGGTCTGCATGAACTCCATCTGCAGACGGCGCGGCATCTCGATGCCGTATTCGCTTTCGAGCAGATAGGCCATGCCGCCCTTGCCCGATTGACTGTTCACGCGGATCACGGCTTCATAGCTGCGGCCCACGTCCTTGGGGTCGATGGGGAGGTAGGGCATGTCCCAGATGTCGCCTTCCTTGCGTGCCGCGAAGGCCTTCTTGATCGCGTCCTGGTGCGAACCCGAGAACGAGGTGTAGACAAGGTCGCCGACGTACGGGTGGCGAGGATGAACGGGAATCTGGTTGCAATGCTCCACCGTGGCGCGGATCTCGTCGATGTTCGAGAAGTCGAGCTCGGGCGAAACGCCCTGGGTGTACAGGTTCAGCGCCACGTTCACGAGGTCGAGGTTGCCGGTTCGCTCACCGTTGCCGAACAGGCAGCCTTCAATGCGCTCTGCGCCGGCCATCAGGGCCAGTTCGCCGGCTGCGGTGCCGGTGCCGCGGTCGTTGTGCGGATGCACGCACAACACGATGGAATCGCGGCGCGCAAGGTTGCGGTGCATCCACTCGATCATGTCCGCGAAGATGTTCGGCGTGGAATGCTCCACCGTGGTGGGCAGGTTCACGATGCACTTGCGCTCGGGTGTCGGCGCCCAGACGTCGGTGACCGCATCGACCACGCGCTTGGAGAACACGACGTCGGTGCCCGAGAACATCTCGGGCGAGTACTGGAAGGTCCAGTGCGTGTTCGGCTGCTTCGCCGCGAAGTCGTTGAACATGCGCGCATGGCTGCTGGCGAGCTCGACGATCTGGTCTTCGTCCATGCCGAGCACCACGCGCCGCATCACCGGCGCCACCGCGTTGTAGAGGTGCACGATGGCGCGCGGGGCGCCTTGCAGCGATTCGAAGGTGCGTGCAATGAGGTGGTCGCGCGCCTGCGTCAGCACCTGGATCGTCACGTCGTCGGGAATCCGGTCTTCTTCGATGAGCTTGCGCACGAAGTCGAATTCGACCTGCGAGGCCGAGGGGAAGCCCACTTCGATTTCCTTGAAGCCGATGGCCACGAGGGTTTCGAACATGCGCATCTTGCGCGCGATGTCCATGGGCTCGACCAGCGCCTGGTTGCCGTCACGCAGGTCCGTCGACAGCCAGATGGGCGCCTTGGTCAGCACGGCATCGGGCCAGGTGCGGTCCTTGAGGCCGATCGGGGCGAATGCGCGGTATTTGCTTTGAGGTTGCTTGAGCATGTCGATTCTCTGAGTGGTTGGAATTCAACCAGCAACCCCAAATACAAACGGCCCGTTGCTGGTGCGAACGGGCCGTGGTGATGGGATTAGCGCGTGCGCTACCGTCTCCGCCCGTGAGGGAGGGCTAGTAGGGCCAGCAGCGAAATCTTGGTCATGAGGGTTGCGAATGTAGCACAGCCGGCGCGAGCCTGGGAAGGCCCGGCGTCTCAGTTGTGCAGTCCCCGCTCGTCAGGCTCTTCGGTGGAAGTGCTGATCACGCTCGCCGGTTGGCCCTTGGCCTTGCGCCAGCCATAGACCACGTAGCCGCTGAGGCCGTAGATGACGAACAGGCCGAACAGCACGGTAGGCGGATGGATGTTGATGACGGCAATGCCCAGCGCGATCAGCACGATCGCGGCAAAGGGCACGCTCTTCTTCATCTGGATGTCCTTGAAACTGTAGAAGGGCGCGTTCGTGACCATCGTGAGGCCCGCGTACAGCGTGAATGCAAAGGTGACCCATGTGATCTGCGTCCACGAGAGATACAGCACTTCGCCGCCGCGCTTGCCCCATTCGTCCACAAGCCAGATGAATCCGGCCACCAACGCCGCGGCAGCGGGCGACGGCAGGCCCTGGAACCAGCGCTTGTCGACCACGCCGGTGTTCACGTTGAAGCGCGCCAGCCGCAATGCGGCGCACGCGCAATACACGAACGCGGCGATCCAGCCCCAGCGCCCCAGTCCCTTGAGCGACCACTCGTAAGCAATGAGCGCCGGCGCGGCACCGAAGGACACCATGTCGGACAGCGAATCCATCTGCTCGCCGAACGCGCTTTGCGTGTTGGTCATGCGCGCGACGCGCCCGTCGAGGCTGTCGAGAATCATCGCGGCGAACACGCCGAGTGCGGCGAGGTCGAAGCGCGCATTCATGGCCATCACGACCGAATAAAAACCGCCGAACAACGCGGCGAGCGTGAACAGGTTCGGCAGGATGTAGATGCCCTTGCGCCGTTTGCGCGGCTGCACCACGTCGGGAACGGTATCGTCATGCATTGAAATTGCCTCCGTCCCTCGTGGGCACTGAGCGGTCAGCTATCCAATCGATAGCATCTTGGTCTGTGAGTCGCATGGCTTGCAGTGTAGTTCAGGCGACCTCTTGGACCCCTTCAAACAAAAGGGCCACCGCGACGGGTGGCCCTTGGGGAAAGCGCCCCGGGGAGCGCGTTTCGACGTGAAGATCAGTTGCGGGTCTGGTCGACCAGCTTGTTCTTCTTGATCCAAGGCATCATTGCGCGCAGCTTCTCGCCGACGACTTCGATCTGATGCTCCGAATTCAGGCGACGGCGGCTGATGAGCGCCGGCTGGCCGGCAGCCGCTTCGAGCACGAAGCTCTTGGCATATTCGCCGGTCTGGATGTCCTTGAGCACTTGCTTCATGACCTTCTTGGTCTCGTCGGTCACGATGCGCGGGCCCGTGACGTACTCGCCGTACTCGGCGTTGTTCGAGATCGAGTAGTTCATGTTGGCGATGCCGCCTTCATAGATCAGGTCGACGATCAGCTTGAGCTCGTGCAGGCATTCGAAGTACGCCATTTCGGGCGCGTAGCCGGCTTCCACCAGCGTTTCGAAACCAGCCTTGATCAGTTCGACCGTGCCACCGCACAGAACCGCTTGTTCGCCGAACAGGTCGGTCTCGGTTTCTTCACGGAAGTTGGTCTCGATGATGCCGGCCTTGCCGCCGCCGTTGGCCGTGGCGTAGCTCAGCGCGAGGTCACGCGCCTTGCCGGTCTTGTCCTGGTGCACGGCCACGAGGTGGGGCACGCCGCCGCCTTGGGTGTACGTGCTGCGCACGGTGTGGCCCGGGGCCTTGGGAGCGACCATCCACACGTCGAGGTCGGCGCGCGGCTGCACGAAACCGTAGTGCACGTTGAAGCCGTGCGCGAAGACGAGCGAAGCGCCTTCCTTGATGTGCGGGGCCACGTCGTTCTTGTAGACGTTGGCGATCTGCTCGTCGGGCAGCAGGATCATGAC
Source organism: Variovorax sp. 10N412 (assembly GCF_056394985.1). Lineage (NCBI taxonomy): Bacteria > Pseudomonadati > Pseudomonadota > Betaproteobacteria > Burkholderiales > Comamonadaceae > Variovorax > Variovorax sp. 10N412. The sequence goes on from NZ_JBFTIO010000002.1 coordinate 472,865, forward strand.
CACGTCGGCCGCCTTCACGGCGTCGGCGACTTCGGCGACCTGCAGGCCGGCCTTGCCGACCTTGTCCCACGAAGCTCCGCCCTTGCGCAGGCCGACCACGACCTTGACGCCGCTGTCGTTCAGGTTCTGCGCATGCGCGTGACCTTGCGACCCATAACCGATGATTGCGACCGTCTTGCCCTTGATGAGGCTGAGGTCGGCGTCCTTGTCGTAGTAAACCTTCATGATGCGTCTTTCCTATTTAGTCTCGATGCACCCCCTGTACGGGGGTGCGTTCACTCACAGTTGACCGGAAGAATTCCGGTCCTTCATTTGCTGGTTGATGGACACGAGGTTGTCGTGAATGCGGAACAGCAGGATCAGCAATTCGCTATAGACGCGAACCATGATCGCGCCGAACACAAGAACGCCGATGGCCATCAGGATGCGCCCCTGGAACAATGACACGACGGTCATCACGAGCACACCCAGCAGTCCGAGGAAATACAGTATCCGGATGATGATGGGCGTCACCATCTTGTCGAATCCCAGCAAGTCTTGCATTCACCTTCTCCTCATGTATTGATAAACGATGGAACTGAGGGATTTGCACCCCCCTTTACACGCGCAGAATGCGCTCGCCGCGCCCGATGCCGCTGGCACCGGTGCGGACAGTCTCGAGGATAGCGCTACGCTCGATCGCTTCCAGAAAAGCGTCGTTCTTGCCGTGGTCGCCGGTGAGTTCGATGGTGTAGCTCTTGTCGGTCACGTCGATGATGCGGCCACGGAAGATTTCCGCCATGCGCATCATTTCCTCGCGCTCCTTGCCGACGGCGCGTACCTTCACCATCATGAGCTCGCGCTCGGTGTAGGCACCTTCGGTCAGGTCGACGACCTTCACCACTTCGATGAGGCGGTTCAGGTGCTTGGTGATCTGCTCGATCACTTCGTCGGAACCGTTCGTGACGATGGTCATGCGCGAGAGGCTCGGATCCTCCGTGGGCGCCACCGTCAGCGATTCGATGTTGTAGCCGCGGGCCGAAAAAAGGCCCACCACGCGGGAAAGAGCACCGGGCTCGTTTTCCAGCAGCACTGCAATGATGTGTTTCATGTTTGCGTGACTCCTCTTTTCGCCGCCCTCCCCCACGCACGGTAATGCGCAGGCTCGGCGGGCAATAGATTCGTCAGTGAATAGTTAAGCGAATGCGCCGCTGATCAGAGATCTTCGGAGCCCAACAGCATTTCGGTGATGCCCATGCCGGCCTTCACCATCGGGAACACGTTCTCGGTCGGGTCGGTACGGAAGTCCATGAACACCGTGCGGTCCTTGAGCTTGCGTGCTTCGCGCAGCGCGGGCTCCACGTCTTGTGGACGCTCGATCAGCATGCCGACGTGACCATAGGCCTCGGCAAGCTTCACGAAGTTGGGTAGCGCGTCCATGTAGCTGTGGCTGTAGCGGCCGGAGTATTCGATCTCCTGCCACTGGCGCACCATGCCGAGGTAGCGGTTGTTGAGCGAGCAGATCTTGATCGGCGTGTTGTATTGCAGGCAGGTGGAGAGTTCCTGGATGCACATCTGCACCGAGCCTTCGCCGGTGATGGTGAACACTTCCGAGTCGGGCTTGGCGAGCTTGATGCCCATGGCGTAGGGAATGCCCACGCCCATGGTGCCCAGGCCACCGGAATTGATCCAGCGGCGCGGCTCGTCGAAACGGTAGTACTGGGCCGCCCACATCTGGTGCTGACCCACGTCCGACGTGATGTACGCGTCGGCGTCCTTGGTCATGTTCCAGAGCGTTTCGACCACGTACTGCGGCTTGATGACGTCCTTGTTGTCGCGGTCGTACTTGAGGCAGTCGCGAGAGCGCCAAGCCTCGATGGTCTTCCACCACTCTGCCAATGCACCGGCGTCGGGCTTGGTGGTGCTCTCGCGGATCATCGAGATGAGCTCTGTGAGCACGTCCTTCACGTCGCCGACGATCGGGATGTCGACCTTCACGCGCTTGGAGATGCTCGACGGGTCGATGTCGACGTGGATGATCTTGCGTTCGTTCTGCGCGAAGTGCTTGGGGTTACCGATGACGCGGTCGTCGAAGCGCGCGCCCACGGCCAGCAGCACGTCGCAGTTCTGCATTGCGTTGTTGGCCTCGATGGTGCCGTGCATGCCCAGCATGCCCAGGAACTTGCGGTCGCTCGCCGGGTAGGCGCCCAGGCCCATCAGCGTGTTGGTGACCGGGTAGCCGAGCATGTCGACCAGCGTGCGCAGTTCGTTGCACGCATTGCCCAGGAGCACGCCGCCGCCGGTGTAGATGTAGGGGCGCTTGGCCGCCAGCAGCAGTTGCAGCGCCTTGCGGATCTGCCCGCCATGACCCTTGCGCACGGGGTTGTACGAGCGCATCTCGACCTTGTCGGGATAGCCGGCGTAAGGCGTCTTCTTGAAGGAAACGTCCTTGGGGACGTCGACCACCACTGGGCCCGGACGGCCGCTGCGTGCGATGTGGAAGGCCTTCTTCATCGTCATGGCCAGATCCTTCGGATCCTTGACGAGGAAGTTGTGCTTGACGATGGGGCGCGTAATGCCGACCGTGTCGCATTCCTGGAAGGCGTCGAGGCCGATGGCTGCCGTGGGCACCTGTCCCGAGATGATCACCATCGGGATCGAATCCATGTACGCCGTGGCAATGCCGGTGACCGCGTTGGTCAGGCCGGGACCCGACGTGACCAGCGCCACGCCGACTTCACCGGTAGCGCGCGCATAACCGTCCGCCGCATGCACTGCGGCCTGCTCGTGGCGCACCAGCACATGCTGGATGGTGTCTTGCTTGTAGAACGCGTCGTAGATGTACAGAACCGCGCCGCCGGGATAGCCCCAGATGTACTTGACGCCTTCGGCCTGCAGTGCCTTGACCAGCACTTCAGCGCCCATGAGTTCTTGCGTGATGTTGCCGGCGCCTGAGGACGCAGCGGCTGCGGAAGCGATTTCCGCCTTGGACATTTCCATGATCAACCTTTGTTTATTTCGGGAACGAAATACCTTGGGTGCCCCTTGCCAACCCTTGTGAGGTCGCGCCAGGACTTGAGGCCAAAGCCATGGGCGGACTGATGTTCCGCCGGACCGTGACCCGTTTGCCTTTTGACTTGCAGCGCGGATTATGGCATTTCCGGCCGTTCAGATTCGCTTCAGCTGGCTTGTAAAGCGACAAAGGCATAATTCGCGGCGACAAACACCCGCGATCGCCAGACCTTCCTCCTATGCGGCGCGCTCTGCGCCCCACTCTCGCTTGGCCACTGAACAAGAACTCTCCGACTTCCTGAAAAGCGTCGAACGACGCGCTTTCAAGCGCTCGGTCTATCACGTGCGGGACGAAGAAGCGGCGCTCGATATCGTGCAGGACAGCATGATGAAGCTGGCGCTGCACTACGGCGACAAGCCGCCGGAGGAGCTGCCAATGCTGTTCCAGCGCATCCTGTCGAACTGCACGCTCGACTGGTTCCGCCGCCAGAAAACCCGTCGCGCCCTGTTCTCCAACCTCAGCGACTTCGATTCGGTCGACGACGACGGAGATTTCGACCTGCTGGAGAACTTCGTCTCGCCGACCGACTCTAGGGAAACGGAGAGCGCCGAAGACACCACGCGCCGCGCCCAGGTCTTCCACGAGATCGAAGAACAGATCGCGGCTTTGCCGGGCCGTCAACGCGAGGCTTTCCTGATGCGTTACTGGGAGGAAATGGACGTCGCAGAGACGGCCGCCGCGATGGGCTGCTCCGAAGGCAGCGTCAAAACCCATTGCTCGCGAGCCGTTCACGCTCTGAGCAAGGCGCTCAAAGCCAAGGGAATATCGCTATGAATACGAAGGTATCAACCACATCATCCGCTGCTTCCGAGGACCGGTTCGGCGAGCGCTTGACGGCTCGTTTGTCTGTCGGCAACCGTGAGCTGCCGCACGACATCGGCGAGCGGCTGCGCGTGGCGCGCGCACAGGCCGTGGCTGCGCGCAAGCTCCCCCCGCAACTGCGAACCGCCCCGGTGGCGGTGCAGTCGGGCCACACGGTCACGCTGGGTGGCAGCTGGTGGACCCGCATCGCTTCGGCGGTGCCTCTGATCGCGCTCGTGGCCGGCCTCATCACCATCAGCGTGATGCAGGACGACGACCGTGCCAGCGAGCTGGCCGAAGTGGATTCCGCGCTACTCACCGGCGACCTCCCACCTGCCGCCTATACCGACCCCGGTTTCGCCCAATTCCTTAAGGCCGACAGCGCCTCCGACTGAAATCTTTCACCGACCGAATGCGACGCCGTTCCTCCCCCAGCGCGAACCCGCCACGCCTGACGCGCCCGCTTCCGGCGGGCGCGGTCGTTTGGGCTGGTGCGCTTGCAGTCGCAGCCTTCGGCCTGACGCTTGCCCACGCCCAGCCTCGCACCGAGGCGGCCGCCAAATCTGCGAACGGCCCGGCAGCGGCAGCCTCCAGCCCGAAGGCTGTCTCCACGACCAAGCCCCTCTGGAGCGAACTCACCGCCGAGCAGCAACAGGCACTGAAGCCTTTAAGCGCGCACTGGAACACGCTGAACGCCGGGCAAAAGAAAAAGTGGCTGGCGCTGTCGCGCAATTTTTCCAGCATGTCGGCGGACGACCAGACCACCCTGCACAGCCGCATGATCGAATGGGCCGCGCTGAGCAACCAGCAGCGCACCCAGGCCCGGCTGAACTTCGCCGAAGTCAAGCGCATTCCGGCTGACGAGCGCAAGGCCAAATGGGAGCAATACCAAGCCTTGAGCCAGGAAGAAAAGCGCAAGCTCGCCGAACTCGCGCCAGCCAAGCCACGCGGTGCGGCCGTTCCGGTGCGACCGGTTTCGGCGCAGAAACTCGTACCAGTGCCTGCCCTCACACCCGGCGGCCAGCACACGCCCCGCATCCTGCTGGCGCCGCCAGCACCTGTTGGCGCGCCTGCCACGATCATGGTGGCATCGCCGCCGGAACGCGCGCCGGTGGCCGCAACACCCGCTGTGTCTGTCGTACCTGTCGCACCCGCAGCGTCCAAGGCGACCCTGCCGCCGGTTCCGGCCGAAGCCCAGGTGCCCGCGCCGGCCGACCCCCCCTCCTCGTCTCCCTGACGCAAGGCTTCGATGGTTTCCAGTTCTCCCGAGGCGTCGCGCCCCGACCCGGTTTCGCCCATCACGCCCGTCACGACTGCAACCGCCGCTCCTGTTTCGATAGTCCCCGGCCTCTGGCGCCGGATGGCTTGCTGGCTCTACGAAGGCATGCTGCTTTTCGCCGTGGTCTTCGTCTCGGGCTGGCTGTTCAGCACGCTCGGCCAGATGCGTGACGCCATGGATTCGCGGCGCCATCTGTTCCAGGCTTTCCTTTTCGTGGTTTTCGGCGTGTACTTCGTCTGGTTCTGGACCAAGGGCCAGACCCTCGCCATGAAAACCTGGAACATCCGCATCGTCGACGTGCACGGCCGTCCTGTCACGCAGCGCCGTGCCCTGGCGCGCTACCTGCTGAGCTGGATCTGGTTCCTGCCGCCGCTGGCCGCCATGGCACCGTTCAAGCTGTCAGGGGGCGAATCGACTGTACTGATCGTCGGCTGGATCGCCGTCTGGGCCCTGCTTGCACGCTTTCACCCCGAACGCCAGTTCTGGCACGACGCCTGGGCCGGTACCCGGCTCGTCACCTCCCCACCGATGAGCCGCCAATGAGTGCCCTGCCCAAACTTCCCGACCCCGCCGTGAATCCGCAGAAGGCGCGCAAGGGCTTCGAGCGCGTCTTTCACGCCACGCTGATCTCGTTGCAGGGCCTGCGCGCCGGCTGGAGCGAGCCGGCTTTCCGCCAGGAAGCGATCCTGTCGATCGTGATGATCCCGGTGTCTTTCTGGCTCGGTCGCAGTTGGGTCGAGGTCGCGCTGCTCGCCGGCAGCGCGGTGCTGGTCATGATCGTCGAGCTGCTCAACACCGCCGTGGAAGCCGCCATCGACCGCATCGGCCCCGAGTGGCACGACCTGTCCAAGCGCGCCAAGGACATGGGCAGCGCGGCCGTGCTGCTGTCGCTCGCGCTGTGCGGGGGCATCTGGGCAACGGCACTGTGGCAACGATTCGTGTCATGAGAAGGCCTGCCGGCTGCGGCATGATGGCGGCATGAATCCTGAATTTTCGATCTGTGTGTATTGCGGCTCGCGCCCCGGCGAGCGCCCCGAGTTTTCCCAGGCCGCGCAAGCGGTCGGCCAGTGGATCGGCCAGCACCGCGGCCAACTGGTCTACGGCGGCGGCCGCACCGGCCTGATGGGCACGGTGGCCGAGGCCACCCGCCTGGCTGGCGGCCGCGTCGTCGGCATCATCCCCAAGGCCTTGGTCGACAAGGAACTGGCCAACCCGCTGTGCGACGAGCTGCATGTGGTCGACACCATGCACGAGCGCAAGGCCATGATGGGCGAGCGCGCCGATGCCTTCGTGGCCCTGGCGGGCGGCATCGGCACCTTCGAGGAGCTGTTCGAGATCTGGACCTGGCGCCAGCTCGGCTACCACGACAAGCCGACCGGCATCCTCAACACCGCCGGCTACTACGACGGCCTGCTGGGCTTCCTGGCGCACAGCGTGCGCGAGGGCTTCATGGGCGATTGGCAGATGCAGCTGATTCGCACCGGCACGGACGCGACCGAACTGCTCACGGCGCTGCGTGCCGAAGTGCCGCTGCATCCGCGCGAAGACAGGTTGTCGGAAAACCTCTGACGCCCCTTTCAAGAAAAAAAGCCCCCGTCCCCGGGGGCTTTTTTCGTTCAGACGGCGTTCTCGTTCTCTTCGCCGGTGCGAATGCGCACGATGCGATCCACGCTGGTGACGAAGATCTTGCCGTCGCCGATCTTGCCGGTGCGCGCGGAACTGACGATGGCCTCGATGCAGCGCTCCACATCGGCCTCGTTCACGACCACCTCGACCTTCATCTTCGGCAGGAAGTCGACCACGTACTCGGCGCCGCGGTAGAGCTCGGTGTGCCCCTTCTGGCGGCCGAAGCCCTTGACCTCGGTCACGGTCAGGCCGGTGACGCCCACTTCGGCCAAGGCCTCGCGCACGTCCTCGAGCTTGAAGGGTTTGACGATGGCGGTGATCTGCTTCATGGTTTTCGTGCTCCGGCGGTTTCGTTGAATTTGCTGGTGATAGGGTAACGCCAATCCTTGCCGAAGCTTCGGTGGGTGACCCGGATGCCTACCGGCGCCTGGCGCCGCTTGTATTCGTTGATCCTGATGAGCCGTGCAACCCGCTCGACCACCGCGCGGTCGTAACCCGCTGCAATGATCTCGTCGATGCCCTCGTCGTCCTGCATGTAGCGTGCCAGGATTCCGTCGAGGATGTCGTAGGGCGGCAGGCTGTCCTGGTCGGTCTGCTCGGGCCGCAACTCGGCGCTGGGGGGCCGGGTGATGATCCGCTCGGGGATCGGCGCCGCGCCGGTGCCATACGGGTCGTGGGCATTGCGCCAGCGGGCCAGGGCGAACACCGTGGTCTTCAGCAGGTCCTTGATGACCGCGAAACCGCCCGCCATGTCGCCGTAGAGCGTGCAATATCCGGTCGCCATTTCGCTCTTGTTGCCGGTGGTGAGCACGATGGCGCCGAACTTGTTCGACAGCCCCATCAGCAAAGTGCCGCGGATGCGGGCCTGGATGTTCTCCTCGGCCGTGTCCTCGGGCCGGCCCTCGAACTCATCGGCCAGCGCGCCCTTGAAGGACTCGAAGGTGTCCTTGATGGAAATCTCGTCGTAGCGCACGCCCAGCCGGGCCGCCATGTCGCGCGCGTCGATCCAGCTGATGTCCGCGGTGTAGGGGGACGGCATCATCACCGCGCGCACCTTGTCCTTGCCCAGTGCATCGACCGCGATGGCAAGCACCAACGCGGAATCGATCCCGCCCGAAAGCCCCAGGATGGCGCCCGGAAAACCGTTCTTGCCGATGTAGTCGCGCACGCCCAGCACCAGCGCGTCCCAAAGCTGTGCCTGCGCGTCGCGCGGGGCCGCCACGGCGCCGGGCTGCGCCACGAACCCGACGCCACCCTGCGCCGTGCGCTCCAGTTGCGCGAAAAGCAGCTTCTCCTGGAAGCTCTCGGCCTGCATGGCCGCGGTGCCATCGGCCTGCAGCGCGAAAGATGCGCCGTCGAACACCACCTCGTCCTGTCCGCCGACCAGGTGCGCATAGACGAGCGGCAACCCCACGGCCCGCGCGCGGTCGGCCATGCGCGCCACGCGCTCGCCTTCCTTGCCCACGTGGTACGGCGAGGCATTGATCACCGCCAGCACCTCGGCCCCGCCCTTGCGGGCGAGTTCGGCCGGCTCGTCGAACCAGGCGTCCTCGCAGATCAGCAGGCCGACCGACACGCCGCCCGCCTCGAACACGCAGGTGCCCTGACCCGGCGTGAAGTAGCGGCGCTCGTCGAACACCTGGTAGTTCGGCAGCTCGCGCTTGGCATAGGTCTCGAGGATGCGGCCTTCCTTGATGACGCTGGCCGCGTTGTGGCGCAGCTGCACGGCCACCGATCGGCTGCGCAGGCTGCCACCGGTCGGATGCCCCACCACCACGACCATGTCTTTGAGGTCGGCCAAAGCGGCAGCAATGCCTTTCACGGCATCATCACAGGCTTCGGTGAAGGCGGGACGGAGGAACAGGTCCTCCGCTGCATAGCCGGCAATCGAGAGTTCGGGCGTCAACAAGAGGCGCGCGCCCTGGGCATGGGCCTGGCGCGCGGCGTCGACGATCTTTTTTGCATTGCCGGCGAGGTCGCCCACCACAAAATTGAGTTGCGCGATGGCGAGCTTGAGCGTCATACAGAAGGAAGAAAAAGGCTTGAACGATTATGTCATTCGGGTTCTGTCGTCGCCGTCGGACGTGAGCCCGCAAGCCTGGAATGCGCTGCTCGCCGCCGAGGCCGAGCCCTCGCCTTTCATGCGCCACGAATACCTTGCGGCGCTGAACGACAGCCGCAGCGCCACGCCCGAGAGCGGGTGGACGCCGCAGTTCGTCACGCTGTGGCACGGCGAAGAACTGCATGCCGCGTGCCCGTTCTACATCAAGGACCATTCCTACGGCGAGTACGTGTTCGACTGGGCCTGGGCCAACGCCTACGAGCAGCACGGCCTGGCCTACTACCCGAAGGCCGTGGTCGCGGTGCCCTTCACGCCCGTGCCCGGCACGCGGCTGCTGGCTCGCGACGCGGCCAGCCGCACGTTGCTGGTGCAAGGCCTGGTGGCACTGTGCAAGCAGGAACAACTGTCGTCGCTGCACCTGCTGTTCGGCGCCCAGGCCGACATCGCCGCCTGCACCGAGGCCGGCCTCATGCTGCGCAACACCGTGCAGTTTCACTGGACCAACGCGCAGTACGCCGATTTCGACGCCTTCCTGGCCAGCCTCTCGCACGACAAGCGCAAGAAGATTCGCCAGGAGCGCCGCAAGGTGGCCGACGCCGGCGTGAGCTTTCGCTGGTCGCGCGGGGCCGACATCGCCAAGGCTGACTGGGACTTCTTCTACCGCTGCTACGAGCGCACCTACCGCGAGCACGGCAACCCGCCCTACCTCACGCGCGACTTCTTCCGGCGCATGGCCGACACCCTGCCCGAGGCCTGGCTGCTGTTCGTGGCCGAACGCGACGGCAAGCCCATGGCGGCGAGCCTGATCGCACTGTCGACCCAGCCCGATGCCCCGCTGGTCGCCTACGGCCGCTACTGGGGTGCGCTGGAGCGGGTCGATTGCCTGCACTTCGAGGCCTGCTATTACCAGCCGCTGGCCTGGTGCATCGCGCACGGTGCACAGCGCTTCGAGGGCGGCGCCCAGGGCGAGCACAAGATGGCACGCGCGCTGATGCCGGTGAAGACCACCAGCGCGCACTGGCTGGCGCATCCGTCGTTTGCCGATGCGGTCGAGCGCTTCCTGGAGCGCGAGGGCGCGGGCATCGAGAACTACATGGACCACCTGGGCGAACGCAGCCCGTTCAAGTCCGCCTGATTCCGGCCCTGGCTGTGCCATTCGGGGCTGCTATAAAAGCGCCCGAATCCACAACAACACAGAGGGAAAACGATGCCATTCGTCGGACTGGGCCTGCACGTCATCATTGCGCTGTTCTTTGCCATCCACGCCATGCGGCATGGCAAGCAGCTGTTCTGGCTCATCATTCTTTTCAGTTTTCCGCTGCTGGGCAGCATCGTGTACTTCGTGGTCGAGTACCTGCCCGCCTCGCGCATCCAGAACACCGCCGGCAAGGTGGCCAGCGCAGCGATCGGCTTCATCGACCCCGAGCGCGAGTACCGTGCCGCAGCCGACGCCTACGACCTGGCGCCCACCGCGCAGAACAAGCTGCGCCTCGCCAAGGCCGCGCTCGACCGGGGCCAGGCCGGCGATGCCGTCGGGCACTACCGCGATGCGCTCAAGGGCCCGCTGGCCTCCGACCCCGAGCTGCAGTTCGGCCTTGCCAGCGCCCTGCTCGCCGCGGGCGGCCCGGTTGCGGGACGCGAAGCGCTGCAGGCCCTTGATGCACTGCGTGCCACGCGCGACGACTACCGCCGGGACGAAGTCGCGGTGCTCACCGCACGTGCGCTGGCCGCCGACGGACGGCAGCAGGAGGCACGCGAAGCCTTCGAGAGCGCGCTGAGCCAGTACAACACGGTCGAAACCCGCGCCCGCTACATCGCATGGCTGGCTGAACAAGGGGACAGCACCGGCGCGCAACGCCAGTGGGACGACCTCCAGCAGGCGGCACGCCACTGGAACTCGCACGCGCGATCGGTCAATCGCGAGTGGATGCGGCTGGCCGGGGACGCAGTCCGGGCCTGAAGCCGCCGGTCCAGGGGCATGGCGCCCCGGACGCTGCCTCACGGCAGCAACAACTTACTTCTGGTAGGCCGCGATGCCGTCCAGGATTTCCTTCTTGGCGGACTCGATGCCTTCCCAGCCCAGCACCTTGACCCACTTGCCGGCTTCCAGGTCCTTGTAGTGCTCGAAGAAGTGGCTGATGGCCTTCAGGCGCATCGGGTTCACGTCGTCGACCGACTTCCAGTGGCTGTAGATCGGCAGCACCTTGTCGGTGGGCACGGCCAGCACCTTGCCGTCGACGCCGGCTTCGTCTTCCATCATCAGGATGCCCAGGGGACGGCAAGGCACCACCACGCCCGGCAGCAGCGGGTACGGCGCGATCACCAGCACGTCGACCGGATCGCCGTCGCCCGACAGGGTCTGTGGCACGTAGCCGTAGTTGGCGGGGTAGTACATGGCCGTCGTCATGAAGCGGTCGACGAAGATCGCGCCCGACTCCTTGTCGACTTCGTACTTGATCGGGTCGGCGTTCATCGGGATTTCGATCACGACGTTGAAGGCATCGGGAACGTTCTTGCCGGGGGAAACTTTGTCGAAGGACATGACGTTTTTCGAGTAGTTGAAAAGTATGAGAAGGATGGGGACAAACCCGGAGTTTACTTTCCGTGTCACCGGACGGTCGCACGCGCGCTCGTTTTTGCCTGTAAATTGCAACCGTTGGCCAATCGGCTCCGCACCCTCGGTGCAGCGAGCTTCGAGGAAGCAACGCGGCGGAAAACATGTCCCGTACGCGTTGCACGCAGGGTCCATGGTGTCCGTCTCCACAAGTCTTAAACGAACGAATGGAGAAGCAAAGCATGATCGGCAACACCCCCTTGATACTGGCCATCGTCTGCGGCCTCGTGGCCGTGGCCTATGGGTTCTGGGCCCGAAGTTGGATTCTCGCGAAGGACCCCGGCAACGCCCGCATGCAGGAGATTGCAGCGGCCATCCAGGCCGGCGCCTCGGCCTACCTCGCCAAGCAGTACACGACCATCGCGGTGGTCGGCGTCGTCCTGGCGGTGCTCATCGCACTTTTCCTCGACCTGACCACGGCGGTCGGCTTCGTCGTCGGCGCGGTGCTCTCGGGCGCCTGCGGCTTCATCGGCATGAACGTGTCGGTGCGCGCCAATGTGCGCACGGCGCAGGCGGCAACGCAGGGTATCGGCCCGGCATTGGACGTCGCGTTTCGTGGCGGCGCCATCACCGGCATGCTGGTGGTCGGGCTCGGCCTGCTGGGCGTGACGGGCTTCTACTGGTTCCTGGCCGGTAGCGCGCCCAAGGCCGACCACACCCTGGCAGCCATCCTCAACCCGCTGATCGGCTTTGCCTTCGGCTCCTCGTTGATCTCGATCTTCGCGCGCCTGGGCGGCGGCATCTTCACCAAGGGCGCCGACGTCGGTGCCGACCTGGTGGGCAAGGTGGAGGCCGGCATTCCGGAGGACGACCCGCGCAACCCGGCGGTGATCGCCGACAACGTGGGCGACAACGTCGGCGACTGCGCCGGCATGGCGGCCGACCTGTTCGAGACCTACGCGGTGACGCTGATCGCCACCATGGTGCTGGGCGCGCTGATGGTCACCACCGCGCCGGACCACGCCGTGCTGTACCCGCTGGCGCTGGGCGGCGTGTCGATCATCGCGTCGATCATCGGCTGCTTCTTCGTGAAGGCATCGCCGGGCATGGTGAACGTGATGCCGGCGCTCTACAAGGGGCTGGCGGTGGCGGGCGTGCTGTCGCTGATCGCGTTCTGGTTCGTCACGAGCTGGATCATCCCGGACAACGCCATTGCCCCGAGCGGCAGCCAGCTCAAGCTGTTCGGCGCCTGCTTCGTGGGCCTGGCGCTCACCGCCGCGCTGGTGTGGGTCACCGAGTACTACACCGGCACGCAGTACAAGCCCGTGCAGCACATCGCGCAGGCCTCGACCACCGGCCACGGCACCAACATCATCGCGGGCCTGGGCGTGTCGATGCGCTCCACGGCCTGGCCGGTGATCTTCGTGTGCATCGCGATCCTGGCTTCTTACTCGCTGGCCGGCCTGTTCGGCATCGCGGTGGCCGCCACGTCGATGCTGAGCATGGCGGGCATCGTGGTCGCGCTCGACGCCTACGGCCCCATCACCGACAACGCCGGCGGCATTGCCGAGATGAGCGAGCTGCCCGACAGCGTGCGCGCCGTGACCGATCCGCTGGACGCGGTCGGCAACACCACCAAGGCGGTGACCAAGGGCTACGCCATCGGTTCGGCCGGCCTCGCCTCGCTGGTGCTCTTTGCCGACTACACCCACAAGCTGGAGAGCTTCGGGCTGAACATCAGCTTCAACCTGAGCGACCCGATGGTGATCGTCGGCCTCTTCATCGGCGGGCTGATTCCCTACCTGTTCGGCGCGATGGCGATGGAAGCCGTGGGCCGCGCGGCCGGTGCGGTGGTGGAAGAAGTGCGCAGGCAGTTCCGCGAGATCCCCGGGATCATGGAAGGCACCGGCAAGCCGGAGTACGGCAAGGCCGTGGGCATGCTGACCGGCGCGGCCATCAAGGAAATGATGATCCCGTCGCTGCTGCCAGTGGTGGTGCCGATCGTCGTGGGCCTCGTGCTCGGGCCTAAGGCGCTGGGCGGGCTGCTGATGGGCACCATCGTCACGGGCCTGTTTGTCGCCATCTCGATGTGCACCGGCGGCGGCGCGTGGGACAACGCCAAGAAGTACATCGAGGACGGCCACCACGGCGGCAAGGGCTCCGAGGCGCACAAGGCGGCCGTCACCGGCGACACCGTGGGCGACCCCTACAAGGACACCGCCGGCCCGGCCGTGAACCCGCTGATCAAGATCATCAACATCGTGGCGCTGCTCATCGTGCCGCTGGTGGTGAAATTCCACGCCGGCGATGCGGCGGCGGTGCCGGCCAAGGTGGAAATGCCACCGGCCGTGAGCGCTCCGGCGGCGACCGCGCCGGCCACGCCGGCTGCGGCGGTCGCTTCGGGTGCCGTCGCAGCGGTCGAAGCCGCCGCGGTGAAGGTCGAGAACGGCGTCGTGAAGTTCTACTTCGCAAGCGCCAGCTCGGAGGTGGCGCCTAACGCCAAGGAGGCGCTCGCCGACGTCATCAAGGCGGTGCAGAGCGGCAGCACGGTGCTGGTGAGCGGCTACCACGACGCCAGCGGCGACCCGGCCAAGAACGCCGAGCTGGCCAAGCAGCGCGCCATGGCCGTGAGCGACGCGCTCAAGGCGGCCGGCGCGCCCGAAGACAAGATCGAGCTCGCCAAGCCCGCGCAGTCGCAGGCCGACGGGCCGCCCTCCGAGGCGCGCCGCGTCGAAGTCAAGGTCAAGTCCTGACGTGCGTTCCCGGGCCGATCGCCATGGCGCTGCGTACACACTAGCGCCATGCACTACCTCCACGCACTGTTCGCCGGCACCTGGGCCATTGCACGGGCCGAACTGGCCATCGTGCGGCGCTTTCCGCGCATCCTGCTGGCCGTGGTGGCAGTCGGCGTGGTGCCTGCGCTCTATGCGCTGATCTATCTCACGAGCGTGTGGGACCCGGCGGGCCACACCGCCGACCTGCCGGCAGCCATCGTGAACCAGGACCGGGGCGTGACCTACATGGCGCACTCCGTGAACGTGGGCGACGAGCTCACGCGCACCCTGCTCGAAAAACGCGCCTTCGGCTTTCGCACCATGACCGACCCCGAGGCCGCGCGCGCCGAAGTGCGCCGCGGCACGCTCGCCTTCGTGCTGCTGATTCCGGGCGACTTCAGCGCCAATGCGGTGCCCGGCACGCAGCGCGGCGCAGGCCGGTTGGTCGTCTACACCTCCGAAGGCAACAACTACAGCTCGGCCGGCCTGGCCCGGCGCTTCGCGGGCGAGTTGGGCCACCAGGTCAACGAGATGCTCAACGAGCAGCGCTGGGAGCTGGTGCTGAACGCGGCCTCCGGCTCGCAGCAACGGCTGGAACAGCTCAAGCAGGCGCTGCTGCAGTTGCGCGACGGCAGCCAGGCGCTGGCCACGGGCGCCATCCAGTACAGCGCGGCCGCCCAGCAGGTGGGCAGCGGGTTCAAGCAGGTCAACGGCGCCATCCGCACCATCCAGTCGAAGCTGCCGGCCGATGCGGACCTGCGCGCGCTCAAGTCCGGCGCGCAGCAGCTCACGGCGGGGCAGCGCGAACTCGGCAGCGGGCTCGCGCAGATCGGCGATGGCCTGGACCAGTTGAATGCAGGCGCCGGCCAACTGGGTGACGGCGCACGCAAGATGCAGAAGGAATCGGCCGACATTCCCTTCGTGGGCGACCGGCTCGCGCGGGGCGCCGGGGACCTGGCAACCGGTGCGGACAAGCTGCGCGGCGGGCTCGGCCAGGCCCAGGCCGCGATGACCAAGGCAGAGGACGGCAGCCAGAAGCTGGTGGCCGGCGCTGCGGCGCTCGAAGGCGGCGTGGGCAAGCTCACCGACGGCATGGGCGCGCTGTCTGCCGGCATCCGCACACTGGGCGGCAAGCTGCCCGAAGACCGCAAGCTCGATGAGTTCGTCCAGGGCGGCGCGCAACTGTCCCAGGGCGCGCAGCGTCTGTTGACCGGGGTGCGCACCATCGAGGCTGCCCTGCCCGCCTCCATCACCCGTATCCAGGGCAGTGCCTCGGGGCTGGCCGACTCGGTCGAGCCGAAGGTCGAGGTGGTCGCCCCGGTGGCCAACAACGGCAGCGCCTTCGTGCCCAACATGGTGTCGGTGGCGCTGTGGATCGGCGCGGTGATGGCCGGCTACCTGTTCAACATCCGCATCGTGCTGACCGACCACACCCACTACCCGAAGCTGGCGAAGACGCTCGGCAAGATCACCATGCCGGCGCTCGTCGTGCTGCTGCAGGTGGCGCTGGTGCTGGCCACGCTGCTGGGCGTGCTGCAGGTGCAGGCGCCGCGCGTGGGCGCGCTGGCACTCACCATGGTGCTGGCCTCGCTGGTGTTCCTGGTGGTGCTGTTCGCCATCCTCCATGTGTTCGGCGACTTCGGCCGCATCCTGACGGTGCTGCTGCTCACGCTGCAGCTGTCGGCCGGCGGCGGCGTGCTGCCGGTGGAGCTGTCGGCCGGCTTCTTCCGCGACGTGCACAGCTGGCTGCCCTTCAGCTGGGTGGTGCAGGCGTTTCGCGCGGTCATGTTCGGCGCCTTCGACAACGGATGGGCGTATGCCTGCGGGGTGGTGGTGCTGTCCGGCACGGTGGCGGTGGGGCTGATGGCGATCTTCGGCAAGTGGAACGACGTGCTGCTGGCCGACTACAAGCCGACGATCCAGGTTTGATATATGTGACATTCACGATGTAACATTCGTACCGTCACATGAATTCCGCCCCTGCCCTCGCTGCTGCCCAGGACCTCTCCATCGAGGCCCTGGCGGCGCACACGGGCGTGACGGTGCGCAACATCCGCGCCTACAGCACGGCAGGGTTGCTGCCACCGCCCCGGCTTCGGGGGCGCCTGGGCCTGTACGACGACGAGCACGCGCAGCGCCTGGCGCTGATCCGCGAGCTGCGCGACCAGGGCTTCGGCATCGAGGCCATCCGCCGCATCTTTGCGCGCGCGCCGGCCTCGTCCTGGCCCGACCTGGTCGCCGTGGCGCGCTCGGTCTCCGGCAGCCTGTTCGCCGAAGAAACGCCGGTGGTGGTGTCGGCCAAGGCGCTCGCCGCCAAGTGGAAAGGCCAGATGACGCCCGCCCTGCTCGCACGCGCCACCAGGGCCGGCCTGATGCGCGAACTGCCCGACGGCAAGATCCAGATGCTCAGCCCCGCGCTGGGCCAGGTCGCAGAGCAACTCGCCGCGCTCGGCCTGCCGCTGGAGCAGGTGATCGGCATGCAGGAGACCATGGCGCGCACGCTGCGCACCGTGGCGCGCCACTGGCTGCGCACGCTGGCCGACAGCCTGCTGAGCGGCGACGCCATCGATGCCGACCGCCTGGCCCAACTGCTCGAGAAAGCGCGCCCGCTCGCCACCGGCGCGGTGCAGGCCGCGTTTCCCGTGATCCTGCAGCAGGAGCTCGACACCCTGCTGCGCAAGGCAGCCTGAAACGATGCAACGACCTCGCCACGCCCTCTTCCCTTCCCTGCTCCTGCTGCCGGCCCTGATCGGGCTCGGTACCTCGGCCTTCGCACAGGTGCCGCCCCGCGCGGACACCCTCTCACTGAGCTTCGACGCAGCCCGCGCCCGCATGGTCGACCGCTCCGACAAGCTGGCCGCAGCGCGCGCGGCCGTCGAATCGAAAGAGCTGCAGGGCGAAGGCGTCAAGGGCCTGGGCGGCCCGGTGGTCAGCATCTCGGGCCTGGCCTACGCGTACAACGCCAACCTGAACCTCGACCTCGATCCGCTCAACCAGAAGCTGGGGCAGATCGGTTCCTCGCTGCCCTCGTCGGTCCAGAGCTTCATCTCGCGCGTGCCCATTCCGCAACTGCCCAACAGCTACACGCTGAACCGGCACGACACGGGCACCAACACCTCGATCTCGGCCGTGTGGCCGCTGTACGTGGGCGGCGCGACCGACGCGGTGCGCGGCTTCGTGTCGGCACAGACGCGCGAGGCGCAGGCCGATGCCGAACAGGCCGGCCACGAGGTCGACACCCTGCTGGTGCAGCGCTACTTCGGCGCGCAGCTCGCGCAGCGCGCGGCCACGCTGCGCGCGCAGGCCGAGCGCACCATCGCGCAACACGATTCGGCCGCGCAGAAGATGCTCGCGGCCGGCGTGATCTCGCGCGTGGAGCGGCTGCAGGCCAGCGCCGCCTACGAAGAAGCGCGCCGCAACGCGCGCAAGGCAGAGGACGACGCGGCGCTGGCCGCCGTGGCGCTCGCCCGCACGGTGCGCGCGGACGGCAGCGTGGCGCCGCAGACGCCGCTCTTCATCCTCAGCACGCCGGTGGAGCCGCTGGGCTACTTCATCGATTCGGCGCTCACGCGCCACCCCGGCCTGGGCAAGGTCGCGGCCAAGAAGTCGCAGGCCGAGCAGTTGCACGAAGGCGAGGAGGCGTTGCGCCGCCCGCAGGTCATTGCCTTCGGCACGCGCGAACTCAAGAGCGGCAACGCCGACTGGGTGGCCGGCATCGGCGTGCGCTGGACGCTGTACGACTCGGTCGACCGCAGCGCCCTGTCGGCCTCCTCGCTCAAGCAGATCGAACAGGCCGAGCGCACCGACGCGCAGGCGCGCAGCGACATCTCGCTGCTGGTCGAGCGCAACTGGCGCGCGCTGGAAAACGCACGCCGCCAGTACCTGGAGATGAAGGCCTCGGTCGAACTCGCGCAAGAGGTGGTCAGGCTGCGCGTCTCGGGACTTCGCGAAGGCACGAGCACCACGCTCGACCTGATCGACGCCGAAACCAACCAGGCCAAGGTGCTGACCGAACGCGCGCAGGCCGCCAACGACTATGTGCAGGCGCTGGCCCAGTTGCTCGAGAGCGCGGGCATTTCCGACAGGTTTTCCGACTACATCGCGCGTGCAGACGTGAAGGTGAATTGATGATGAGTGCCAAGACCCGACAACTGATCGCCATCCTTGCCGCCCTGCTCGTGCTGGCGGTGCTCGTCTGGGGTTTCTGGCGCGCGTCGCAGCCCGCGCCCGAGGTGTTCCAGGGCCAGATGGAAGCACGCGAGACCGACGTGGCCGGCAAGGTCACGGCGCGCGTGGCCGATGTGCTGGTGAAGGAAGGCGATCGCATCCAGGCCGGTGCGGTGCTGGTGCGCATGGACAGCCCCGAAGTGCGCGCCAAGCTCGCGCAGGCCACCGCCGCCGAGCAGGCCGCGCAGGCCGTGGCCGACAAGGCGCAGAACGGCGCGCGGCCACAGGAGCTCGAGATGGCGCGCATGCAATGGCAGCGGGCGGAAACCGCGGCGCAGCTCGCGCAGACCTCGTTCCGCCGTGTCGACGGGCTGGCGCGCGAAGGCCTGGTGGCCGACCAGAAGCGCGACGAGGCCGAAGCCAACTGGAAGGCTTCGCGTGACGCCGCCATTGCCGCCAGGGCGCAGTACGACATGGCGCGCAGCGGCGCCCGGCCCGAAGACAAGGCCGCGGCCAATGCGCAGGCGCGCCAGGTCGCCGGCGTGGTCGCCGAAGCGCAGGCCGCCAAGGCCGAGACCGAGCTGCGCAGCCCCGTCGGCGGCGAGGTGGCCAAGGTGCTGGCCAAGGTCGGCGAGCTGTCTCCGCAGGGCGTGGCCGTGGTGACGGTGGTCGACCTCAACGACCAGTGGCTGGTGCTCAACGTGCGCGAAGACCGGCTCGCCCGGTTCGCGACGGGCAACGAGTTCGACGCGCGCCTGCCCGCGCTGGCCGAAGACAAGCGCACGGCGCGCTTCAAGGTCTACTACAGCGCCGTGCTGCCCGACTTCGCGACCTGGCGCGCCACGCGCGGCGGCGCCGGCTTCGACGTGCGCACCTTCGAGGTTCGTGCACGGCCGCTCAAACCCGTCGAGGGCGCGCGGCCCGGCATGAGCGTGCTGGTGGACTGACCCGGCACGGAGCGCAGATCCGATGAGCCTCCGCGGCTTTTCCGCAGCCAGCGCACGGCGCGAGTTCGCGCTGCTGCGCACGCGCCCCTGGGACCTGGCCATGGTCTCGTGGGTGCCGCTGCTCGCGGTGTTGCTGATCTGGTGGATCTTCTCGGCCGGGCTGCCCGAGCGGCTGCCGATCGGCGTGCTCGACCAGGACCGCTCCTCGCTGTCGCGCCAGCTGGTGCGCTTTCTGGACGCCACGCCCGGCCTGCGCGTGGTGCAGCACTACGGCGACGAAGGAGAGATGGCGCGCGCGCTGACCAGCGGCGCGGTCGACGCGGCGGTGCAGCTGCCGCGCACGCTGAGCCGCGACGTCAAGCAGGGCCGCACCGGCCAGGTCGTGTTGCTGCACAACGCGCAGCTCGGCACGCATTCGAGCCTGATCCAGCGCGACGTGCGCACGGCCGTGGCCACCGTGTCGGGCGGCGTCGAGCTCACGGTGCGCAACAAGCGCGGCGAATCGATGACGGCCGCGCGCGTGAGCATGGAGCCGATCAAGGCGAGCATGGTGGCGCTGTTCAACACCTCGACCGACTACGAGCAGTTCCTGGGCGCGGCGTTGATTCCCGCGCTGCTGCACATCCTGGCGATGACGGCCGGCGCGTGGGCCGTGGGCCGCGAGCTGCGCGACCGCAGCATCGGCGAATGGCTGGGCGCCGCGCCGCGCTGGCACGAGGCGCTGGCTGCGCTGGCGGGCAAGCTGGCGCTGCCGTTCGCGAGCCTGAGCGCGGTGGCCATCGCCGCGATGCTGTGGATCACGGCGGGGCGTGGGTGGCACCCGGTGGGCTCGCTCGGTTGGACGTTGTTTGCGCTGGTGGTTTTCCTGGCGCTGTCGATCGCGCTGGGCGCGTTCGTGTCGGGCCTCACGCGCTCCCTGCGCACCGCGCTGTCGGCCACGGGCTTCATCACTGCGCCGGCCTTCGCGTTCGGCGGCGTGGGCTTCCCGCTGGTCGCGATGCCGTTTTTCGCGCAGGCATGGGCCAACCTGCTGCCTTACACGCACTACATCCGGGTGCAGATGGAGCAGTTGCAGATGGGTGCGCCGTTGGCCTACTCGGCGGCCACGCCGCTGTGGATGGTGCTGGGCACCGCCGTGCTGCTGTCGGCGACGGCCGGCGCGCTGGCGCGCGCCGCCAGGGCGCCTGACAGCTGGGGTGGCCGCTGATGACGAAGGACCGTTCGCACTTCGGCGCGGCATGGCGCGATACCGCCGTGGCCGTGCTGCGCGACAAGGGCGTGCTGCTGATCATGCTGCTCGCGCCTGTCATCTACGGCTTCTTCTACCCGTGGCCGTACGGCACGCAGGCCGTCACGCGCGTGCCGGTGGCCGTGGTCGACCAGGACCACAGTGCGCTGTCGCGCCAGATCGCGCGCTTCGCGATGGCCAATCCGCGCCTCGACGTGCGCATGGTCACCGCCGACGTGCACGAGGCGCAGCAGGCGCTGTGGCGCGGCGAGATCGAGGGCTATGCGCTGCTGCCAGCCGACCTCAGGCGCGAGGTGCTGCGCGGCACCTCGGCCGTGGTCACCATCGAAGGCAACGGGGCGTATGCCTTGCTCAACAAGGCCGTGCTGTACGGATTCTCGGAGGCGGTGGGCACGGTGTCGGCGGGTGTCGAGATCCGCAAGCTGCAGGCAGGCGGACAGAGCGCGATACAGGCCGCACGCAGCCGCAGCCCGCTCAACACGCAACTCGTCGCGCTGTTCAACCCGACCGAAGGCTATGGCAGCTACGTGGTGCCGGCGGTGGCGCTGCTGATCCTGCAGCAGACGCTGCTGATGGGCGCGGCCATGCTGGCCGGTACCTGGGCCGAGGCCGGGCGGCTGCGCGCCTCGATGGGCGCCTGGCTGGGGCGGCTGGGCGCGCTCTCGGGGTTCGGCTTGCTGAGCGGGCTTTTCTACTTCGGCTGGGTGTTCTTCCTGCAGGACTATCCGCGCGGCGGCAATCCATGGGGTGCGCTGGTGCTGCTGGCCTTCTACGTGCCGGCGATCTGCACCGCCGGCCTGCTGCTGGGCTGCTGGTTCCGCGACCGCGAGCGAGCTTTGCAGGTGCTGCTGTTCACCGCCCTGCCGATGGCTTTTCTCTCGGGCTTCTCCTGGCCCGTCGAAGCATTGCCGGGGCCGCTGCAGGTGCTGCGCTGGATCTTTCCCAGCACGGCCGGCATCCAGGCCTCGCTGCGGCTCAACCAGATGGGTGCGCCGCTGCACGACGTGCTGCCTTACCTCGGCGGGCTGCTGGTGCTGACCTTGGCCGGACTGCTGACCCTGTGGCTGGCAGCCACGCCACGCGCCGTCGAACGCAAGCGCGTCTAACGCTGGCTCTCGGCCGCCACCGCGCGCACCAGCCGCGTGGCCGGCGCCACCAGCTCGCGCAGGTCGCCCGCGCGGTCCTGCTCGATGGCCTGCAGCACCAGTTCGTTGATGCCGCCGACCACCGTCATCGCCATCTCTGCGGTCAGGTGCGCCGCTGGCTCCTGGGGGCTGCCGCTGCTGTTGATCGCGACCTGGATGAAGCTGGCGATCTCGTCGTTCACCCGGCGCCGCACCACGAGGCCCGGCATGCCCAGGCCCAGGATCTCGACGAACAGCGTGCGCAGCAGCACCGGGTCTTGCGCCAGGTACTCGAAATAGGCCGCCATGGCCCGCTCCACCTGGGTGTGCCAGGGCTGCACCGGGTCGAAGGCCTCGCTCACCGCCTGCAAGGCAAGCCGGCTCGCCGTTTCGTAGAGCGCGATCAGGCACTCGGTCTTGGTGCTGAAGTGCTCGTAGAAGGTACGGCGCGACACCGCGGCCTCGCGCACGATGTCGGCGATGGTCGTCTCCGCGTAGCCCTTCGCGGCCACGGCGTGCGCCATGCCCTGCAGCAGGCGCGCGTAGTGCTCGCTCCCCGGCGCGTCGCCAGACCTGGAAGACGCTGGTTTTTCAATGGTTTCGCTCATGAACCGTACATTTTCCTACGCTTCGGTACTTGACAGTACCGATTCACGATTGCAACATGAAGGCAAGCGGTACGAAGCTGTACCAACTTTCCAGCCCACGCATTCCGGGCTTTTTTCCGAGGTTTTTGCATGACCGAACTCGTTGTCCGCCGTCTTCTGATCGACCTGCAGTCGCCCTTCTCCCGAAACTGGTGTGGCGGCGATGCATTCTCGACCGCTTTCTTCAACGCCCTGTCGATGAGCTTCCCCTTCGGCGAGCAGTTCTTCATCGACGCGGTGCGCAACACCGTGGCCACGCTGCCATCCGAGGCGCAGGACAAGCACCGTGCAGAGGTGCGCGGCTTCATCGGCCAGGAGGCCACGCACCGGCGCATTCATTCACTGTTCAACAACCACCTCGAAAGCCAGGGGCTGGTGGACGGCTGGACGGCGCGTGCCAGCAAGCGCCTGACGCTGATGGAGAACACCGATCCGCGCCACGCGCTGGCGGTCACGGCGGCCACCGAGCACTTCACTGCGATGTTCGCCGAATGGCTGCTGGCCCATCCGCAGATTCTCGAGGGCGCCGAGCCCAGGCTGCGCACCATGTGGCTGTGGCACAGCGCGGAGGAACTGGAGCACAAGAGCGTGGCCTTCGACATCTACAAGGCCGCGGGCGGCTCCGACGCGTGGCGCAACCGCTGGTTCCGCCGCGTGACGATGATGTTCCTGGGCGACCTGATGCGCCAGACCGTCGACAACCTGCGCCACGAGAAACAGCTGTGGAAATGGTCGACGTGGAAGAGCGCAGCGCGCATCCTGCTGAGCCGCGACGGCCTGCTGCGCGGCAACGTCGCAGGCTGGCGCAGCTACCTGCGGTCGGACTTCCATCCGGCGCAGCAGGACAGTGTCCTGTCGGAGCGCTGGCTGGCGGACAACCGCGCGCAGTACATGCCTGTGGGCGCAGCGCCCGAAGCGGCCGCGGCCGCTTCCTAGCGCCGGCCGACCAGCCAGGATTCAGTAGAAGCTGGCGCGGTGCGGCGCGCCGTTGCCGGGCTGCGGTTGCTCGGGGCGCAGCGAAAGGTCGTGCAGCGTGTCGAAGTCGGACGGGGCGTCCGGCACGCGCATCACGGCTTCCAGTTCGTGCATCGACGTGACCCAACGGCCGGCTGGCGATTCGGCCGGCTCGTCGTTGGCGAACACGCCGTCGCGGATGTAGAGGGTTTCGCCTTCGGGGCGCTCGGCATGCAACTCGATCAGGCGCGCAATCGCGAAGTTGTAGGTGACGAGCTTCTCGCGCGTCTTGCGGTCCTTGCCGCCGCAGTTGAACGAGCCCTCGGCGGCAATGACGATGCAGGAGCCGTCCACGCCCCCGTCCATCTCGATCTCGCTGCCCGAGCGCCAGATGGCGTTGGGCAGGCGCACCCTCACCTTGTCGATCACCAGATCGCGTTGCTTGTTGAGGCTGCCCAGCGGTGGAACCAGCGAACGCAACTGGCGCAGGCGCTCGGCAAAGTTGTCGTCCATCAGGAACTCGACATGGTGAGTGGCGCTGCCAGACGAGCGCTTGACCACCTGCATGATGACGTGGCGCGGTTTAGCCATGGCGGCACCCCTTTGCAAGCGTTGGACCCCATGTCCCGCGCGAAGAGTCATTGGCGTGGCTGCAATTCATTGGAATCGACTACAAATTAGAACTTTGGAGTAAATGCAATTACTTGCATCATTTGTTTCCAACTGTATAGCGATTGCAGCCACTGTGGAAGCCATCCGTGACTTTCTGCACACGGGAATGTCTCCTAAATGTCTTCCTAACGTGCTAGCAGGTAACCCCGTCAGTGGCGTGTTTCCAACGCCCCTATTCGAGGGATTCGTCGAGCGCCTTGCACGACGGCGCGCAAACGGTCTGGGACTTGCCCAGTACCTGGCGCGTGCGCAGCTGCGAGCGCACCCGGTGCTTGCCGCACATGAAGCACGACATGGTCGCGCCGCTGAACGACGCGGAGGCACGAAACGGCGAACCCGGTGCCTTGGTCTTGTAGCGCAGGCCGTCCGCCACCACTGCCGTCTTCACTTCACCCTTCGCCATGCGTCTTTTCCTTGCTGTTCGGTTCGGCACGGCGCATGGCGCGTGCAATGGCTTCACGGGCGCTGAGTTCAGCAGCCAGCGAAGCGTCTAGTGCCGAGCGGCAAAGCCCGGCGTGCTGGTAATTGAGGTTTTCGTACACCTCGGCCGCGGCCGGAAAGGCGTCGAGCAGTCGGCCGAGTTCGGCTCCCTGTTCGACGTCCTCGAACTCGTGCACCAGGTGCTCGACAACGGAGCGGTACTGCGCTGCGCCGACGGGCACGGCACTGTGCTCGAGTTTTTCCAGCAGATGAGCCAGTACATGGGTCACTGCCAGATCGGTCTTGGGAGACGGATTATCGGTGGTGTTCATGAGTTCCATCTGGGGGCAGCATACGCCTATGCAAGTGGCTGCTCGTAGAGGGTCGTCTCCGGCGCCCCCGCCTGCTGCAGGTTCTGCGCCGCCTGCATGCGCTGGAGCAGGCTGTGGAGCATCTCGGTCGACAGCCCATGGATCACCAGCCGGTGCCCCGCCCGCAGGGTCGACAGCGGCACCAGCGGATGCTTGTTGTTGACCAGGATCAGGTGTTCCGGCGCATTCAGGATGGTCGCGGTGTAAATGCCGATGGTTTCATCCAGTTGCAAGGAGTTCGCCGCACGCCAGAAGTCGTTGTCCGTCAGCATCAGCTGGTACAGCGGCGTGAACAGCTCGATGGCGCTTTGCAGGTCGAGGAAATTGAGCTTTCCCTGGGGCATGTCCTCCAGCCGCAGCCCGGGCTCCTTGATCATCGAGAAGTCGACGTTCTCGGCCTTGCACAGCGCCAGCCCCTTGTCGCGCAACGCGGTGTTCAGCCGGATCACGAAGTTGAACAGGTTCAGGTCGTGCTTCAGGAACATCTCGTCCTTCAACGCGTCGATGTCCGCCGGCTCCAGCGGATGGGTTCCGACGGGCGCCGGTGAATTGCGCCCGATGAAGGCCAGCACCTGCGAGCCCAGGTGAAAGTGCCGCAGGATCAGCCAGTTGGCCTCGGGCGAGACGAAGCGCTTCAGCCCCCACGCCAGAAACCGATGCAGCAGCATCGAGTGCGACCAGTTGCGCGGCACGAACACCTTCACGACCTGGATCAGGATGATCGTCAGCCGCGCCAGCGGCCGCAGGAACGGCAGCAGGTACTGGCGCGAGCCCGAGCTCGAATCGGCCAGCCACGCCGACTTCACGTTGTCAGGCAGCGGCGTGCTCTGGTCGAGGTACAGCGCCAGCCAGGGGCTGGGGTCGCGCTCGTCGTGGGCCTGGGTCAGGAAGTCAGGTGTTCGGTCCATGGGGCATTCGCTCGGTGATGTGCTGGAACTGCATCAGGTACAGCGCGGCCGTGTGGCGCGCGGTGTCGGTGATCTGGCGGGCGGCGCGCGCCTGCCCTTCCACGGCCATCACCATCTCGACCGCGGTGAGCCAGCGGCTCAGGTGGTGCTCGTCGTTGTGGCCGTGGTATTCGAGGAAGCGGAAGGCGTCGGGCGGCAGCTTCAGGCTGGCCTTGAGCAACGGCAGCAGCGCCGGCACGATGCGCTGGCCCGTGCCCTCGATGATGTAGATCGCGCCCAGCAGTCCGATCGGGTCGCGCGTGGCGGCCAGGCCGTGCAGGTAGGCGTTGAGCGCCTCGCCGCCGGGGTTGCGGCGCAGGTCCTCGATGCGCTCGACCTTGCCACCGGCCCGACGGTAGTCGCTGAAGAGAATGTTGAAGTCGTTCTGCTCCTCGCCCGCATGCACGCCGATCAACGAGGCCAGCATCTGGTAAGGCTCGCTCAGCGAGGCAGCGCCTTCGCGCATCCACAAGCTGCCTTCGCGCACCTGCGGCACCCACTGCTCCATCCAGTTCAGGTAGTCGGGCACGGCGAAGCGGCGCTCGCGGATCTGCCGCACGAGCGGCGTGCGCCACACGCGCGAACGGTAGTCGTGCCAGATGGCGGCCAGCTCGGTCAGCAGGGCGCCCAGGCCTTCGGGCGCGGCGGCCGGGTCGTGCGGGGGCGCAATCACCAGGTCGTCGTCGGGCACTGCCGCCGCGCGGGGCGCCACCGCCACGGGCGCGGCATCCACAGCCTCGACCTCGAGCAGCATGTAGGCGGCCATGAAGCGCCCCGACTCCGGCACGTAGCAGAAGATCTGCTCGCCCGGCTTCAAAGTCCTGGTGTGCAGGAACTCGGCCAGCATGACGAGGATCGACGCCGCGCCGGTGTTGCCGCGCCATGCCAGGTTGCTCCACCAGCGTTCCCGCGGAATCGACAGGTCGGCCTTGGCCATCAGGTCTTCGACCACCGGAATGAATTTTTCCGACGAGTAGTGGCAAAGAAAGTGATCCACCCGCTTCGGATCGACCCAGCCGTCACGCACCAGCCCCGCGTATTCATGGATGCCGATGTCGAACAGGTGCGGCAGCAGCCGGATGTCCTGCCGCAGCGACAAGGCGCCCGCCGCTTCGGCCTCGGCCCAGGAGCCGAAGTCGAGGTGACCGCGCGCGCGGTCTTCGGTCAGGCCCAGTTGCATGCACACCGGGTAGTCGCCTGAAAACGCGCGCTGGTGCACCCATTTCAGCTTCAGCCGCAGCCCCGGCGCGCCGGCCAGCGCGGGCGTGCCGTCGGACAGCAGCAAGGCTCCCGCACCATCGGAGAGCATCCAGCGCAGGAAATGCGAGTCGAAGTCGGCTTCGTAGCCGCGTGCCGCGAAACGCGAGCGCTTGAACAGGCGCGACGGCATCTCGCTCGCCACCGCCATGGCCGTGCGGTGCGCGCCCAGCTCGATGCCCTGCGCCGCCGTCTGGATCGCCGACACGCCCGCCGCGCAGATGCCGTGCACCGAGTGCGTCTCCATCGGCTGCGCCGCCAGTTCGCCCTGGATCATGTTGGCGAAGCCCGGCATCAGCGTGTCGCCGCCCGAGGAGCCGCTGGCCAGCAGCGACACGCGCGACAGCTCGGCCCCGCCGCGCCGCAGGCAGTCGCGAATGGCGCCGGCCGCCAGTTGCGCGTTGGTGTGCTGCGTGACGCCTTCCGCATCGATGGCGTAATGCCGCGTGAGGATGCCGTTCTCCGCCAGGATGCGCCGCTTGATGCGCTCCGACATGCGGTTCAGCGGCGCGATGTACGCGTCCATGCGGTCGTTGGGAATGGGTTCGCCCGGCATGAAATAGCCGGCGCTCTCGAGGTAGACGCGTTGGAATGAAACGGGCATGGGTTCAGGAGATAGGTGAATCGGGAGGCATCAGCGGGCGGCTGCGAAAACGCGGCCACACGGTCCCCAGCACGAACACGCGCACCATGTACGGCACCAGCCCGCCCTCGTTGAGCACGGGCGCGACCTGCGCGCGGTAGCGCGTGCGATGCAGGTGCGTGAGCTCGGACCAATGGGCATGCGGGTTCTCGTGGTGTGCGGTGTGCAGGCCGATGTTGAACAGCAAGGGGTTCACCAGCCCCTCGAAATTGCGGGCGTAGTTCAGCTGGCTACCCGGGGTATCGCCGGGCGCCTCCTTGCGTGATGTCTTTCGGCCGTCCGCGTGGGCGTGCTGCAGGTAGTTGGTCGCCAGCAGCCAGTGCAGGCCGTGCAGCTGCGGCACGATCACGAAGACCAGCGCGCGGCGCCAGTCGAGCGCCAGCAGCACCGCCCAGCTTCCCAGCCACAGCGCGTACTGCGCCATGCAGTAGCGCCACGCGCCGCGCCGGTGCAGCCTCAACCGCGCGAGCCACTCGACAAACACCGGCACCAGCACCCACACCGCCTGGATCGGGTGCAGCAGGTAACCCCACAGGTGGTTGGTGTCGCCGCCGAAGCGGTAGGTGCGCGCCACGTCCTTCGGACCGTGTCGATGGCGATGGTGGTTGGCCACGTGCGCGGGCCAGAACACGAAGGTCGGATGGCCCTGCAGCAGCGTGATCCAGAAGTCGGTGAAGCGGTTCATGCGCCGGCCGCGCCACATGCGAAGGTGCACATGGTTGTGATGGATCACGCCGACGCCGAGCGTGAGGAACAGCATCAGCGCATACAGCACGAGGTCGAAGCCGTGCACCCACTGCCAGGCCGCCAGCGCAGGCAAGGCCACGAGGTAGGCCAGGCTCTGCCAGTCCCGCCCGTGGCGCAGCCTCGGCAAGCGATGGCGCGCGTCAGGCGATCGTGGTCGCGCCATGCTTCTTGTGGAAAGCCTGGAAAAGCGGCTCGGCCGCGTCGGCCGCGATGCGGGTGCGGAACAGCCGGTCCATGAAGGTGAACTGAAAACCGTAGTTGCCGTTGTGCACGGCATGGTGCAGGTGGTGCCGGCGGCTCGCCGCGAACCAGTGGCTGTACGACACGCGCGTGAAGAAGTCGTAGTTCGAATGCCCGACGCAATTGAAGAACAGGCTGAACACCGGCACCGCAGCCAGCGCCCAGAAGCTGAAGTCGTGCACCACCATCGGCAGCAGGATCACGTTGCCGAGCATCAGCGCCTCGACGGGATGAAAGCTGTAGGTCGCCCAGGGCGTGGTCACGAACGAGCGGTGGTGCGGCCCGTGAAAACGCCGCAGCCAGCGCGTGTGCAGCAGCCGGTGGTTGACCCAGAAATGCACGTCGTTCCAGACCGCGAGCACAAGGATTTCAAGCGCGACCTGCCGCCAGCCCGCATCGCCGTCGAGCCGCGCCCAGCCCAGCTGCAGCAAGCCCCACGGAAACACCATGCCCAGCCCGAAGATCAGCACCGACACGCCCGACTGCCCCAGCTCGCGCCGCAGTTGCCCCGGCTGCAACGGCCGCGGATCGAGCACGCGCCCGATGCCCAGCGCCGGCAGCACGCGCTTCGTCAAAAGCCAGGTGAGCCCGCCGAAACCGAGATAGATGCCGCCGAAAAAAAGGACGCCCCACAGCATGACCTGCGGGGCGGACAACGAGGAGAAAGTCTGCGCCATCCCCCGAGGCTACAACAGCATCTCGGGAACGATGGGTGCAATGAGCATGTTGTAGAAGCGCTGGAAGAAACCCGACTCCGGCTCGTAGGTCAGGATGACCTCTTTCTCGCCGTCGTTGGTGAGCCACTGCAGCGTGCCGGTGTCCTTGGCCAGGCGCAGCCGGTAGGAGTTCTGCAGCTTGCTGATGTTGATGATGCGCAGCATCTCGCGCGCCAGCTGCGGGCTGTCGACCACCAGCCCCATCTCGGTGTTCTGGCTGGCCGAGCGCGGGTCGAGGTTCATCGAGCCGATGAAGATGCGCTTCTTGTCGATGGCGGCGGTCTTGGCGTGCAGCCGGCCGAGCGACTTGCCGAACATGCCGAAGCGCTCGCCCTTGCTGGTGCGCTGCGGGCTCAGCTCGTACAGGTCGGCGCCGCTTTCGAGCAGCCGCTGGCGGTAGCGCGCATAGCCGGTGTGCACCAGCGGTTCGTCGTTGGCGGCCAGCGAGTTGGTCAGCAGCGTGAGCTTCACGTTGCGCTTGGCCAGGTCTTCGAAGGCGGCCATGCCGCGCTCGCCGGGCACGAGGTAGGGCGAGGTCAGGTCGACCTCGGTCTTGGCGTCCAGCAGCAGGGCCCACACCTTCATCGTCACGCTGGTGGCGATGGCCTCGTCGGCCGTCATGGTCGCGGGCTTGGTGGGCGGGTCTGCGATGGCGCGGGCCTCGCCCCACAGCAGGCCCATGCGGCCGCCGTCGAGCTCCTCGGCGATCGGGCCGTAGCCCAGGATGTCGGAAGGCGGCAGCACGATCTTCGGCGGCGGCGCGGCCATGCCGACCCAGCTGTCGAAGTCGGCGGTGCCGGGCTTGTGGCCGCCCTCGCCCGCCACGATGTCGGCAATGGGCCAGACCTGCACGCTGTTCCAGTAGGCGTCGAAGATCTGCTCGAGCTGCGGCACCACCTTGCCGACCACCAGCGCGTCCATGTCGATGAAGTTCTGCGCCTCGCTCAGCACGAAATACTCGTCGGCGATGTTGCGCCCGCCCACCACCGCCATCACGCCGTCGGCGATGAACAGCTTGTTGTGCATGCGGTGGTTGAGCCGCACGATCTCGAAGGGCGAGGCCGCAAAGCGCGACAGGAAGCCGTTGCGCCCGCAGCAGAACGGGTTGAACAGGCGCACTTGCACGTTGGGCGTTTCGGACAGGGCCAGCAACAGTTGCTGGCTCTTGACCGTGTACAGGTCGTCGACCAGCACGCGCACCTTCACGCCGCGTGCCGCCGCTTCGCGCAGCGTGCGCAGCAGCAACCGGCCCACCGCGTCGTTCTCGAGCTGGTAGTACTGCACCACCAGCGAGCGCTGGGCCCGCTGCGCGAGCTGGATGCGCGCGTCCAGCGAGTAAACGCCCAGCGGCATCAGCCGGAAGCCCGAATGCTCGCCCGGCGGGGTGGACGCGTCGACGATCTTCGCCAGCGTGGTCGACGCATCGGCGGACGCGGAAAACTCCGCCGGCCTTTCCGGCGTCGGCGGCAGGGAGCCGCAGGCGCCGAGCGCCGCGGCCAGAGCGCCTGCAAGCGCCATGCGCAGAAGTGAGGTCCAGGCCTTCATGATCGAGATTTACCTTGCGTTGTGGTTTTGTCGTTGTCTTCTTGTACGCCCGCGGGGCGGTGCCGGTTTCAGGCAAGCCCCTGCGTTCACGCCGCGGCCTAGAATTCCCGCCACACCGCACCGGAGTACATCATGGCCCGTTCGACCTTCTCGCGCATCGCCGTGACGACTGTTTTTGCCGCTGTCCCGGCCCTTGCACTCCCCGCCTGGGCCGCGCTGGACATCGGCGACCCCGTGCCCCGCTTCACCGCCGACGCCGCCCTGGGCGGCAAGACCTTTCGCTATTCGCTGAACGACGCGCTCGCCAAGGGGCCGGTGGTGGTCTACTTTTTTCCGGCCGCCGACTCCGCCGACTGCTCCATCGAGGCGCACGCCTTCGCCGAGGCCGTCGACAAGTTCGCCGCCCTGGGCGCCACTGTCATCGGCGTCTCGGCGGACGACATCGGCACGCTGTCGAAGTTTTCCGTCAAGTCCTGCCAGAGCCGCTTTCCGGTGGCGTCGGACGAAGCCAAGACCGTCATCAACGGTTTCGACGCGCTGATGCAGACCCGGCCCGACTTCGCCAACCGCCTGTCCTACGTGATCGCACCCGACGGCAAGGTCGCCTATTACTACCAGAACCTGAACCCCGACAAGCATGTGGAACGCACGCTGAACGCCGTGCGGGCACTGCCGAAGGCCACGGCCGCCAAGTAGAGGCGGCACACAGCAGCTGCACAGGGGTTGCCGTCGCGCCCGGCCACGGATTTCGCGCGCTTCGCGCAAAATCCTGCCCCATGCAGCTCAACTACATCGCCAACGCGGACGTTCCGTCCTCCTCCGGCCGCACCCTGCCGGTCATCGACCCTTCCGACGGTCAAACCTTCGACGAGATCCAGCGCAGCAACGCCGCCGACATCGACTCCGCCGTGCGCGCCGCGCGCGACTGCTTCGAGGGCGTGTGGCACAAGGTCAGCGCCGCCGACCGCGGCCGCCTGCTCTACAAGCTCTCGCAGAAGATCGCCGAGCACGTCGACGAACTGGCGCTCATCGAGCAACGCGACTGCGGCAAGCCCGTGAAGCAGGCCCGCGCCGACGCCGTGGCCCTGGTGCGCTACTTCGAGTTCTATGCCGGCGCCTGCGACAAGCTGCACGGCGAGACCATTCCCTACCAGGACGGCTACAGCGTGTTCACCTGGCGCGAGCCGCACGGCGTCACCGGCCACATCATTCCCTGGAACTACCCGATGCAGATCTTCGGGCGCAGCGTGGGCGGCGCGCTGGCCGCGGGCAACGTGTGCGTGGTGAAGCCGGCCGAAGACGCCTGCCTGTCGCTGATTCGCGTGGCGCAGCTGGCGGCCGAGGTCGGTTTTCCGGCCGGCGCGCTCAACATCGTGACGGGATACGGCCACGAGGTGGGCGACGCGCTCGCGCGGCACGAGGGCATCGACCACATCAGCTTCACCGGCAGCCCGAAGATCGGCACGCTGATCCAGCAGGTGGCGGCCGAACGGCACTGCCCGGTCACGCTCGAGCTCGGCGGCAAGAGCCCGCAGATCGTCTTTGCCGACGCCGACCTGGACGCGGTGATCCCGGTGGTCATCAACGCGATCGTGCAGAACGCGGGCCAGACCTGCTCGGCCGGCTCGCGCGTGCTGATCCAGCGCAACATCTACGAGCCGCTGCTCGAGCGCCTGGGACATGCCTTCGAGGCGCTGCGCGTCGGCCCCGCCGCGATGGACCTCGACGTGGGCCCGCTGATCCGCCAGACGCAGCAGCAGCGCGTGTGGGATTTCCTGAGTGATGCCCAACATGCCGGCATTCCGATGGTGGCGCAGGGCGTCGTGGTCGAGGAAGCGCCAGAAACGGGCTTCTACCAGGCCCCCACCCTGCTGCGCGACGTGCCCGTGGGCCATCGCCTGGCGCAGGAGGAGGTGTTCGGCCCGGTGCTGGCCGCCATGTCCTTCACCGACGAAGACGAGGCGGTGGCGCTTGCCAACGCCACGCAGTTCGGCCTGGTGGCCGGCGTGTGGACCGCCGACGGCTCGCGCCAGTTCCGCATGGCCAAGCGCGTGCGCAGCGGCCAGGTGTTCATCAACAACTACGGCGCGGGTGGCGGCGTGGAACTGCCCTTCGGCGGCGTGAAGTCATCGGGCTACGGCCGCGAGAAGGGCTTCGAGGCGCTGTACGGCTTCACCACGCTCAAGACCGTCGCAGTCAAGCACGGCTAGAACCTGGCGCTCCCCCAGGCTGCGCGCACTTCGTGTCGCTTCGCCAACCCCCTCGCCGGGGGCGACACCTGCGGCCCGGCAAAGCCGGTTCCGCGGTGTCCCACGAAGGCCCCCTACCCCAACGCGGTGTCCAGCAGCATCATCAGCACGAAGCCGATCATCAGCCCGCTGGTGGCGAAGGCTTCGTGCCCCTTGCGGTGCGACTCGGGAATGATCTCGTGGCTGATGACGAACAGCATCGCGCCCGCCGCAAAACCCAAGCCCCAGGGCAGCAGCATCGCCGAATGGCCGACCACCGCGGCGCCCAGCACCGCGCCCAGCGGCTCCACCAGGCCCGATGCCATGCCGATCAGCACCGCGAACACGCGGCTGTAGCCCGCGGCCAGCAGCGCCACCGCGACGACCAGGCCCTCGGGCACGTCCTGGATCGCAATGCCGGTCGCCAGCGCGTCGGCGCGCAGGCCGTTGTCGGCCGCATAGCCTACGCCGATCGCCAGGCCCTCGGGCACGTTGTGCAGCGCAATCGCGAACACGAAAAGCCAGGTGCGACGCAGCTGTTTCGCGCTCTGGCCTTCGCGGCCCTTGATGAAGTGCTCGTGCGGCAGCACGCGGTCCATCAGCATCAGCACCGCGCCGCCCAGCAGGATGGCCGAGCCGATCACCCCGCCCGCCGCCCAACTGCCGCCGCCGAACACGCCCACCTGCTTCGCGGCCTCCAGCCCCGGAATGATCAGCGAGAAGGCGCTGGCGGCCAGCATCACGCCGGCGCCGAAGCCGAACAGCGTGTCCTGCAAACGGTCGGGCAGCTTCTGCGAGAACAGCACCGGCAGCGTGCCCAGCGCCGTGGCCAGCGCGGCAATCGAGCCGCCGAGCAAGGCGTTCCACACCAGCGGGTCGGCGCGCACGAACTGCCAGAACTGCGACACCGCCACCAGCCCACCGGCCGCGACGATGGCCAGGCCGACCCATTCGCGCATCGGACGTGCCGGCTTCGGCTGTGCGCCGGCCACCGTGGCGTGCAGCGGTTCGTTCATGGGCCCGCTCCTCAGCCGGCGGTCGCGGCGGCGTGGCGCCGGGCCACCTCGGCCCAGTTCACCACGTTGTAGAAGGCCGCGATGTACTCGGGGCGGCGGTTCTGGTACTTGAGGTAATAGGCGTGCTCCCACACGTCCAGCCCCAGGATGGGCGTGTTGCCCGAGCCGATGCCCCGCATCAGCGGGCTGTCCTGGTTGCCGCTGCTTTCCACGGCGAGCCTGCCGCCAGCGCCCACCGACAGCCAGGCCCAGCCGCTGCCGAAGCGCGTGAGGGCGGCCTTGGTGAAGGCGTCCTTGAACGCGTCGAGGCCGCCCAGGTCGGTGTCGATGGCCTGGGCCAGCGCGCCCGTGGGGGCACTGCCGCCGCCCTGCCCGACCGGCGCCATCACCAACCAGAACAGGCTGTGGTTGGCGTGGCCGCCGCCGTTGTTGCGTACCGGTGCGCGCAGCGCCTCGGGCAGATCCTCGACACCGGCGATCAGCTGCTCGACCGGCGTGCCCGCGTGCGGCGTGTCTTTCAACGCCGCATTGAGGTTGTTCACATAGGTCTGGTGGTGCTTGCCATGGTGGATTTCCATGGTCTGCGCGTCGATGTGCGGTTCGAGCGCATCGAAAGCATAGGGCAAGGCTGGCAAGGTGTACGGCACGGGCTGGAGCTCCTGGGTTGGAAGAGCCCTTTGCGTTGTCGACTTGGTGCGTACTCAGGCAGCCAAATGATAGGAATTCTCATTGGCCGCGTCAAGACATCGAAACATGCGATGCCTCAAACAAGCCAACACCGCACACCCGGCGAGGGCATCGATACACTGCCACGCGTCCTCACCAAAGGCTTCGCACCGATGAAATTGCATCGCATCCTGTCCCTCGTACCCGCGTTCCTGTTGCTGCTGGGCACCGGCGTTGCCGGCGCCCAGCCCGCCAATCCACCCGCCGGCGAGTACATCTACGAAGGCGGCGCCGGCTCGCTGAACGTCAAGCCCAGCGGGCGCTTCGACCTCAACACCATTGGCCCGAACGCCCACCTGTGCGCACTCGACGGCACCATCGTGCGGGGCAAGTCGAAGATCGACGACACCGCGTGCGTGGTGAATTTCACCGTCAAGGGCCGCGTGGTCGAGGTCACCAGCAACGGCTCCGAGGACTGCCGCCAGAGCTGCGGGGCGCGCGCCTCGTTCGAAGGCACGTACACCATGCCGGCCCCCGCCTGCACCACCAAGGCCGTGGCCGCCACCCGCAAGACCTTCAAGCGCCAGTACGACGCCAAGGACTACGCCGCCGCCCGGACCACCCTCGCACCGGTGCTCGGCGACTGCGACAAGACGCTGGACTGGATCACCAAAGGCCGCGTGCGCAACGACCTGGCGATCACGCAGTTCCGGCTCGGCGACCGCGCGGGCTGCCTCAAGACGCTCGAACCGCTGGCCGAAGATGCCGCGCGCACCGACGAGGGCGTGAAGGAAAACTATCCACCGGCGGACGCCGAGGACATCCTGCCCGTCGTGCGAGCCACCCGCACCAACCTGAAGCTCTGCCGCGGATAGCCCGGTGCGGACACGCAACAGACGGCGCCCAAGACCGTCGTGCCGGTTTTGAATTCACCACAACAAGACGGAGACAAATCCATGAGATTCCTGAAACGCACCCTGTGCACCGCCGTGCTGGGCCTCGGCCTGGCCATTCCGCTGCTGGCCGCCGCGCAGGCGCTGCCCACCGCCACGCCCGAGCAGGTCGGCCTGTCGAGCGAGCGCCTGCAGATGCTCAGCGACGTGCTCAAGGCCGACGTGGCCGCCGGCAAGATCCCTGGCGCGGTGCTGCTGGTGGCGCGCCAGGGCAAGGTGGCCTGGTTCGAGCCGGTGGGCAAGCTCGACACGGCCACGGGCGCGCCGATGCCGCGCGACGGCATCTTCCGCATCTACTCGATGAGCAAGCCCATCACCACGGTCGCCGCGATGATGCTGGTGGAAGACGGCCGCCTGAAGCTGGACGACCCCGTCGCCACCTACCTGCCGGAGTTCGCCAGCATGACGGTGGGCGTCGAGAAGCCCGGCCCCGACGGCAAGCCGGTGCTCGACACCGTGCCCGCGCGCCGCCCGATCACCGTGCAGGACCTGATGCGCCACACCTCGGGCCTGACCTACGGCTTCTTCGGCCCGGGCCTGGTCAAGCAGGCCTACAACGCCGCCGGCCTGGGCGCCGGCGACCCGACGCTGGCCGAGTTTTCCCAGCGCCTGGCCAGGCTGCCGCTGGCCTACCAGCCCGGCACGACCTGGGAGTACAGCCAGTCGACCGACATCCTGGGGCGCGTGATCGAGGTGGTGTCGGGCCAGTCGCTCTACCAGTTCGAGAAAACCCGCCTGCTCGACCCGCTGGGCATGAAGGACACCAGCTACTACGTGCCGGAGGCGGCGCGCCAGCCGCGCATTGCCGAGCCGCTGCCCAGCGACCGCAGCTTCGGCGTGGGGGCCGACTTCAACGACCCGCGCATCGTGCGCAAGTACGAGTCGGGCGGCGGCGGGCTGGTGTCGACGGCGAACGACTACGCGCGCTTCCTGCAGATGCTGCTGAACGGCGGCTCGCTCGACGGCAAGCGCTACCTCGGTCCGCGCACCCTGGCGCTGATGACCTCCGACCATGCCAACGCGGGCGCCGGCATCGTGCCCGGTCCGCTGTACCTGCCGGGCCCGGGCTACGGCTTCGGCCTGGGTTTCGCGGTGCGCCGCAACGACGGCGAGGCGCCCTATCCGGCGGCCGGCGGCGAATACAACTGGGGCGGCGCGGGCGGCACCTACATGTGGGTCGACCCCAGGAACGAGATGTTCGTGGTGCTCATGCTGCAGTCGCCCAAGTACCGCACGCACTACCGGAGCCTTGCGCGCAACATGGTCTATGCGGCCGTGCTCAAGTAGCCTGCGCCGAGTGGGCTCATGGGCGATGGCGCAAAATCGCCCTCTCCCCTCGACGCCATGAAGAACAGCAGCAGCACCGTCATTCCCATTTCCGCCGTCGGCCACGCGCAACCCGCCGTGGCCGTGCCGGAGCTGACCGTGCCTGCCACCGGCCAGTTGCTCGACCGCCTGGGCCGGCCCCTGACCGACCTGCGCATCAGCGTGACCGACCGCTGCAACTTCCGCTGCAGCTACTGCATGCCCAAGGACGTGTTCGACAAGGACTACAAGTACCTGCCGCACAGCGCGCTGCTGAGCTTCGAGGAAATGACGCGGCTGGCCCGCCTGTTCGCCGGCCACGGCGTGCGCAAGATCCGCCTCACCGGCGGCGAGCCCCTGTTGCGCAAGAACATCGAAGGGCTGATCGAACAGCTCGCCGGCATCCGCACGCCGGGTGGCGAGCCGCTGGCGCTCACGCTCACCACCAACGGATCGCTGCTGCAGCGCAAGGCCGCCGCATTGCGGGCCGCGGGCCTGCAGCGCGTGACGGTGAGCCTCGACAGCCTGGACGACGCCGTGTTCCGCCACATGAACGACGTCGACTTTCCGGTGGCCGACGTGCTGGCCGGCATCGACGCGGCGCTGGCCGCGGGCCTGGGGCCCATCAAGGTCAACATGGTGGTCAAGCGCGGCACCAACGAGCAAGAGATATTGCCGATGGCGCGCTACTTTCGCCAGCACCACGGCGGCAAGGTGGTGCTGCGCTTCATCGAATACATGGACGTGGGCGCCACCAACGGCTGGCGCATGGACGAGGTGCTGCCCTCGGCCGACGTCATCGCGCGCATCCATGCCGAGTTCCCGCTGGTGCCGCTGGAGGCCTCCACGCCCGGCGAAACGGCCCAGCGCTGGGCCTACGCGGACGGCGGCGGCGAAATCGGGGTCATCAGCAGCGTGACACAGGCCTTCTGCCACGACTGCAGCCGCGCGCGCCTGTCGACCGAAGGCAAGCTGTACCTGTGCCTGTTCGCCAGCGCGGGCCACGACCTGCGACCGCTGCTGCGCGGCACCGCGAGCGACGACGACCTGTCTTCCGCCATCGGCCACATCTGGCAGGGCCGCGCCGACCGCTATTCCGAGTTGCGCGCCCTGCGCGGACCGGAGGACGAGCGCAGCGGCAGCGCGGGCGACAAGGCCCCGCGCCGCGTCGAGATGAGCTACATCGGCGGATGAGGCCGGCCGTGGCCATGCACGCGCAGCCCGCCATCGCGCCTGTTGACATCACGGGCTTGCTGCTGGCCGGTGGACGCGGCTCGCGCATGGGCGGCGTCGACAAGGGCCTGCAGCTCTTCCGAGGCGAGCCGCTGGCGCTGCATGCGATTCGCCGCTTGCGCCCGCAGGTCGGTGCGCTCATGGTCAATGCCAACCGCAACCGGGCCGCCTACGAAGCCTTCGGCGCACCGGTGTGGCCCGACAGCCTGGCCGACTACCCGGGGCCGCTCGCCGGCTTCCTGAGCGGCCTCGAACACTGCACCACGCCCTGGCTGCTGACCGTGCCCTGCGACACCCCGCTGTTTCCGCTCGACCTGGCAGCCCGGCTGGCTGAAGCAGCGGCGGCGGCCGCCGAAGATGCCGAGATCGCCATGGTTGCCGCCCCCGAAACCGCCGAGGGCGATACCGCCGCCGCGCTGCGCCCCCAACCCGTGTTCTGCCTGCTGCGCGCCGACCTGCACCACAGCCTGCGCCGCTACACCGAAGCCGGCGGCCGCAAGGTCCACGCCTGGACCGCGCAGCACCGCACGGTGCGCGTGCCCTTCGACCGCCCCGGCGATGCGCCCGAGGCCTTCTTCAACGTCAACACCCTGATCGAGCTGCACGCGCTCGAGAACCGATGAGCCGCATCGCAGACATCGCCGCCGCCCTGCCGGGCTACGACGCCGCCGACCTGAGCGTCGAAGCGGTGCATGCCTTTCTTGCGCGACTCACCGCGCCGTGCGTCGTTACCCAGCGCGAAAGCGTGGCGCTCTTCGATGCGCTGGGCCGCGTGCTGGCCGAGGACATCGTCTCGCCCATCAGTGTGCCGCCGCACGACAACTCCGCCATGGACGGCTATGCCTTCGACGGCGCCTTGCTGCGGGAAAACGCGCCCAGCGACGCCTCTGTCACCGTGCGCGTCGTGGGCACGGCGCTGGCCGGCGCGGCCTGGCGGGGCGCGCTGGGCGCGGGCGACGCGGTGCGCATCATGACCGGCGCGATGATGCCGGCCGGGCTCGACACCGTGATTCCGCAGGAGTTCTGCAACGTCGAGGGCGACCAGGTGCGCTTTCCGGCGCATGTGGTGCGCCGTGGCGACAACCGCCGCTTTGCCGGCGAAGACCTCATGCAGGGCCAACCCGCGCTGCGCCGGGGCGAGCGCCTGTCGCCGGCCGCGCTGGGCATGGTCGCGAGCCTGGGCCTGCCCGGCGTGAGCGCGCTGCGGCGGCTGCGGGTTGCGTACTTCTCGACGGGCGACGAAATCCTGAGCCTGGGCGAGGCGCCGCGCGAAGGCGCGGTGTACGACAGCAACCGCTACACGGTGTTCGGCCTGCTCGCGAAGCTGGGCTGCGAGGTGATCGACCTCGGCCTGGTGCGCGACGACCCGGCCACGCTGGCGGCCACGCTGAAGCGCGCGGCGCGCGAGGCCGATGCCATCGTCACCAGCGGCGGCGTCAGCGCGGGCGCTGCCGACCACACGCGCGACGTGATGCAGCAGCTGGGCGACATGGCCTTCTGGCGGGTGGCCATGCGCCCCGGCCGGCCGTTGGCCGTGGGGCTCATTCCACGGGACGGGCCCGACGCCTCGACGCAGCCGGCCTTGCTGTTCGGCCTGCCGGGCAATCCGGTGGCCGTGATGGTGACCTTCCTGGCCTTCGTGCGCCCGGCCCTGCTGCGCCTGATGGGCTGCCACGCAACCGCCTGCGCCCCGCCGCCCTTGCTGCGTGCCCGCAGCACGGGCCCCATCCGCAAGAAGCCCGGACGCACCGAGTACCAGCGCGGCTTTGTCACGTCGGTGAACGGGGCCTTGCCCCAGGTGACGGTGGCCGCCAACCAGGGCTCTGGCGTGCTGAGCTCGATGCTCGAGGCCAACGGGCTCGTGGTGCTGCACCACGCCCAGGGCAACGTCGCGCCGGGCGACGAGGTCGACGTGATGATGTTCGACGGGGCGATCTAGGCCGAAGCGTCGTTGTCGCGCGCCCGTTCCTCGAGCTTCGTGACCACCTGCTGCGCCAGGAAGCGCAGTTGCTCCAGGGCTTCGAGGCTGATCTCGCGCGGCTTGGTGTCGATCACGCACACCGTGCCCAGCGCTTCGCCATTGCTCGTCACCAGGGGCGCGCCTGCATAGAAGCGGATGCTCGGGTCGCCGGTGACCAGCGGGTTCGACTTGAAGCGCTGGTCCGCCAGGGCGTCGTTGACCACCATCACCTCGCCGGGCGTCTGGATCGCATGCGCGCAGAACGCATGCGCCCGGGGCGTTTCCGCCGCCTCCAGCCCCACCCGCGACTTGAACCACTGCCGCCGGTCGTCGACCAGCGAGATCAGCGCAATGGGCGTTCCGCACATCTGCGCGGCAAGGCGGGTGATTTCGTTGTAGGCGGCCTCTTCGCTCGTGTCGAGGATGGCCACGCGGCGCAGTTCAGCCAAACGTGAGGTTTCAGTCATCCCGCGATTATCAGGCCCCCGAAAGTACTCAAAACGCCAGGTACGTCTTCGAAATGCCGGCCCCCACGGTGTACTTCGGGTCGACGAAGTTGCCCAGCCGCACCTTGCCGCACTGGCTCAGCATCATGTAGGCGTCCCAGCGGTCGTAGCCGTATTCGGCCTCCATCCAGAGCACCAGCTCCTTGTAGGCGATGCGGGTCGCGTCTTCCAGCGGCCGGGCGCTGCCGATGGCCATGATCATCTCGGCGGTCTCCAGCCGCGGCCATTCGAGGCTCCAGCCCTTGACGAGGTCCACGCGGATGGTCGTGAGGCTCGGGTACTCCACCGCCGTGCCGCAGACCTCGCCGTCGCCCTGGCAGGCGTGCGCGTCGCCGATGAACAAGCGCGCGCCCGCGGTGCGCACCGGCAGGTAGGTGATGCTGCCCGGGCCCATGTCGGGCAGGTCCATGTTGCCGCCGTGCTGGTCGGGCGTGAGGCTGTTGATGGAGTCGATCTCGGGCGAACAGCTCAGCGTGCCGATGTGCGGCCTGTAGGGCAGCGTGACGCGCTTGCTCCAGTACACGCCCTCCTCGTCCACGTCGATCTTGCGGGTGATCTCGGGCAGCGGCTCGTTCAGCAGCGCGGTGAAGGCGGTGCCGCTCAGCGCGCCGAACGACGGGATCATGCAGCAGGTGCCGCGCGGGTTGGGCCCGCGCGGCGCCATCGACTCGATGTGCACGGCGAGGGTGTCGCCGGGCTCGGCCCCCTCGACCATGATCGGCCCGTTCTGCGGGTTCACGAAGGGCATGGTCAGCACCTTCGAGGGCAGGTCCTGCTCGGTCACTATCTTGCCGTCGAAGGCGTCGCGCGTCTCCACCACGATGCGGTCGCCGGGCTTCACCGTCATCACGGGGCTGGAATACGGGCCGATGGTGAAGTGGAAGGTGCCCTGCTTCGCCTCGGTGAGTTCATGCGTGACAATGCTGCGTTCGCGGCCGATGCCGCGCGTGTGCATGATCGATTGGTCGAGCCAGCTCATGGGGTTGTCCTTCAGATCATCAGGTGGTTGCGCACGGTCTGCGCGTTCATGTGGCCCGCTTCGATGCGGCCCACCACGCGGCCCTTCTCCATCACGTAGGCGCGTTCGCCGACGTCCAGGATCGTGTCGAGGTTCTGTTCCACGAACAGAATCGTCGTGCCCAGGTCGCGCCGGATGGCGCGCAGCACGTCGCAGATCAGTTGCACGATGGAAGGCTGGATGCCTTCGGACGGCTCGTCGAGCAGCATCAGCGCCGGGTTGCCCACCAGCGCGCGGCCGATGGCGAGCTGCTGCTGCTCGCCGCCCGACATGGTGCCGGCCAGCTGGTTGCGGCGCTCCGCGAGCTTGGGAAAGTACTGGTAGACCAGGTCGGGCAGCTTCTTGCCCTGGGGCCCGCCGACCAGCTCGCCCACCATCAGGTTCTCCGCCACCGTCATGCGCGCGAACACGTCGCGGCCTTGCGGCACGTAGCCGATGCCCAGGCGCGCGCGCGCATCGCTCGGCAGCGCCGATATTTCCTGCCCGCGCAGTTGCACGCTGCCGCCGCGCGTGCGCAGCAGGCCCATCAGGCAGCGCATGGTGGTGGTCTTGCCCACGCCGTTGCGCCCGATGAGGCTCACGATCTCGCCCTTGCGCACCCTGAGGTCCACGCCCTGCAGGATCGGCGTGGCGCCGTAGCTCGCATGCAGGCCCTTCACGTCCAGAACGACTTCAGTGCTCATGGGTCTTCCCCAGGTAGATCTCGGCCACGCGCGGGTCGGCGATGACTTCTGCGATGGAACCTTCGGCAAACACCTTGCCGAAATGCAGCACCGTCACGCGCTGCGCGATCTGGCGGATGAAGGCCATGTCGTGCTCCACCACCAGCACCGTCATGCCTTCGGCGTTGAGCTTCTGGATCAGCTCGCCGGTCTTGAAGGTTTCCTCGGGCGACAGGCCCGCGGTGGGCTCGTCCATCAGCAGCAGCACGGGCTTGAGCGCCAGCGCCATGCCGATCTCCAGCCACTGCTGCTGGCCGTGCGCCAGCTCGCCGGCCAGCTTCTTCGCGTCGGCGGCAAGGTCGAGCAGCGCCAGCAGCCGGTCTTCCTCGCGCGTGAGTTCCGCGCGGCCCGCCACGTGGTGCTGCAGCGCGATGTGGATGTTCTGCCGCACCGGCAGTTCCTTGAACACGCTGGGCGCCTGCATCTTGATGCTCATGCCCTGCTGCACGCGCTGGAACGGGCGCTGGCGCGTCACGTCCGCGCCCTGGAAGGCGATGTGGCCCGAGGTGGCCTCGTGCGTGCCCACGATCAGCTTGAACAGCGTGCTCTTGCCCGCGCCGTTGGGGCCAATGAGGCAGTGAATCTCGCCCTGCGTCACCGACAGGTCCACCTCGGACACGGCCGCATGCCCGCCGAAGTGCTTGGTCAGCGAGCGGGTTTGCAACAAGGGGGTCATGCGCGCACCTCCTGTGCGTCGGGCACGCTGTG
Organism: Variovorax sp. 10N412; assembly: GCF_056394985.1. Lineage (NCBI taxonomy): Bacteria > Pseudomonadati > Pseudomonadota > Betaproteobacteria > Burkholderiales > Comamonadaceae > Variovorax > Variovorax sp. 10N412. The sequence goes on from NZ_JBFTIO010000002.1 coordinate 515,974, forward strand.
CACCGAACGCTCTTTCACGGCGCTGCCGCCGCGCCTGGCGAACACGCGCCGCACCGCCTGCACCACGCCGATGACGAAGCCCTGCGGCGCCACCATCACCGTGCACAGCAGCATCGCGCCCATCAGCAGCAGCGCGGCCTGCTGGCTGTAGACCGTGATGGTCTGGAACGCCCACAGCACCAGGAACGAGCCGACCAGCGTGGCCGTGATGTCCCCGCGCCCCGAGAACGCCACCCACACGATCGGCATGGCCGCCGCCGGCAGCCCGATGCTCGCGGGCGTGATGAACTGGCCCCACGAGGTGTAGAGCACGCCGCTCAGGCCCGCCAGGGCCGAGCCGATGACGAAGGTCGCCAGCTGGTACTTGCGCACGTCGTAGCCCAGCAGCTCGGCGCGCTGCGGGTCTTCGCGCACCGCGACCACCACATGGCCGAAGCGTGAGTTCAGCAGCATGCGCAGCCCGATGTACACCACCACGATGAGCCCCACCACCAGGTAGTAGAGCGGCATGCCGTCGAAGTACAGCGTTTCGCCGCCCGGCAGCGGCAGGTTCAGCGGCGCCATGTCCTTCATGCCGTTGAAGCCGTTGAGCCGCGCGCTGCCGATGTGCCATTCAGGTCCCGCCGTCTGCCCCAGGAAGAAGGCCAGCACCAGCGTGGCCGACAGCGTGACGATGCCGAAGAACACGCCGCCCACGCGCCCCCAGATCATGAAATACCCCAGCACCGCCGCGGCCAGCGCCGCGAGCACCAAGGCACCCAGCAGCGCCAGGAAGGTGGTGCCCGCCTCGCCGCCCAGGTTGATGGCGAGCACGCCGTAGCCGTAGCCCGCGATGCCGAAGAACAGCGTCTGCCCGAAGGACAGCATGCCGCCGTAGCCCCACACCAGGCACAGGCCCATGGCCATGAAGACCCAGGTGAGCAGGTAGGCCATGTTGCCCACGTCGTAGGCGTCGGCGACCACCGGGTACAGCAGCACCGCGGCGAGCACCGCCAGGAAGGGAAGCCAGAAGACGCGCGTGGTGCCTAGCGTCTGCGGGCCGTTGATGAGTTGGAACATGAAAGATGACTCCGTCGGTTCAGCGTGGTTCAGCGCGGTTCATCGGGTTTTGCGTGCCAGCCAGCCCGACACCCCCTCGGGCAGGATGCGGATGACGACGATCACCGCGAGCAGCATGCCGATCTGCCCCACGATCTGTCCGCCCCAGCCGTTGAGCCCGGTGCGGATCACCGCCAGCAGGATGCCGGCCGGCGCGGTGCCCAGCAGCACGTTGGCACCGCCCACCACCACCGTGACGAAGCTCTCGACCAGGAAGGCCGCGCCCATCGTCGGGATCAGCGTCATGGTGGGCGCATACAGCGCGCCGCACAGGCCGGCCAGCGCCGCCCCGATGCCGAAGCTCAGCGCATACACCCGCCCCACGCGCACGCCGGTGGCCTGCGCAATGGACGCGTTCTGCATCGTGGCGCGCGCATGCACGCCGAAGCGGGTGCGCATGAAGATGAAGTAGATGCCGCCCAGCACCGCCACGGCCGCCGCGAACAGCACCATGCGGTACACCGAGAAGGTGTAGCCGCCCACCACGAAGCTGCCTTCGGGCGTGCCGATGCCCGTGACCGACGAGCCCACCGTCAGCAGCATGCCCTGCGTGACGATCAGGCTCAACCCCCAGGTGGCCAGCAGCGAATCGAGCGGGCGCTTGTAGAGCTTGCGCACCAGGCTCCACTCCAGCACCACGCCGATGAGCCCGGCGGCCAGCGTGCCGCACAGCTGCGCGAGCGGCAGCGCAAAGCCCGCATGCACCAGGCCCACCGTCACGTAGGCCCCGCACATGATGAACTCGCCGTGGGCCATGTTGATCACGCCCATCATCCCGAACACGATCGCCAGGCCGGCGGCCGACAGGATGAGGAACGCGAACACGTCCGCGAACTGGTAGAAGAACGAAAAGATTTCGGCGAACACCGCAAGGTCCTCGGGGCGCGGGCTTCAGGACTTCTTCGGCAGGTCCGAAGGCGTGTACTGCTTCTTGTCGTTGCTCTTCGTCAGGTCGCAACCGATCTTGCCGAGCCAGTAGGGCTGGATGGTCCCGTAGTCCTTCAGCACGTTGACCTTGTGCTTCTCGTCCACCGCGATCAGGCGCATCTGGTGCGAGGCGTGCTGGCTCTTGGGGTCGATGCAGACCTTGCCCTCGCCTGCCTCGATGCACGCGTCGCCCGCGGCGATCACCTTGCGCAGGTCGGCCAGCTTGGTCGACTTGGCCTTCTCCACCATCGTCTTGTACATGTACAGCGCGTTGTAGGCGTTGTAGCCCATGTCGTTGATGTACGGCTCGTTGGGGAACTTGGCGTGCCAGCGCTTCTTGAAATCGGTGGCGGCGGGCGAATCGATCTCCTCGAACCAGTTGGCCGTGGCGTGCATGCGGTTGAGCGCCGGCGGCGCGAAGCGCTTGTGCTCGAAGCCCAGCATCACCTTCACCGACGAGCCCATCGGCAGGTTCAGCTTGGCGGCGGCGGCCTGCTCGAAGAACGAATCTTGCGCGGCGCCCACGTTGAGCATCAACAGCCAGTCGGGCTTGGCCTTCTGGATGTTCTGGATGGTCTGCGCGAACTGCGACACGCCCAGCGGAATGAACTCTTCGCCCACCACGGTGCCGCCGATGTCCTTCAATATCGAGCGGTTCCACTCGGCGCTGATCTGGCCGAAGTTGTAGTCGGCCGCCACCACGTAGACCTTCTTGCCGAACTTCTCGACCATGTAGGGAATGAGCGTGGAGAACTGCTGCTCGGGCACCGCGCCCATGCTGATCATGTTGGCGTCGCACACGCCGCCTTCGTACTGGTTGGTATAGAAGTACGGCGTCTGCGTGCGGTCGACGATGGGGCGCACGGCCTCGCGCGAGGCCGAGGTGATGCCGCCGATGAGCACGTCGACCTTGTCCTTGCTCAGCAGGCGCCGCGTGAACTCCTGGTAGCGCGCGTTGTCGCCCTGCGGGTCGAGGTGAATCAGCTCCACCTGCCGGCCCATGATGCCGCCGGCCTTGTTGATTTCTTCCACCGCCAGCAGCGAACCGTTGAGCTTGGGCTTGCCCATGAAGGCGAGGTCGCCCGAGACGTCTTCCATCAGCCCGACCTTCAGCGGGTCCGCGGCCCATGCGGAGGTGGCCAGGGCCAGCGTGCAACCCAGGGAGACAAGCGCGTGACGTAGTTTCATGGTGATGTGCTTTCGAGGGATGTGAAGAAAGGAGGAAAGAGATTCAGAGCGCCGGGTGCTTGCGGTGCCAGTCGGTCGCTTGCTGGAAGGCCGCGCCCGCGCGCACCAGCAGCGCCTCGTCGAAGTGGCGCGCCACGAACTGGAAGGCCACCGGCATGCCCGCGGGCGTGAAGCCGCCGGGCAGCGTGATCGTGGGGCTGCCGGTCATGTCGAAGGGGCAGGTGTAGCGCAGCATCGCGGCCATCAGATCGGCGTCCACGCCCATCTGCGACATGCGCTCCATCGTCGGCGACGCGATGCCCGTGGCCGGGATCAGCAGCAGGTCGATGTCCTGGAAGAGCGCCCTCACCTTGCCGCTGAAGTCGTGGCGGCGCAGCACGATCTTCTGGTAGTCGACACCGCGCTGCGCCAGGCCCAGCTCGACCAGGCCGGCCACCGCCGGGCCGTACATGTCCTTGCGCGAGGGGTAGGTCTGTTCGTGCACCACTGCGGCTTCCATGCCGCACAGCGGGAACCAGTCTTCGATGGCCTGCGTGGGGTCGGGGAAGCTCACTTCGCGCACCTCGCCCCCCAGCGTCTTCACGGCCGCGATGGCGGCGTCGAGCACCGCGCGCGTCGGCGCATCGACGCCATCGGTGGTCCAGCGCGTGTCGATGCCCACGCGCAGGCCGGCCAGGCCCTTGGCCATGTCCGCGAGGTAGTCGGGCACGGGCAGCAGGCTGGCCGTGGGGTCCTTCGCGTCGGCGCCGGCGATGGCGCCGAGCATGGCGCCCGCGTCGGCCGCGCTGCGGGTCATCGGGCCGATGTGGTCCAGCGTGGCCGCCAGCTCGAAGGCGCCGTAGCGGCTCACGCGGCCCCAGGTCGGCTTCAGGCCCGTGAGGCCGTTGGCGGCCGAGGGAAAACGGATGGAGCCGCCCGTGTCGGTGCCCAGCGAGCCGTAGCACAGGCCCGCCGCCGTGGCCACGCCCGAGCCGCTGGACGACACGCCCGGCCAGTGCGCCGCGTTCCACGGATTGACCGGCGGCGACACCGACGGATGGTGGTCGGCGTACGCGCTCTCGGTGAGCTGCAGCTTGCCGAGGATGACCGCACCGGCTTCGCGCAGCTTGCGCACCACGGTGCCGTCTTCGGTGGGCACGAAGTCCTTGTACAGCGTCATGCCGGCGGCGGTGGGCACGCCTTGCGTCCAGCACAGGTCCTTCACGCCGACCGGCACGCCCTGAAGAGGACCGCGCAGCTGCCCCTTGGCGATCTCGGCATCGGCGCGCTCGGCTTCGGCCAGCGCCGAGTCGGTCATCACGCGCACATAGCTCTTCAGGGCGCCGTCGACCTGGTCGATGCGCGCGAACTGCGCCTTCGTCACCTCCACCGAAGACAGTTCCCGGGACTGGATGAGGCGGCCGACTTCAAGAAGCTCGAGGTAATGCAGATCGTTGCTCGACATGGCGGGAGGACTCCGGTCGTGGTTGAAGAAGAAGGGCTCTGGAAGTGCGTCCAGAGCAGGTACCGAAGTTATCGGCCGGCGGCTGCGAGCGCTTTGCTCACAGCGCCATTGCGATGTGCTGGTTCGGCCAGCCTGTGCCTCAGCACAAGACACGCACGCGCCGATCGAAGGCGCTGGCAAGCCGGAAGGCATGGCCGGCGCGCAGCGGCGCGGCTCGGCGCAGGGCCGGCCGATGATCTTTGGGAGGGTGCCGGCTCAGTGCCGGCGCAGGAGCGTCTGCGGCGTCACGCCGTAGGCCTTCTTGAAGACCCGGCAGAAGTGCGACATGTCGCTGAAGCCGTACTGGAACGCCGCCTGCGTGACCTGCCGCACGCGCCCGTCCGTCAGCGCACGGTGGCTGGCTTCGAGCCGCTGCTTCCACAGCCACTGCGCCGGTGTGGTGCCCTGCTCGGCGAACACCCGCGCCAGCGTGCGGGCCGAGACGTTCTGTGCGCGGGCGATCTGTGCCACGTCGAGCTCGCAGTCGTCGAGATGAGCCACGATGTAGTCGCGCGTTCTCTGCAGCAGTGCGCCGTGCGCCGTGCGTGCCGAGTCCGTGCCTTCGGCCTGCACTTGCAGCGCGGCCGAGAGCATGTCCAGCAGCGAGCTCGCCAGGCTGGCCTGCATGCCGTCGCGCCCTGAGATGTCGAGCACCGCCGCCTCGCGGATCATGGTGCCCAACAGCTTCGCGATGGGGTGGCCCTCGGCCAGGTGCATGGCCGTGAGGTTGTGCGCCTCGGGCACGCGGCACAGCAACTGCATGCGCGGAATGCGCACCAGCAGCGCCGATTCGGGCGCGAGGTCGAAGCTGAAGGGGCGCGCGGCGTCGTACAGCACGATGTCGCCGTTGCGCTGCATCACGCTGCGGCCCGACTGCGACAGCACGCCATGGCCCGACACCATCAGGCTGAGCATGAAGTCCTCGTTGGGCCCGCTGCGCAGGTGCCGGGCATCGCGCTCCCAGAGGCACCGCGGGGAACACATCTCGGCCAGCGTGAGGTTGCCCAGCGAGCGCACCGAAAAGCGCGCATTGAAATGCGCGCGGTCGGGCACCAGGCTCTTGGCGGGAATGAAGTGCCTGCAGACCACGTCGCTCCAGTAGTCGAAGCGCTGGCCGGGGTCGACCGCGTCGGTGGTGTAGTCGAGGTTCATGCTGCGAACGAGTGAGTGACCGTGGGACGGGAACCGCCCGGTGGCGCCGCAGCGCACTCTAGCAACATCCATGCCCCTTGCGCAGGGGCCCGACCCGGGTCAGCCGCGCATCAAAGGCGGCCGAGTGCCTTGTCCACGCCCTTGTTGGCCAGCATGTCGGCGCGCTCGTTGCCCGGGTCGCCGGAGTGGCCCTTTACCCAGCGCCATTCGATCTGGTGGCCGCCCTCTGCCACCAGCTTGTCGAGCCGCTGCCAGAGCTCGACGTTCTTCACCGGCTGCTTGCTCGCGGTCATCCAGCCCTTGGCCTTCCAGCCGCGGATCCACTCGGTGATGCCCTTGCGCACGTACTGGCTGTCGAGGTAAAGCAGCACCTTGCAGGGCCGCTTGAGCGCGGCCAGGCCTTCGATGACGGCGGTCAGCTCCATGCGGTTGTTGGTGGTGTCGAGTTCACCGCCGAACAGGTCTTTCTCGGTGGCACCGGACTTGAGCCACGCGCCCCAGCCTCCGGGGCCGGGGTTGCCCTTGCATGCACCGTCTGTGTAGATCACGACTTCGTTCAAACCGACTGTCCTTGTGTATTCGTTGGCGTCATTGTCTTGTCAATTGCCGGGTTCGCCGGTCTTGTTGCGGTGCACCTTGCCCGTAATGGGCACGGGCGCCGTCGTCCGGGCGGCGGCACGGCGCCAGTCGGCGCTGAGCAGGCGCATGCCGCGCACGCGCTTCACCGCCACCAGGAAGTAGGCCGCGCCGAATATGGGCCACCAGCGCTCGCCGGCGGCGTCCATCCAGCGCGCGCGCTCCAGCCAGGCCTCGCTGCGCACGGCCGGCCGGTAGATGCCGAAGCGGCCCGACTCGACCTCGAAGCTCAGCAGCCGCAGCCAGTCGCGCATGCGCCAGTAGCCGATGAACTCCCCGCCCTCGGGCAGGTAGAGATCGCCCACGCCCAGCTTGCGGTAGAGGTGCGCCCGGCGCTGCCGCATGCCCCACAGGCTGGCCGGGTTGAGCCCGCAGATCACCACCCGGCCCTCGGGCACCAGCACCCGCTCGACCTCGCGCAGGGTGGCGTGCGGGTCGGGGCTGAGCTCCAGCGCGTGCGGCAGCACCACCAGGTCGAGGCTGTTCGCCGCGAACGGGAGTGCCGCAAAGTCGGTCAGCAGCGTCCCCCTGGCGCCGCGCGCCGGGTCGTCCAGCGCCAGCCAGCGGTGCGGCATGCGGTTGGTGCGCAGGGCGTCGACCTCGGCGGCGCCCAGCTGCAGCGCGTGATAGCCGAACACGTCGGCCACCGCCTGGTCGAACTGGGCCTGCTCCCAAGCCAGAAGGTAGCGCCCCGGGGGGGTCGCGAACCACTCGTGCAAACCTATAATTTGACCGCTCATGACCCTTGTTCCGCTGCCCGCCTTCGCCGACAACTACATCTGGATGCTGCACGACGGGTCCCACGCCATCGTGGTGGATCCGGGCGATGCCCAACCGGTGTTCGACGCGCTCGCGCGCCACAAGCTGCAGCTCGCCGCGATTCTAGTCACGCACCACCACGCCGATCACACGGGCGGCGTGGCCGCGCTGCATGCGGCCACCGGCGCGCCGGTGTGGGGACCCGCGACCGAGCGCATTCCCGAGCCCTTCACGCCGATGGCGCAGGGCGACGTGGCCGAGGTGCTGGGGCTGCAGTTCCAGGTGATCGACGTGCCGGGCCACACCGCCGGGCACATCGCCTACTTCCTGCCATCGGCGCCTTCCCAGGCGCCGTTGCTCTTCTGCGGCGACACGCTGTTCTCCGGCGGCTGCGGACGACTGTTCGAGGGCACGCCCGCGCAGATGCTGCATTCGCTCGACGCGCTGGCGGCGCTGCCCGGCGATACCCGTGTCTGCTGCGCCCACGAATACACACTTTCTAACCTGCGTTTCGCGCTGGCCGTGGAACCGGGCAACGCCGAACTGAGTCTCTACTACGCGCACTGCGAAAGCCTGCGCGCGCAGGGGCAGCCCACGCTGCCCTCGCAACTGGCCACCGAACGCCAGATCAACCCTTTTCTTCGCAGCCGCGAAGCCACTGTCCTTCGAGCGGTGCGTGCCCACGCCGAGCTGGCTGCCGATGCAGCCGAAGCCGACGTGTTCGCCGCACTGCGCCAATGGAAAAACGACTTCCGATGAAATTTTTCGCTGCCACCTGCCTTGCAGGTTCACTGGTGCTCGCGGGCTGCGCGGGCCCGAACAACAGCTCCGCACCCTCCTCTTCTTCACCCCAGGCCGGCGGCACCGGCAGTGCGGCCCCGGTCTATCCGCGCAGCGCCCTCTCCCCGCTTGCCGATGGCAGGGCGCAGTCGCAAAGCGTCGTCACGCTCGCCCCGCCGGTGGACATGTGGGACCGCATCCGCCGCGGCTTCAAGATGCCCAACCTCGAAAGCGACCTGGTTCGCGACCGCGAGCAGTGGTACGCCAGCCGGCCCGACTACATCCAGCGCATGACCGCGCGCTCGGACAAGTACATCTTCCACATCGTCGAGGAACTCGAGCGCCGCAACATGCCGACCGAGCTCGCGCTGCTGCCCTACATCGAGAGCGCGTTCAACCCGCAGGCCGTCTCCAGCGCTCGCGCGGCGGGCATGTGGCAGTTCATGCCGGCCACCGGCAACGACTTCGACCTGAAGCAGAACATCTTTCGCGACGACCGCCGCGACGTGCTGGCCTCCACCCGCGCCGCGCTCGACTACCTGCAAAAGCTCTATGGCATGTTCGGCGACTGGCAGCTCGCCCTGGCCGCCTACAACTGGGGTGAAGGCAGTGTGAGCCGCGCCATCGCCAAGAACCAGCGGCTGGGCCTGCCGACCACCTACAGCGACCTGACGATGCCGGCCGAAACGCGCCTGTACGTGCCCAAGCTGCAGGCCGTGAAGAACATCGTGGCGAACCCGCAGGCCTTCAACACCGAGCTGCCGGTGATCGCCAACCACCCGTACTTCCAGACCGTCACGCTCACGCGCGACCTCGACGTGGAGCTCGCCGCCAAGCTGGCCGACGTGCGGCTGGAAGACTTCCGCGCCCTGAACCCGGCCGCGCACAAGCCCGTGCTCATCGCCTCTGGCACGCCGCAGATCCTGCTGCCCTGGGACAACGCGGCCGTGTTCCAGCGCAACTTCGACGCCTACTCGCAAGGCCAGTACGCCAGCTGGACCGCCTGGGTCGTGCCCACCACCATGACGGTGGCCGACGCGGCCCAGCGCTCGGGCATGAGCGAAAGCGACCTGCGCGCCATGAACAACGTGCCGCCGCGCATGCTCATCAAGGCCGGCTCGACGCTGATCGTGCCGCGCGGCGCGCGCGTGAAGGAAGACGTGGCGGCGGTCGTGGCCGACGGTGGTCACCTGAGCTTCCAGCCCGAAATCGTCACCCGCCGCACCACCGTGAAGGCCGGCCGCGCCGACAACGTGGCCAGCATCGCGCGGCGCTACAACCTCAAGCCCGCCAACGTGGCCGAGTGGAACGACGTGCAGCAGAACCACGCGTTCAAGCGGGGCTACAGCGTGGTGGTGTACCTGCCCATCCGCGCGAGCGTCGCGGCCCGCGTCGGCACCGGCATCCGGCCCGTCGCCCACACGCCCACGGTCACGACCTCGCGGCGCGGCGCGGCGGCGCCCTCCAAGGCGGCGGCGCCCAGGGGCTCCAACATCGTCAAGGTGCCTGCCAGCAGCAAGCAGCCAGTCGTGCGCGAGAAGCGCGGCGGCACGCCGGCGAAGAAGCAGCGCTGAACCCCGCGGTTCGCCGCATCTACTGCATTCGCCGTATCAGGGCGCCTTGGCGGCCCACGCCCTGCGGCGGACCACCGCTTCGAGCGCGGCCACGGCAATCATGATGACCGTGGTCAGTGCGCCCACCGTCATCACCGTGAGGTGCGACCCGAAGACCGCAAGCACGGCCAGCAGGCCCAGCCCGTACAGGTGCGACTGCGGCAGGAAGCCGCGCACCACGCGCTTGAACAGCGCATTGCCGAACAGGTAGAGCGCCGGCCCGCCGATCAGGGCGCCCAGGTACTTGAGTTCGGCATGGTGCGCGCCCTCGCCGATCGTCAGTTCGTCGGCCACCGCGCACACGATGATGCCGGCCACCAGGATCACGTGCGTGTAGTGGAACTTGGCGCCGATGGCGCCCGGGTCCGGCGAATGCTCGATGACGTGCGTCGCCTCCTTGGCGCTGGTGTCGAAGTACATCCACCACATCGCCAGGCTGCCCGCAAAGCCCACGAGCAGCGCGAACAGGTCGGCGGCATGCCATTCGGCGTGGTGCCCGAAGGCGATGCCGGTGGCCAGCACCGACTCGCCCAGCGCCACGATCACGAACAGCTGGCAACGCTCGGCCAGGTGGCCGCCGTCGATGGTCCATTCGCGGGTCGACGAGCGCCCCAACCCCGGAAAGTGCAGCCCGATCATCGGCGCGATGTACTCGCACAGCACGCCGCCGAACCACAGCGCAAGGCGCACCGGCCCGTCGGCCAGGCCGCCCGCGATCCAGAATGCCCCCGCCACGCAGTTCCAGGCCAGCAGGCGGCGGAAGTTGGGCGTGAGCGGATCGTTGCGGCCGATGGCGATCAGCATGCAGAGCGTGCGCCCCGCCTGGATGCCCACCAAGCACAGCGCGAACACCAGCCCCCGCTCGGCAAAGGCCCCGGGCAGCGCCGAGGCCATCACCAGGGCCAGCAGCATGATCGCGAACAGCACGCCGCGGATGCGCAGCGTGCCGGGGTTGAACCAGTTGGTGGTCCACGCCGTGTACTGCCAGCCCAGCCATACGGCGAACCACATCACCAGTGTCTGGAACGCGCCCAGCAGCGTGAGGTGGTCCAGCAGATAGTGGGACAGCTGCGTGACGGAGAACGCGTAGACCAGGTCGAAGAACAGTTCTTCGTTCGAGACCCTGGCCGCCTGGTCGCGCGAGCGCAAGGTCGTGGCCCGCTTGTGGTCCTGATTCATTGTTCACCCCGGTGGATTCGTTGCGGCGCCCTGCGCACCGCGCGGGATCATCGCACGCACGCCGGGGCTAGAGCTTTTCGGTTTCGCCCGTTCTGGGCTGCCACTTCATGAGGCGCTTTTCGACCAGGCCCACGATGCCGTCGAGCACCAGCGCAAAGGCGGTGAGCACCACGATGCCTGCGAACACGGTGTTGACGTCGAAGGTGCCCTCGGCCTGGAGAATCAGGTAGCCCACGCCGCGCGCCGAGCCCAGGTACTCGCCCACCACCGCGCCCACGAAGGCCAGCCCCACCGACGTGTGCAGGCTGGAGAACACCCAGCTCGTCGCGCTCGGCAGGTACACGGTGCGCAGCAGCTGCCGCTGGTTGGCACCCAGCATCTTCGCGTTGGCCAGCACCACCGGGCTCACCTCGCGCACGCCCTGGTAGACGTTGAAGAAGACGATGAAGAACACCAGCGTGACGGCCAGCGCCACCTTGCTCCAGATGCCCAGGCCGAACCACAGCGCGAAGATGGGCGCGAGGATCACGCGCGGCATCGAGTTGGCGGCCTTGATGTAGGGGTCGAGAATCAGGCTCGCGGTGGGCGCGAGCGCCAGCCACAGCCCGCAGGCCAGCCCGAGCACGGTGCCGATGCCGAACGCCAGCACGGTCTCCAGCAGCGTGGTGCCCAGGTGCAGGTAGATGTCGGCGTTGCCCTTCAGTCCTTCGGGAAAGAACACGTTGGCCGGCACCGCGAACGGCAGGAACCAGCTCCAGATGCGACCCGCCACCTGGATGGGCTCGCCCAGGAAGAAGGCGAACTGCTGGTTGCGCGAGGCAAGGTGCCACGCCACCAGAATGACCACCAGCAGCGCCAGTTGCCAGAAGCGCGCATTGCGTTCGTTGAGTCCGAGGCGGGCCATCAGGCGGCCTTCCTCAGTTGCTGCGCATAGCCCTTGAGCACCTCGTCGCGCAGCACCTCCCAGATCTGCGTGTGCAGCTCGACGAAGCGCGGCTGCGTGCGCACCTCGGCCACGTCGCGCGGGCGTGCGAGGTCGATCGCGAATTCGCCGATCGGGTGCGTGGCCGGCCCGGCCGACAGCACCACCACGCGGTCGCTCATGGCGATGGCCTCGTCGAGGTCGTGCGTGATGAACAGCACCGCTTTCTTCTTGGCGCTCCAGAGGTCCAGCACCTCGTTCTCCATCAGCTGGCGCGTCTGGATGTCGAGTGCGCTGAAGGGCTCGTCCATCAGGATGATGTCGGGGTCGAGCACCAGCGTCTGCGCCAGCGCCACGCGCTTGCGCATGCCGCCGGAGAGCTGGTGCGGGTAGCGGTCGCCGAAGCCCGAGAGGCCCACGCGCGAGAGCCACGCCTCGGCCTGCCGGCGCGCCTCGGCATCGGGCACGCCGCGGTACTGCAGCCCCACCATCACGTTGTCGACGGCGCTGCGCCACGGCATCAGCGCCTCGGTCTGGAACATGTAGCCCGCGCGCGCGTTGACACCCGCAAGCGTCTTGCCGAAGACCTTCACGGTGCCCGACGAAGGCTCCAGCAGGCCCGCGCCCACGTTCAGCAGCGTCGACTTGCCGCAGCCCGTGGGGCCGACCACCGACACGAACTCCCCGGCCTTGATGCGCAGCGTGGTGTCCGCCACCGCGGTGTAGCGCTGGCCGGGATCGTCCTTCGAGTGGAAGGTGCAGCTGATGGAGAGGAGTTCGAGTGCGTGGTCGTGCATCGTCGGACGGGGGAATAAAAAACCCGGCCGAAGCCGGGTCGCGGGGACGTTCGTCGTCAGGCTTTGAACCTGTCTTTCGCGCGCCGGGCAAAATCGTTGGTGTAGGTTTTCGCGAGGTCGATCTTGTCGGCCTTCACGGAGGTGTCGAAGCTCGCGATCGCGGTGAGCGCCGTCCTGGGGCCGTCCGTGGGCACGAGCCCGTCGGTGGCGATCGATTCGCGCACCTTGTCGAAGGACGCGAGGTACAGCGCGCGGTCGCCGAGCAAATAGGTCTCGGGCACCGTCTTGATGATGTCGCCCGGCCCCGCCGTCTGCAGCCACTTCAGCCCGTGCACGATGGCATTGGCCAGCGCCTGGCAGGTGTTGGGATTCTTCTGGACGAAGTCGGCCGACGCGTACAGGCAGGCCGCCGGCATCGTGCCGCCGAACACCTGTTCCGTACCCTTGAGCGTGCGCGTGTCGCTGATGATCTTCACGTCGCCCTTCTGCTCGAGCATGGTCATCACCGGATCGGTGTTGCTGATGGCGTCGATCTGGCCCGAGCGCAGCGCGGTGAGCGCGCCGGCCGCCACGCCCACGCCGATGAAGCTCACGTCGCTGGCCTTCAGCCCGCCGCGCGACAGCACGAGGTTGGCCACCATGTTGGTCGACGACCCCGGCGCCGAGACGCCGATCTTCTTGCCCTTGAGGTCTTGAATGCCGGTGTAGCCCGCCATGTTCTTGGTCGACACACCCACCGCGATCTGCGGTGCGCGGCCCTGCAGCACGAAGGCCTGGAAGAACTGGTTCTTGGCCTGCAGGTTGATGGTGTGTTCGTACGCTCCCGAACAGACATCGGCCGAACCGCCGACCACCGCCTGCAGCGCGCGCGCGCCGCCGGCGAAGTCGGAAATTTCGACATCGAGCCCTTCGGCCTTGAAGTAGCCCAGCTGCTCCGAAATGGTGAGCGGCAGGTAGTAGAACGCCGCCTTGCCGCCCACGGCGATGGAGATCTTCGTCTTCTCCAGCTTCGCCTGCTGCGCAAAGACACGCGGCAACGCGATGGTTGCGGCGGCAATGGCGGAGGCTGAAATGAGGGCGCGGCGATGAAGCATGAAACGGTGCCTGTGACGGGGCCTGCAATGGCGCCTGCAATGTGGCTTGAAGGCTCTGTGATTCCTGTGAACTGAATCGAGCTTAGAGGCCGCATCACGCCACTGCATCGGGGTCATCCCGTGCGGGTTTTCACGTAAGCACGAAGGCCTCCAGGAGGCCCGTGGCCAACCGTTCTTCTGCGCTTGTCCTGCGCGCTTACCGCGCGAGGAAAAGAATCGCGACGTTCACCAGGAACGCCAGGGCCCAGACCGCGCTGCGCGCACCGCCGATGCCCTTGATGTAGAGCCCCAGGTAGATCACGCGCAGCACCACGTAGGCCACGGCGAGCATGTCCAGGCGGGACTGCGCCGCGCCAAGCTGGTGCGCAATGATCACCGCGCCGACGAAGAACGGCAGCCCTTCGAAGCTGTTCGCCTGCGCACTGTTGGCGCGTGCGCGCCAGCCGCTCTGCCTGGCGGCCCAGTCGCGCGGGTGCTGGTTGTCGCGCGGCCCGAAGCTGCCGGCCTTGGCGAGCCACGCGGAGAGGTACGGCAGGCCGCAGGCGATGAACACGCACCAGTAGGCGACGGTGAGCAATGAGAAGGTCATGTCGAGGGGGGCTGTGTTAACGGCGGTCGACCAGCGCGTGGGCGATGGTGCCCAGGTCCACGTATTCGAGTTCGCTGCCGGCCGGCACGCCGCGCGCCAGGCGTGTCACGGTCAGGCCATGCTGCTTGAGCGCTTCGCCGATCACATGCGCGGTGGCTTCGCCTTCGGCCGTGAAGTTCGTGGCCAGGATGACTTCGCTCACCGTGCCGTCGCGGGCGCGGTCGAAGAGCTTCTGCAGGCCGATGTCGTTGGGCCCGATGCCGTCGAGCGGACTGAGCTTGCCCATGAGCACGAAGTAGTAGCCGCGAAAGGCGCCAGTGCGCTCCAGCGCGGCCTGGTCGGCCGGCGTCTCGACCACGCAGAGCTTGGTGCCGTCGCGCCGGGAGTCCATGCAGACGTTGCAGATGGGCGCTTCGGTAAAGGTGTTGCACAACTCGCAGTGCCGCACATGGCCCGCGGCCTGCTGCAACGCGCGCGCGAGCAGCTGCGCGCCGTCGCGGTCGTGCTGCAACAGATGGAACGCCATGCGCGAGGCCGACTTGATGCCGACACCCGGCAGGCGGCGCAGCGCATCGACCAGGGCGTCGAGCGAGCTTGCGTCTGCCATGTACCGCTTAGAACGGCAGCTTCATGCCGGGCGGCAGACCGGGCATGCCGGCCGTCAGCTTGCCCATCTTCTGTTCGCTCGTTTCCTCGGCCTTGCGCACGGCAGCGTTGAAGGCTGCGGCCACGAGGTCTTCGAGCATGTCCTTGTCGTCCGCCAGCAGGCTGGGGTCGATGGTGATGCGCTTGACGTCGTGCTTGCAGGTCATGACGACCTTCACGAGACCGGCACCGGACTCGCCTTCGACCTCGATGTGCGCCAGTTCTTCCTGGGCCTTCTTGAGGTTGTCCTGCATTGCCTGCGCCTGCTTCATGAGGCCGGCGAGTTGTCCTTTGTTGAACATCGTGTGGTCCTAGTCGATTGAGATGGGTTGGAAAGTGGGGAAGGATAAGAGAGACGGGCCATCGGTCCGGTGTCAGACCGGCTTCAGCGTGCCAGGGACGATCTTCGCATCGAAGTCGCGCATCAGCGCCTGCACCTCGGGGTCGCTCAGGATGGCGTCTTCGGCCACCCGCTGGCGCTCTTCGGCGGCCTGCTTGTTGCGGCGCGCGGGGCTGTCGATGACGCCACCGATCTCGATGGCCAGCTTGACGTCATGGCCGATGGCAGCAAGGGCAGTGGTCAGCTTTTCGCGGCTGGAAGGCTGGCTGAGCGTTTCGCGCTCGATGCGCAGCAGCCATTGGTCGGTGTCACGCCCCACCAGTTGCGACTGCAGCGCCAGTTCGCGCGCCAGTGCCGTGATGGCCTCGGCTGCGACCAGCTGGGTGACCGTGGCGTACCAGAAATCGCCGTCCTCGCTGGGGGGAATGGGCGTGAAGGCACCGCGTTGCCCTTCGGCATGCGGCACGTCGCGCGCACCCGCCGGCGGCTGCACGCGAATCGGTACGCCGAAGACCTTGGCAGACGCTTCCGTGGGCGCCGGACGGGGGTCGGCATGGCGGGGTTCGTCGACCACCGAGAGGCGTTGGCCTGCCGGGGCGGCGGGGGCAGCGGGAGCAGTGGGTGCGGGAGCGGCCAAGGCCGGCGGCTCTGCGGGAGGGCGAACCGCTGCGGGTGCGGGTGCGGCCGCAGGCACGGGTGCAGGTACCGGGGCAAGGGGCACCGCGGGCGCGTTCACCGATGCAACGGGCGCCGCGGGGGCGGCGCGTGCCGGGGCCTGCGGCGCGACCGCCGCAGCTTCATTCAGAGTTTTTTTTTCCGTGGAGGCTGTTGAAGCAGCCGCGTGGGACGGTTTGAAGGCCAGCAGCCGCAGCAGCACCATGGTCAGCGCGGCGTACTCGTCGGGCGCCAGGCCCAACTCGCCGCGGCCGTGCAGGCAGAGGCTGTAGAGCAGTTGCGTTTCGTCGGCCGGCATCAGCGCGGCGAGGCGCGCGGTGTCGGCCGCGTCGGGGTCGGTGGCCGAGTCGGCCGATTCCGCCCGAGAAGGCACCGCCTGCAGCACCGCCATGGCCTGCAGCACAGCCGTCATTTCTTCCAGCGTGGAGGCGGCGGACATGCCGTCGACGCGCAGCGCCTCCGAGGTCTCGACCACCGTCTTGCCGTCTCCTTGCGCCAGCGCCTCGATCAGGCGGAACACATGCCCGCGATCGACGCTGCCGAGCATCTGGCGCACGCCGGTCTCGAGCAGCTCGCCGTTGCCGAAGGCGATGGCCTGGTCGGTGAGCGACAGCGCATCGCGCATCGAGCCGCGCGCCGCGCGCGCCAGGAGGCGCAGCGCCTGCTGCTCGGCGGGGACCTGCTCGGTCTGCAGCACGCTCGTCAGATGTTCGAGCACCGTCTCGGGCGCCATCGGGCGCAGGTTGAACTGCAGGCAGCGCGACAGCACCGTGACCGGCACTTTCTGCGGATCGGTGGTGGCCAGCACGAACTTGAGGTACTCGGGCGGCTCCTCGAGGGTCTTCAGCATCGCGTTGAACGCGGTGTTGGTGAGCATGTGCACTTCGTCGATCATGAAGACCTTGAAGCGCCCCTGCACCGGCTTGTAGACGGCCTGCTCGAGCAGCGACTGCACTTCGTCCACGCCGCGGTTGGAGGCCGCGTCGAGCTCGGTGTAGTCCACGAAGCGGCCCGAATCGATGTCGCGGCAGGCCTGGCAGACACCGCACGGCGTGGCCGTGATGCCGCCCTGCCCGTCCGGCCCCTGGCAGTTGAGCGACTTCGCCAGGATGCGCGAGACCGTGGTCTTGCCCACGCCGCGCGTGCCGGTGAACAGATAGGCGTGATGCAGGCGCTGCGTGGTCAGCGCGTTCTCGAGTGCCTGCACCACGTGCCCCTGGCCGACCATCTCGGCGAAGGTTTTCGGACGGAACTTGCGGGCGAGCACGAGATAGGACATTGCGGGCATTCTAAAAGGCACCAGCCGCCGATCCGGGCCGCCGGCCAAGAAACGCCGTGCGACACCCCGGCGCAGAAAAGGGTTGTCAATGCGACATCCAGTGCGCGAAAAAGTGAGGGTTAGAATGCAGTTTGACGGGCCTCCCTGCATGGTGAAGTGGCCAACCGGGTCAGGTGGGGAACCAAGCAGCCCTAACTGCGTAGTCAGTGCCAGGGGTAAGGCTCGTCAACCTCTTCAGCAGCCTCGTTTCATTCCGTGCGAAATGAAACGAGGCTTGCAAATTCACTCAGCCAGTCAGCAGAAACACCCAGCGATTCGGGGCCTTCACAGGCCCAGCCGCTGAATCGCGCCGCGCGCTGCCGCCGCACCGCTGGCCATCGACGCCGTCAGCAGGTAGCCGCCGGTTGCCGCTTCCCAGTCCAGCATTTCTCCCGCGGCAAACACACCCGGCAGCGCGCCGATCATCAGCTGTGCATCGAGCGCGCCGAAGCGCACACCGCCCGCCGTGCTGATGGCCTCGTCCACCGGCCGCGTCGCGACCAGCTTCAGCGGCACCGCCTTGATCGTGGCCGCCAGTTGCGCCGCATCCTGCATTGCTTCGCGGCTCAGCGCCTCGTGCAGCACACCGGCCTTGATGCCCTCCAGGCCCAGCCGGCTCTTGAGGTGGCTGCTCAGCGAACGCGCACCGCGTGGATGCCTCACCGCGGCCAGCACCTGCTCGGCACTGCGGTCGGGCAGCAAGTCCAGCAACAGCGTTGCACTGCCGTTGGCTGCGATCTCGTCGCGCAGCAGCGCGGAGGCCGCATAGACCAGGCTGCCTTCGATGCCCGTGGCGGTCGCCACGAACTCGCCCTTGCGCGCAAACTGACGGCCCTGGCTGTCGGTGAATGCAATGGCCACCGACTTGAAGGGCTGGCCGGCGAAGCGGCTGGAGAAATGCTCGCTCCAGCCCGCGCCGTCGAAGCCGGAATTGGCGGCCAGCAGCGGAGCCACGTCCACGCCCTGCGCCTGCAGCCAGGGCGCCCAGGCACCGTCGGAACCCAATCGCGCCCAGCTGGCACCGCCCAGCGCCAGCACCACCGCATCGGCCTTCGCCGTGACCTCGCCGCCCGGCGTCCTGAAGCGCAACGCACCCAGGTCCAGCGCCCCGTCGCCCTGCCAGCGATGCCGCATGTGAAATTGCACGCCCGCCGCGCGCAGCCGCTGCAGCCAGGCGCGCAGCAGCGGGGCTGCCTTCATGTCGGTCGGGAACACGCGCCCCGAGGTGCCGACAAAGGTCTCCACGCCCAATCCAGCCGCCCATTCGCGCACCTGCTGCGGCCCGAACTGCGCGAGCATCGGCTCGAGCTGCGCGCGCCGGTCGCCGAAGCGGCTCATGAACACGTCGAAAGGCTCGGAGTGCGTGAGGTTCAGCCCGCCGCGGCCGGCCAGCAGGAACTTGCGGCCCACCGAGGGCATGGCGTCGTACACATGCACCTGCGCGCCGGAGGCGCTCAGCACTTCGGCCGCCATCAGGCCGGCAGGTCCGCCGCCGATCACGGCAACGGTAGAGGAAACAGTCATTCGAGATTTACCAGTTCGCCCTGCCCGGTCAGGAACGCGACGCGCACCGTGGCACCGGGGTAGGCATGTTGCACCGCGGCGCGGTAGCGCTGCATCTGTGCGATCAGCGCGGCGTCCCGTTCGGGGCGCGCCGCGGATTTGTAGTCGAGGATCCACCAGGCGCCGCCGTCGCGCTCGCGCACCAGACGGTCGATGCGCAAGGTCTCGCCTTCATGCACCAGCGTGACTTCGTTGCCATGCCAGTCGACCCTGCGATCGTCCCACACCCAGGCGCCCTCGCCCGCGCGGATGCGCTGGGCCAGCGCCGCCGCGCCGCGCGCCTGCTGCGCGTCGAGCATGAATTCGCGTGCCGCGGCACGCACATGCGCCGCCGGCAGCGCCTCGCCCGGCACGGCCCATTCGAGCAGCCGGTGCATGGCCTGGCCGAAGGCCGCCGCGCGCGCATCGACGGTCGCATCGGCGGCCTTTTTCGCGGTCGGCGGCTCGGCGGATGCGGGCACCGCAGGCATCTGCTTCATGCCGAAGGTGACCGCGCTCGCTGCCGTCGGCAGCGCGACCACCGGCTCGTCGGCCTCGGTGGGCTCGCACAGAGGCTCCAGCCGCGACCACCAACTGCTTTCGTTGGCACGCGCGGGACGCACCGACGACAGCACCAGCCGCTCGCGCGCCCGCGTGGTCGCCACGTAAAGGCCGTTGAGCTCCTCGCGATGCCGCGCGCGCTGCTCTTCCTCGAGCAGCGAGACCGCGCAGGCGGGCGGCGCCTTCTCGCTCGCAAGGAACACGAAGCGCGTCGGCGCGCTGTCGCTTCCCTTCCATTCGACCAGCACGCCCATGGTCTGGGCGCGCGGTGGCGCGGCGTCGCAGTCGAGCATCAGCACCGTGTCGGCTTCGAGGCCCTTGGCGCCGTGCACGGTCAGCAGTTGCACTGCATCGGGCGCAGCCACGGTCGGCGCACGCACCCCGCCGGCGCGCAGCGCACGCACCAGCGCGTAAGGTGTGACGAAGCGCGCGCCGTCGATGTCGAGCGACGCCGTCAGCACGCCGCGCAGGTTGGCCAGTACGCCTTGGCGCAGGGTGGCCGGCACGGCGGCGCCGAATTTTGCGAGCAGGTCGCCGTCGTGAAAGATCGCGTCCAGCGCATCGTGCGGCGGCAGCGTCATCAGCCAGCGCTGCCACTTCTTCAACCTCGCGCCCGCCTCGGTCAACACCGGCGGCAGGCTTTCGTCCTTCTGCACCAGCGCAAACCAGCTGACCATGCCGCGCTCGCGCTGGCGCAATGCCAGTTGCACCAGCACCTCGTCGTCGACGCCGAACACGGGCGACTTGAGCGCGCGCGCCAGCGACAGGTCGTGCGCGGGCGACACCAGCGCGTCGATGAGCGCGACCACGTCCTGCACTTCGGGCGCGTCGTGCAGCTCGTTCTTCTCGGGCTGCTGCACGGGAATGTGGCGCTGGCGCAGGGCGTCCTGCATGGCGGACAGGCGGCTGCGGCGCCGCGCCAGCACCATGATCTGCCGCGGCGGCGTGCCGTCGGCGATGCGCTGCGCGACCCATCTGGCGGCCTGCTCGCACTCCTTCTGCAGCAGTTGCTCTTCGGGCAGCACGCGCGGGGTGACGAGGCTGTCGCGCCAGTGCAGCATGCCGTCGTCCGCCGGCGCCGCCTCGGCCGATTCACCGAGCGCATCGCGGTCGATGGCCGGCAGCTTGAGCAGCTCGCCCTCGTCGCCGCGTTCGGTGGTGTGGGCGCGGTAGCCGTCGAACTCACCGGCATCCTGCGCGGCCAGCATCGCCGCGTTGACCAGGCCGACCACGTTGCGCGCGTTGCGGTGCGTGTGGTCGCAGTTCAGCAGCTCGCCGCCCAGCCCTTCGCGCACGAACTTCTTGGCCGCGATGAACACCTGCGGCTCGGCCCGGCGAAAGCGGTAGATGCTCTGTTTCGGGTCGCCCACGATGAACACGCGCGGCGCGCTGCTGCCTGCGCCGACGTAGGCGCTGAGCCAGCCGTAGAGCGCCTGCCACTGCAGCGGGTTGGTGTCCTGGAACTCGTCGATCAGCAGGTGCGCGATGCGCGCGTCGAGCCGCTCCTGCACCCAGCCTGACAGCGCCGACTGGCCCAGCAGCAGTTGCGCGGCCTGCTCGACGTCGTTCATGTCGACCCAGCCGTGGGCGCGCTTGACATCGGCAAAGGCGGCGATCAGCAGGCGCGTGAGGCGCGTCATGCGCTGCTGGTAGAGCCAGGCCGCGTGCTGCGCCTGCGCGCCGCACAGCACCTGCAGTTCGGCCTCGGCCTCCTGGGCGGCGGGGAACTTCTGCAGGTTCTTGTTGAGCCGGTCTTCGGTCGCGACGAAGAAGTTCTTGCGCAGGTGCGCGAGTGCGGACGACAGCGATTCAACCGCGGGCTCGCCCGTGCCGAACACGTCGATGATGGCTTCGGCCGCCTTCTGCGGCGTCTTGTTGGATTCGCGGCCCAGCGCGGCGGCGCGGTCGAGCCAGCGACGCCGGACGGGTTCTCCGCGCAACGCATCGGTCGGCGCGTCCAGGCCTTCGAGCGACGGATGGAACGCGCTGAAATGCTGCACGGCGTTTTCCGGGTCGGCGAGCGAGAACTCCACGCGCTTGGACAGGGCTTCGCTCAGCGCCTTGGCCGTCTGCGAGCGGCCGTGCGTCGCGACGACGGCGTAGTAGTCGGCCAGGGCGTCCTTGTCGGCAGTGACCGCTTCGAAGAACGGGCGCCACGTGTGGCCGCGCGCCTCGGCATCGTCTTCGAGCAGCTCGTAGTTGGAAGGCAGCCCCAGTTCGCGCAGCACCGCGAGCGGCGCATTGCGCAGCAGGCCCGCAAACCAGGCGTGGAAGGTGCGGAACTGCACCGGCCGGCCGCCTTCGAGCAGGCGCCGGTAGAGGCCCTTCAGGCGCGGAACGGCGGCCCCTGCGGCCGCAGGTTCGACACCACGGATCACGAGTTCGCGCACCAGCTCCTCCGGCGGGCGCTCGGCGAAGTCTTCGAGCCACTGGTCGAGCCGCTCGCGCATTTCACCGGCCGCCTTCTTCGTGAAGGTGATCGCCAGGATCTCGTGCGGTTCGCAGGCGGATTCGCCCTCTTCGAGCAATGCACGCAGGATGCGCGAGACCAGCATCCAGGTCTTGCCCGCGCCGGCGCAAGCCTCCACCGCCACGGAGCGGCGCGGGTCGCAGGCGACCGTGTAGAAAGCCTCGCGCGCGACGTGGCGGCCGTTGTGTTCGTATGCCGCGCCGTTCATTTCGTATCGCCTCCGACCGCCGGGCCGCCCCAAGGCGCAGGCGCCTCCCCCTCGGGGGGTGGCGAAGCAAGCCGGGGGGCCTTATCGCCCCAGAAATCCTTGCGGCACAGGCCGCGCGCCACGCAGTAGTCGCACACGGCGCCCTCCCCCAGCGGCGGTAGCGCAGCGCCCTGCGCGATGCGGGCGAAGTCTTCGATGATGCCGGCCACCAGGGCGTCGCGCGCCTCGACCACGGCGGGCTGCTCGACGGTCTGCGTGCCGGACGATTTCTCGCCCACGTTCACGTAGGCCGCGCGCAGGGTGTCGTCGGCCACCAGCGCCGCGTAGAACGCGAGCTGCGTGTCTTCGGTCGGATCCTTCACGCGCTCCTTGGTCACCGAGGAAGACTCGGTCTTGTAGTCGATCACGAAGGCCTGGCCGTCGGGCATGCGGTCGATGCGGTCGAGACGGCCGACCAGCCGAAGGTTGCCCAGCGACTGCTCCTTCCAGGGCTCGGACTCGACGAAGACCGCGCCGCCCGCTTCGTGGCCCGTGAGCCAGCCGAGGTAGCCGTCGCGTACCGCAGGCCAGGCCGCGGCAAAAGGCAGGAACTCGGCGTCGGACAGCGCCATTTCACGGGTGGCGCGCTGCGCGGCGTCTTCGATGAACGCGAGGCGCTCCTGCGCATCCTGCGTCGGGGTTTCGATCAGCGCCTCATGAAAATGGCCCAGCACGGCGTGCAGCCAGTTGCCGAAGTCGCGCTTGTCGACCTCGGCGTCGAGCTCGTCGGCGCTGCGCAGGCCCAGCTGGCGCAGCGCGAAGAAACGGTAAGGGCAGCGGCGCAGGTCCTCGTACACGCTGGTCGAGATGTTCTCCAGCGGCAGGAGTGCGCCCGAGGGCTTCGGATACGCGGTCGGCTCCACGGCAACCTCGCGCGGCAGGCGCGGATCGGCGGAAGGCTGCAAGGCATGGTCGAGCCGCAGTGCCTGCACCAGCGGACTGGGACTCACCGGCTCACCGGTGGCATCGGACTGGCGCCAGAGCAACTCGCAGCAGGGGTTGCGCAGGGCCGCGGCCCATGCCGCGCGCTGTGCCGCCTCGAGCACCTCGCGCGAAGGCAGGCCGAGTTCGAGGCGTTGCGCCGCGCTCCAGTTGCCGGGTGGCTCGGGCGATGCGGGCAGGCGCCGGTCGTCGCAACCGGGGATGACCACGGCGCCGAAAGCGCGACCCAGCAGTTGGTACAGCGGGAGCACGACGACGCGCGGGGCCTGATCGCCGGCCGGCGGCACGAAGCTGGCGTCTTCCAGCACGTCGCGGGCCCAGGCGGTGAACTCGGCCAGCGTGTGGCGCCCGCCCGGAAACGCGTCGTCGTCGCCGTGCGCGCCGGCGTCGAGCCACAGCGCACCGATGACCTTGCCGCCGGCGAAGTCGTCGACCAACAGCTGCCAATGGCCGCCCGCCTCGAGCAGCTCTCGCAAGGCGAGCAGCCATTCGGCCAAGGGGCGCGAACGGGCCATCGGCATGCGGCGCGCCTCGACGGCCTCGGTGAAGGGCAGCAGCGCGACGTCCTGCGCTTTCTCGCTGCGCGCCACCAGCGCACACCACGCGGACCAGTCGCGCAGGCCCTCGCGGCGAAGGCGGGCCTCGAGCGACTGAACGGCCGGGGCATCGCCATCGGCGCCGCCCTTGAGCCACTCGAGCACCTGGTCGCTGCCGGCGTCGTGGGCGCAGGCGCGCAGCGCGCTCATCAGCGTGGCGGCGGCGCGCGTGGTCGACAGCTTCCAGCCGGTCTCGTCGTGCGTGACCACACCTTGCGCGGCGAGCTGGGCATTGATGCGGCGGGTGAGCGCGCGGTCGGTCGCAACCAGCGCGACGGGCGCGCGCTCTTCGGCCAGGTGGCGCAGCACGCAGGCGGCGGCGAGCTGGGCTTCGTCTTCCGGATCCAGCGCCACGTGGAAGGCGGCCGGCTCCCCGACCGCGCCCGGCGGCACGAGCGTAAAACGCAGGGCATCGTCGCCCCACAGGGCGCACAGCGACTGGGTGAGCGGATCGGTCTGGAAGCCTTCGAGAACGATCAGCGCATCGACCTGCGCGCGCGTGGATTCGCGCAGCAGCACGTCGGTCGCGTAGCCCGAGGTCGAGACCCACGCGACGGCGATGCGGATCAGCGCGCTTTCGGTGCGGAACCACTCCGATTCGCTGCCCGCCTCGGCCACGCCGGCGGCACGCTGCGCCCAGTCGCCGGCGCGCGCCTCGGGCGTCTCGGCTGCCGCGAGGGGCGCGAGCTGGTAGGCCAGCTCGACCACACGGCCAGCCAGGGCAAATCGCTCGGCGGTGAACCCCGACTGCGAAAGCAGCGCCTGGGCCGTGACGAGGTCGCGCGCCATGTCGTGCGCGATGTCGTAGCCGCTCGGCACGAAGCCGCCCGCGCTGCGTGCCCAGTTGTGGGTGGTCTCGAAGCGCGGCACAAAGCCGGTGCTGCCGCAGCGCGCCCACATGGCGCGCGCCACGCCCATCAGCTGCGCATAGGGCACCAGCACCACGGTGCGGGCGGCATGCAGCTGGCGGTCGTCGAGCGCGCGGACGATGCGCGCAACGACGCCGTCGGCGGGATCGCACCACAGGGCCTGGACAGGGTGGCCTTCGTTCATGTTCTATCGAGGGGGTTGGAGGAGCGCGTGGAGGTGACGGACAAGGGCTTTGGCTATCGCTGCCATAGCATGCCCGCACGGCACGCCACCCCTTGGTTTCTGTCACAATGACCAGCACTTTAGCTGCACCGAAACTCTCCGCGCACCAAGGACACATCACATGGCCAGCGAACTCATCAAACACATCTCCGATTCCTCTTTCGAGGCCGACGTGCTCAAGTCCAGCCAGCCCGTGCTGGTCGACTACTGGGCCGAATGGTGCGGCCCCTGCAAGATGATCGCCCCGATCCTCGACGAAGTGTCGGCCACCTACGAAGGCAAGCTGCAGATCGCCAAGCTGAATGTGGACGAGAACCGCGACATCCCCGCCAAGTTCGGCATTCGCGGCATCCCCACGCTGATGCTGTTCAAGGACGGCCAGCTGGCCGCCACCAAGGTCGGCGCCATGAGCAAGGCGCAACTCACGGCCTTCATCGACCAGCAACTCGCCTGAGCGATTTCAACCGGCCAGCGCGCAATGCGTTGGCCGGCGCGTTTTTCCTGTCATAATCTCCCACAGATCACCGGCCCTTCCAGGCAACCGGTTCGAGTTCCCCGGTTAGTGAAGCACTTCTCGCTTCACATTCAACCTCCCCCCGTTTTCCGTTCGATTACCCCGCGAGGGGTCATTCCATGCACTTAAACGAACTCAAGGCACTCCACGTGTCTGAAGTCCTCAAGCAAGCTGAAGCGCTTGAAATCGAAAACGTCGGCCGCATGCGCAAGCAGGAGCTGATGTTCGCGATCATCAAGAAGCGCGCCAAGGCGGGCGAACAGGTCTTCGCCGACGGTGTGCTCGAAATCCTGCCCGACGGCTTCGGCTTTCTGCGCAGCCCCGACACCAGCTTCACGGCCAGCACGGACGACATCTACATCTCGCCCAGCCAGGTGCGCCGCTTCAACCTGCACACCGGCGACATGATCGAAGGTGAAGTGCGCACGCCCAAGGACGGCGAACGCTACTTCGCGCTGACCAAGCTCGACAAGGTCAACGACGGTCCGCCCGAGCAGAACAAGCACAAGGTGATGTTCGAAAACCTGACGCCGCTGTTCCCCAAGGAACAGATGAAGCTGGAACGCGACGGCGTCAAGGGCGAAGAGAACATCACGGGCCGCATCATCGACATCATCGCCCCCATCGGCAAGGGCCAGCGCGCCCTGCTCGTGGCGCCGCCCAAGAGCGGCAAGACGGTGATGATGCAGCACATCGCCCACGCAATCAGCGCCAACTACCCCGACGTGCACATGATGGTGCTGCTCGTGGACGAGCGCCCTGAAGAAGTGACCGAAATGCAGCGCACGGTGAAGGGCGAAGTCATTGCTTCGACCTTCGACGAGCCCGCAGCGCGCCACGTGCACGTGGCCGAAATGGTGATCGAGCGCGCCAAGCGCCTGGTCGAACTCAAGAAGGACGTGGTGATCCTGCTCGACTCGATCACCCGCCTGGCCCGCGCCTACAACAACGTCGTGCCCTCCTCGGGCAAGGTGCTGACCGGCGGCGTCGACTCCAACGCACTGCAACGCCCCAAGCGCTTCCTGGGCGCCGCGCGCAACGTGGAAGAAGGCGGCTCGCTGACCATCATCGGCACCGCGCTGATCGACACCGGCAGCCGCATGGACGAAGTGATCTTCGAAGAGTTCAAGGGCACCGGCAACTCCGAAATCCACCTCGACCGCCGCCTGTACGAAAAGCGCGTGTTCCCGTCGATCCAGCTCAACCGCAGCGGCACGCGCCGCGAAGAGCTGCTGCTGGCGCCCGAGATCCTGCAGAAGACCCGCATCCTTCGCCAGCTCATGTACAACATGGACGAGATCGAGTCGATGGAGCTGATGCTCAAGAACATGAAGGCGACCAAGACCAATGTCGAGTTCTTCGACATGATGCGTCGCGGCGGCTGAGCACCACGCTCTGTCGCAAAAGCGCGTTGGCCCTCACGGGTCAACGCGCTTTTTTCATGGGCGCGCGATGCAGATCGCGCGGCCCTCATGGGCGCTCTGGCGACCGATGTCCAGCAGTTCCATCAGCGCGACCGCCTGCTCTGGCGGCACCGGGTTCTGCCCCTGGCCGAGGATCGCGTCGCGCACCGCGGCGTAATAGTCCACATAGTTGCCCGGGCGCGTCGGCACGGCCCGCGTGCTGGCGGCCCCGTCGCTGCCGATCAGCGTGAGTTCGCCGTCCAGCGGATCGGCGCCCCACCCTTCGGACGGCGGCCGCTGGCCGGCGCGCAGCGCATCTTCCTGCGTATCGACGCCGTGCTTGACGTAGCTCCCGCGCGTGCCGTGAAGGATGTAGCGCGGCGCGGCATGCGCGGCCAGCGTGGTCGAATGCAGCACCACGCGCAAGGGTGCATGCGGCCCGCTGTCATAGCGCAGCACGGCGTGAAAGTAGTCTTCGACCACGGCGCCGTCGCGCAGGACGGCGGTGTCGAGCTGGAGCGCGTCGGGCCGGCCGAACAGCTGCACGGCCTGGTCGACCAGGTGGGCGCCCAGGTCGACCCAGAGGCCCGAACCTGGCACGGCCTGCTCGCGCCAGCGCACCTTCACTTCCGGCCGGAAGCGGTCGAAATGCGACTCGAAGTACACAGGTCGGCCCAGCTCCCCGCTGGCCAGAACGTCTTTCAGCGTCAGGAAATCGGCGTCGAAACGCCGGTTCTGGTAGACACTCAGCACACGGTGGTGGCTCCGCGCCAATGCCTCCAGCGCCCGGGCCTGCGTCACGTCGAGGGTGAAGGGCTTGTCCACCACCACATGCCTTCCAGCCTCCAGTGCCGCCCTGGCGACCGGAAAGTGCTCGGCATTCGGCGTTGCCACCACGACCAGGTCGATGTCCGCCCGGGCCACGAGCGCTGCCACGTCGGGCACCACAGCCACGCCCAGCCAGTCGGCGTGGACCTTGTGCGGCTGCGAACTGGCCACGGCGGCCAGTTCGAGCCCCGGCACGGCGGAAAGCACCGGGGCATGGAAGGTCTGGCCGGCAAAACCATAGCCGACGAGGCCGGCGCGCAGGGGTCTGGAAGTCATGGAAGCGCCTCGGTTTGCTCGAAAATGGGGCAGTATGCGATAATCATTGGCTCCGCGAAAAGTGCGGCTGGGCAGCTTGGCCCGGCTCCCCAGCTTGCCTGGGGCAGCGCGCCAGACGACTGGCATGCTGGTGGCTCTCGCATCGACCGCGCATTGATTCCAACAGCGCAAAAGGAAACACCATGGCAAAAGAAGGCATCCACCCCAATTACCGCGACATCCTGTTCGTCGACATGTCGAACGGCTTCAAGTTCGTGACCCGTTCGTGCGCGAACACCAAGGAAATGGGCAAGACCGACGACGGCCGCGAGCTGCCCCTGTTCAAGCTCGACACCACGAGCGAATCGCACCCGTTCTACACCGGCACGCAAAAGTCGGTCGACAACATGGGCGGTCGCGTCGAGAAGTTCCGCAACCGCTTCGGCAAGACCACCGGCACTGCTTCGAAGTAAAGCACGCGCTTGTGCGTCGAGGGCAGCCCGGTTTACCGCGCTGCCCTTTTTCTTTCCGACTCCTGCTTTTCGCCACTTGAACCAGCCCACCCCCGCCATCGTTGCCCAGAATGCCGTGCGTCGTCTCCCGCGCATCGCATTGCTCCTGCTGTGCGCGGCCTATCTGCTGCCGGGCCTGGTTGGCCGGGGCCCCTGGAAGAGCGCGGACATCACCGCCTTCGGCTACATGGCCGAGCTGGCCCACACCGCCGAAGGCATCGCGCGCTGGTTCGACCCGATGCTGCTGGGCCTGCGCCCGGAAACGCCCGCGCTGGTCCCCTACTGGATCGGCGCCCTCGCCATCAAGATCGCCCCCTCGTGGCTGAACCCCGACCTGGCCGTGCGCATCGTGTTCGCGTTCCTGCTGTGGGGCGCGTTCACCGCCACCTGGTACGCCGTGTACTACCTGGCCCGCACCGCGCGCGCGCAGCCAGTGGCCTTCGCCTTCGGCGGCGAGGCCCGCCCGACCGACTATGCGCGCGCCATTGCCGACGGCGGCCTGCTCGCGCTGATTGCCTGCCTCGGCCTGGCCCAGCTCGGCCATGAAACCACGCCCGCGCTGGCGCAGTTGTTCTTCGCCTCATACCTGTTCTACGGCGTTGCCGCCTTGCCCTACCGCCGGACCGGCCCGGTGACCGCCCTGGTCGTGGGCACGCTCGGCGTCACGCTGAGCGGCGCGCCCACCGTCGGCCTGGCATTGGCGATCGGGAGCGCGCTCTACATCGCCTACGAGCGCCGACTCGTGGCCGCGCGCCTCGCCAAGGACGCGTTCAGCGAAGACGACAGCGGCCGCGGCTACACGCGCGCCGCCTTCCTCACGATGGTCGGCGTCACCGTGCTGGCCGCCGTGCTGGTGTTCGCCCTGAAGCTGCCGACCTGGAAAATCACCATGACCGGCGGCTCGCTGCTCGGCGACGTCCGCAGCCAGGCCAAGCTGCTCCTGTGGTTCACCTGGCCGGTCTGGCCGCTGGCCCTCTGGACGCTGTGGCGGTGGCGGCGCCAGCTCACGGCACGCCATGTCGCCCTGCCGTTCTGGTTCGCGCTGGTGCCGCTGGCCGCCACCTGGACCACCGACTTCTCGGACCGCTCGCTGCTGTTGGCCCTGCCCGCCTTCGCCACGCTCGCGGCTTTCGCCCTGCCCACGTTCCGGCGCAGCGCGGCAGCGCTGATCGACTGGTTCAACGTGCTGTTCTTCAGCGGCCTGGCCGTGCTGGGCTGGATCTACTGGATCGCGATGCAGACCGGCGTGCCGCCCAAGCCGGCCGCCAGCGTGGCCCGCCTGGTGCCGGGGTTCGTGCCCGAGTTCTCTCTGATTGCCGTCGTGCTGGCGGTGGCCGCGACCATTGCCTGGTGCTGGCTGGTGCGCTGGCGCACCGGGCGCCACCGTGCGGCACTGTGGAAGACGCTGGTGCTGCCGGCCGGCGGCACCGCGTTGTGCTGGATGCTGCTCATGACGCTGTGGCTGCCGCCTATCGACTACGCGCGCAGCTACGTGCCGCAGGTCGACGCCGTGGTCCAGCGCGTCGGTCGAAACGGCTGCGTGGCCGAGCTGGCCCTGAGCCGTGCGCACATCGCGGCGCTGCGCCACCACGGCCAGCTCGACGTCAAGCCGCTGCTGCTGGACAACAACTGCCCGTGGCTGCTGGCCAGCCCCGAGACCATCGAGCGGCTGCACACCATCATTCCGTTCGACCAGTGGCGCTTTGCCGGCACGCTGCGCCGCCCCAGCAGCGCGGCGGACGACCTTCTCCTGTACCAGAAGATCCCGGCGCAGTGAGTGGCGAACGGGGCCTGATCGCGCGGCACGCCGGCACCGTGCTGGTCGGCCAGTTGGCCGTGATGGCCTTCGGCGTGACCGACACCATCATCGCGGGCCGCTATTCCGAAAACGCACTGGCCGCCCTGTCGGTCGGCGCGGCCGTGTTCATCAGCGTGTACGTGTCGCTGATGGGGGTGCTGCAGGCGCTGTTGCCGATCTGGGCGGAGCTGCACGGCGGCGGCCGCGGCGCGGAGGTGGGCCGTTCGGTGCGCCAATCGCTGTACCTTGCCGGCATCGCCATCGTGGTCGGCATGGCGGTGCTGCTGTCGCCCGGTGCCGTGCTCCGGTGGACCCAGGTGCCGGCCGAGATGCGCGGCGAGGTCGAGGCCTACCTCATCGTGCTGGCCTTCGGCCTGGCTCCCGCCCTGCTGTTTCGCCTCTTCAGCACGCTCAACCAGAGCCTGGGCAAGCCACAGCTCGTGACGTGGTTGCAGCTGGGCTCGCTGCTGGTGAAGCTGCCGCTGTCGGTGTGGTTCACCTTCGGTGGCGCGGGCGTACCGGCCATGGGCCTCGTGGGCTGCGGCTGGGCGACGCTGTGCGTCAACTGGGCCATGCTGGGCTGCGCGGTCTGGCTGCTGCGCAGCATCCCCCTGTACCGCGGCTACAGGCTGTGGGAGCGCCTGGAAGCCCCCGACTGGCACACGATCCGCCACTTCGCGCGCATGGGCGTGCCCGCGGGGCTGGCGGTGCTGGTGGAGGTGACCTCGTTCACGCTGATGGCGCTGTTCATCGCCCGCCTCGGCACGGCCGCGGCCGCTGCGCACCAGATCGCCGCCAACCTGATGGCGGTGGCCTACATGGTGCCGCTGTCGCTGTCCATCGCGACCAGCGCGCGCGTGAGCTTCTGGCTCGGCGCGGGAGATGCGGCCAGGGCCAGGCACGTCTGCCGGCTGGGGTTCGAGCTGACGGTGCTGTGCGCGCTCCTGTTCGCGGGGGTGATGGTTGCGCTGCGCTCGCAGCTCGCCAACGTGTATTCGGACAACCCCGCCGTGGTGGCGCTGGCCGCCGCATTGCTGCTGCCCGTGGCGGCCTTCCACCTGTCGGACGCCGTGCAGACGCTCTGCGTGTTCGTGCTGCGCTGCTACCGCGTGACTCTGGCGCCGTTGCTCATCTACTGCGCCATGCTTTGGGGCCTGGGGCTGGGCGGCAGCTACCTGCTGGCCTACCGAGGCATTGGCCCCTGGCCTGCCATGCAGTCGCCGCTGGCGTTCTGGGTCATGAGCGCCGGCGCGCTGGCATTGACGGCGTTGATGTTCATCGCGCTGCTGCGCCGCACGATGGCGCAGCGGCCGGGCTGAAACGCCCCGCCGGCTACCTGACCAGCACGCGCGCTTCCCGCACGCGCGCGGACGGAAACAGCAGCGCGAAGCGCGAGCCCTTGCCCACGGTGCTTTCGATGCGCAACTCTGCGCCGTGCCGCTGCGCGATGTGCTTCACGATCGCCAGGCCCAGCCCCGTGCCGCCCGTCTCGCGCGAACGGCTGCGGTCGATGCGGTAGAAGCGCTCGGTCAGCCGCGGAATGTGCTCCGCGGCAATGCCCGGCCCGGTGTCCTTCACGGCATATTCGCCGCGCCCGTCGGGCAGCACGCGCCAGCTCACGGCCACCTCTCCTCCGCCCGGCGTGTAGCGGATGGCGTTGCTCAGCAGGTTCGACATGGCGCTTTGCAGCTCGGTCGGCGCGCCCGACACCTCGGACTCCGCGTCGATGGTGAAAGACAGCCGGTGCCCCAGCGGCGCCAGCCGGCCGGAGAGCCCGCGACCTTCGTCCTCGCAGTGCGCAAGCAGCGCGCGAATGCGGATCCACTGGTTGCCAGAAGGCGCCGCGCTGCCTTCCAGCCGCGACAGCGTCAGCAGGTCGTTCACCAGCGTTTCCATGCGGTGCGACTGCTGCCCCATCAGCGACAGGTAGCGCATGCGCTCGTCCGCATCGAGCGGCAGGTTCTGCAGCGTTTCGACAAAACCGGCCAGCACGGTCAGCGGCGTGCGGATTTCATGCGACACGTTGGCCACGAAGTCGCGCCGCATCGCCTCGGCCTGCTCCAGTGCCGTGATGTCGCGCGTGAGCAGCATGCGGCGGTTTCCGGCATAGGGATGCACCTGCACCGACAGCCGCATCGCATGCCCGCGCTGGTGCGCGTGATGGCCGATGCCCGGCGCGTCGATGACCACGTCGCGGCTGTAGTTCCACGAGGCCAGGTAGGCCACGAAGGCCGGATCGCGCACCAGGTTCGCCAGGTGCTGGGCCAGGTCGCGCTCGGCGTCGATGCCGAACTGGGCCGCCGCCGTCTGGTTGCACCACTCGATGCGGCCCTGTTCGTCGAGCAGCACCACGCCGTTGGGCGAGGCCTGGATCGCCGCCAGAAACTCCTGCAGCCGGTCTTCGGCCTGGCGGGTCTGCTGCTCGCGCTCGCGCAGCAGCTTGCGGATGCGCTCCGACAGCTCGCCCCACACACCCGGCCCGCGCGTCGGCAGGCCCGCTGCGTCGTTGCGCAGCACCTGCAGCAGCCGCTCGGCGCGCCACGCGTCCAGCGCCAGCCAGAGCACAGCGCCCAGCCACGCACCCAGCCAACCGTATGTCCAGCCGAAAACAACGATGGCGCCCGCCGCCATTGCGAGGGACGCTATTAAAAATGTAGCAATGCGAAAAGGCATGGCGGGCGATTATCCGCGCCTGCCATCGGGCGGCGCCGACGGCACGGCGCTCAGACCGTGACCTGGGCCGTCAGGCGATAGCCCGCGCCGCGGACGGTTTCCACCATCGGTGCGGCCGCGCCCAGCGATTCGCGCAGGCGCTTGACGTGCACGTCGACCGTGCGCTCCTCGATGTAGACGTGGTCGCCCCACACCTTGTCGAGCAGTTGCGCCCGGCTGTGCACGCGCTCGGCATGCTGCATCAGGTAGGCCAGCAGCTTGAACTCGGTCGGCCCGACCTTCAGCGCGCCGCCCTGCCAGGTCACGCGGTGCGTGGAGGTGTCGAGTGCGAGCTCGCCGATCTCCACCCGCTCCGTGACCACTTCCGGCGCCCGGCGACGCAGCACCGCACGGATGCGCGCCAGCATTTCCTGCGTGGAAAAGGGCTTGGTGATGTAGTCGTCGGCACCGGCGTCCAGGCCGGCCACCTTGTCGGGTTCGTCGCCGCGCGCCGTCAGCATCAGGATCGGAATGGCCTTGGTGCGCGGATCCTTGCGCCACTGGCGCGCGAGTTGCAGGCCGCTCTGGCCCGGCAGCATCCAGTCGAGCAGGATCAGGTCCGGCAGCAGCGCGTCGATCTCGCGCTGGGCTGCCGCGCCGTCTTCAGACCAGATCGGCTCGAAGCCGTTGTGGCGCAGGTTGACGGCGATCAGCTCGGCGATCGAGGACTCGTCTTCGACGATCAGGACTCGGGGTTTCTTCATGCTATTTGAGGGAGTCTTGCCGCCGCCGTTACAGGAGCGCGGACTCGATTTCCTGCATCGAAGTGTGCCGCACATCGGCGCCCTTGACGATGTAGATGATGAATTCGGCAATGTTCTTGGCGTGGTCGCCGATGCGTTCGATCGCCTTGGCCAGGAACAGCAGGTCCAGGCTGGCGGAGATGGTGCGCGGGTCTTCCATCATGTAGGTGACCAGCTTGCGCACGAAGCCGTCGAACTCCTTGTCGATCAGGTCGTCGTCCTTCAGGATCGACACCGCGGCGGCCGTGTCCAGGCGCGCGAAGGCGTCGAGCGCCTTGCGCAGCAGGCCCGAGGCCAGGTCGGCCGCAATGCGCAGCTCGGTGGTGGGCAGGGCCCGGGCCGAACCGCTCTCGATGATCGACTTGACCATGCGCGCGATCTTGTTGGCCTCGTCGCCCACGCGCTCCAGGTTGGCGGTGGTCTTGCTGATGGCGATCAGCAGGCGCAGGTCGCGTGCCGTCGGCTGGCGTCGCGCAATGATCGAGGAGAGCTCGCGGTCGATGTCGATTTCCATCGCATTGACGCGGTTCTCCGTTTCCATCACGCGGTCGGCGGCTTCCACGTCGAACTGCAGCAGCGCGTACACGGCCGTGTGGATCTGCGACTCGACCATGCCGCCGAGCTCCATCACGCGCGACGAGACGCCGTTGAGTTCGCTGTCGAACTGGCTGGACAAATGTTTTTCAGTCATGGTTGTCTCCTTAGCCGAAACGGCCGGTGATGTAGTCCTCGGTCTCCTTGCGCTGCGGCTTGAAGAACATCTGTTCCGTCGCGCCGAACTCGATCAGGTCGCCCAGGTACATGTACGCGGTGTAGTCGCTGCAGCGGGCGGCCTGCTGCATGTTGTGGGTCACGATGACCACGGTGTACTCGTTTTTCAGCTCGGCGATCAGCTCCTCGATCTTCGCGGTCGAGATCGGGTCCAGCGCCGAGCAGGGTTCGTCGAGCAGCAGCACTTCGGGCTTGATCGCGATGCCGCGCGCAATGCACAGGCGCTGCTGCTGGCCGCCAGAGAGGCCCGAGCCGCTTTGCTGCAGCTTGTCGCGCACTTCGGTCCACAGCGCGGCCTTCTTCAGTGCCCATTCGACGCGGTCGTCCATGTCGCTGGCCGAGAGGCTCTCGAACAACTTCACGCCGAAGGCGATGTTGTCGTAGATCGACATCGGGAACGGCGTGGGCTTCTGGAAGACCATGCCGATCTTGGCGCGGATCAGTGCCACGTCCTGCTTGGACGTGAGCAGGTTCTCGCCGTCCAGGGCGATCGTGCCTTCGGCACGCTGCTCCGGGTACAGCTCGAACATGCGGTTGAAGGTGCGCAGCAAGGTCGACTTGCCGCAGCCCGACGGGCCGATGAAGGCCGTGACCTTGTTCTCGGGAATCTCGAGGTTGATGCCCTTGAGCGCGTGGAACTTGCCGTAGTAGAAGTTCAGGTCCTTGACCGAGAGCTTCGAGCGCGACATTTGGGGTGCGACGGTGGTTGGCATGAAAGCTTCTTCTTCAGTGTTTGTTGCGCGTCAGCACACGCGCCAGGATGTTGAGGGCGAGCACGGCGACGGTGATCAGGAACACGCCGGCCCAGGCCAGCTTTTGCCAGTTCTCGTACGGGCTCATCGCGAACTTGAAGATCGTGACCGGCAGGCTGGCCATCGGCTGGCTCACGTCGGCGGTCCAGAACTGGTTGTTCAGCGCGGTGAAGAGCAGCGGCGCGGTTTCACCCGCGATGCGCGCCACGGCCAGCAGGATGCCCGTGACCACACCGGCGCGTGCGGCGCGCAGCGTGATGCTCAGAATGACCTTCCACTTCGGCGCACCCAGTGCGTAGGCGGCTTCGCGCAGGCCCGGCGGGACCAGCTGCAGCATGTTCTCGGTGGTGCGGATCACCACCGGAATCACGATCAGCGCGAGCGCCAGCGCACCGGCCAGGCCCGAGAAGGTCTTGAAGTAGGCCACCACCACGGCGTAGACGAACAGGCCGATCACGATCGACGGCGCCGACAGCAGGATGTCGTTGACGAAGCGCGTGACCGAGGCAAGCCAGCCCTTGGTGTTGTATTCGGCCAGGTAGATGCCGGCCATGATGCCGATCGGCGTGCCCACGAAGGTGGCGAGCGCCACCATCACGAACGAGCCGAAGATCGCGTTGGCGATACCGCCCATCTCGTTCGGCGGCGGTGTCATTTCGGTGAAGGTGGCGAGCGCCAGCCCGCCTAGCCCCAAGCGCAGCGTTTCCCACAGGATCCACACCAGCCAGAACACGCCGAACACCATCGCGGCGAGCGACAGCGTGAGCGCGATCTTGTTGACGCGGTTGCGGGAAGCAAACCGGGCCTGGCGCGTTTCGGCCAGCGCCTGTGCGTTCATCAGGTTTTGAGCAGTACTCACGACTTGGTCCCTTCGCTCTTCTTCATCTGCGCCAGCAGCACCTTCGAGAGCGTCAGCACGACGAAGGTGATGAAGAACAGCACGAGGCCGAGGTACATCAGCGCGGCCTGGTGCAGGCCTGCGCCGGCTTCGGCGAATTCGTTGGCCAGTGCCGAGGTGATGCTGTTGGCAGCCTCGAACACCGACAGCGAGTTGAGCTGGTTCATGTTGCCGATCACGAAAGTGACCGCCATCGTTTCACCCAGCGCCCGGCCCAGGCCGAGCATGATGCCGCCGATCACGCCGGCCTTGGTGTACGGCAGAACCACCTTGGAAACGACTTCCCAGGTGGTCGAGCCGAGGCCGTAGGCCGACTCTTTGAGCAGCGGCGGCGTCACTTCGAACACGTCGCGCATCACCGAGGCGATGAACGGAATGATCATGATCGCCAGGATGATGCCGGCCGACAGGATGCCGATGCCCACGGGCGGGCCGGACACCAGCGCGCCGAGGTACGGCACGCCGGCGAGCAGCTTCTGCAGCGGCTGCTGCACCCAGGTCGACAGGATCGGGCCGAACACCAGCAGGCCCCACATGCCGTACACGATGGACGGCACGGCGGCGAGCAGCTCGATGGCAGTGCCCAGCGGGCGCTTGAGCCAGTTGGGCGAGAGTTCGGTCAGGAACAGCGCAATGCCGAAGCTCACCGGCACGGCGATCACCAGCGCGATGAACGAGGTGGCCAGCGTGCCGTAGATCATGACCAGGCCGCCGTACTCCTCCTTCACCGGGTCCCACGTGCTGTTGGTGAGAAAGCCGAGGCCGTACTTCGAAATGGCGGGCCAGGCGCCGACGATCAGCGACAGCAGGATGCCGATGAGCATCGCGAGCGTCAGCAGCGCGGCGCCCTTGGCGGCCCAGCCGAACAGGCGGTCGGCCATGGGGCCGGAACGCGGTGCCTTCACGGGCGGCGGTGGGGCGGTGGCGCGACCGCGCTCGGCCGAGAGGTCGAGCGAGGTGGCAGCGGTGGGAAAGGTGGATGACACAGGTCGCTCCGGCAAAGACGAAAGCGGCGCGTCCTTGAGCGAGGAGTTGCTCATGGCGCGCCGGTCTGGACTGATGGTTGGATTTACTTGAACGCGACGGCCTTGCCCGACGCGTCCTTCACATCGCCCCATGCCTTGGCGATGGTGGCCTTCACGGCGTCAGGCATCGGCACGTAGTCGAGGTCGTCGGCCGTCTTGTCGCCGCTCTTGTAGGCCCAGTCGAAGAACTTCAGCACGGTGGTCGCGTTGGCCGGCTTGTCCTGCACCTTGTGCAGCAGGATGAAGGTGGCACCGGTGATGGGCCATGCGCCCTTGTCGGCCTGGTTGGTCAGCACCTGGTAGAAGCTCTTGTTCCAGTCGGCAGCGGCGGCGGCAGCCTTGAAGGCGGTGTCTTCGGGCGAGACGAAGTTGCCGGCGGCGTTCTGCAGCTGGGCGTAGGTCATCTTGTTCTGCTTGACGTAGGCGTACTCGACGTAGCCGATCGAGTTGGGCAGGCGGTTCACGAAGGCGGCGACGCCTTCGTTGCCCTTGCCGCCCGCGCCGGTGGGCCAGTTCACGGCCGTGCCTTCGCCGACCTTGGTCTTCCATTCGGCGTTGACCTTGCTCAGGTAGTTGGTGAACAGGAAGCTGGTGCCCGAACCGTCGGCGCGGCGAACCGGGGCGATGGCAGCGTCAGGCAGGGCCAGCGAACCGTTCAGCGCCTTGATGGCGGGGTCGTTCCACTTGGTGATCTTGCCGAGGTAGATGTCGCCCAGCACCTGGCCGTTGAGCTTCAGCTCGCCGGGCTTGATGCCCTGGATGTTGACCACGGGAATCACGCCGCCGATGACGGTGGGGAACTGCATCAGGCCCTTGGCTTGCAGTTCGTCGTCCTTCAGGGGAGCGTCGGAAGCGCCGAAATCGACGGTCTTGGCTTCGATCTGCTTCAGGCCGGCACCCGAGCCGACCGACTGGTAGTTGATCTTGACGCCGGTGGCCTTGTTGAAGTCAGAAGCCCACTTGGCGTACAGCGGTGCGGGGAAGCTGGCGCCGGCGCCGGTCACGTCCTGTGCGAAGGCGGGAATGGTGAACATCGCGGCCAGCAGGCCGGCGGTTGCAAATTTGAACGTCGTTTTCATGAAGCTTCCTTTAGAAGTAAGAAGTAGTCCCCTGAGGGCTTGGCACGGACTCTAAAAACCTTGTGTGACATCGGTGTGACACCCCGCTGTCGAGGGAAAATGCCCCGATTCACCCCGTGTCGCGTGTGACGCTGTCACACAACCGTCATGCGTCGCGCCTAGCCTTGCGAGCCTCGCTGCTGCGCGAAAACGGGAGGCCGCACGCGCTGTCATGGCGCTACGATCGAACTCCAGGGCACCCGCCTTCTTCATCAGAACAACATGCAAAACGGCACCCGCCTCGCAGCAGTCGACCTGGGCTCGAACAGCTTCAGGCTCGAAATCGGACAGGTCGACCACGGCCAGATCCACCGCACCGAATACCTCAAGGAAACCGTGCGCCAGGGCAACGGCCTGGACAGCGCGCGCAACCTGACGACCGAAGCCATGCAGCGCGGCTGGGACGCCCTCGCCCGCTTCGGCGAACGCCTGGCCGGCTTCAAGCGCTCGCAGGTAAGGGCCGTAGCCACGCAAACGCTGCGCGAAGCGCGCAACCGCGAAGAGTTCTTGTTGCGCGCACGCACCATCCTGGGCTTCGGCATCGACGTGATCCCCGGCCGGGAAGAAGCGCGACTGATCTACCAGGGCGTGGCGCACATGCTGCCGCACACCGACGCCTCGGACAGCGAACGCCGGCTGGTGGTCGACATCGGCGGGCGCTCCACTGAAATGATCATCGGCCAAGCCTTGGTGGCCGACCGCATGGAGTCGTACCGCGTCGGCAGCGTCGCCTGGTCGATGAAGCACTTCAGCGAAGGCCAGTTCACGCCCGCAGCATTCCGCGCCGCCGAAGTGGCCGCCAAGGCGGTGCTGGACGACGCGCTCGCCAGCTACACCCGCGACCAGTGGGACGTGGCGTACGGCGCCTCCGGCACCATCGGCGCGGTCGGCGACGTGCTGGCGGCTTCCGGTGCCGAGCCCGGCAAGGTCACGCGCGAAGGCCTCGACTGGCTGCTCGACCGCCTGCTGAAGGCTGGCAGCGCCGACAAGCTGCGCATCGAAGGCATGCGCGACGACCGCAAGGCCGTCATCGGCGGGGGTGTGAGCGTGCTGCG
Source organism: Variovorax sp. 10N412 (assembly GCF_056394985.1). Lineage (NCBI taxonomy): Bacteria > Pseudomonadati > Pseudomonadota > Betaproteobacteria > Burkholderiales > Comamonadaceae > Variovorax > Variovorax sp. 10N412. The sequence continues at coordinate 555,003 of NZ_JBFTIO010000002.1, forward strand.
CGCGGTGTTCGACCTGCTCGGCATCGAGGAAATGAAGGTCGCCCAGGGCGCGCTGCGCCACGGCGTGCTCTATGAACTGCTGGAACGCGACGACAGCGTGGCCGACATGCGCACCGCCACGGTGGCGCGCCTGGCCAACCGCTTCGCCGTCGATGCGGCGCAAGCCAGGCGCGTGGGCGACACGGCCGCGGCGCTGTTCGTGCAGCTGGCGCCCGCCGCGCGCGGCGGCAGCACGGCCAACCGCGCGGGCCGCGCGCTGCGCAAGCTGGGCTGGGCGGCGCAGTTGCATGAAATTGGCACGCAGATTTCGCACAGCGACTATCACAAGCACGGCGCCTACATCCTCGACAACACCGACGCGCCCGGGTTCGCGGTGAACGAAATGCATGCGCTGGCGCAACTGGTGCTGGGCCAGCGCGGCAAGCTGCGCAAGCTGGAGGCGGCGCTGGACGACGAGACCTTCGTCATGCAGCTGCTGTCGCTGCGCCTGGCGCTCATTCTTTGCCACGCGCGCCGCGACCCCGATCCGCGGGCGCTGCACCTCGCGGCACTGGGCGCACAGGCCTTCACGATCGTGTGCGCACCCGACTGGGCGGAGGCCTATCCGCAGTCGGCCCACCTGCTGCGCGAGGAGGTGCTGGCCTGGCAGAAGACCAGCAGCTGGCGCGTGGAGCTCAACGGAGCCTGAGCGAAGAAGGCTAGAGCAGCTCGGGCGACTGCACCGTCACCACGACGGTCTGCACGTCGCCGTCGCGTTCGCGCGTGCGGATCCACCACAGCGCGCCCTTGCGCACCGGGCAACTGTCCTGCTTGAGGCCCAGCAGCAGCGAAATCGCCTGCCCCACCGAGGGCTGGTGGCCGATCATCAGCACCACCGACTTGCCGCCGGGCCAGCCCGCCGCGCCGAGCAGCGCCTCGGGCGTGGTCTCGGGCGACAGTTCTTCCCGCAGCTTGAACTTGCGGCCCAGCGCCAGCGCCGTCTGCTCGCAGCGGCGCGCGGGGCTGCAGATGATGCGGGTGCCATCGGGCAGTTGCCGGTCGAGCCAGCTGGCCATGCGCTTGGCCTGCTTCTCGCCGCGTGCGGTGAGCGAGCGTTGCATGTCGTCGCAACCCTCGGTCCAGTCCTCGGCTTCGGCGTGGCGCCAGAAGATCAAGTCCATGGTCATCGTCTTTCGGTCGTCAGTTGTTGGATGCATCACGCAGATGCCCTCTGGATGCGTAGCGGTTCATGAGCGCGGCCTGCGCGCCATGCGCCTCGATGGCTCGCGAGGCGCCCTCCTCGCCCGGATGCGTGTCGCGGTCCACGCGCGTGTAGGTGCCGTCCGCGCCCAGGTCCCAGGCGTCGCGCCCGTCGTGCAGGTACGCCACCAGGCATTCGTCGATCAGGCGCTGCCGCAGGCCCGGGTCGGTGACCGGCCAGGCGAGCTCGATGCGCCGCATCATGTTGCGGTTCATCCAGTCGGCGCTGGACAGGTACAGCGACTCGTCTTCGCCGTTGCGGAAATAGAAGACCCGCGAATGCTCCAGGAAGCGCCCGATCACCGAGCGCACGCGGATGTTGTCGGTCAACCCCGGCACCTGCGCGGGCAGCGTGCAGGCGCCGCGCACGATCAGGTCGATCTTCACGCCCTTCTGCCCCGCACGGATCAGCGCGCCAATGATTTCCTCGTCGGTCAGCGCATTCATCTTGGCCACGATGCGCGTGGCCTGGCCGGCCACGGCGGCAAGGCCCAGCGCATCGATCTGCGCCACGATGTTCTTGTGCAGGTCGAACGGCGCCAGCCACATGCGGTTGAGCTTGGGCAGCCGGCTCTGGCTGGCCAGGTGCACGAACACGGCCTCCATGTCGGCCGTCAGCATCGGGTCGGCCGTGAGGTGGCTGATGTCGGTGTAGAGCCTGGCGGTGCGCGGGTTGTAGTTGCCGGTGGACAGATGGCCGTAGCGGCGCATCTGCTTGCCTTCGCGGCGCGTCACCAGCAGCATCTTGGCGTGCGTCTTCAGGCCGACCACGCCGTACACCACCTGCGCGCCGATCGACTCGAGCATTTCGGCCCAGTTGATGTTGGCCTCTTCGTCGAAGCGCGCCTTCAGCTCCACCACCACCGTGACTTCCTTGCCGCGGCGCACCGCCTCGCGCAGCAGGTCCATCAGCTCCGAGTCCGCACCGGTGCGGTAGATCGTCTGCTTGATGGCCAGCACCTGCGGGTCGAGCACCGCCTCGCGCAGGAACGCGAGCACGCCGTCGAAGCTCTCGAAGGGCTGGTGGATCAGCACGTCGCTGCGCTGCAGCCGCTCGAAGAACGACTGCGAAGGCGACAGCGTGACAGGGTACGACGCGGGGTACGGCGCAAAGCGCAGCTGCGGCTCTTCGAGCAGGTCGGCCAGCTGCGTGAGCCGCGCCAGGTTGACCGGGCCGTGCACGCGGTACAGCGACTGCGGCGGCAGGTTGAACTGCGCCAGCAGAAAGCTCGCGAGCGATTCGGCGCAGCTTGCCGACACTTCCAGTCGCACGGCCTGCCCGTAGTGGCGGTGCTGAAGGCCCTGGCGCAACGCGGTGCGCAGGTTCTTCACGTCTTCCTCGTCCACCGCCAGGTCGGAATGCCGCGTGACGCGGAACTGCGAGAAGTCGCCCACCTCGCGGCCCACGAACATGCTCGCCAGGTGCGCGCGAACCACGCTCGACAGCGCCACGAACAGCGTCTTGCCGTCGGACACCTTGGCCGGCATCCGGATCAGGCGCGGCAGCACGCGCGGCACCTTGACGATCTGGATCGGGTTTTCGCGCCCGAAGGCGTCCTTGCCGCCCAGCCGCACGATGAAGTTCAGAGACTTGTTGGCCACCTGCGGAAACGGATGCGCCGGGTCGAGCCCGACCGGAATCAGCAGCGGGCGCACCTCGCGCTCGAAATACTCGCTGACCCACTTGCGCTGCGCCGGGTTGCGCTCTCCGTGCGAAATGATGTGGATGCCGTGGGTGGCAAAGGTCGGCATCAGCTCGTCGTTGTACAGCGCGTACTGGCGCGCCACGAGCGTGTGCGCTGCCTCGGCCAGCCGCTCGAACGAATCGACCGTGTAAGTGCCCTTTTGGTCGCCCGCGCTCCCCGCGATCAGGTGCGGCGCGGCGCGCACTTCGAAGAACTCGTCGAGGTTCGACGACACGATGCACAGGTAGCGCAGCCGCTCGATCAGCGGCACCTCGCGCCGATGCGCCCAGTCCAGCACCCGTTCATTGAACGAGAGGATGCTGTGGTCGCGGTCGAGCAGCGCGAACGTGGGCGCCGCGGCGGCAAGCGACCGGTCTGCGGGGGCGGATGGCATGGGGACTGATTCTGGAGCAAGGGGCACAGGAGCACACGTAGGCGGAAATATGACAGTGTCGACATCGTTTGTGACGTTCTCATGACACCCCCGTGACGCATCCGGTCCCGTTGTCGCATGCGCTTTGTGCGGCTCCATCATGCCCGGAGGCAATGCGGACGGCCCGTTGCTGGACGGGACGGCCGCGGGCTTCATGCGCCCAGGAAGTGCTTGCGGTAGCGCGCCGGCAGGTCGTCGATGCGCATCAGCATCGGCAGGTCGGCGGCGTTGAAGTCCGGGTCCCAGGCGGGTGCGCCCAGCACCTTGGCGCCCAGGCGCAGGTAACCCTTGATCAGCGCGGGCGGCTCCACGTCCAGCGTGCTGTCCAGCCGTTCGACCGGCAGCGGCAGGCGTGGCTGCACCTGGTACTGGATGGGCGCCATGTGCTTGGCCGACACCTGGCGCCAGATGCTGGCCGCCGCGTCGCCGTTGGTCACACCGTTGTGTGACATCGGAATGCTGGCGCAGCCGATCATCGTGTCCAGCTTGTTGCGGTGCATGAAGCCGGCCAGCGCGCCCCACAGCGCGAGGATCACCCCGCCCTGGCGGTGCTCGGGGTGCACGCAGCTGCGGCCCAGCTCGACCATGCGTTCGCGCAGGTCGCGCAGGCGGGTCAGGTCGAACTCGGTGTCGCTGTAGGTGCTGCCGACGCGGCGGGCCTGCGCTGGCGTGAGCACGCGGTAGGTGCCGACGACCTGCTGGGTCAGCTCGTCGCGCACCAGCAGGTGTTCGCAGAAGTCGTCGAACAGGTCGATGTCGTGGCCGGCCAGCGGCGACGAGACGCGGGCGCCCATTTCGCCGACGAACACGTCGTAGCGCAGGCGCTGCGCGGCGCGCACGTCGTCCAGGTGGCGGGCCCAGCCGACCGTGATGCCCTGCCTGGCTTCGACGGGCGGAGGAAGAATGACCGCGGGTGCCTGCGGCACCGACACACGGGCCGCGGTGGAAGCACCGGCGGCAGCGGCGACCGTGGGCGCAGGCCACAAGGCCGCGCGCAGCCCGAGCTGCGAGAGCGGAAACGTCGGGTTGGGCAGTTCTTTCATGGGGAACCCTTTCTGCCGAGGGAGTCTGCGCACGTGGAATGAAGCGTGCATGTCAGGAAGATGGCAGGCGGATGACGGTGGTTACAGCGCCGACATCGCATGGAACGCCACGCTGGCCCCACTTGGTCGTCTAATGCGGTTTGCAAGCGACATGGAGCTTTACCGCATGGCCACCGAAGCAAACGGCACCGACACCAGCCGACTCCACCAGACCTTTCCCGTCCTGAGCGACACCGAGATCGCGCGCATTGCCCGTTTCGGCAGCGTGCAGCAATTTGCGCGCGGCACCCGGCTCTTCACTGCCGGCGAGACCGGGCCCGGCATGTTCGTGCTGCTCAAGGGCGTCGTGGCCGTCACGCAACGCGACGGCCTCGGCCATGTGGTGCCCATCGTGCGGCAGGGGCCAGGTGAATTCCTGGCCGAAGTCGGCCAGTTGAGCGGCCGCCCTGCCCTGGTCGACGGCCAGGCCGAGGAGGACGTGGAAGCGCTGCTCGTCTCGCCCCAGCAACTGCGCGCGTTGCTGGTGGCCGAAGCCGACCTGGGCGAGCGCATCACGCGCGCACTCATCTTGCGTCGGGTGGCGCTGATCGAGTCCGGCGCCGGCGGGCCGGTGCTCATCGGTGCGCCGCAGTCGCCCGACATGGCGCGGCTGGAAAACTTTTTGCGCCGCAACGGCTATCCCTACCACGTGGTCGACGCCAATGAAGACCCCGACGCCGCCGCGCTGCTCGCGCAGTACGGCGCCGGCCACCTGCTGGCCGTGTGCCCCGACGGTTCGGTGCTGGTGAACCCGACGGACGAAGGACTGGCGCGCTGCCTGGGCATGCTCGACACCGCCGAGCACGACGCCCTGTACGACGTGGCCGTGGTCGGCGCCGGCCCGGCGGGCCTGGCAACGTCGGTGTATGCGGCCTCCGAAGGGCTGCGCGTGATCGTGCTCGACTGCCGCGCCTTCGGCGGGCAGGCCGGCGCCAGCGCGCGCATCGAGAACTACCTCGGCTTTCCGACCGGCATCTCGGGGCAGGCGCTGGCGGGCCGCGCCTTCGTGCAGGCGCAGAAGTTCGGCGTCGAGATGCTGATCCCGGCGAAGGTGCTGTCGCTGGACTGCACACGCGACAACGCGCTCGGGTGCCTGCGCATCGCGCTGGCCGACGGTCGCACGATCAACGCGCGCACCGTCGTCGTGGCGAGCGGCGCGCGCTACCGGCGCCCCGAGGTGCCGCGCCTGGCCGAATTCGAGGGCCGCGGCATCTGGTACTGGGCTTCGGCCATCGAGGCCAGGATCTGTTCGCAGCAGGAAGTGGCGCTGGTCGGCGGCGGCAACTCCGCGGGCCAGGCCGCGGTGTTCCTGTCGCGCCATGCGGCCAAGGTCAACGTGCTGGTGCGCGGGCCGTCGCTGGCAGCCAGCATGTCGCGCTATCTCATCGACCGCATCGAGGCCACGCCCAACATCGAGCTGCATCCGTTCACCGAACTCGTGCGCCTGCATGGCGGTTCCGACGAAGGCCTGACCGGTGCCACCTGGCGCAGCCACACCACGCATGCGGAACACGACTGCCCCGCACGCAACATCTTTCTTTTCGTGGGTGCCGAGCCCGAGACCTCGTGGCTCGAAGGCTGCGGCGTGTCGGTCGACAAGCACGGCTTCGTGCAGACGGGCGACGCGGCGAGCGGCGGCTTTCCGGCGCGGCCGGCCACCGCGCTCGAGTCCAGCGTGTCGGGCGTGTTTGCCGTGGGCGACGTGCGCTCGGGCTCGGTCAAGCGCGTGGGCGGCGCGATCGGCGAAGGCGCGGCCGTGGTGGCGCTGATTCATCAACACCTCTCGCAAGCCTCGGCGGTGGCCTGACGCGGGCGGTGAATCGCGCGAATTCCCGGCGCGGTGCGCGATTGAACCCGCACGTATAAGCTGCCGGCTCGCATCACACCCACCGGAGCAAGAGACATGTCCGCATCGCCCATCGAGGTCTATTCCTGGCCCACGCCCAATGGCCACAAGATTCACGTCATGCTCGAAGAGTGCGGCCTGCCGTACCACGCGCACCCGGTGAACATCGGCAAGGGGGACCAGTTCGCGCCCGAGTTCCTGCGGATCAGCCCCAACAACAAGATCCCTGCCATCACCGACCCCGACGGTCCGGACGGCAAGCCGATGTCGCTGTTCGAGTCGGGCGCCATCCTCGTGTACCTCGCCGGCAAGACCGGCAAGTTCTTGCCCACGGGCGACCGCGAACGCTACGACGTGCTGCAGTGGCTCATGTTCCAGATGGGCGGTGTCGGCCCCATGCTGGGCCAGGCGCACCACTTCCGCCTGTACGCGCCCGAGAAGATCGCCTATGCCATCGAGCGCTACAGCAACGAGGCCAAGCGCATCTACGGCGTGATCGACAAGCAGTTGGCCAAGAACAAGTTCATCGCCGGCAAGACCTATTCCATTGCCGACATCGCCATCTTCCCGTGGCTGCGCAGCTGGGAAAACCAGGGCATCACGCTCACCGACTACCCGCATCTGAAGGCCTGGTTCGACGGCATCGCCGCCCGCCCCGCCGTGCAGCGCGGCGTGAAGGTGCTGGCCGACCTGCGCCAGCCGATCACCGGCGACAAGGAGCGCGAGATTCTTTTCGGCAAGACGCAGTACGAGAAACGCTGAGAAACTCGCCGACCGGGTAAATATCCGGGCTAGAATAGAAGGCTTGGCGGGGTGTAGCGCAGCCTGGTAGCGCATCTGGTTTGGGACCAGAGGGTCGAAGGTTCGAATCCTTTCGCCCCGACCAAAGAAATCGATATGCACACAGTTCCCAACGGACTGTGTGCATTTTTCGTTTCAGGCCACACACGGCTTTGCGCAAGCGCTTCGGAGCGCTGCGCGAGACACGGAACTGGGTAGAATTCGCCGCTGCCGGCTGGAAACAACAACGCCTAAGTTGTTGATTTTCTTGGTTTCTTCCGGCTTCAAATCTGCCCGTAGCTCAGTTGGATAGAGCACCTGCCTTCTAAGCAGGTTGTCGGGGGTTCGATCCCCTCCGGGCAGGCCAGAACAGCCTCCAACCAATCGGCTTTCCTCTAACTCTTGGAGCATCGGCCCTTCAGCCGCGGCGCCCGGAGCATCTGCCGGAACCCGTGAAAACAGGCTCCAGCACGGCGCGCACGCTGTCGCAGCTCGCCAACCTGGCCTTGTTAATGCAGCCCGCGCCGAACACCCGCATCCGACTGCGCATCCCGCGCGCCCCAACCCACCCCCGCAGCGCCAGTGCTTTCACCGATCGCAAAGAACCGGCAAAGGCCGTTGCTGGTGTCGAAATGCCCGCCGTGCGTGCGGTGCACTGAGCGCCCGTCGAGCAACTGGTAGTTCACGCTCGCGACCATCGGCAGGTATTGCCTGTGAAGGCTGACGCGGAGGAAAAAAGTCGTGTATTCAACGACAGTGCCCTCGCAGTCGTTGGCGTCGACCACGTCGAACCGCGCGGTTTCGCGGATGACTTTCTCGTAAGTTGCCATGGCTCTTCTCCAGCTTCGGTGGAAAAAGCGGCCTGCAAACGAATGAGGTGCCGTGACGGTGACACGGCTCGGAAATCAGGCCATCAGCATGCTCTACGCAACGGGAGCGAAAGTGGATTCGCTTCGCCCGCGAGCGACGGCACGGCTCAGATCGGCCGCACGTCGAAGAAAGCCTCGTCGGTATCCCCCAGATCGCGAAAGCCCGCCGTGCGCGCCGCGTCGTAGGCCTTGGCCCAGCGCTTGGCCATGGCGATCTCGGCCTTCGACAGGTCGCTCTCGCTCGATTCGCTCGCGTTCTGGAATGCGCGCAATGCCGCGACGACATCGCCGCCGAGATGCTTGTCGATCTCGCGGCGGAAGCGCTGCTCGGCTACCTTCACGGCGTCGGCCGCCGGATGCGGATAGTCGGCGAGCCGCACGGCGTACGCGACGCGCGCTTCGACTTCGATGTCTTCGAACCGGAATGGCGCCTCACTCGCCTCTGCCAGGGAAAGAAGTGGCGGCGCGGGCACCGGCCGAGCGGGTTGTGAAGGTGGCCGCGGCGCCGAGGCATGCTGCGCCACCGCCATGGGCACCACCGACGCGGTCACGCGCGGAAAGAAAAGCTCAAACTGATTCATGGTTCATCGCCCCCTGCGCGTTGCGCGCTCACCAAAGGCCTGCTGCCAAAAGACTGTATGAATATACAGTTTTAAATTGCAGTTAACCAGCCCTGGATGAACGGGTACGAGCGCATCAACCCGCGGCCCTGCAGGCCCTCGGGGCGTCTTCCCCTCAGTCGTTGCGCGGCTCAACGACCGTCGTAGATCATTCGCCAGACGTTGCAGCCGCTCGGGCACGCCGCGTTGACCTGGCTGGCGCTGAGCTGTGTTTCGACAACGGGGGAGGCAGAAAGGGAAGGCCCGGCCGGATCGGCGCCCGGTGCCGGCACGCCGCCCATCGCCAGGGCGGTCACCCCAGCCGCGACGACTTTGGTCACCATCAACATGTGTGTCTCCAACAGTGGGTCACAAATGCAACTTAGACCCATGGGAGACAAAAATCGCCGGGACTTACCCTAGCTGCCCGATGCCGGATCGCCCGGCGGCGAAGGCAGGTCGCCCTCTCGCAGCTTGCGGCCCACCCACATCGTTCCGTTCGCATGGTCGACCGCCCCCACCTGGATGCCGCCCACGGTTCGAAGCGCACCGGTGCCGTCGTCAGTGGCGGGGCCTTCGCCGGTGTACTCGCCCGGAACCAGCAGCCGGCCTTCCTTCAGGAAATCGGCGATGCGAAGTTCCCGCATGGCACGGCCCCAGTGCCACTGCTTCTTGATGTCGTAGGGAGCCGGCCTGGCCGGCGGTCTGGATTTCTTCATGTCGTTCAGATCGCGCAAAAAACTGGCGCCAGCATAGCCGCGCCAAGTCACGACCCCACGCCCCATCAGTGCCTACTCAGCGCACGGCCTCCTGCCGTCGCTTTGCATCAGCGGGGCCGGTTCGGTGGCCTCGCCCGATTCCACATAGTTGGGTTCGACGGGATGCACGATGACGGCCGCGGGCTCTCCGTCGAACTTCACCAGCAGGTATTCCCCGCTGGCCCCGGTGATGACGCCGAACTTGCCATGAAACTCGATGCGCCCGCCGCGTCGCGCGGGCACCTTGAAACGAACGCGAATGTAGGGCAACCCCACGCGGAAATATTCAACCATCTGAACTCCCGAAACTTGCCGATCTGGCCAGTGCGTGCGCCCACCGGCATGCCATGCAGGCGGAGTGACATCCGCGGCTGCACGCTGCACTGTCGGCGTTAGGCCGGGGGAACGCATGTCAGCCACAGCCTACGCTTGTTGAAAGGCATTGGACATCCGCCAAGTGGCCATGGCGCCCATGGCGGCGGGTTCGGCCGATCGGCCTGGGTGTGCGGCATTGCGCCGCGCAAGTTCAGTCGTATTCGCCGCTGGTGCCGTCCTCGACCAGGGCCGGGTCGTCGGCTTCTTCGCGGGGGCCGACGTTCAGGTCTTCCGACAGTCCCCGCAGCGCCGCGTAGCCGGCCTGCAAGGCTTCGGCATAGGTAGGGAAGCCCTTGCCGGCCTCCATCAGCGACTCGAACTCCATCGAATTGTCGAAGGACTCGAGCAGCACCCAGAAATAGTCGCCGCCGTCGTGTTGGTCCACGGACAGGGCGATGGAGATAAGTTGACCAGCCATGCGCGCATGGTGACCCGCCCGAATGACGGATCGAAGAAAGGGCCGTGACCCTTTACTCGACGCCTTCCAGAAACTCGAATCCCATGGTTCGCGCGTGATAGTGCAGTCCGCCGTCCTGCACGATCAAGAAGCGCGCACCCTGCGGCCCTGCGTTGTGGTGCGAATGCGGCGCGCCCGGCGGCGTGACCAGCGTGGCCCAGGGCTCCCACGGGCACTGCGCGTCGCCAACGACCGAGTGGCAGCCCTCGCCCTGCACCACCAGCGTGACGGCGGCCGAGTTGTGGCGGTGCGTGCGCTGGTGCGTGCCAGGCTCCAGCGTGTTGAAGCTCAGCGTCAGCGTGGGCGTGAGGTTGCGCGCGGCGGCCTGCCGGTCGGACGAGAAGATCAGCGCGCGGCCCGAGGTGTCGTCGCGCGTGCCGCTCGAAAAGATCAGCGCGAACTGGCGCTCGATTTCCGCGGCCGGATAGTGCACGGCGTCGATGGTCGCCTTGGCCAGCGGCGCAGGCTGCGCGCGCTCGAAGGCCAGCTGCGGCTCGTTGCCGACGGTCCACAGCAGCACGCCTTCGGCACCGGCCTCGAGCCGGTAGCCCTTGGCGCCAGGCAGCAGAAAGACATCGCCCGTGCCGAACGCAAAGCCGTCCGTGCCGCCGGCCAGGCGGCCGCTGCCGGAGATCACGTACCACACCGACCCGGTGGCGCACACGTCCAGCGACAGCAGCGCGTCGCGCGCGGCAACGCGCACATAGCGCGCGAGCATCAGCGGCGTGGTGGCCGCAAAGCCGCAGCCCAGCGCACGCGACTGGTCGCACTCGAACACGCCGAAGCGATCTTCCGCGGGCGGCGGGAAAAGCCGCGCCGGCACTGCCGGCAGCTTCACGTTGAAGGCATTGCCCGAGTTGAAGAAACGCGCGCGGGCCTGCGCGGCGCTGGCCGGCGCACGCGGATGCTGCATCGGCAGGTCGGCCATGTCCACAGGGGTGGCGGTGGCTTCTGTGGCGGCGACAGTGGCATTCATGGCGAATCGCCCTCCCCGGTTGTTGCGCCTGGCAGCGCGTAAGGCAGCAAGACGCGCAGCAGCACGTTCGCCCCCGCCGCCACGTGCGCGGGCTCGGCCCACTCGTGTTCCGCATGGCTCACGCCGTCGCGGCAGGGAATGAAGATCATCGCGCTCGGGCACAGCGGGGCCATGTGGCGTGCATCGTGGCCGGCGGCCGAAAGAATGGGCATGTGCGGCTCCCCGATGCGCTGCGCGGCATGGGCAATCGCCTGCTGCAGCGCCGGGTCGAATTCATTCGACGGTGCATCGACCAGCGGCGTCACCGTCACCCGGCACGGCAGCGCGAACAGCTCGCACGAAGCCGCGAGCCTCTGGCCCAGCAGTTCCAGCACGGTGTTGTCGGGGTGGCGCAGGTCGATGCGCAGCGTCACGCGCTCGGGCACCACCGACGGCGCGTTGGGTTCGACCTGCAGGCGCCCGATGGTGAACTTGACCGCGTCGTCGTACCCGCCGATCTGCGCGTACAAGACCATCGCCATGCGCGAGAACGCCGCCAGCGCGTCGCGCCGGTCCGCCATCGCGAGCGTGCCGGCGTGGCCGCGCTCACCTTCGATGACGATGTCGAAGGTCTTCTTGCCCTGGATGCCGGTGACGACGCCGATCACGCACTCCTGCGCCTCCAGGATCGGCCCCTGCTCGATGTGCGCCTCGACATAGGCCGCCAGCGGAAACCCGAGCGGGCGTCGGCGCAGCGCGGGGAACGCGGCGTGCAAGGCATCCAGCGCATCGGCCACTGACACACCCTTCGCATCGCGCACCGCGCGCACGTCTTCGAGGCTGCGCACACCAGCGAAGGCTTCCGAGCCCATCATGCCGGGCGCGAAGCGCGAGCCCTCCTCGTTCATCCACGCCACGCACACGATGTCCACCGGCGGACGCACGCCGCGTTGCGACAGCGTGGTCAGCACCTCCAGCGCGGCCGCCACGCCGTACACGCCGTCGAAGCGCCCGCCGCCGGGCTGGCTGTCGAGGTGGCTGCCGGCCAGCACCGGCGGTGCCTCCCGGTCCACGCCGGGCAGCGCGATGAACAGGTTGCCGGCCGCGTCGGTCGAAGGCTCCAGGCCGGCCGACAGCGCCCAGTCGATCATCGTGCGCCACGCTGCGATTTCTTCCGCGCTCAGCGCCTGCCGGTCGACGCCGCCGCCCGGCGTGGCACCGATGCAGGCCAGCGCCATGAGCCGGTCCCAGAGCCGGTCGGCATCGATGCGCCAGATGCCCTGCTGCACCGCGACAGTCGCCGGGGCGTTCATCAGTCGGTCTTCATGATCTGGCTGGGCAGCGCGCGCGGGTCGCGCGGCTTCCACTGGCCGGCCTCGACCTGCGCGAAGAACTCCGCCAGCAGGGCGTTGAACGCGGCCGGCTCTTCCAGGTTGAGCGTATGGCCCGTCTTGGGCATCACGGCCAGGCCGCAGGCCGGCACGGTCTTCTTCAGGAAGATGCCCGGCTGCAGGCAGTGGTCGTCCTCGTCGCCGACCACCACGAGCGAAGGCACGGTCATCGCGCGCAGGTCGCTTTCCAGGTCGTAGATCGACGGGCGCCGCGCCTGCACGCCGCGCATGGTGTTGGCCGCACCCACGGCATCGTGCTCGCCGAGCCAGGTCGCAAACTCCTGCCAGCCGCGCGGGTCCTTGTTCTGGAACTGCACGCGGCTCGCGCCCAGCGAATAGGTGCGGGCGAATTTCTCGGAGCCCTGGGCCTCGAACTGCTTCGCGACCTCGAGCGAAACGCCGCGAAAGTAGTCTTCGTGCTCCTTCTCGGCGCCGTAGCCCGCGCCTGCAATCACCAGCGAGGCTGCGCGCTTCGCATGGCGCAGGCCGAAGTGCAGCGTCGCGAAGCCGCCCATCGACAGGCCCACGATGTGCGCGCGCTCCAGGTTCAGCGCATCCATCACGGCCACGATGTCATCGGCCGCTGTGGCCTGCGAATAGCGTTCCACGTCGGCCGGCACGTCCGACGGCGGATAGCCGCGCGCGCCGAAGGTCACGCACTGGTGGCGCCGCGCGAAGTAGCGCATCTGCGGCTCCCAGCTGCGGTGGTCGCCGCCGAACTCGTGCACGAACACGATGGGGGTGCCGCTGCCGGCCGTCTCGTAGTACAGGCGAATGCCGTCGGGGGTGGTGGCAAAACTCATGGCCCGGCCTTTCAGAAGAGCGCCGCCGTGGCGGGCAGGCTGCGCGCGCGTTCCACCGCCTGCGGCAGCACGTCGCACAACGCCTGCGCCCACGCCTTCGGCACGGTGGTCGAGATCTTGATGAAGCGATGGCCGAAGCGCGGCGTGTGGTACGTGCCCTGGCGCACCATGATGTCGTGCTCGCCCAGCGCGGTAACCAGCGCCTCGGGCGTCACGCCCGCCTTGCTGCACTCGACCACGATGAAGTTGGCCTGCGACGGAAACACCGGCACTTCGAAGCCCGGCAGCCTGGCGAAGGCGTCGACGATCATCTGCTGGTTCTCGCGCTGCTGCGTGATGACTCCGGCCATCCATTCGTCCTTCACGCCCAGGCCCGCGATGGCCGCGCGCTGCGCCAGCACGCTGGCACCCAGTGGCGCCTGCGAGTGCGGCAGGATCCGCGCGAGCAGCTCGGGCGACGCCACCAGCGCGCCCAGCCGCAGGCCGGCAAGGCCGAGCCACTTCGAGAAGCTCACGATGGTCACGGTGCCTTCCGGGTAGAAGCGCGAGGCCAGCGTGTGGCTGTCGGCAAAGTCGCGGTAGGTGCAGTCGTGGATCAGCACGGCGTCGATCTCGCGCGCGCGGTCCGCGAAGGCGCGCATCTCGTCTTCGGTGTAGGTGGTGCCCAGCGGGTTGTTCGGGTCCACCAGGTAGATGACCGACGTGTTGTCGTCGGTCGCCGCCGCCAGCGCCTCGGCCGACAGCTTGAAGCCGTACTCCGGCCCGTAGATCGGAATCTCGGTGATCACAGCGCCGGCCTTGGCCGCGAACTGCAGCGGCCACTTCCAGCCCGGATCGGTGGTGACGAAGCCCTTGCCGACCGCGCAGAAGGCACGGCAGGCTAGTGCCAGCGCCGAGACGGCACCGTCGGTCACCACGGCCGACTGGTTCGGCACGCCCAGGTCTTCAACAATCGCCGAGCGCAGCGCTTCCATGCCCAGCGGCGGCGCATAGGCGTGGAAGCTCTCGTCGTCGATGGCGTCATGCAGCGCCTTCTTCACCGCGGGGTGCAGCGGGAAGTGGTTGGTGTTCTGGCCCAGCCACATCAGGTCGGGGTTGGTGAAGAGCTTGTCGAAATACTGGTTGCGGGTTTCGGCGTCGCTCGTCACTGCGGGCACGGCCGCTGCGGGGTTCAGCGCCGCGTTCATGCTGCGAGCCTTTGCGCCTGCTCGGCGGCCATGGCCTTCTTGCTGGTCTTGATGATCGAGCCGCGCGAGGCAATGCCGCCGTCGATGGTCACCACCGTGCCCGTGATGTAGCCGGCGCGCGGCGAGGCCAGGAACACCATCAGCTCGGCCACTTCTTCCGGCGTGGCCGGGCGGCCGCCCGGGTAGTTGTCGAACAGCTCTTCCCAGCGGCCTTCGTCGCCGTGCGTGTCGAAGGCGCGGCGCTTCATGAGCTTGACCATGCGGTCGGTCGCGACCGGGCCGGGGTTCACGCCCACCACGCGGATGCCGTCGTCCAGGCTCACGCCGCCCAGGGCGCGCGTGAAGGCCATCACGGCCGCGTTGCCGGTGGAGCCCGCGATGTAGTTGGCGTCCCAGTTCTCGCCGGAGTTGCCGATGTCGTTCACGATCACGCCGCCGCCCGCGGCCTTCATGCGCGCGTAGTAGATCTGCGTGAGCTCCATGTAGCCCAGCACCTTGAGCTGGAAGCCGCGGCGCACCACGGCGAAGTCGAGCGACTCGATGGGGCCGGCCGGAATGTCGCCCGCGTTGTTCACGAGGATGTCGACATGCCCCGCCGCCTCGGCCAGCTGCTGCATGGCGCCGGGCGCGGCCAGGTCCATCGGGTGGATGCGCACGTTGATCGGGTAGATCTTCTCGATCTCTTCCTTGGCCGCGGCCAGTGCCACGCCGTCGCGCGCGGCCAGCTGCAGGTGGCAGCCTTCGGCTGCGAACGAATGGGCGGCCGCAAGGCCGATGCCTTTGGACGCGCCGGTGATGAGTACGGTCTTGCCTTCGAGTTCGAGTTTCATGATGAAGTGATGTCCGGGAATGCGGTCGAAAAAGTGGGTGTTGAAAAGGCGCTCAGGGCGCGCCGCCGTCCTGCTCGGACAGCGCCGCGATCAGGTCGACGATGTCGTCCTCGAGCAGGCTCACGTGGTCGATGGCGGAAGAAAACGCGGCGCCCGGGTCGTTGCGCCGGATGGCGTCCAGGATGGCGCCGTGCTCGCCGATGGTGGCGGTCATGCGCCCGGGCTGGAAGGTGACGTAGCGGCGGTACACGCGCACCCGCTTGCGCAGCGCGCGCGTCTGCTCGGCCAGGTAGTGCGTGTTGGAGGCCTCGTACAGCGCGTCGTGGAAGTCCTGGTTCACGTCGTAGAAACGCGAGTGATCGCCCGAGGCCAGGATGCTGGTCAGCTCGTCGTGCAGCGCGCCCATGCGCGCCTTCTGCGCTTCGGTGGCACGGCGCGCGGCGAACTTGGCGCACAGGCCTTCCATCACGGCCATCATCTGGAACATCTCGATGAGCATCGGCAGCGAGATGCGCGCCACGCACACGCCGCCCTGGCGGCTGCGCAGGTCGACCAGGCCCGTGGCGGCCAGCGCCTTCAGCGCCTCGCGCACCGGCGTGCGCGACACCTTGAAGCGCTCGGCCAGCTCGGCTTCGTCGAGCCGCGCGCCGGGCTTCATGACGCCGCTGACGATCAGGTCTTCCAGCGTGTCCTTCAGCTCGTCGGACAGCGTGGCGCCCTTGCCGCGCTGGCGCTCGCGTCCGCGCAGCATCGCGGGCTCCGCCATCTCGGGTTCGTTCGGTTCCATGGTCTTGCCTTCCTTGTTGTGTTTGTCTTTGTCGGTCTTCGATCGCGGGGCGCTGCGGCAAACCCGCGGGTCAGAACGGGCGGTCGCCCGCCACCGTGGTGCGGTGCATCACGCGGCGGTACACGTTGTCGTCGTACGGCGTGGCGCGGTGCATGGTGCAGCGGTTGTCCCACACCAGCAGGTCGCCCGCGAGCCACTTGTGGCGGTAGCTGAACTCGGGCGAGATGGCGTGCGCATTCAGCTCGGCCAGCAGCGCGGTGCTTTCCTCGGCGGGCAGCCCGTCGATCTGCTTGACCACGTCTTCGCCCACGTAGAGCGACAGGCGGCCGGTCTCGGGGTGCGTGCGCACCAGCGGATGCACGACGTCGGGCGTGGCGGCCAGCTGCTCGGGCGTGAGCGGGTTGCGGTCGGCAAACGCCTTGCCGTAGTAGTTGGCGTAGCTGTGCGTGGCCGTCATGGGGCGGATGCGCGCCTTCATGTCGTCGTCCAGCGCCTCGTAGGCGGCGTGCATCGAGGCGAAGAAGGTGTCGCCCTCCACCGGCGGCACTTCCAGCGCGTAGAGCAGCGCGCCCATCGAGGGCTCTGCCTTGTACGACAGGTCGGAGTGCCAGTTCCAGCCCTCCTTGTGGTTGCCGATGGGCTTGCCGTTTTCCGACACGTTCGACAGCACGTACACCTCCGGGTGCTCCTTCTTCAGGAACTGGGTGAGCACATGGCCCAGCAGCGGTCCGAAGCGGCGCGAGAAGGCCACGTGCTGCGCCTCGTTGATGCTCTGGCCGCGAAACAGCAGCACCGAGCGCTGGTTGAGCGTGTCGCGCAGCACGGCGAAGTCGTCGTCGCCCACCGGCTCGCGCAGGTCGATGCCTTTGACTTCGGTGCCGATGAAGGAGGTGAGGTTCTCGAGTTGCATGATCGAAATGTGTCTCTGGGGGTGAAGATGAAAAGAACGGCTGTCAGAGCCTGTAGTCGGGCTGCGTGCGCTCCAGCATGCGCAGGAACGCAGGCCATTCGCGCGTGCCGGGCGGCAGGATGTCGCCGGCGAATTCGGTGAACTGGCGCGCGGCCAGCGCGCTCACTTCGGGCTGCGGGTACACCAGCGATTCGCCGGGCGCCACGCCGCCCTGCGCGAGCAGCTGCACCTTGGCCGCCTTCTCGAAGTAATACATGAGGATGAAGGCCTCGGGAATGGTGCGGCCCACGGTCAGGATGCCGTGGTTGCGCAAGACCAGGGTGTTGTGCGCACCGAGGTCGCGCACCAGCCGCTCGCGCTCGCCGGTTTCCAGCGCCACGCCTTCGTAGTCGTGGAACGCGGTGTGGCCCTGGTAGCGCATTGCGAACTGGCTCAGCGGCAAAAGGCCGTTCGGCATGGCCGCGATGGCGGTGCCCGCGTCGGAGTGCGTGTGCAGCACGCACAGTGCGTCGGGCCGGCCCGCGTGAATGGCGCTGTGGATCACGAAGCCGGCCTGGTTGACCTCGGCCTCGGTGTCGTCGATCTTGCGGCCGTCGAGGTCGATCTTCACCAGCGACGAGGCCGTCACTTCCGAGAACAGCAACCCGTACGGGTTGATCAGGAAGTGATGCGCCGGCCCCGGCACGCGTGCCGAGATGTGGTTGTAGATGAGGTCGTCCATGCCGAAGTGCGCCACCAGCCGGTAGCAGGCGGCCAGCTGCACGCGCAGCTCGGCTTCGGTGTCGGGATATGCCGCGGGATTCGTCTTTGCCATCAGCGCCACCACACCAGTTTCTGGTCGATCCAGATCAGCAGGCCATAGAACACCATGCTCGCCAGCGACGCCACCAGCACCGCCGACCACACGCTCAGCAGGTCGACCTGCTGCGTCGACTCATAGATCATTCGCCCGAGCCCCGCATAGGCGCCCAGCATCTCGCCGACGATCGCGACGATCATGCTGCGCGGCACGCCGATGCGCAGGGCAGTGACCACCGAGGGCATGGCCACCGGCAGGCGCAGGCGCCAGACGATCTTCATGGGCCCTGCGCCGAAGCTGCGCATCAGGTTCACCGCCGCCAGGTCGGCCTGCTTCAGCCCGTGCAGCGCATTCACCAGCATGGTGAAGCCGACCGCCAGCGCCACCAGCGCGATCTTCGAGGCGGCGCCCAGGCCGAACCAGATCAGGAACAGCGGCGCATAGGCCACCGTGGGCACCGCGTTCACGGCCACCGCCAGCGGCATCACGATGCGCTCCAGCGGCGGTGCGAGCAGCAGCAGCACGGCCAGCAGCAAGCCCAGAACGCTGCCCAGCGCATAGCCGCCGAGCGCCTCGCCCAGCGTGGCCAGCAGCGCGGCCATCAGGCGGGCGGTGTCAGTGAAGGCGTGCTGCACGATCGCGCCCAGGCTGGGCAGCACGAACGGCGGAATCTTGAACAACAGGATCGCGCCCTCCCACACCACCAGCAGCACGACCACGCTCAGCACCACCGGCACCACGGGTGAATCTTTCAACTTTCGCTGCGCCACCATACGAGCCTCCTTTCCACGAAGGTGAGCAGCCCGTACAGCAGCGCACCCATGAGCCCGCAGGCAAACATCACCACCCACAGGCGCACCACGAGGTCGGCGTTCATCGCCTCCATGAGCATCACGCCCAGGCCCACGGTCTCGCCGAACCATTCGCCCACCACCGAGCCGATGAGGCTCAGGCCGATGGCCACGCGCAGCCCCACCATGATCTGCGGCAGCGCCGAGGGCACGGCCAGCTTGAAGAACATCGTGAAGCGGTTGGCGCCGAAGCTGCGCATCAGCGCCATGCGCTGCGGGTCGCACGACTTCAGCCCGCGCAGCGTGTTCACCGTGACGGGGAAGAACGTGAGGAAGAACGCGGTCATCACCTTGGCCAGCAGCGAGTTGCCGAACCAGATGACGATGAGCGCACCGAAGGCCACCACCGGCACCGTCTGCGACACCACGAACAGCGGGAACACCGAGCGCTCCATCCAGCGCGAGTAAGTGAACACGGTGCCGCAGAGGCAGCCGAACACCGCCCCCATGGCAAAGCCCAGCACCGTTTCGAGCAGCGTGCGGCCGAAGCCGCGCGCCAGTTGCGGCCACACCGACCAGGCGTCCTGCGCGATGGCGCTGAGCGCCGGCAGGTAGCGCGGCGACGGCGCGAAGGCGTGCACGCACAGCTCCCACACCAGCGCCAGGCCCACGAAGGCCAGCACGGGCGAGCGCACGGCGCGCTGCAGGAGTGCGTTCACGAGGCGGTGCCCTCCTGCGCGAAGGTCTTCTGGCTTTCTTCCTCGATCTCGGCCAGCAGGCGCTGCTTGAGGCCGATGAACTCCGGCGTGAGCACCACCGACGGGTCGCGCGGACGCGGCAGGTCGATCACGGTTTCGCTCTTCACCGTGCCGGGGCGCGCGGTCATCACCAGCACCTTGTCGCCCAGCAGGATGGCTTCGTCGATGTCGTGCGTGATGAAGAGCACCGTGCGGCGGTGTTTCGCCCACAGCTCCAGCAGCCAGTGCTGCATGCGGGTGCGGGTGAGCGCGTCGAGCGCGCCGAAGGGTTCGTCGAGCAGCATCAGGTCGCGCTCGAACAGGAAGGTGCGCATCAGCGCCACGCGCTGGCGCATGCCGCCCGACAGCTGGTGCGGGTAGTGGTTGGCGAAGCCGGCCAGGCCGAACTCCGGCAGCATGGCGCGGGCGCGTTCACGCGCCTCCTTGCGCGGCACGCCTTCCACCTCGAGCGCGAGGATGGCGTTGTCCAGCACGGTGCGCCACGGAAACAGCAGGTCGCGCTGCGGCATGAACGACACCTTGCCGAGCAGCTGGCCGTCGCGCTGCGGCGCGCCGCCGAACAGCAGCGAGCCGTCGTCGTCGGGCGGCAGCAGGCCCGCGATCATGTTGAAGAGCGTCGACTTGCCGCAACCCGAGGGGCCCACGAGTGTGACGAACTCGCTCTTCGCGATCCGCAGGTTGACGCCCGACACCGCGACGGTCTGGGCCTGCGCCTCACCGAAGCGCTTCCACACGTTGACCAGTTCGAGCATGGGCGGCGCCGTGTCTGCCACGGCGGGCGGCATCACTTCGTGAGGCATGAATTTCATGACGTTGCGATACGGCTCAGAACTTCTTGTCGGCCGCAGGCACCTGCGTCCAGAAGCTGGCGTCGTAGGCCTTCGACAGGTCGGCCGGCGCCTTCAGCGCCTTGTAGCCCACGAGCTGCGTCTGCATCTTCTCGACGGTCGGCAGGTCGATGGCCAGGATGCCGTCGCTGCCGCCCTTGCCGGCCTTCACGAGCTTTTCGAACTCGTCGAGCATGGCTTCCTGGTGCGGGCGGTTCAGGCTGGGCGAGGCGGCCATGATGATGTCGATGGCCTCCTTCTTGTTCTGCAGCGCGTACTTCCAGCCCTTGACGGTGGCGTTCATGAAGGCCTGCACCTGCTGCGGTTTCTCGTTGCGGTACTTCTCGGACACCAGCACGGTGTCTTGCTGCACCACCACGCCGTAGTCGTCGGGCTTGATGAGCACCAGCTTGTCGCCCAGGCCCTGCTCCTTGAGCGTGTTGAGCTCGTTGTAATAGGTGGCGGCGGCCACGTCGAACTGCTTCTCGACGAAGGGCGCCATGGAGCCCGACTGCGGCACGATGGTCAGGTCGGCCTGCTTCACGCCGGCCGAGGCCAGCATCGAGTACAGCGTGTACTGCGTGCCGGTGAACCAGGTGGCCACCTTCTTGCCCGCGAAGTCCTGCACCTTGGTGATGCCGGAGTCCTTGTAGGTGACATAGGTGAAGGGCGTCTTCTGCACGGTCACGCCGATGCACACCAGCGGCAGGCCCTTTTCGCGGGCGAGCAGCACGGTCTCGGTGCCGCCGGCCAGGCCGAAGGTGTCGTTGCCCGAGGCCACCAGCGTCTCGACGTTGAGGTTGGGGCCGCCGGGGTTGATCGTCAGGTCGAGGCCGGCCTGGTCGTAGAAGCCCTTGGCCTTTGCCACATAGAAGCCGGCGAACTGCGCCTGCGCCAGCCACTTCAGGCGCACGGACACCTTTTCAGCAGCGGACGCCGGCAGGGCCGACAGAAGGGCCATCGACGCAGCGACGACAGCCAGGAGACGCAAGGACTTGAAAGACATGTTGAAAGCCTCTTGAATACAAAAAACCATTTAAGCAGTATCCATGCCAAGCAATTTGGGTGTGTTTTGCGCCGAAAGACGGCGAAATTGGCCCGGAACATGCACCGGAGTGCAGCTCCTGCCCCAATTCGAGCCCTCATGAACCGAATCCATGCGCTGACCGATCTCTCCGCGCGACAGGCCGCCGAGCAGATGTCCCGCGGCGACCTGCGTGCCACCGACTACGCCCGGGCGCTGCTGGAACGCGCCGAGGCCACCGTGTCTTTCGGCGCCCTGCTGCACGTCGAACCCGACGCGCTGCTGGCGTCCGCCGCGTCACTGGATGCAGGGCCGCGCCCCGCGCCCGGCACCCTGCCCCTGCATGGCGTGCCGCTGGCCTTCAAGGACAACATCGACGTGGCCGGCATGCCCACCACCGCCGGCAGCCCCTGGATGGCCGGCCACCGCCCGCGCGTCCATGCCGGAGTGACCCGGCGACTGCTCGACGCGGGCGCGCTCGTGCTCGGCAAGACGAACCTGCACGAGTGGTCGCAGGGCGTCACCGGCCACAACCACGGCTTCGGGCCCTCGCGCAACCCCTTCGACCCGGCGCGCGTCACGGGCGGCTCCAGCGGCGGCAACGCGGCGCTGCTGGCCCTGCACGCCGCGCCGGCCGCCATCGGCACCGACACGGGCGGCTCGGTGCGCGTACCGGCCGCGCATTGCGGCCTCGTGGGCTTCCGCCCGACCGTGTACCGCTGGCCCGACGAAGGCCTGGTGCCGATCTCGCCGACCTTCGACACCGCCGGCGTGATGGCGCGCTGCGTGGACGACTGCGTGCTGGTCGACCACGCCGTGGCCGGCGGTCCGCTGCGGATTGCCCCCGCACCGCTGGCGGGCGTGCGTCTCGGCGTGCCCGAGGCCTACTTCTGGCAAGACGTCGATCCGCCCGTGGCCGGCCTGGCCCGCGAAAGCCTCGAGCGCCTGCGCGCCGCGGGCGCGGTGCTGGTGCCCTGCAACCTGGCCGAAGCCGGTGCGCTGTTCCAGGAAGGATCGATGTCGATCTCGCTGTACGAGATTCTTCCCGCGCTGGCCGCCTACTTCGCGCGCCACGACCGCCCCTTCGACGCCCGCGCGCTCACCGACGCCGTGGCGAGCCCCGACGTGCGCCCGCTGTTCGAGCGCCTGTTCGGCGACACCGCCGTCACGCCCGAGGCCTACGCCCACGCGCTGCACACCCTGCGCCCGCGCATGCAGGCCGCCTACCGCGAATGCTTCGCCCGGCACGACCTGGCGGCGCTGGTGTTCCCGACCAGCCCGCTGACCGCGGCGCGCATCGGCGAGGACGTGGAAGTCACGCTGTGCGGCCGCCCGGCCTCCGCGTTCTCGGCCTACATCCGCAACACCGGCCCGGCCGGCATGGCGGGGCTTCCGGCCCTGAGCCTGCCGATGGGACTGAGCTTCGACGGCCTGCCCGCGGGGCTGGAACTGACCGGCGCGGCAGGCGACGACACGGCCCTGCTCGCGCTGGCCCTGGGTGTCGAAGCCGTGCTGCCGCCGGCCCCCGTGGCCGCCGTTGTGCACAAGTTGGCAAATCGCTGAAACGGGCGTCGCCAAAACACTACGTGGCTTGGCGTAACAAGCCTTCACGGCGAGGGGTGGGATCGGCGATGCTCAGGGCATGCCCATCGCAAATCCGGCAAGTTCACGACCGCCCCGGCGCTCCGGCTGGCGCACTGCCGCGCTGATCTACACGGTCACCGGCGTGGTGTGCATCCTGGCCATGGCCGTCGCGCCCGACAGCGAAGTCGGCATGCTCGCCGCCATCGCGGGCGGCCTGCCGTGGTCGCTGAGCCTGCTCACGCTGGGCCTGTCGCCGGGCGTGGCCAGCACCGCGCTCGTGATGCTGGCCGCGAGCTGGGCGATCAATGCCGCGCTGCTGTGGTGGCTGGCGCTGCGGCGCCCCCGACGCCCGCGGCACCATGCGCCGTCGCACCTGGCGTAGCGCCGGCTTCTTCCAGCCCCAGGTACGCGCGCCGCAACTCCGGCCGCGCCATCAGTTCCTCCGGTCGGCCCAGCGCGACGATGCGCCCCTCCTCCAGCACCGCGGCACGTTCGGCCACGTCCAGCGCCATGCCCACGTTCTGCTCCACCAGCAGCACCGCGATGCCCTCGGCATGGATGCGCCGGATGGCGGTGAACATGTCGAGCACCACGCTCGGCGCCAGGCCCAGCGAGGGCTCGTCGAGCAGCAGCAGCTTGGGACGCGCCATCAGCGCACGGCCGATGGCCACCATCTGCTGCTGGCCGCCCGACAGCGAGCCGGCCGGCTGCGCCAGCTTTTCCTTCAGCACAGGGAACAGCGTGCACACATGCTCCATCGAGCGTGCGCGCTCCAGGCGTGCCGCGCGCAGGTAGCTGCCCAGCTCCAGGTTCTCGCGCACCGCCATCTCGGTGAACAGGCGCCGCCCCTCGGGCACCAGCGCAATGCCCTGCGCGCAGAAGCGGTGCGGCGCCAGGCGCGAGATGTCCTGCCCTTCGAAGCGCATGCGCCCCGCGCTGATGCGGTGCAGCCCGGCCACCGCGTTGATGAGCGTGCTCTTGCCCGCGCTGTTGGGCCCGACGATGCACAGCAGCTCGCCCTTGCCGATGGACAGCGACACGTCCCACAGCGCGGTCGCCTGCCCGTAGGCGACGCGGATGGCTTCGAGTTCAAGCATGGGCCAGCTCCCTTTCGATGCCCGTGGCGGGCGGTGCGCTCGCCGGTGCGGCGGGGTCGGGCGCCATCGCCTGCCCCAGGTAGGCCGACACCACCTCGGGGCGCTGCATCACGTCGTGCGGCGCGCCTTCGGCCAGCACCTCGCCGCGGTTGAACACCACGATGCGGTCGCACAGTGCCATCACCGCGCGCATGACGTGCTCGACGAAGACGATGGTCGCGCCCTGGTCGCGAATGCGGCGAATGAGCGCCACGGCCTCGTCGATTTCCGAAGGCGTGAGGCCCGACAGCACCTCGTCGAGCATCAGCACCTGCGGGCGCGAGGCCAGTGCGCGCGCGAACTCCAGGAACTTGCGCTGGTGCAGGTTCAGCTCGGCCGGCAAGGCGTGCGCGCGCTCGGTGAGGCCGGTGAAGGCCAGCCACTGCCATGCCTCGGCCTCGGCCGTCTGGCGGTCGAGCGCGGCCGCGCCGAACATCGCGGGCAGCGCCACGTTCTCCAGCACCGTGAGGTGCGCGAAGGGCCGCGGGATCTGGTACGTGCGCGCAATGCCACCCTGGGCGATGCGGTGCGCCGGTACGCCCGAGATGCGCCGCCCCTCGAACTCGATGAGCCCGGACGTCACCGCATAGTGGCCGCTCGCGACATTGATGAAGGTCGACTTGCCCGAGCCGTTGGGCCCCAGAAGCCCGAGGATCTCGCCGCGCCGCACTTCCAGGCTCACGCCGCGCAGCGCGTGCACGCCCTTGAAGGACTTGCGCACGCCTTGCGCACGCAGCAGCACCTCGCCGTCGGCAACGGCGGGCTTCTTCGCTTCGGCGGCAACGGGCGCAAGGGCCGGCGCCGCCGAAGCGGCCGGCGCACCCCGCCTTGCGCTCCACCACTTCAGCACCTGCCCCAGCAGCCCTTGCGGCATGAACAGGATCACCACGATCAGCACCAGCCCCGTCAGGCCCTTGCCGATGATCGCGCTGTCGCCGCCCGTGAAGGCGTAGAGCAGCAGCGTGATTGCCGTCGCCCCCACGATGGGCCCGGCCCAGTGCCGCGTGCCGCCGAGCACCGCCATCAGCACCACCGTGAGCGGCATCGCGATGGTGAAGGTGTCGCCCGTGGTCACGTACGAGATGAACAGCGCATGCACCCCGCCCACCACGCCGGCCAAGCCGCACGACAGCGCGAAGGCGCCGAGCTTGTAGCGGTAGGTGGGCACGCCCATCACCTCGGCCACGTCCTCGTCGTCATGGATGGCGAACAGGCCCGTGCCGAAGCGCGAGTGGTACACGGCCAGCGCGGCCAGCACCGTGACCACCGCCACGCCCAGGGCCAGCAGGTAGAAGGTGCCCGAGGCGGTCGGCCCGAGCTGCGGCACCGCCACCGCGCTCATGGACACGCCCGGTCCGCCGTCGATGGGCGTGTTCAGGATGATGGTCGCCACCACGAAGGTGGCGGCCAGCGTGAGCAGCGAGAACAGTTCGGCGCGCACCGCCTGCACGCGGAAGGCCACCGCGCCCAGCAGCGTGCCCACCAGCGCGGCCACCACGGCGGCGGCCGGCAGCGTCCAGAGAAAGGGAACGTCGAAGCGTGTCGCCAGCGTGGCCGTGGTGTACATGCCGATGCCGAAGAACGCGCCGTGCCCGAACGAGAAGTACCCCGAGTAGCCCGACAGCAGGTTCCACGAGGTGGCCAGCGCCACCCAGTGCAGCACCAGGTAGAGAATGGATTCGTAGAACGCCGGCAGCCCGAGCCACGGCACCACGGCCAGCCCCGCGCCGGCCGCAAGAATCAGCAGGAACGAGCGCTTCATGCCACCCTCCCCGGCCGCACCAGCAGCACGAACATCAGCAGCGAGAACGACACCAGCGGTGCCCACGAGGGTGCGGTCACGGTCATGGTCACGGCCTCGGTCACGCCGATGATGCAGCCCGCAATCAGCGGCCCGAGCGGGCGGCCCAGGCCGCCCAGCATCACGGCCGCGAACACCACGCCGATCCATGCGTAGATCTGCGAGGGCGACAGCGTGTACGCCAACGCAATGCACACGCCCGCCACGCCGGCCAGCGCCGCGTTCAGGCCCGAGAGCATGAGCGCCAGCGCGTGCTGGTTCACGCCGAAGGCCGCGGCAATGGGCGCGTCTTCGGCCGCCGCGCGCATCGCCTTGCCCAGGTCGGTGCGGCGCAGCGCAAGCCACACCGCCAGCGAGATGCCCACGCCCAGGCCCAGCGTGATGAGTTCGGGCACCGGCAGGTACAGCGTGCCGATCTGCAGCTTGTGCTCCGCGTAGCTCGACTCCAGCTTGCGGTAGTCGGCCGTCCAGGTCCACTGCAGCAGCGCCTCGATGATCACGGTGATGCCGAAGGTGACCAGCAGCGAGTTGAAGGGGCTCACCCGAAAGCGCGTGAGCACCCAGTGCAGCGCGGCGCCCAGCACGAAGAACAGCGGCACGATGACCACCAGCGTGAGCAGCGGATCGACGCCGCGGTGGCTCGACAGCTCGTACGTGAGGTAGGCGCCCAGGAAGGCGAGCGCGAAGTGCGCCAGGTTGATCTGCCGCAGCATGCCCCACGACAGGCTGAGGCCGAGCCCCAGCAGGCCGTAGAGCGCCCCGGTGAACAGGCCCGCCAGGATGGACTGGGCCAGCAGCGTGGCACTGGGAAAGCTCATCAGCCGGTCACTCCGCGCGTCTGCAGCTTCGCGCCGGGAGCGGCCCACTCCTTGGGCCACACCACCACCCACTTGCCGTTCTGCACCTGCTTCACCTTGCCGAGGTCGTCGCCGAAGTTGCCGCGCTCGTTGAAGCGCAGCTTGCCCTGGATGGTGTCGACCTTGTTGGCGCGCAGCCAGGTGGCCATGGCCTTGTCGTCCAGGCCCTGCGTCGCGACCACGGCGGCCTCGATGATCTGCCAGGCCGAGAACGAGGCGGCGGCCTGCGTCTCCACCGCCGTGTCGGGCATGGCGGCCTTGGCCGCGCGCTCGCGGTAGAGCTTTACGAACGCGGCGGCCGTCGGGTTGTCGGTGAAGGGCGGATGGTCTTCGAAGATGGTGGTGGCCAGCGCGCCGTTGGCCTCGGGCGCCTTGAGCATCGGCGCGGGCGCGGGCACGTGATAGAAGTGATGCAGCGGTGCGTAGTCGATCTTCTTCATCGCGTCGAGCAACTGGTTGCCTTCGAGGCCGATGGCGCCGTTCCAGATGAAGTCGGGGTTGGCCTCCTTCAGCCGGCCCGCAATGGGGCCGAAGTCGCGGTTGCCGAAGTCCCACTCCAGGAACAGCACTTCCTTCAGCCCGCGCTGCCGGGCCACCTCGCGCGCGCCCAGCGCCACGAAGTGCACCGAGGGGAACTTGCTGGTGACGATGGCGATGGTCTTCGGCGGCTTGGGCGAGGTCGCCAGTGCATCGAGCACCATGGCCGGCATCGTCTTCTCGGGATCGGGCCCGAGCGACCAGGCGGGAAACTGCTGGTCGTACTTGGCCAGGCTGGGAATGCCGAAGGTGTGGTGCACCAGCGTCTTGTTGTAGCGCTGGGCCACGCCCATGGCCGAAAGAATGGCGCCCGTGGCATAGGGGCCGATGAGCAGGTCGACCTTGTCGGCCGTCACCAGTTGCTCGTACAGCGTGCGCGCGAGGTCGGGCTTGGACTGGTCGTCCTTCAGCACCCACTCCACCGGCCGGCCCAGCAGGCCGCCGCGCTGGTTGAGCGACTCCACGTAGATCTCGCCCGTGAGCTTGTGCACCAGGCCCGTGGCCGACAGCGGCCCGGTGAGCGCCAGCGTGCCGCCCACGCGAATGGGCTTGCCCGCGGGCTGCTGCGCGGCGGCGCTGCCGCTGAAGAGCGCGCCGGTGCCCAGGGCACCGACAGCTGCGACGAAGGAACGACGATCGATGCTCATTTTTTTGTCTCCGGAATGGTTGTTGTCTGCGCGGCGTGGAAACAGCCGCGCGTCAGTCGCCGTCGACCACCGGGTTGGAGAGCAGGCCCACGCCTTCGATCTCCACCTCGCACACGTCGCCCGCCTTCATGAACACCTGCGGCTTGCGCGCCAGGCCCACGCCCGAGGGGGTGCCGGCGATGATGATGTCGCCCGGCTGCAGCGCGAAGGGCTCGGAGCACACCGACACCAGCGTGGCCACGTCGAAGATCATGTCGCGCGTGTTGGCGTCCTGCAGCACGGTTCCGTTCAGGCGCGTCTGCAGCTTCAGGCCGGCGGCGCCCGCGGGCAGCTCGTCGGCGGTGACGAACTCGGGGCCGAAGGAGCCCGAGCGGTCGAAGTTCTTGCCCATCATCCATTGCGCGGACTTGAACTGGTAGTCGCGGATGGAGCCGTCGTTGAACACCGAGTAGCCCGCCACGTGGTTCAGCGCGTCGCCCTTCTTGATGTAGCGCCCGGCCTTGCCGATGACCACCAGCAGTTCGCCTTCGTAGTCGAACTGCGTGGACACGTGCGGCCGAACGATCGGCTGGTTGTGGCCCACCCACGACGACGGAAAGCGATGGAACAGCACCGGATAGGTCGGCGGGTCGAACTTGCTTTCGGCGGCGTGGTCGATGTAGTTGAGGCCCACCGCAATGGCCTTGGAAGGCGACTGCACCGGCGCCAGCCAGTCGATGTCGGACAGCGGCAGGCGCGTGCGCGCGGCGTCGCCGGCCTTCTTCGCGGCGGCCATGGCCTCGGGGCCGCCGCGCAGCAGTTCGTCCAGCGTGGCGGGCAGGCCTTCGGCCGTGAGGTTGACGACTTCCTTGTCGAGGCGCAGGCCGAGGGCCGGCTTGCCGTGGTGGTTGAAGGCGAGAAGACGCATGGAAATTCCTTGTCAGGCGGGGTTGTTCGAATGAAAAAAAGAAACGGTGGCCAGGGTGCTCAGGCCGTGGGCGCCTCGACCTCGTAGTTGGTGACGAAGTCTTCGGGCACCTTGGGGCCCCAGGCGTAGAAGGAGTCTTCGGGCGGGTGGTCGGCGTGGGGCCAGTCGAAGTCGCCGGGCACGAAGTCCATGTCGCAGGAGTACTCCGAATAGCTGCCCCACGGGTCGCGCACGTAGTGGAAGTAGTTCGAGCCGAGCACGTGGCGCCCCACGCCCCAGCCGCGCACGTGGCCGGCGGCGTACATCTGCTCCATGCCGCGCCCGACCTCGTCGATGTTGGCGACGTCCCAGCTCAGGTGGTGCAGGCCCGGGCCGTTCGAATGCGCCATGGCGACCAGGTGGTGGTCGCTGCCGTGCGCGCCGTGCATGAAGACGATGAGGTCGCCCGAGCGGTCGGTCACGCGCAGGCCCAGGGCCTCCTCAAAGAAGCGCACCGCTTCGGGCACCTTGGCGCTGAACAGCAGGATGTGCGAGAGCCGGCGCGGATGCACTTTGGGAATGCGCGCACGGTTCGGCGACGCCCCGGTGCCGACCGGCGGGCGCGGCGCCACCACGGGCTCGCTGCCGGCGTCGGGCGCGCTCTTGGCGGCCACGACCAGCTGCACCGCATAGCCCTCCGGATGCAGCACCCACAGGCCGCGGTCGTCGCCCAGCGCATGCGGCGAGCAGCGCGGCGCGCCCAACCGCTCGATGCGCGCGGCAATGGCGTCGAAGTCTTCCGCGAAGCAGGCAAAGCGCAGGTACTGCAGCTTCTTCACGCCACTCGCCTGGAAGAGCGAACCCCAGGCATGGGGATGGCCGGCCGTGTACAGGTCGAGCCGGCCGCCCTCTCGCCTGGGCTCCAGCCCGAAGGCCTCGTAGAAGCGCGCGGCTTCGTCGAGGTCGGGCACGGTGAAGACGAAGGCATCGAGCGAATGAACGCCGTGCAGCGCCGCGCGGTGCGGGCTTTTCTGGGTGCGAAGCTGGATCTCGGCCATGGGTGGTGTCTCCGTTCGGCTGTCCATGTTGGGACAAACAATATATTATTTTGTTGTTAGTCTATTGTTTGGCTGTTTATCCATCATTAGGGTTAACAAGTAACATCAACCGTTTTTCGCGGTGTGACGGGAGTGCAATGAACGAGAAAACGAAGGGCCTGGGCCAGACGCGCCAGGTCTTTGCCGAGCTGCGCACGGCCATCGTGGGCGGGCGGCTGCTGCCGGGCTCCAAGCTCAACATCGCCGCGCTCGCCGAGGAGCTGGACGTGAGCGCGGGCGCGGTGCGCGAAGGGCTGGCCATGCTGGAGGCCGAGGCGCTGGTGGTGTCGGAGCCCGCGCGCGGCTACCGGGTGAGCCCGATTTCGCCCGAGGACCTCGAAGAGCTGGTGAACGCGCGCATCGAGATCGAGAAGCTCTGCCTGGCCGAAGCCATCCGCCACGGCGACCTGGGCTGGGAAGGCAGCGTGGTGTCGGCGCACCACCGCCTGTCGCGGCAGGCCGAGCGCGACGCGGCCATGCCCACTGTGCTGAGCGCCGAATGGACCAGCAGCCACGCCGACTTTCACAACGCGCTGGTTTCGGGCTGCCCGAACAGCTGGCTGCTGCGCATGCACCAGATGCTGTACCAGCAGAGCGAGCGCTACCGGCAGTTGTCGGCGCCGCTGGGCAAGGAATCGCGCGACGTGGGCGCCGAACACCAGGCGCTGCTCGACGCGGTGCTCAACCGCGACATCCAGGCCGCGCAGGCGCTGATGGGCGAGCACCTGCAGACGACCGGGCGGCTGCTGATGGCCGCGCTGAAGGCGAGCCCGCCCGCCGACCGGTAGGCTGCGCCACGCCGGCTCGTCACGGGCTCGGCACCGTGGTGCGGCCATTTGGGAAACTACGAGGCATCGCACCGAACGTTCGATGCGATCATTTCGCAACGTATCCCGGCCTGCACCGCAGGCTCACTCTCTTCCCACAAAGGCTTTTCCTCGATGTTCCAGGACCTGCAAGTCAACGCGCCCCTGATCGGCGTTCCCGGCGGCCGCCATCTGCTCGACACACCCGCACTGCTGGTCGACCTGCCCGCCATGACGCGCAACATCGAACGCATGGCCGCCTTCGCCAAGGCACGCGGCGTCAACCTGCGCCCGCACGTGAAGACGCACAAGTCGGTCGAGATCGCGCGCCGCCAGGTGGCGGCCGGCGCCGTCGGCGTGAGCTGCGTCACGCTGGGCGAGGCGGAGGTGATGGTCGAGGGCGGCATTCCGGGCGTACTGATCACCTCGCCGGCCGTCACGCCGAGCAAGATCGCGCGGCTCATCAAGCTGGCGCAGCGCGCGCGTCCCGGCGACGTGATGGTGGTGGTCGACAACCCGCGCAACCTGGCCGACCTGGCCCAGGCCGCAAGCGGCCTCACGCACCCGCTGGACGTGCTGGTGGACTACGGCGCCGGCTACAACCGCACCGGCGCCGCCACGCAGGCGAAGGTGCTCGAACTCGCGGCGCTGGTGGCCGCCGAACCGCGCCTGCGGCTGCGCGGGCTGCAGTCGTATGCCGGCAACCTTCAGCACATCGTGGCGCGCGCCGAGCGCAGCGCCGCGGCCGCCGGCCTGCGCGAGACCGTGGCCGGCATCGTCGCGGCGGCCAGGCGCCAGGGCCTGCAATTCGAGATCGTGACCGGTGCGGGCACCGGCACGCACGACCTCGATTCGCAGGAGAACGCATTCACCGAACTGCAGGCCGGCTCCTATGTGTTCATGGACGCCGAATACACGCAGGTGCTCGCCGGCGCCGGGCAGGCCTCGCCCTTCGAGGTGTCGCTGTTCGTGCAGGCGGCGGTGGTCAGCACCAACGCGCCCGACTGGGTCACGGTCGACGCGGGCACCAAGTGCTTCTCGACCGACAGCGGCGCGCCGCTGGTGGCGCGGGGCGTGGATGCATCGACCCGCTATGCCTTCTTCGGCGACGAGCACGGCAAGCTGATGGTGACGGCGGGCGCGCGACCCGCGCTGGGCGCGCGCGTGGAGTTCGTCACGCCGCACTGCGACCCGACGGTGAACCTGCACGACACGTACCACGTGGTCGATGGCGGCACGCTGGTGGGCATCTGGCCGGTGGACGCGCGCGGCAAACGCTAGTCATCGCGCACGGCATAAGAAAGCGCGAAAAGCGTATTTCACAAATGCCGCGGTGCGGGGGACAGTCGCACGCCTGTCTCCTCTCTTTCCGGGCGTGCGTCATTGCCGCCCCGCCCCCATGGAATCCATCCAAGAAACGACGCGCCCCGCAGCGCACGTCGCCGGCGCGCACGCGCCCGGCTCGCAACAACTCGCCGAGCGCTTCCGCCCCGTCTTCCAGCGCATCGCCGAGGGCGCGGCGCAACGCGAAATCGATCGCGAGCTGGCCTACGAGCCCGTGGCCTGGCTCAATGCCGAGCGCTTCGGCGCGCTGCGCGTGCCGCTGGAGCACGGCGGCATCGGCGCGTCGGTCGAGCAGCTGTACGACCTGCTGATCGAGCTCGGCGAGGCCGACTCCAACCTGCCGCAGATCCTGCGCGCGCACTTCGGCTTCATCGAGCGGTTGCTGGCGGAAATCGACCCCGCCCTGCATGGCCCTTGGATGCGCCTGGCCGCCGAGGGCGTGGTGTTCGGCAACGCCACCACGGAGCTCGGCGACGGCGCCATCGGCACCATGCAGACCACGCTCAAGCGCGAAGGCGACGCGTGGCTGCTCGAGGGCGACAAGTACTACAGCACCGGCACGCTGTACGCCGACTGGATCGCGGTGTCGGCCCAGCGGCTGAACGCCGACGGCAGCAGCGACCGCGTGATTGCGCTGGTGCCGGCCGAGGCACCGGGCGTGGAGCGCGTGGACGACTGGCGCGGCTTCGGCCAGCGGCTGACGGCCTCGGGCACCACGCGCTTTCGCAACGTGCGCGTGAAGCCCGAGAACGTGCTGCTCTACGTGCGCGACCAGCCCACGCCGATGACCGCGCATTTCCAGCTCACGCACCTGGCCACGCTGGCGGGCATTGCGCGCGCCATCGTGCGCGACGCGGTGGCCTTCGTGCAGCCGCGCAAGCGCATCTACACCCACGGCAGCGGCAGCACGCCGCGCGAAGATCCGCTGGTGCAGCAGGTCATCGGGCAGCTCGCCAGCACGGCGTTCATTGCGGCGTCCACCGTGCAGGCGGTGGCGCGCGGGCTCGGCGAGATCGACCGCTACCGCGCGCGCGGCGAGACGGTTCCGGAAAGCCTGTTGTTCGAAGTGGAACTGAACACGGCCAAGGCGCAGGCCGGCATCGTCGATGCGGTGCTGCAGGCGGGCACGCGGCTGTTCGACATCGGCGGCGCCTCGGCGCTGCAGGAAGACCGGCGGCTCGACCGGCACTGGCGCAATGCGCGCACGCTGGCCTCGCACAACCCGACCATCTACAAGGGCCGCGTGGTGGGCGACCACCTCCTGAACGGCGCAAGGCCGACCTTCTACTGGGCGGTGGGCGCGATCGCGTCCTGAAGCGCCCCGGGGCGGCGCAGCGCTTAAAGTCTCCGGTCTTCCGACTGGACCTTTTCATGCGCCTGCTGTTGCTTGCCCTTGTTTCCGTGGCCCTGGCCGCCTGCTCCACGCCCGTGACGGGGGTGGTGCGGCTGTACGACGGCATCCTTCGCGCGGGCAGCCAGCCCGAGGCCGAGGCCTATTGCCGCAAGGACGGCAACCCGATCCGCTTGCTAGAGCAGGCCGACGCGCCGCAGACGCCCGGCAATGGCGTGCTGTTCAGGTGCGACTGAGCCCGGCCTGCGCGTTCAGACGCGCGGCAACGCGGCCAGGAAGGTGGACACCACAATCGCCGCGGCGCGGTCGAGCTGCAGGATGTCCGCCACTTCGAAGGCGTGCGGCGAGGTGCGTCCGCTCGCGACGGCCGGCTTGCGGATCTCGACAAGCACTTCGGCCGCCAGTTCGCGGTCGCTGCGCGGCGCCCCGTCGGCGTCCATCACCCACTCGTCGACCTGGTCGAACGGAATGCTGCGAAAGACCCCGACGATGGGGATGTACTTGTAGCGATCCTCGCCCACCAGGATGGGCACGCTGAGGTTGCAAAAAAACGTAGTGATCGACATGCAGGATCGCTGTCGCGAAACTAAAGCATCCAATTGTTGATGAGCGCGGCGTCAGGGGCCATCCTCCAACGGTCGCTGGGGGACAAGACGTGACCTTCTGCACACAAATTGTCTCCGAATTCCCTCGTTTTCCCCATAAAACAACTACTTTATTCTTACATATTGACGCGTAAAGGCACATCCGCTGCGGCCGAACGTTGCAATGGCGTGAAAAAGCGTGCGCGCACGGGAAGACCGGCACGGCTTTGCCTGGAGCGGGAAAAGACACAGAGGGGCGCGAGGGTGCGCGAAGACAGGCCCCGGCAGACTGCTGGATTACCCCACAACGTCTGTGCGCCGCAACACAAGGCGGCGGGCAAGCGTCAGTGCGGGTCGGTGAACTTCGGCGCGCGGCGTTCGATGTTGGCTTTCACCGCCTCGACCTGGTTCGGGCTGCCGATCAGCGCCTTCTGCTCGAGCGACTCGGCCAGCAGCAGTTGCGCAGCGCTCTGCGACGCGCTGCCGTTCAGCAGCCGCTTGCCGGCGCGGATGGCGTCGGGGCTCTTCTGCGCAATGTCGTGCGCCATCTGCAGCGCCTCGGCCAGCGGGTCGGCTGCCACGCGGGTGGCGAAGCCGATGCGCAGGGCCTCCTCGCCCGAGAAGATGCGCCCTGTGTAGGTGAGCTCGCGCACCACGTCGCTGCGGGCCAGCTCGCGCATGAGCACCATGCCGGCCATGTCGGGTACCAGGCCCCACTTGATTTCCATGACCGAGAGCCTGGTGTCGGGCGCCACGATGCGGATGTCCGCGCCCAGCGCCACCTGCAGGCCGCCGCCGAAGGCCACGCCATGCACCGCCGCAATCACCGGCACCGGCACGTCGCGCCAGACCATCGCCACCTGCTGGGCGGCATTGGAGATGCCGTGGGTGCGCACCAGCAGGTCGGCCCCCGCGGCCCCCTCGCCCAGCACGTCGGCGCCAGCGCCTTCCTGCATGCGCTGGAACGAGGCCATGTCCAGCCCCGCGCAAAAGGCCTTGCCGCGGCCTGAAATCACCACCGCCCGCACCGTGCTGTCGCTGCACAGCGCCTGCCCGGCCTCGATCAGCGCGTCGAACATCGCGGGGTCGAGCGCGTTCATCTTGTCGTCGCGGGCGAGCTGCAGTTGCACCACGCCGTCGGCGTGGCGGGTGGTTGCGATGCGGTCGTTCATTTGGTGTCTCCTGGGGCGGTTCTTGCGCCAGTATCGCGCCGTGCGGCGCTGCGCGATGATGGCGGCTGTCGCCTGCACAACACCCTGAACACCTCGCCATGCCATTGGACCGCCGCCAGTTTCTTCTTCAATCGGGCTCGGCCGCCGCGGTGGTGGCGCTGTTCGGACAGGGCTGCGCCACATCGCTGCCGCCGGCGCAGCCCGCCCCTGGCGGTGTGCTCGGCTTCACCGGCGTGCCCGCCTCGCTGCGCGACGGCATCGCGATACCGCCCGAGTACGAATGGCAGCTGCTCTACCCCTGGGGCACGCCCACCGGCGTGGCGGGCCGGATGCCGGCCTTCGCGCCCGATGCCGGCAACAGCGCCGACGACCAGGCGGTGCAGGCCGGCATGCACCACGACGGCATGCACTTCTTCGCGCTCGATGCGCTCGGCGAACGCGGCCTGCTCGTGATGAACCACGAATACACCGACGAGCAGCTGCTGCACACCGATGGCGTGAAGGGCGCGGCGGATGCCGCGGGCTGGACCGCCGACAAGGTGCGCAAGTCGCTGCACGCCATGGGCGCCTCGGTGATCGAGATCCGCCGCACCGTGCAGGGCTGGCAGCAGGTGCTGCCCTCGCCCTTCGCGCGCCGCGTGCACGGCCGCACGCCGATGCGCATCGCCGGCCCGGCCGCCGGCACGCCGCTGATGCGCACCGCCGCCAACCCGGCGGGCGACGCGGTGCTCGGCACCTTCGCCAACTGCGCGATGGGCGTCACGCCGTGGGGCACCTACCTGACCTGTGAGGAGAACTTTCACGGCTACTTCGGCGGCCCCAAGGAAGCCGCGCAGGCCATGACGCCCGCGCAGCGCCGCTACGGCACGGTGCCGGGCGCGCAATGGGTCGAGTACTGGCGCTTCGACGAGCGCTTCGACCTGAGCCGGCATCCCAACGAACCACACCGCTTCGGCTGGGTGGTCGAGATCGATCCGTTCGACGCGACCGCCACGCCCGTCAAGCGCACCGCGCTGGGCCGCAAGCGGCAGGAAAGCGCCACCTGCACCGTCGCGAAGGACGGCCGCCTGGTGGTCTACATGGGCGACGACTCGCGCTTCGAATACATCTACAAGTTCGTCAGCCGCGACAAGGTGCGCCCCGGCACGGACGCCGCCGCGCGCGCCGCCAACCGGCACCTGCTGGACGAGGGCACGCTGCACGTGGCGCGCTACGACGCGGGCGGGCGCGGCCAATGGCTGGAGCTCAGGCACGGGCGCGACGGGCTGGACGCGGCGCACGGCTTTGCCGACCAGGCCGAGGTGCTCATCCACGCCCGGCTGGCCGGCGACATCGTCGGCGGCACGAAGATGGACCGGCCCGAATGGATTGCCGTGCACCCGCAGTCCGGCGAGGTGTACGTCACGCTCACCAACAACACCCAGCGCGGCGACGCCGGCAAGCCCGGCCCCGACGCGGCCAACCCGCGTGCCGACAACTTCTTCGGCGGCATCCTGCGCTGGCGAGAGGACGGCGGCGACGCCGCGAGCAGCGCCTTCGCCTGGGACCATTTCGCGCTCGCGGGCGACCCGGCGCAGCCCGGCAGCGGCGCGCGCTACCCCAGCGCCGATGCCGACATGTTCGGCGCGCCCGACGGCCTGCATTTCGACCGGGGCGGCCTGCTCTGGATCCAGACCGACATGAGCGGCCAGTTGATCGGCAAGCCGCCCTACACCGCGCTGGGCAACAACCAGATGCTGTGCGCCGACCCGGCGTCAGGGCGCATCAAGCGCTTTCTCACCGGGCCGAACGGCTGCGAGATCACGGGCTGCGTGGTCACGCCCGACCGGCGCACGCTGTTCGTCAACATCCAGCATCCGGGCGAGGCGCGCGACGACGGCGACGGCGGCCACAACAGCGCATGGCCCGACGGCACCGTGCCGGGCAGCACGCGGCCACGCTCGGCCACGCTGGCGATCCGCCGGCGCGACGGCGGCATCGTCGGCACCTGAATCCCGGGGAGCAACCGCATGAGCATCCGCATCGTCCGCCTGGGCACGCCGCGCGCACCCGGCGAAGGCTTGCGCGTCGGCACCGTGCGCCGCCCGCCGCGCGGCGTTCCGAAGACCGAGTTCGCCTCGCAGGACTGGTACGACGTGTGGTTCCCGAACCTGGCGCCCTCCGTCGAGACGATGAAGCAGGCGCAGGAGGCACAGGCGAGCGGTTCGCCCGCGCAATGGAACGCCTTCGTGCGCAGGTTCAAGGCTGAGATGGCCGAACCGGACGCGAGCCGCAGCCTCGACCTGCTGGCAGCGCTGTCGCACGGCACGGCCTTGGCGATCGGCTGCTATTGCGAGCACGAGTCGCACTGCCACCGCGGCGTGCTGCGCAGCCTGCTGGCCGAGCGCGGCGCGGACATCACGGACTGAACCTGCTCGTTCAGACCTGCGGCGCGCCGAGGAACACGGGCAGGTGTTCCGCCTGCGCGGCATGCGCCGCCAACGCGGGGAAACCGCCGGGCGAGATGAGCTCGGGCAGCATCAACTGCGTGAAGGACCACGCCACGGCGCTCGACACGCCGGCCTGCGTCATCGTCGTTTCCTCGGCGGACAGCGGCGAAGCGGCCACCTCCGCTTCCAGCGCCGAATACGCGGCCATCAATTGGCTTCGCACGCGGTCGACCCACGGCTGGTGCAGCTTCTCGGCCGGCCGCAGCTGGTGCTCGTAGACGATCTGCACGGTCTTCTCGCAGGCCGCGAGCGCGAGCCCCGTGAGGCGCAGTGCACGCAGCCGTCGGGCGGGGTCGGCGGGCATCAGGCTGCGCCCGCTCAGCGCCTGGGCATGGTCGATGATCAGCGTGGAGTCCATCAGCACCGTGCCGTCGTCGCACACCAGCGTGGGCGCCTTCACCACCGGGTTGATCGCGCGAAACTGCTCGAAGGTGCTGAAGACCGAGACCGGCCTGTGCACGAAAGGCAGGCCGAGCAGGCGCAGCGAGATGGCGGCGCGCCGCACGTAGGGTGAGTCGAGCATGCCGACGAGTTGCATGGGTTCTCCTGGAAAAATGAGAACCACGATAGCGGGCGTGCCGCGCGCGCAGAAGCGCAATCCATCGAAAATCGCGGCCGCAAACCGATCAGGCATCGGCCGCTACACCCCTGACTTCGCCCCCCATGAACATCGACAAGAAAGACCGGCTGATCCTCGAAGCGCTGCAGGCCGACGCGCGCCAGAGCCTGGCCGCCATCGGCAAGCGCATCGGCCTGTCGCAGCCGGCCATGAGCGAGCGCGTGCGCAAGCTCGAGGAGGCCGGCGTGATCGAGGGCTACGGCGCGCGCGTCAACCTGCGCGCGCTGGGCGTGGGGCTGCAGGCCATCATCCGCATCGAGACCACGCACGCCGGCATTGCCAGGTACCTGAAGCTGTTCGAGGCCATGCCCGAGGTGCTGAGCGCCGACCGCGTGACGGGCGCGGACTGCTTCATCGTGCGCTGCGCGATCGCCGAGCCGGCCGACCTGGAGCGCGTGGTGGACGCGCTGGCGGTCGATGGCGCGGTGAGCACCTCGCTGGTGTTGTCGAGCCCGGTGAACAAGCACGTCACGGTGCACGCCGCCCGGCCGGCGATGTCGCCGAAGAAGTAGGCAGCGAGCCCCGCAGATCAGCGCTGGGCCTTGTCCTTCTGGTTCTGCGCCTCGATGCGTTCGCGCGCGGCCAGCCAGTCGGCGTCGCTCCACTGGCGCAGTTCGTAGAAGTTGCCGCCGGTGGCCAGCGCGTTGCCGCCGTCCATCATGATGCTCTGGCCCGTGAGCCAGTCGCACTGGCCCGGCGCCATCAGGAAGGCCGCGAGGTTCTGCAGCTCGCTCATGCGGCCGGTACGCGCCATCGGGTTGTGCAGCTTGCTGCGCGCGCCGGGCTCTTCGCCGGGGTTCAGGCGCTTGCTCATGCCTTCGGTGGGAATCTCGCCGGGGCCCACGGCGTTCAGCCGGATGCCGTGCCGCGCCCATTCGACCGCGAGCGACTTGGTCATCACGTCGATGCCGGCCTTGCTCATGGCCGAGGGCACCACGTAGGGACTGCCGTTGTCGACCCAGGTCGTGATGATGCTCATGACGCTGCGGTAGGCGTCGCCGCTCTTCCATTCGCCCGCCTTGGCCTGCGCCACCCAGCGCTTGCCCACGGCCTGCGTCACGTAGAAGCTGCCGTGGAAGACGATGTTGGCGACGGCATCGAAGGCGCGCGGCGAGAGGTTTTCGGTGGGCGAGACGAAGTTGCCCGCCGCGTTGTTGACCAGCCCGGTGAGGCCGCCGCTCTTGAACAGGCTATCGACCATGTCGTCCACGCTCTGCGCAATGCGGATGTCCACGCCGAAAGTGTCGATGCGCCGGTCCGGGAACTGCTGGCGCCATTCGGCCGCCGTTTCCTCGCAGACCGCCTGGCGCCGCCCGCAGATGGCCACGTCGGCGCCCAGGCCCAGGAAGCGCTCGGCCATGGCCCGGCCCAGGCCGGTGCCCCCGCCGGTCACCAGGATGCGCTGGCCGCTCATGAGGGAAGCTTCAAACATGTCTGTCTCCTGTTCGTTGAGGCAGCGGCAAGGTGGATGTGGCTGCCACCAGCGGATGCTACGCGCGGGGCGGCACGGCGGCTTGCGGGAAGTGGCTCCCTGCGGGACTTCGGGTGCAGGCGCACCGGGTGAGAATGTGCGAAACAAGCTCCCTGGAGACAAGACCGATGCCGAGTTCCGCCAGCTCCGTCAACGCCGCCGATGCGGTCAACGCCCCTGCCGCACCGCTCGAAGGCGTGCGCATCGTGAGCCTCGCGCTCAACCTGCCCGGCCCCGCCGCGCTGCTGCGCTGCCGCGCGATGGGCGCCACCTGCCTCAAGCTGGAGCCGCCGGGCGGCGACCCGATGGGGCTGTACAACCGGCCCGCCTATGCCGCGCTGCACGAGGGCGTCGAGATCCGCGCCGTGGACTTGAAGAGCGAAGCCGGCCAGCAGCAGCTGCACGCCGAACTCGCGAAGACCGACGTGCTGCTCACCTCGTTCCGCCCCTCCGCGCTCCACAAGCTCGAGCTCGACTGGGCCACGCTGCACGCACGCCACCCGTCGCTGTCGCAGGTGGCCATCGTCGGGGCGCCGGGCGAGCGCGCCGAGGAACCGGGGCACGACCTGACCTACCTCGCGGAAAGCGGGCTCGTCACCGGCACCGAGCTGCCGCCGACGCTTTACGCCGACATGGGCGGTGCGCTGCTCGCGAGCGAGGCGGTGCTCAAGGCCATGCTGCTGCAGTCACGCAAGGCGGGCGGCGTGTACCTCGAGGTGGCGTTGAACGCCTCGGCCGACTGGCTCGCCCTGCCCCGCACCTGGGGCCTGACGCAGCCCTCGGGGGCGGTCGGGGGCGCGCACGCGGGTTACCGCGTGTACCCCTGCGCCGACGGCCGTGTGGCGGTGGCCGCGCTGGAGCCGCATTTCGCGGCCAGGCTCTGCGAGGCGGCGCAGATCGCATCGCGCGACATGATGGCGCCGGCCACGCACGAGGCGCTGGCTGCATGGCTGGCAGGCCGCACGCGGGCCGAGCTCGACGCCATGGGCCGCGAGCGCGACGTGCCGCTGCTCACGCTGGCAAACTGATCGAGCACGCCGGCCCGCTCACTTGGCCCGCTCATCTAGGCGCGCCGTCGCGTTGCCGGTCTTCGCGCTTGAGCGCGAGGTAGGTGTCGAGGTCGACCTCGTGCAACTGCCGCGGGTACTGCTCGGCCCCGGCGAACCAGCGCCGCTGCCGGCGGTCGAGCTGCTCCGCCCCCGGCCCGGGCGCCGCAAGGTAGGCGTCCAGCGTCAGGAAGTAGCGCATCGCATTGCGCTCCACCAGCCCGCGCAGGCCGCGGATGTAGTCGGGCTGCCCTTCGGGCGTCTTGCCCAGCACGGTGAAGCCCACCTTGTCGCTGCCGAAGGTCGCCAGGTAGGCCATGGTGCCCAGCCGCACCATGGTGGTGTGGTCGTAGCTGTAGCTGAAGTGCAGGAAGCTCTTGCGTTCGTCCAGCGCAATGGCCTCCAGCGTCACGTGGTAGTTGCTGGTGCCCAGCGGCCCGCTCTCGGCCGTCAACTCGACCGACAGGTGCTCGGGCGTCGCGCTGGCCACGCGGTAGACGAAGGGCAGCTCGAAGGCCTGGTCGAGCGGCTTGTCGTAGCGCCGCACCACGTAGAGCGTGAGCGCTTCGCGCCCCTGCGGTGCGCCGGCCGCGACGCAGCGCCGGTTGTTGATGTGCAGGGTGAGCACGTCGCACCAATGGGCCGAGCCCTTGAGCGTGGCGCTGATCTCCGACAGCGGATGGTCGACCACCGCGTAGACGTCGCCCTGCACGCCGTCGGCCGTTTCCGTGGAATCGAGCTGCACGGGCCGCCCGAAGCTGCTGTGGTCGAGCTTGTCGCTCAGCCGCTGGTGGGTGGCGCGCAGTGCCTGGGCGGTCGACGGCTCCGGCGCGGCGGCACTTGCCAGGAGCGAGGCCGAAAGCAGCAGCGTCCCTGCCAGAAGGCGCGTCCATGAAGCCGGCTGTGGGGGCGAACTGCTCATGGGGCCACACCATACAACGGCGCGGCCGCGCGTGCGCGCCTCACCGCGCAACGGCGAGAATCCCGCCCATGAAACGCCAAGGCACGCTCGTTCGATGGGAAAAGGACCGGGGCTTCGGCTTCATCCGCAGCCCCCACATTTCCGCAGACGTGTTCGTGCACCTGCGCGACTTC
Organism: Variovorax sp. 10N412; assembly: GCF_056394985.1. Taxonomy (NCBI): domain Bacteria; kingdom Pseudomonadati; phylum Pseudomonadota; class Betaproteobacteria; order Burkholderiales; family Comamonadaceae; genus Variovorax; species Variovorax sp. 10N412. The sequence goes on from NZ_JBFTIO010000002.1 coordinate 596,710, forward strand.
ACGGACCGCGGTATCACGCCGCAGGTCGGCATGAAGCTGGCGTTCGAAGAGATCCATGTGGGCGGCAAGGGGCCGCGCGCGGTGGCGGTGCAGGCCGAAGGCGCCGTGCAACAGCGTCCGCAGGAGCGACAACGACAGCCCCCGCGGCCTGCCGTTCCAGCTCGCACACGAACGTTCGCGCCACCAGCCGGCGCCGGGAGGCCGCGCCCTCCTCTTCATCGTCGCTGCCGATGGCCCTGCTGCTCGTGGGCTACGCCGCACTGCTGGGCTACGGCGTGTGGACCGCGCGCGTTCCGCCGATCGCGCTGGGCGTGTTGCTGCTGCTCAGCCTGCTGACCTTCTTCATCTACGGCTTCGACAAGAACGCCGCCGAAACAGGCCGCTGGCGCACCGCGGAAAACACGCTGCACCTGCTCTCGCTGGTCGGGGGCTGGCCGGGCGCATGGGTGGCGCAGCGGTTGTTCCGCCACAAGGTGCGCAAGACGAGCTTCATGGCCGGCTACTGGGCCACGGTGCTGGCCCACCTGGCGGCCGTGGGTGCCTGGGTGGGCAAGCTGCTGCCGGCGGGCCTGCCGGCCTTCTGAAGCTCAGCGCGGCTTGCGGATGCTGCCGCGCACGGGGCCGGCGGCCTTGCGTGGCGCCGGCGCCGAGCCGTTGTCGCGCGGCGGCAGGCCGGTGTGCTGCGTGAGGATGCGGCCCTTCATGGGCTTCACCGGCGCCAGCTTCACCGGCGCGGCCTTGGCAGCCACAGGCGCTGCCGTCGAGTTCTTGCGCCGCGCACTGGTGTAGCCGCCGTCGGTCAGCGGCTGCCACGTCGGGATGAGATGGTGCTTGCCGTTGCCGATCAGGTCGGCACGGCCCATGCTCTTGAGCGCCTCGCGCAGCAGCGGCCAATTGTTCGCGTCGTGGTAGCGCAGGAAGGCCTTGTGCAGCCGTCGGCGCTTGTCGCCGCGCACGATGTCCACCGTCTCGCTCTCGCGCGTGATCTTGCGCAGCGGGTTCTTGTTGGTGTGGTACATCGTCGTGGCCGTGGCCATCGGGCTGGGGTAGAAGGTTTGCACCTGGTCGGCGCGGAAACCGTTCTTCTTGAGCCAGATCGCGAGGTTCATCATGTCCTCGTCGCTGGTGCCCGGGTGTGCGGCAATGAAGTACGGAATGAGGTACTGCTTCTTGCCCGCCTCGGCCGAGAACTTCTCGAACATCTGCTTGAACTTGTCGTAGCTGCCAATGCCGGGCTTCATCATCTTCGTGAGCGGGCCCTGCTCGGTATGCTCCGGCGCGATCTTCAGGTAGCCGCCCACGTGGTGCTGCACCAGTTCCTTCACGTACTCGGGCGACTGCACGGCCAGGTCATAGCGCAGGCCGGAGCTGATCAGGATCTTCTTGATGCCCTTCAGCGCACGCGCGCGGCGGTAGATCTTGATGAGCGGGTCGTGGCTGGTGTTCAGGTTCGGGCAGATGCCCGGGTACACGCAGCTGGGCTTGCGGCAGGCCGACTCGATCTCGGGCGACTTGCAGCCCACGCGGTACATGTTGGCCGTCGGGCCGCCGAGGTCGGAGATGGTGCCGGTGAAGCCCTTGACCGAATCGCGGATGGCCTCGACCTCCTTGATGATCGAGTCTTCCGAGCGGCTCTGGATGATGCGGCCCTCATGCTCGGTGATCGAGCAGAAGGTGCAGCCGCCGAAGCAGCCGCGCATGATGTTCACGCTGAAGCGGATCATTTCCCATGCGGGAATCTTGGTCGCGCCGTCGTGGCTGCCGTTCTCGTCGGCATAGCGCGGGTGCGGACTGCGTGCGTACGGCAGGTCGAACACGTGGTCCATCTCGGCCGTGGTGAGCGGAATGGGCGGCGGGTTGATCCACACGTCGCGCGCCGTGGCGCCCTCGCCGTGGGCCTGCACCAGCGCGCGGGCATTGCCGGGGTTGGTCTCGAGGTGCAGCACGCGGTTGGCGTGCGCGTAGAGCACCGGGTCGCTGCGCACCTGTTCGTACGACGGCAGTCGGATCACCGAATGGTCGCGCGGCGGCACCTTGATCTTCGCGCGCGAAGCCAGCGCCGGGTTGGGCATGAAGGTCAGCGGCTTGATGGCGGGGTTCACCACCGAGGCGGGCATCGCGGGCATTCCTGAGACAGGCTCGCCCGAGGCGGCGGCTTCCGCGGCCTTGGCGACGGCTTCGGCCTCGTCTTCCTTGGCGCAGGTGGCACCGTTGGCCTTGGCCTGATCGGACACCATCAGGTAGGGGTTGACGTGGGCCTCGACACGGCCGGGCTCGTCGACGCTGGTGGAGTTGATCTCGAACCAGCCTTCGGGCGTTTCGCGGCGCACATAGGCAGTGCCGCGCACGTCGGTGATCTGCTGCACCGGCTCTTTCGCTGCCAGGCGGTGTGCGATTTCCACGATGGCGCGCTCGGCGTTGCCGTACAGCAGAAGGTCGCACTTGGCATCGACGACGATGGAGCGGCGCACCTTGTCCGACCAGTAGTCGTAGTGCGCGATGCGGCGCAGGCTGCCTTCGATGCCGCCGAGGATGATCGGCACGTCGTTCCAGGCTTCCTTGCAGCGCTGCGAATAGACGATGGCCGCACGGTCGGGCCGCGAGCCGCCGACGTCGCCGGGGGTGTAGGCGTCGTCGCTGCGGATCTTGCGGTCCGCGGTGTAGCGGTTGATCATCGAATCCATGTTGCCGGCGGTCACGCCGAAGAACAGGTTCGGTTTGCCCAGTGCCTTGAAGGGCTCGGCGCTCTGCCAGTCGGGCTGCGCGATGATCCCCACGCGAAAGCCCTGCGCCTCGAGCATGCGGCCGATCACCGACATGCCGAAGCTCGGGTGGTCCACATAGGCATCGCCCGTGACCACGATGATGTCGCAGCTGTCCCAGCCGAGGGCGTCCATTTCCTTGCGCGAGGTCGGCAGGAACTTGGCCGTGCCGAAACGCGCCGCCCAGTACTTGCGGTAGCTGGTCAGCGGCTTGGCGGCACGCGCGAAAAAGGAGACGTCGACGGGGGCGTTCATCGGTGGAAGTGACAGCGCCGTGGGAGCACCGTTGTGGGCAACCCTCGATTTTAGGGTTTTCCTCCATCCGTGTCGCGACAAACATCCTGTGACCGCGCCGCCGGGAGGTCTTCATATGATTGCCTTGGTCAACCAACTGAATGACAATGGCAACCATGCCAGAGTCCACCGCCAACCCGTCCGTCGCCGTCGACGCCACCGCCGTCAAGGCGATCCGGCAATTCAACCGCTTCTACACGCGCCGCATCGGCGCCCTCGACCCCTACCTCGGCAGCCCCATGTCGCTGACGGACGTGCGCGTGCTGTACGAGCTGGCGCACCGCGAAACGGCGGTGGCGAGCGAGATCAGCCGCGACCTCGGGCTCGATGCGGGCTACATGAGCCGCATCCTGCGCCGCTTCGAGGCCGAAGGCTGGCTCACGCGCGCGCCGCACGCGCGCGATGCGCGGCAAAGCTTGCTGCGCCTGACCGGAAGCGGCCACGCCGCATTTGCGCCGCTGCAACAGAAATCGCGCGAAGAGGCCGCCGCCCTGCTCGCCCCGCTCGCACCGGCGCAGCGCCAGCAATTGGTGCAGGCCATGGGCACGATGCAGTCGCTGCTCGACCCGCAGGCCGGGCCAGCCAAGCCCCAGGCCGCCGTGCTGCGCGACCCCGCGCCCGGCGACATCGGCTGGGTGGTGCAGCAACACGGGGAGGTCTATGCGCGCGAGTACGGCTGGAACAGTCAATTCGAGGCGCTGGTCGCCGGTATCGCAAGCGAGTTCCTGCTCAAGTTCCAGCCCGAATGGGAGCGCTGCTGGATCGCCGAGCTCCACGGCGAGCGGGTGGGCGCGATCTTCGTGGTGCGCAAGTCGCACACCGTCGCCCAGCTTCGCATGCTGATCCTGGCGCCCGGCGCGCGCGGACTGGGGCTGGGCGGCAAGCTCGTGGACGAATGCATCGCCTTTGCGCGGCTGAAGGGGTACAGGAAGATGGTGCTGTGGACCAACAGCTGCCTGCTGGCCGCGCGCGGCATCTATGCCAAGCGGGGGTTCAAGCTGGTGCAGTCGGAGCCGCACGAAGGGTATGGCGCGCCGCTGGTGGGCGAGACTTGGGAGCTGAAGCTGTAGCGGCCCGGAGCTTCTGTGTTGCTCCTTGCCGTTCCGGGGGAAGGCTGGGATGGGGGCAGGCTTGCGATCAAGCGCCGCGTTAAAACGAACGCCGTCGTGCCCCCACCCCTGCCCTCCCCCAGGAGGGGAGGGAGAAATTCAATTCAGCTTTACTGCATGAACCAGCCGTGGCTCACGACCAGCGACTGGCCCGTGAGCGCATTCGTCGGAAACCCCGCGAACAGCAGCGCGACGCGCGCGACGTCTTCCGTGGTCGTGAATTCCCCGTCGACCGTCTCCTTCAGCATCACGTTCTTGATGACTTCCTCTTCGCTGATGCCCAGCGTCCTGGCCTGCTCGGGAATCTGCTTCTCGACCAGCGGCGTGCGCACGAAGCCCGGGCAGATCACGTTGGCGCGCACGCCGTGCTTGGCGCCTTCCTTCGCGACCGTCTTGGCCAGCCCGATGAGGCCGTGCTTGGCCGTGACGTAAGGCGCCTTCAGCAGCGAAGCCTCCTTCGAGTGCACCGAGCCCATGTAGATCACGCTGCCGCCGCGGCCCTGCGCATACATGTGCTTCAGGCAGGCCTTGGTGGTGAGGAAGGCGCCGTCGAGGTGAATGGCGAGCATCTTCTTCCAGTCGGCAAAGCTGAACTCTTCCACCGGATGCACGATCTGGATGCCGGCATTGCTGATCAGGATGTCGATGCCACCGAAGGCGGCGGCGCCCTCTTCCACCGAGGCATTGACCTGGTCTTCGTTCGTCACGTCGACCGCCACGCCGATGGCCTGCGCGCCCGTGGCCTTGAGTTCGGCCGCGGTGGCGTCCGCGGCTTCCTTGTTCAGGTCGGCAATGATGATCTTGGCGCCTTCCTGTGCGAAGAGGATGGCAATTTCCTTGCCGATGCCGCTGGCCGAGCCGGTGATGTAGGCGACCTTGTCCTTGAGTTGCATGGTGAGTGTCCTTGGGTGAGAGTCGGGGTTGAAAAGTGACGGCTGGAATCAGGCGAGATAGTCGTGTTCGACGGTGCCGAGCGCAAGCGTCATGTCGGCGATGTAGTGCACGGCCGACTCGACCTTCAGCACCGGCAGGTCGGCCACCGGCGCCAGCGCGTGCGGATGCAGCTCCAGCGAGGCCGGCGCGGTCCACGCGCCGTGCAGCGTGACATCGACCATGTGATAGCGCACCAGCTCGCAGATGCGCGCGGTGCCGTCGACGTGCGGAATGATCTTGAGCAGGAAGTTCGGCTGCGCGATGCCTGCGAGGATCGGCTCGGGGTCGAGCGCTCGGTGCTTGAAGCCCATGGTGGCCTTGGCCACGCGCACCTTGCCGTAGTCGAGCGTACCCACCACCACGTCGGTCTCGTAGTCGAGCACCGGCGAGGCCAGCTTCTTCGGAAAGCCCCAGAGTTCGCGGCCACCGGCGATGGGCGGATGGTCGTTGAGGTACATCGCGTGAACGTAGGCGCCCTTCTCCACGCCCCTGGCCGTGCGCAGCTGCACAGGAATGACCTGGCCCGACTCGGTGTAGTCGCCGAAACCGGTGGAGTCGGGCATGCGGATGAACTCGTACTTGACCAGCGGTTCGACCACCTCGAGCGGCTCGGGCACCACGGCGCGCAATGCGTCCATGTCGGTGCGGTAGGTGACGATGAGAAATTCGCGCCGCATGAACCGGTACGGACCCGGCGGAAACGCGGGACTGGTCAGCGGCATGGCGAATGCGGTTCGCCGCACATCTTCAATGTTCATGAACATTTCCTCCTGTTGAAGTGACGCGCCCAGTCTGGCCAGGGTTTCTTAGTCGAAGCTGAATCCCCGCCCTACACCGAGAAGCCGGGCCGCTTCACGCGCCCGGTGCCGTGCTCGCCCAGGTCGAAGGTGGTCACGCCGTTGACCGTGGCGTCGGCGCGCAGCGTCTCCGGATGCGCCAGCGTGATGCGCATGTCGCGCGCGCCCGAATCCCAGTGCTCTTCCACCGCGGCGCGCGAGAACTCGTAGTCCTTCGATTCGAGCTCGTAGGGCTTGTCGCGGTAGATCAGGTGAAAGATGTCGATCGGCTCGTGGGTGAGCTGCGACTGCACCGCGAGCACGCTCGGGTCGTTGCGCAAGCCGGCCGGCAGCTTGGTGATGAGGTCGGCAATGGCCTGCTGCAGGTTCATGTTGGCGGCCAGCGCGTCAGTGTTCATGCGCGTGCGGCTGGAGTAGGTGATGTCTTTTTGCCGCTCCAGCACGCCCGCCATGGTGCGCGGCATTTCGCCGCGCGCATTGAACAGGTCGACCTGCAGCACCACCAGCGGCTCGGTGCGCGGGTGCGTGTCGAGCACGTACTGCAGCGGCGTGTTCGACACGATGCCGCCGTCCCAGTAGTCGTCCCCGTCGATGGTGATGGGCGCGAAGCCCGGGGGCAGCGCGCCGCTGGCCATGATGTGCTCGGGGCCGATGCGCTGGCGCGTGTTGTCGAAGTACACCGAGTTGCCGGTGCGCACATTGACCGCGCCGACGCTGAAACGGGCTTCGCAGGCATTGATGCGGTCGAAGTCCACCAGCCGCTCGAGCGTGGACTTGAGTGGTGAGGTGTCGTAGTAGCTGAGCAGCGGCGCGGCACCGCCCATGAGCAGCGCCGGCGCATAGCGCGGTTCGAAGAAGCCCGGAATGCCCACGAGCGAGGCCATGGTGGCGCTGTACTGGTTCTGCGTGGCGCGGTCGCCCATCCACGAGGGCAGGCGCTGCGAAGGGCCGGAAGACACCAGATGCCAGAACTCGCGCAGCCGGTCGACCCGCTGCTCGGGCGCGTTGCCCGCGATCAGCGCCGCATTGATGGCGCCGATGGACACGCCGGCGATCCAGTGCGGCTCCAGCTCGGTTTCACTGAGCGCCGCGAACACGCCCGCCTGGTAGGCACCGAGCGCGCCCCCGCCCTGCAGCACCAGCGCCTTTCGGGCACTGCGCATGTCTTCGCGGCGCGAAGCAAAAGGGTTGAGGGGGCGGGAGGCGGCACGGGATTTTTTCTTCGAAGGTGTCGTCATGCATTTATTTGACACCAGCCGTGCGGCGCCAACCTGACCAGGGGCTTCATCAGCACGAGCCCCTGGCCCGGGATCACATCTTCGGCAGCAGCTGCCCGCGAATCTCGCCGCCCGGGTTGGCCGCCGTGTGCACGTTCGCATACCACTTGCCCGAGACCAGGTCGGCAGCCTGCGACGGCGTGAGCGTGGCCTGGCCTTCGATCGGGCTGGCCGGATTGGCAAAGGGCAGCACCACGCCGGCGTTGGCACCCGCGGCCGCGGGGCCGTGGAAGTGCGCCATGGTGGCGGGTCCGCTCAGGCCGGTGTAGGTGATCTTGTACTTGAGCACGTTGGTGTCGCGGTCGAGCCAGGCTTCGGCCATGCCGCTGCCGCGCGTCATGTTCGGAGGCACTTCACTGGCCGCGTTCATCGCGCCGCTGAAGCTCGCGGTGTTCGACTTCGACATCATTCCGCAGCCGACCAGCGCGGCACTGGCCACCCCGGTGATGAGGGCTGCGCGCAAAAAGGTGCCATATTTGGTCATGAGCTTGATCTCCTGAGTTGTGGAAGCGCCCACAGCATAGGCAGCACCGCCTGGCTTGTCTTGTCGGCCATCGTCCCGACTTGGGCGGGCTCATGCGGCGCGGCACAGGGGCTGAAACACAATTCGCCCATGACTTCCTTCCCCCTTCCGACCGCCCGCGACGTGGTCGAGTTCTGGCGCCAGGCCGGCCCCGAGCGCTGGTTCGCCAAGAACGCCGCGTTCGACACCGAATTCATTTCCCGATGTGCCCAGGCGCACCAGGCCGCCGCCCGCGGCGAGCTCGATGCATGGCTGGCCGATGCCGAAGGCACCCTTGCACTGCTGGTGCTGCTCGACCAGTTTCCGCGCAATGCCTGGCGCAACAACCCCCACATGCTGGCCACCGACGGCAAGGCGCTGGCGGTGGCGAAGAAGGCCGTCGACGCCGGCTTCGACCGGCAGCTGGAGCCCCCGCTTCAGCCCTTCTTCTACCTGCCGTTCATGCACTCAGAAGTGCTGGCGGAGCAGGAGCGTTCGGTGCGACTCAATGCAGCGCTGGACGCCAACACGCAGCGTTTCGCGGTACTGCACCGAGACATCGTGGCGCGCTTCGGGCGCTTTCCGCACCGCAACAAGCTGCTGGGCCGCGAAACCACGGCAGAGGAACAGCAGTTCCTGGACATCGGCGGCTTCGCCGGTTGAGCGGCCTCAGGCGCCGGGGCGGGCCGGCAGCGGCGCGTCGCGCGTGGGCGACGGATTGAGCTCGCCCACGCCCTTCAGGTTCTTCATGGAGCCGTAGGTGCGTGCATAGACCCAGGTGAACTCCGCGCCGAGCAGGAAAATCTGCGCCGAGTAGTACACCCACACCAGCACCACCACCAGCGAGCCCGCCGCACCGTAGCCCGACGCCACGCTGCTCTTGCCGATGTACAGCCCGATGAGGTGCTTGCCCACGGTGAACAGCAGCGCCGTCACAGCCGCGCCCACCCACACGTCGCGCCATTGCACCCGGGCGCGCGGCATGATCTTGTAGATCATCGCGAAGATCACGGTCACCATCGCGAAGCTGAAGACGAAGTTGACCACCTGCGCCGTGCTCTCCCAGGCGCCGAACATCGGCGACCACCACTTGCCCAGGGCCGCGAGCGCGGCGCTCGCCACCAGCGACACCATGAGCAGGAAGCCGATGCCCATGATCATGCTGAAGGACAGCAGCCGCACGCGCAGCATGTTGAACAGCCCCCCGCTCTTGGCGCGCGCCGGCGCGCGCCAGATGCGGTCGAGCGCGTCCTGCAGTTCGCCGAACACCGTGGTCGCGCCCACCACCAGCAGGCCGATGCCGATCACCGTGGCGAAGATGCCCTCGGCCGGCTTGTTCACCGCCTGCAGCATGCCTTGCACCGCCGCGGCGCCTTGCGCGCCCATCAGCCCCGAGAGCTGCGCGAAGATCTCGCCCCGCGCCGCCTCCTGTCCGAACACCAGCCCCGCCACGGCAATCACGATCAGCAGCAGCGGCGCGATGGAAAACACCGTGTAGTACGCCAGCGCGGCGCCCATGCTCGGGGCGTAGTCGTTCGACCACGAATTGAAGGCTCGCTTGCAGAGGTCGAAGAGTGCGCGCAGTTGCATGATCATGGGTAAGTGTCCGCCGGGCGGCGTCCGGCATCCTGTCAGTGCGATGCCCGGCGTGTTGAAAGCCTGCCAACGATAATCGCTCCACATGCATCCGTCTCCCCCAGCATCCGGCACGGCGGCACCGCCCGCCGAACCGGCCGTCGCCCATCCGCAGTCGCCGCGCGACCTGTTCGTTTCGTTCACCTGGCTGGCGCTTCAGGGCTTCGGCGGGGTGCTGGCCATCGTGCAGCGCGAGATGGTCGAGAAGAAGAAATGGCTCACACCCGAGCAGTTCCTCGAAGACTGGGCCGTGGCCCAGGTGATGCCCGGCCCCAACGTGATCAACCTCGCCCTGATGATCGGCGACCGCTACTTCGGCCTGCGCGGTGCGCTGGCCGCCGTGGCGGGCATGCTGACCATTCCGCTGGTCGTGATCCTCGCGCTGGCGGTGCTCTATGCCCACTACGCCGGCAACCCGCAGGTCGCTGCTGCGCTGCGCGGCATGGGTGCGGTGTCGGGCGGGCTGATTGCCGCCACCGGCATCAAGCTGGTGCCGCAACTGCGCAAGCACCCGCTGGGCTTTGCCACCTGCCTCGCGTTCATGACACTGGTGTTCCTGGCCATCGCGGTGTTCAAGGTTCCGCTGGGCTGGGTGCTGCTGGTGGTGGGCGGAGTCGCTTGCGTGTGGACCTGGAAGAAGATCGGCCCATGAGCGCGCGCCGGGCCGCCCCAAGCAAGCTCGCGCCGCAGCCGAAGGCGGAGGTTTTGCGATGACCATTGCGATGCACTGGCACGACTGGCTGGCGCTCTTCGGGCAGTACATGCTGCTGTCGCTGCTGTCGATCAGCGGCGCCATCACCACGGTGCCCGACATGCACCGCTACCTCGTGGCCCAGCACGGCTGGCTGACCGATGCGCAGTTCAGCTCGTCGGTGGCCATCGCGCAGGCCGCGCCCGGGCCCAACGTGCTGTTCGTGGCGCTGATGGGATGGAACGTCGGGCTCAACGCGGGCGGCGGCATCGGCGCCGGGCCCGGCGCCTGGGTGCTCGGCTTCTTCGGCCTGATGGTCACCATGGTCGGCATCATGCTGCCCAGCACCACCCTCACCTACTTCGCCACACGCTGGGGACACCGCAACCGCACCCGGCGCGAAGTGCGCGCCTTCAAGCAGGGCATGGCCCCCGTGGTCGTGGGCCTGCTGGTCGCCACCGGCTGGGTGCTGTCCGCGGGTAACCATGCTGGCAATGCGCCTGCCTGGCACCTGTGGGCGCTCAGCGGCGTGGCTGCGCTTATCGTCTGGCGCACGCGCATCCACCTGCTCTGGCTGCTCGGCGCCGGTGCGGTGCTGGGCGCCGTGGGCTTCGTCTGACCGTTCAACCTTTTTCCCTTCCCTTCTTCAGGAACACTTCGACATGTCGCAACTTCGCCCGCTCGGCCGCTCCGGTCTCCTGGTTTCTCCGCTCGCCTTCGGCGGCAACGTGTTCGGCTGGACCGTCGACGAGGCAGCCTCGTTCAAGCTGCTCGACGCCTGGGTGGACGCGGGCTTCAACTTCGTCGACACCGCCGACGTGTATTCGAGCTGGGTGCCGGGCCACACGGGCGGCGAATCGGAAACCATCATCGGCAAGTGGCTCAAGCAGAGCGGCAAGCGCAACCGCGTGGTGCTGGCCACCAAGGTCGGCAAGCCGATGGGCGAAGGCAAGGTGGGCCTGTCGCCTGCGTACATCCGCGAAGCCGTCGAAGCCTCGCTGCGGCGCCTGCAGACGGACCACATCGACCTGTACCAGTCGCACGACGACGACGCCAACACGCCGCTCGAAGACTCGCTGGGCGCCTTCGACGAACTGATCAAGGAAGGCAAGGTGCGCGCCATCGGCGCGTCGAACTACACCGCGCCGCGGCTCAAAGAGGCACTGGACGTGTCCGAGCGCCTGGGCATCGCCCGCTACGAGAGCCTGCAGCCGCTGTACAACCTGTACGACCGCGCGGTGTTCGAAGACGCACTGGAGCCGCTGTGCGTGAAGCGCGAAGTGGGCGTGATCAACTTCTATGCGCTGGCTGCCGGCTTCCTGACCGGCAAGTACCGCACCGAGGCCGATGCCGCCAAGAGCGCGCGCGGCGCCAACACCACCAAGAAATACCTCAACGAGCGCGGCCTGCGCATCCTCGACGCGCTGGACAAGGTGGCCCAGCAGTACAACGCCAAGCCGGGCCAGGTCGCCATCGCATGGCAGATCGCGCGCCCGGGCGTGACGGCGCCCATTGCCAGCGCGACCTCGATCGCGCAGCTCGAAGAACTGGTGGTGGCCACGCAGCTGAAGCTGGACGCCGGCACCATCGAGATGCTCGACCGCGCCAGCGCCGAGACCGCCGCCGCCTGACGGTGCCCCGGCAATGAGCGTGTTCGATTCCATCGCGGCGCCCGCGCTCGAGCACTTCGCCGACCTGCGCGTCGAGGTGGGCGTGCCGCAGGTGCTGGGCAACAGCCCGCGCGGACTGCGCCGCATCGTGCCGATCACGGGGGGCGAGGCCGTCGGCCACGGGTGGCGGGCGCGCGTGCTGCCCGGCGGAAGCGACTTCCAGCTGATCGTGAGCGACACGCTCTCGGAGCTCGACGCGCGCTACGGCCTGGAGACGGATGCGGGCGACCTCGTCTACGTGCAGAACCACGCAGTGCGTGCGGCGTCGCCGGAGGTCATGGGCAAGCTGCTGCGCGGCGAGCCTGTGGACGCGTCGCAGGTCTACTTTCGCTGCAGCCCGCGCTTCGAGACCGCCTCGCCGTCGCTGAAGTGGATCAACGAACGCATGTTCGTGGGTGCCGGCGCGCGCCATCCCGCCGAGGTGGTGATGCGCTTCTACGCGCTGGTGTAGCCGTTCAACCGTCGACCGGGTTCAGCGGTGTCGCCAGGATGCGCTGGTAGAACGCCACGTCCAGCCAGCGGCCGAACTTGAAACCGGCCTGGCGCACCGTGCCGGAGTGCTCGAAGCCCAGACGCTCGTGCAGCGCGATGCTGCCGGCGTTGGCCGCGTCGATGGCGCCGACCATCACGTGCACGTCGCGCGCGATCGCTTCGGCAACGATGGCCTCCATCAGCGTGCGGCCCAGGCCCTCGCCGCGGTGGGCGCTGTCGACGTACACCGAGTGCTCCACCGTGTACTTGTAGGCGGGAAAGGCGCGGAACGCGCCGTAGCTCGCGAAGCCCAGCAGCTTGCCGTCGTCGTCCACGGCGCCGATCACCGGGAAGCCGCCGGAGCGCTTGGCGGCGAACCACGCAACCATGTTCTCGCTCGTGCGCGGCTTGTAGTCGTACAGCGCGGTGGAGGTGACGATGGCGTCGTTCAGGATGGCAAGAATCGCCGCGGCGTGCGCTTCTTCGGTGCAGGGGATGAGACGCATGGGAGTCCTCGGTGGAAGTTTCACTCGGGTCACTGGAGACCGTTCAATATAGGAGAATAATAATCTCATATGAGAAACGATTCATCCCCCAGCGCCCCGCCCGGCGAGAACATCGACGCGCTCATTGCCACCCGCCTGCTGGCGCTGCGGCAGGCGCAAGCGCTGAGCCTCGCCGAGCTGGCCGAGCGTTCGGGCGTGAGCAAGGCGATGATTTCGAAGGTGGAGCGCGCGCAAAGCAGCCCCACGGCCGTGCTGCTGGGCCGGCTGGCCGCGGGGCTCGGCGTGCCGCTGGCGCATTTGCTGACGGCAGACAAGGCGCAACCGCAGCGATTGCGAAAGCGCGCCGCGCAAGATGTGTGGCGCGACCCCGAGGCCGGCTACCTGCGCAGGCAGGTCGCCGAGCGCCAGGCAGGCAGCGGCGTCGAGCTGGTCGAGGTCGAGCTGCCGCGCTCGGCGCAGGTTGGCTATCCGCGCTGGAGCGGCAAGCCGTACCGGCAATGCCTGTGGATGCTCGAAGGCGCACTGCGCGTGGACTATGGCGACGATCGTTTCGAACTCGCCCCCGGCGATTGCCTGGACTTCGGCGTCGACCGGCCGCTGGTGTTCAAGGCGCTCGGCCGCAGCGGCTGCCGCTACCTGCTGGTGGCCAGCCCAGAGTAGGCAGGCTCCCACATGCACAGGCGGCACACGCCGGTGCGGGGCGCGGCCCGGGTCGGGATACTGCATGGCATCTCAGCTTCTGGAGGAACGACCATGTCTTTCGCGCTCTACATGATCGGTTTCGTGATTTTCCTGGGGGGCCTCATCTGGGGCGCCTCCGTGGCCGGCGTGCCCACGCTCTACATCGGCATCGGTGCGGTGATCCTGCTCGGCATCGGCATCTTCAGTGCGGTCGGCCGCACGCGCGGCAAGGACCCGTCCTGAGTTCACACAGGCTTCACGCCGCGCGCACAGGCGGCAGCTAACTTCGATGGCGCACTGCAGGAACGCGGTGCGCGTCGAAACCGTTGGCTGCCATGCACACCTCTTCCAGTCTTTTCTCCCCTCTCGCTTTCTCATCCACTGCACCCGAGCCGGCCTTTTCACCTGTGGCTGGCCACGGCATAGGCAACCTCAAGGTCGACCTGCTTGTCGTGGGCGCGAGCTTTGCGGGCCTCGCGTGCGCGCGGGCCGCGGCCCTGGCCGGGCTCAGCGTGATGGTGCTGGAGAAGAAGACCTGCGCTGGCGCCAAGCTGCACACCACCGGCATCATCGTCAAGGACGCCGTGGACAGCGTGCCCTGGCTGGCTGAAGTGCCGCCCGCGCTCGTGCGCCGCATCGACGGCGTGCGGCTCTACGCACCCGACATGCGCCATGTCGACCTGCACGCGCCCGGCTACTGGTTCTGGGCCACCGACGCGCCCTGCCTGCTCGACTGGATGGTCGATTCGGTGCGGGCCTGTGGTGTGGACGTGCGCCTGGGCACGCTGTTCGAGCAGGCGCTGTGGATCGACGGCCGCTGGGAAGTGCCAGTGACGCAAGGCCCCTGCATCACGGCCACCTACCTCGTGGGCGCGGACGGACCGCATTCGCGCGTGGCCAAGGCACTCGGCCTGTCGCGCAACAAGCACTTCCTGTACGGCGTCGAGCATGAGTACCAGGGCGCCCGCATGGCGCCCGACCTGCTGCATTGCTTTGTCGACCGGAAACTTGCACCGGGCTACATCGGCTGGGCGCTGGACGGCGTGGGTGTCAGCCAGATCGGCCTGGCACGGCGCATGGGGCGCCACGCGGCGGGCGACGCCAGCGCGCTGAAGCTCGACCCGCTGCTGCGCAAGATCGCCTCCGTGGTCTCGCCCGGAGAGGCCCCGCCCGTCGCGGTGCGCGCCGGAATGATCCCCTGCGGCGGCGTGCTGCCGGTGGTCGCGCGGGAACGGGCGTTGCTGGTGGGCGATGCGGCCGGCATGGTGTCGCCGGTGACGGCGGGCGGCATCCACACCGCGCTGCAGCACGGCGAAGGCGCGGGCAAGGCGGTGGCGCGCTTCGTGCGCGGCGAGGTCGGCGACCCCGCCACGTGGTTCGTGCGCGGCTACCCAGGCTTTAGGCTCAAGCGCACGCTGCGCTGGGCCTTCGACCACTTCCAGAGCGACTGGCTGTTCAACCGCCTGCTGGGCACGCCGCAGATGCGGCGCATGGCGGAACTCGTCTACTTCCACCGCAAGGGTGCAGCGCTGCCCAGGCGCTGAGGCGGGCGATCAGGCGCCGCGCTGGCGCATGGCCTCGTAGAGGCACACGCCGCTGGCCACCGAGACGTTCAGGCTCTCGACCGCGCCGGCCATCGGAATGCTCACCAGCTCGTCGCAGGTCTTGCGCGTGAGCTGGCGCATGCCCTCGCCTTCGGCGCCCAGCACCAGCGCCAGCGGCCGCTTGAAGTCGCTCTGGTAGATGGTGCCCGGTGCATCGTCGCTGGTGCCCACGCACCAGATGTTGCGTTCCTTCAGCTCGTTGAGCGTGCGTGCGAGGTTGGTGACCATGAAGTACGGCACGGTCTCGGCCGCGCCGCTCGCCACCTTGGCCACGGTGGCGTTGATGCCGGCCGCATGGTCCTTGGGCGCGATGACCGCATGGGCACCGGAGCCGTCTGCCACGCGCAGGCAGGCGCCGAGGTTGTGCGGGTCGGTCACGCCGTCGAGCACCAGCAGCAAGGGCACGGTGCCGGCCGCTTCGAGGCCTTCGAGCAGTTCGTCGAGCGAATGGATCTGCGCGACGGGCTCCACGCGCGCCACCACGCCCTGGTGGCCATGGCTGCCGCTGAGCTTGGACAGCCGAAGGCCGTCGGCCTCGACCAGCCGCACGCCGGCGTCCTGCGCACGCGCAATGAACTGTTTCATGCGCGCATCGCGCCGGCTGGTGTCGAACATCACTTCGAGCACCGACTTGGGCGCGGTCTTGATGCGCACGCCCACGGCATGGAAGCCGAAGATCACTTTGGGAGAAGACATATACCCCTGATTATCCCTACCCTCAGGCGATCGGCAGGCCGCTGAGCGCCCGGGTGCGCTCGTCGTGCAGTTCCTGCACCGCCCGCGCGCTCGGATGCACGCTTTCGAGCTTGCCCACGCTCTCCAGGTACTGGCAGGCGGCGTGGCCTTCGGCGGCCTTCTCGTAGCGCGCGATCCAGGCGTCGCGCTCGGCCAGACGGTCGGGCGACACCGGCCACACGCCCCGGCGCGGCCGCACGTGCTCGTCGATGCCGATGCGCCAGGGCTTGGCGCTCAGGCGGGCGCGAAAGCAGTTCTGGTTGCGGCACATGCGCGCGTAGACCTTGTCCACCCCCAGTGCATGGAAGCAGTCGGCCACGGCGATGTCCGCGGCATTGAACACATCGTGCATGGCCAGCAGGCGAAAGCCCCCGGGCGTGCGGTAGACGCGCAGGTGCCAGTCGGGATGCTGGTGCATGAAGCGCCCGATGCGCTCGGCCGCCAGCTTCTCGGGCGTGGGGTTGCCGCTGGGCTCGCCGCGCTTCTTGCGCTTGCCGATGACCCAGGCCACGGCGAAGACCACGAAGAATGCGATCAGCCCGCCCAGCCAGGTCTTGGCGGCCCAGCCGCCGACCACACCGGCCATCAGCGCCGGCACCAGCGCAAAGAGAAACAGGCTGCCGCGCAACGGCTGCTCGAAGTCGATGTCGACGAACATCACGTCGGGCGTGTTGAGACAGCGTGCGCCGTAGGTGTTGCGCGTGACGACGGTGTCGCCCTGGCGCTCGACGATCTCTTCGCGGATCGGCACGCCGTCGGCGCCGTTGTAGGCCCGCTTGCGCTCGCGGCGATCGAGCTTTTCGCCCCTGGCGATGCGTTCGAACGCTTCGCGCGTGCGCTGGTCCGCGTGGGCCTGCGCGGCCAGCGGGCTCTCGTCGGACCAGCCATGGCGGCGCACGGTGATCTGCTTGCCGTCGACACGCGCCTGGATGCGGCCTTCGGCCCAATGCTGCGGAACGATCATCGGCTCAGAGGTCTCGCCCGAAATACAGCCACGCCATGAGCGCCGCCAGCACGACGATCACCACCGGCAGCCACTTGTAGCCGCTGCCCTGCACTCGCCCCGGCTCGTCCATCGGACGAGGGGGCATGGCCGTCGGCATCGGGCCGAAGCCGCCGGCCGCCGGGTCGTCGTGCTTCTCGACCAGCCGCTTGGACGCGGCCAGGCCCAGGCCGGTGGCTTCGCGCGTGAGGCGGACGGCCTCGACCTTGTTGCCCTGCGCCAGGGCCTTGAGCGCGGACGACGGCATCGACGCGAAGCCGCGGTCCTGCATGGCGACGGCGGGGGCGCTGCGCCCGCCAGCGTTTTCTTCGTCCCCCGCTTCCATGCGTGCGGCATGGCGTTCGACCGCTTCCTTGGCCGACCTGAGGTCCATGCCCGTGCGGTCGCGCACGATCTTGATGGCCTGGATCAGCCTTCCGCTCTGCAGTGCGTCGACGGCGTCGGGGGGAAGTTCTTCCATGCGGTCTCCTCGAATGTTCTTTGCTATTTATTTAATAGCTTATCGCGCTTGTCAGACGGGCGCTACGGCAGCTTTTTCATTAATCGCGACGCGCCCGGCCTCGATGGTGATGCGGCGTTCGCAGCGGGCCGCGATGCCCCGGTCGTGCGTGACCAGCACGAGCGTGGTGCCGAGTTCGCGGTTCAGGTCGAACATCAGCCGCATGACCTGCTCGCCGGTGGCGAAGTCGAGGCTGCCGGTGGGTTCGTCGGCCAGCAGCAGCGCCGGCTGCACCACGAAGGCGCGGGCCAGTGCCACGCGCTGCTGCTCGCCGCCGGACAGCACCTTCGGATAGTGGCCCAGCCGCTGGCCGAGGCCGACCCGGCCCAGCATCTCGGTGGCGGCCTTGCGTGCATCCTTGCGGTTGGCAAGCTCCAGGGGGAGCATCACGTTCTCCAGGGCACTCAGGTTGCCGAGCAGCTGGAAGCTCTGGAACACGAAGCCCACGCGCTGGGCGCGCACCGCGGCGCGCTCGTCCTCGTCGATGGCGAAGATGTCCTCGCCGGCAATGCGCACCGTCCCACGCGTGGGCGTGTCCAGCCCGGCGATGATCGACAGCAAGGTGCTCTTGCCGGAGCCTGAAGCACCGACGATGGCGGCGGTTTCCCTCGCTCCGAGGGTGAAATCGATGTCCTGCAGAATGTCCAGCGTACCGGTCGAGTCGGTGACGGACTTGAAGACATGCTCGACGGCAACAATGGCATCAGACGGGGGTTGGGACATGGAAAGGCTTTGGTTTTGAATCGACGTGACTTTATCTTGACCACCGCCGCGCTCGGCAATGCGGGGCTATGGGCGACCGCGGCGCAGGCCCAGGTTTCGACAGCGGCAGGCAAGCCGGTGATCCTGGTGCTGGGCGATTCGCTCAGCGCAGAGTACGGCCTGAAACGCGGCGAAGGCTGGGTACCCTTGCTGGAGAAAAGGCTTGCGCAACAGAAGGTTGCGGCGACCGTGGTCAACGCCAGCATCAGCGGCGACACGAGTTCGGGCGGGCGGGCGCGTTTTCCATCGCTGCTCGCGCAGCACAAGCCCAGCCATGTGGTGGTCGAGCTCGGTGCCAACGACGCCTTGCGCGGCCTGCCGCTGTCGGACACGGAAAGCAACCTGCTGCAGATCGCCAAGGCCGCGCAGGCCGCGGGGGCGAAGGTGCTGATCGTCGGCATCCAGGTGCCACCCAACTACGGCGGCGACTACACGCGGCGCTTCGAGGCGGTGTTCTCCAAGGTGGCGAGCGCAACGAAGTCGGCGCTCGTGCCCTTCCTGCTCAAGGGCGTGGCCGATGCGCCCGATGCGATGTCGTTGTTCCAGGCTGACCGCATCCACCCCACGGCGGCGGCGCAGCCGCAGCTGCTGGACAACGTGTGGCCCGAGCTGCGCAAGCTGCTGCCGAAATAAGAAACCGCCGCACCAAATAAAAAGCCGCCGCAGGCGCAGGCCGGCGGCGGCTTCTCGATCGGTACGCCAGGAACGGATCAACCGTTCTTGGTGGGCAACTCGGGCACCGTGGGTGCATCGCGTTCGAGCGAGGCCACATCGGTTTCCGGGTCTCCGGGGGCCAGACCGTCGCTGCTCGGCGAGAGTTTGCGATTCGCCTTTTCCCGGAGCTTTTCTTCCTTCTTTTTTCTCTTGGCCAGTTCTTTCTGGCGCTTCTCGTAGCCGTAATTGGGTGTTGCCACTGCTTCTCCTTGGGCGAGGCAGTCAGGGTGACTGCGCGTGGCCTACTGTAAGCGATAACGGTGCAGTCCCGAGACGGTACCCAAGGCGGGCCTCAAGGAGCGGAAGCGATCTTTTACATCCTGGCCAGCGCCTGCTGCAGATCGGCGCGCAGATCCCCCACGTCCTCCAGTCCGACCGAGAAGCGAACCAGCGTGCCCTTGTGGGGCCAGCGCGCCACGCTCGCGTCGCGCATCAGGCCGATGTCGTAGGGCACCACGAGGCTGATCGGGCCGCCCCAGGAGTAGCCGAGGCGGAACAGCCGCAGGCTGTCGCAGAAGCGGTCGACCTGCTCGGTGCTGTAGCGCTCGTCGAACACCACCGAGAACAGGCCGGCGGCCAGGTCGGTCTCGCCACACAGCGCGCGCCAGTGGACATGGCCCGGCGAGTCCTCGAGCGCCGGGTGCAGCACCTGCGCGATTTCATCGCAGCCGTTGAGCCAGCCGGCCAGTTCGCGCGCGGCGCGGTCGTGCGCCGCGTAGCGCAGCGAGATGCTGGGCAGCGAGCGCAGCAGCGTCTCGACGTCGCCCACGCCGATGCCGAAGCCCATGCGCATGTGCGTGAGCTTGAGCGCGCGGTGCAGGCGCTCGTCGCGCGTGATCACGCTGCCCATCAGCACATCGCCGCCGCCGCTCGGGTACTTGGTGAGCGCGTGCACCGAGATGTCGACGCCCTGCCCCGTGCCATTGAAATCGAAGGGCGCGAAGGCCAGGCCGGCGCCCCACGTGTTGTCGAGCGCGGTCATGACGCCGCGCGCACGGCAGATGTTCACCAGCGCGGGCAGGTCGGGGAACTCCATCGTCACCGAACCCGCCGCTTCGACCCACACCAGCCGCGTGCGGTGCGACAGCTTGGCCGCAAGGTCGGCCGGGTTCATCGCGTCGTACATGCGGTGCGTGATGCCGAAGTTGGCCAGCTCGCCGGTGGCCAGCGCCTTGTTGGGGCCGTAGGCGTTGTCGGGAATGAGCACCTCGTCGCCTGTCTTCAGGAAAGCGAAGGCCACCAGCGTGATGGCGGCCAGCCCGCTGGGCACGAGCAGGCATTCGGTGCCGCCTTCGAGCGTGGCCAGGCGCTCTTCGAGCGTGAAGGTGGTGGGCGTGCCGTGCAGGCCGTAGGTGTAGCCGGCCTTGGTCTTCCAGTCGCGCGCACGCATCGCGGCCACATCGGCGAAGAACACGGTGGATGCCTTGAACACGCCGGGCTGCGGCGCGGCGAAGGTGGCGGGCGGGGTGTAGGGGTGGTGGATCAGGGTCGTGGAGGGCTTGCTCATGCGGCAATGCTAGCGTCACTGGAGAGCACCCACGCGCCCCTCAGTTCGAACAGGTCTTGCGGGTTGCGAGCTTCAAGCGCATCGGCAACGAGGCGATGTGAAGGGCGGGCTTGTCGCGGTTGCGCCGCACAATGTGCCATCGGGCGACAGCACGCCCCTCAGGAGAAGCCTTCGGCATGCAGCTGACGCGTCCCCCTCTTGCCCACCTGCGGCCCTTCGTGCGGCTGCTGTGGGCCTCGGCACCCGACGGTGCGCCCGCACGGCGGCCGGGTGCGCGCGAGCATGTGCTGCCGACCGGCGGCATGCACCTCGTGTTTCGGCTCGGCGGGCCGCCGCTGCGCCTGTTTCGCGACGACGCCGATGCGCACGGCTTCACGGTGGGCCACGCGATGGTGGGCGGAACGCGCTGCGCATTCTTCGTGCGCGATGTGTCGCTCGAGACGCGCTCGGTCGGCGTCATGCTGCAGCCAGGCGCGGCCCGGGCGCTGCTCGGCGCGCCGGAAGACGCGCTGGCCGATGCCCATACGCCGCTCGACGCGCTCTGGGGCGCGGACGCAGGCTTCGCACTGGAGCAACTGCACGGCGCAGGCGCTCCCGCGCGGCAACTCGCGATCGTCGAAGCCCTGCTGACGGCACGCCTTGCCGCCCGCGCGATGCATGGCCTGCACCCCGCGGTGGCGCACGCCCTGTCCAGCCTGTCGAGCGCCGGCGCCCATGGCGACGCCGCGCAAGCCGGCGCCATCGGCGCGCTGGTGAAGCACAGTGGCTACAGCCACCGGCGCTTCATCGCCCTCTTTCGCGGCATGACAGGCCTGGCGCCCAAGCAGTACGCACGCATGCTGCGCTTCGACCGCGTGCTCGCGCTGTCCGCCATGAACCCCGCCCTGCCCTGGGTCGACCTCGCGCTGCAGGCCGGCTACAGCGACCAGGCGCACTTCAGCCGCGACTTCCTGGCGATTGCCGGCATGTCGCCCCAGGCGTACCGGCGCGCGGCGCCGAGGACCTCGCGGCATGTGCGCATCTGAAGCGCGTGCGAACAGGTCAAATTTGTCCAAGACCTGAAGAACGGCGGGAGCCAGAATCGCGCTCATCGCAACCCCAACGGACAAGACCATGGCCATCCACGAACTGTTTCCGTACCTCTGCGTCCACGACGCCGGCGCAGCCATCGACTTCTATTGCAAGGTGTTCGAAGTGAAGGAGATCTTCCGCCTGACCGAGCCCAGTGGGCGCATCGGTCATGCGGAACTGGACTTCCACAACGGGGCGATCCTGATGCTCTCGGACGAGTTTGCCGAGTTCAACATCCGCAGCGCGAGGACGCTGGGCGGAACGCCCGTCTCGCTGCACCTGCACGTCGACGACGCGGACGCGGTGGTGGCACGCGCCGTTACGGCGGGCGCCACGCTTGACATGGCACCGCAGGACCAGTTCTACGGGGAACGCTCCGGTGTCTTTCGCGACCCCTTCGGCCATCGCTGGAACGTGGGGCACAGCATCGAGAAGCTGACGCCCCAAGAGATGCAGCGGCGCTACACCGCGATGATGCTCAACCCCGCCGGATGACCCGGCGGGCGCGCATCAGACGGACCACTTCTCGATGAGCTTCTCGGCGCCCATGGCGTCGTAGCCTTCGAAGGGCTGGTGGATCCACGGGTTGGTGGCCAGGAATTCCACCTGGTAGTCGGGCGTGAAAGTCGACAGCGCCTTGGTCCAGATCACGGCGCTGCGCAGCTCGGTGATCGGCGGGTAGTTGTTGCGCAGCATGTCCATCACGGCGTGCAGCGTATGGCCCGAATCGGCCAGATCGTCGACCAGAAGCACCCGGCCCGCGATCTCGCCCTTGGGGGTGGTGATGAAGCGGGCGATGTCCAGGTGGCCCTGCACCGTGCCGGCGTCGGCGCGGTACGAGCTGGTCGACATGATGGCCAGCGGCTTGTCGAAGATGCGCGATAGCACGTCGCCGGGGCGCATGCCGCCGCGCGCCAGGCACAGGATGGTGTCGAACTGCCAGTCCGACTGGTGCACCTTGATCGCGAGCTTCTCGATCAGGTTGTGGTACTCGTCGTAGCTGACGTAGAGATGCTTGCCGTCTTCGGTCAACATGGGTTTTTCCTCTTCAGTCGGCCAGATAGGGGTGACGCATCATGATCGTGTGATCGCGGTCGGGGCTGGTCGACACCATGTGGATCGGCACGCCGGTGACCTGTTCGATGCGCTGCAGGTACAGCCGCGCGTTGACCGGCAGCTTGTCGTACTGCGTGACGCCCACCGTGCTCTCGGTCCAGCCCTCGAGGGTCTCGTAGATCGGCGTGCAGCGCTCGATCTCGTCCGCGCCCATGGGCAGGATGTCGGTGATTTCACCGTCGAGTTCGTAGCCGGTGCACAGCTCGAGCTTTTCGAGGCCGTCCAGCACGTCAAGCTTGGTGATGCACAGGCCCGACAGGCCGTTGACCTGCGCCGAGCGCTTGAGCAGCGCGGCGTCGAACCAGCCGCAACGGCGGCTGCGGCCCGTGGTCACGCCCTTCTCGGCACCGATGGTGCTCATGTGGTAGCCGGGGGTGCCGGGCGTGGCCCAGTCGAGCTCTGTGGGGAACGGACCGCCGCCCACGCGCGTGCAGTAGGCCTTGGTGATGCCCAGGATGTAGTGCAGCATGCCCGGGCCCACGCCCGAACCGGCGGCGGCATTGCCGGCCACGCAGTTGCTGGAGGTGACGTACGGGTAGGTGCCGTGATCGACGTCGAGCAGCGTGCCCTGGGCGCCTTCGAACAGCAGGTTGGCGCCGTTTCTGTGCGCGTCGTTCAGTTCGCGCGAGACGTCCGCCATCATGGGCTTGAGCAGCTCGGCGTGCCGCATGGCTTCGTTGAAGACTTCGTCGAAATCGATGGCGGGCGCACTCAGCACCTGCGTCAGCACGTGGTTGTGCAGGTCGAGCAGCACGCGCAGCTTGGCCGCGAAGCGGTCCGGGTGCTTCAGGTCCTGCACGCGCAGCGCGCGGCGCGCGATCTTGTCTTCGTAGGCCGGGCCGATGCCGCGGCCGGTGGTGCCGATCTTCTCGATGCCGCCCTTTTCGCGGTACGCCTCGCGCGCGATGTCCAGCGCGGCGTGGAACGGCAGGATCAGCGGGCAGGCCTCGCTGATGCGCAGGCGCGAACGCACTTCGACGCCGGCCTTTTCCAGGCCTTCGATTTCCTCGAACAGCTTGGCCGCGGACAGCACCACGCCGTTGCCGATGTAGCACTTGACGCCGGGGCGCATGATGCCGCTGGGGATCAGGTGCAACGCGGTTTTCACACCGTTGATGACCAGCGTGTGGCCCGCGTTGTGGCCGCCCTGGAAACGGACCACGCCCTGGGCGCTTTCCGTCAGCCAGTCGACCAGCTTGCCTTTGCCTTCGTCGCCCCATTGGGTACCGACGACGACCACGTTTCTTCCGGTGGTTACGCTCATGCTCGTTCCATTACTTCAAAAATTCAGATCGCTCGGACACTCCACTGGCCTGCGTGCTCGACGAGCTCGCGGTCGCAGTGGAATTCATCGATTTCGCTGCCATGGCCCGGCAGCACGCAGACTACCGTTTCACCGGCCTTGCGCAATTGGGCAATGGCCTGATGCAGCCCGGCCGCGTCGCGCCAGGGCGCGCGGATGGCGGCGCGCAGCGGGCGGGCCGGCAGCACGCCGACCAGTTCGCGCACGTCGAGGCTGAAGCCGACGGCCGGCCGGTTGCGGCCGAACACGGCGCCCACTTCGTCGTAGCGGCCGCCGCGCACCAGGGAGTCGACCGCGCCGGGCACGTAGATGCCGAAGCGCATGCCGCTGTAGTACGCGTAGCCGCGCAGGTCGGCCAGGTCGAAACTGATCCGGCGGCCGGCCGTGCCCTCGAGGCCGGCGGCAAGATGCTTCAGGTCGGCCAGGGCGGCGGCCACGGCCGGCGTGCCCTTCAGGGCCTTGGCAGCCTCGTCGAGCACCGACGCGTCGCCGTACAACTGGACCAGGGCGCGCAGCCCGTCACGGGACGAGGCGGGGAAATCCTTGGTGAGCGAATGGAGCTCGCTCGCATCCTTGGCGGCCAGCGCCGCGTGCACGCGGGCCAGGACAGCAGCATCGACCGGCACGTCCGCGAACAGGGCACGCACGATGCGGGCATCGGCCAGGTCGACGATCACGCCCTCGTCCAGGCCCGCGGCCTGGAGGCAGTCGAGCGCCAGCAGCAGGGTTTCGGTATCGGCCTCGAGGCCGGCATGTCCGTAGATTTCGGCACCGAACTGCAGCGGCTCGCGGGTGGCGTGGGGCCGGTCGGGCCGGGTGTGGAGCACCGGGCCGCAGTAGCACAGGCGGGTCACGCCGTCACGGTTCAGCAGATGGGCATCGATGCGCGCCACCTGGGGGGTGGTGTCGGCGCGAAGGCCCATGCTGCGGCCGGAGAGCTGGTCGACAAGCTTGAAGGTTTGAAGGTCGAGCGCCTCGCCGGTGCCCGAAAGCAGCGACTCGAGGTGCTCCAGCAGCGGCGGCATCACCAGCTCGTAGCCATAGCCACGGGCGGTATCGAGCAGCTGGCGTCGAAGTTCTTCGATGTGGCGCGCCTCGGAAGGCAGCACATCGGCAATGTGATCCGGGAGGACCCAGGCGGACATGGGGATCGGGGGCGTGGTTAAACCGGGATTCTACCGGGACCGCGCTACCCCAGGACCCAGAGCAGTGCCAAACCCAGCAGGATGCTGCAAAGTCCAAAGAAACGAAGCTGGCCGTCGCGCAGCTGCATGAGCTGCCCGAAGCCGCGCCGCCACCCACCAGGAGAAACGAAGGGCAAGATGCCCTCGATCACCAGGACGAGCGCAAGAGCGCTCCAGAAGGTGTCGGCGCTCACGGCTCCGGACGAATCAGCGGCGAGGGGCGCTGGTGGTCGATCCCGAGCCCTGCATGGCCCGGAAGAAGTCGGATGACGGATCGAGCACCATCACGTCGCTCTTCTTGTTGAAGCTCTGCTTGTAGGCCTCGAGGCTGCGGTAAAACTGGGCGAACTGCGGGTCGCGGCCGAAGGCCTCGGCATACGAGGAAGCGGCCTGGGCGTCGCCCTCGCCCTTGACCTTCTGGGCGTCGCGGTAAGCATTCGCAACGATCACTTCGCGCTGGCGGTCGGCGTCGGCACGAATCTTTTCACCTTCGGCGGTACCGGTCGAACGCAGTTCGTTGGCCACCCGCTTGCGCTCGGCCTCCATGCGCCGGTAGACCGATTCGGTGATCGCTTCCACATAGTCGACCCGCGTGATACGCACGTCAACCACGTCAACGCCCCAGGGCTTGGCACCCTTCACCACCGCCAGCACTTCGCGCTGCACGTCGGCCATCAGGGCCTCGCGACGCACCGAGATCAGGTCGCGCACGGTGCGCTTGTTGATGTTTTCCTGGAACGCATTGCGCACCACGCGGTTGAGCTGCATGGCACCGGCGTTCTCGTCGAGACCGACGTTGCGGATGTAGGCCTGCGGGTCGCTGATGCGCCAGCGCACGTACCAGTCGATCACCACGCGCTGCTTCTCGGCCGTGAGCATGGGCTCGGTGTCGAGGCTGGAGAGCGTCAGCAGGCGCTTGTCGATGTACGACACGTTCTGGAACGGCGGCGGCAACTTGAAGTTGAGGCCGGGCTCGGTGATGACCTGCTTGATCTGCCCGAGGGCGTACACCACGCCGAACTGGCGCTGGTCGACCACGAAGAGGGTCGAGCTCAGCAGCACGAGCAAGACGAGGATCGACGAGGCGATGAATCCGATTCTGTTCATGTTCTTCTAGGCCTTTTTCAACGCACGTCGCGGTCGCGCGAGCGGCCGTCGCGGGCGCGCACGTCGCCCGTCGCAGGCGCCACCGGGATCACCGAGGACTGGGCCGGCGCGGTGCCGGCAACGTTCGGGCTGGCCGCATCGACCGGTGTGGCCGCTGCGTTGTTGCCGCCCGCCTGCATGAGCTTGTCGAGCGGCAGGTACAGCAGGTTGGAACCCTGCTTGCTGTCGACCAGCACCTTGGTCGTGCTGGCGTAGATCTGCTGCATGGCATCGGTGTACATGCGGTCGCGGGTGACCTGCGGTGCCTTCTGGTACTCGGCCAGCACGGCGCTGAAGCGGCCGGCATCACCTTGCGCCTGCGCCACGATGCGTGCCTTGTAGGCTTCCGATTCTTCCTTCAGGCGCGAAGACGTACCGGTGGCCAGCGGCACCACGTTGTTGGCGTAGGCCTGCGCTTCGTTCTTGGCACGCTCGCGCTCCTGGCCGGCCTTGAGCACGTCGTCGAAGGCGGCCTGGACCTGCTCGGGCGGGCGCACACCGCCCTGCTGGAGGTTGATGCCCACCACCTCGACACCGACCTTGTAGCGGTCGAGGATGGTCTGCATCAGCGTGCGAACGCGCGGTGCGATCTGGTCGCGCTCTTCGGCGAGCGCGGCGTCCATCTTCATCTTGCCGACCACTTCGCGCACGGCGGTTTCCGCGACCTGCACAACGGTTTCGGCCGGCGCCTTGCTCTCGTAGAGCCAGGCGCGCGCATCGCTCAGGCGGTACTGCACGGCGAACTTGATTTCGACGATGTTCTCGTCCTCGGTCAGCATGGCCGACTCGCGCAGGCCGGTGGAGCGCACGATGGCATCGCGGCCCACGTCGGTGGAACGGATCTGCGTGGTCACCACCAGCTCGTGGCGTTGGATGGGGTACGGCAGGCGCCAGTTGAAGCCCGCGTTCACCGTCGACTTGTAGCGCCCGAACTGCGTCACCACGGCCTGCTGGCCTTCGTTCACGATGAAGAAGCCCGTGCCGAGCCAGATCAGGATCGCCACCGCAGCCACGAGGCCGAGGCCGAATCCTGCGTTCTTCATGTCGGGTTTGAAACCGTTGCCGCCACCGCCGCTGCTGCCGCCGTTGGGACGGTTGCCGCCACCCTTGCCGCCGAAGAAACCACCAAGCTTGCGATTGAGATCGCGCCAGAGTTCATCGAGATCGGGCGGACCCTGATTGGGGCCTTGGCCACGCGGACGGTTGTCGTTGTTGTTGTTGCCCGAAGGCGGGGGTGTGGGTGCGCCCGGAGGATTGGCATCGGGGGGACGGTTGCCAGCCGGACGATCGCCGTTGGAGGACGGCTCATCGCCGCGCCCCCATCGGCCATCGTTCAGATTGAACATGCCCAGAAACCCTCTCCACGCTGGCTTTGAATTCATTCGCTTCGTTCTCTTGTCAGTGGCGGGATTGTGCCCAATCAATCGGCGGAATCATGCAATTCAGCGTCCGCCTCAGGGGTCATCGTATCGGCTATGGAGCCCGACTGCCGTGCGAGCTCGGCGCGCAGCAGCGGCACGCCCTCGCCGCTCCTGGCACTGAGGAAGATGCGAGGAACCTGCACGCCGTCGATTTCCATCTCGTCCTGCAGATGCAGCGGATGTTGCGTGCTTTCAAGAGCATCAAGCTTGTTGAACACCAGGAGTTGCGGAACACCATCCGCGCCGATGTCGCGCAAGACCGACTGCACCTCGGCCATCTGCTCGGGGTAGTGGGGGTTGGAGGCGTCGATCACGTGCAGCAGCAGGTCGGCGTCGACCGCCTCCTGCAGCGTGGCCTTGAACGCATCGACCAGCCCGTGCGGCAGGTCGCGGATGAAGCCCACGGTATCCGAGATGGACACCTGCCGCCGCGCGTCGCCCAGATAGAGGTTGCGCGTGGTCGTGTCGAGCGTGGCGAACAACTGGTCTGCCGCATAGGCGCGGGCCTTGACCAGCGCATTGAACAGCGACGACTTGCCCGCGTTGGTGTATCCCACCAGGGAGATGTTGAAGGTCTCGCGACGCTCGCGCTGGCGGCGCTGAGTCCCGCGCTGTTTCTGCACCTTCGCAAGACGCTCGCGCGTGCGCTTGATCGACTCGTTGATCATGCGGCGGTCGAGCTCGATCTGCTTCTCGCCCGGGCCGCCGCGCACACCCGCTCCGCCGGTCTGGCGCTCCAGGTGGGACCAGCGACGGACCAGCCGCGTGCTGAGGTACTGCAGGCGAGCGAGCTCGACCTGCAGCTTGCCTTCGTGCGAACGTGCGCGCTGGGCGAAGATCTCGAGAATGAGGAAAGTACGGTCGTAGACCGCAACGTCGAGCTGGCGTTCGAGGTTGCGCTGCTGCGCAGGGCTCAGGGATTGATCGAAGATGACTTCGCTGGCCCTGTGCAGGGCAGCCAGTTCCTTGATTTCTTCGGCCTTGCCGCTGCCAACGAACAATGCGGCGTCGGGCGCCTTGCGCTTGCACGCGAGACGGGCGACAGGCGTCAGGCCCGCGGTCTGCGCGAGCAGGCCGAGTTCCTCGAGTTCGCTGTCGAAATGGGGCAGCCCGAAATCGACACCGACGAGAACGGCGGCGCCTTCCTGGCGGGGGATCAGTTCAGACAAGCGGGGTCAGAATAGGGAAAAAGCGCGACAGCCGGAGCCGCCGCGCTCCGCGCGATCAGGCAGCGGCGTCTTCGCTCTCGGAGGCCGAGAAGTTGACGGCACGACCCGGCACGATGGTGGAAATGGCGTGCTTGTAGACCATTTGTGTCACCGTGTTGCGAAGCAACACGACGTACTGGTCAAAAGACTCGATCTGGCCTTGCAGCTTGATACCGTTGACCAAATAAATGGAAACCGGCACATGCTCGCGACGCAAAGTGTTCAGAAACGGGTCTTGCAGAAGTTGCCCTTTATTGCTCACGATATTCTCCGTGTTCAAGAGTAGTTGTTGGAGAGATGACCATAACACAGGGTTTCTGCGCTGCAGCAACCGGGGTCAAAAGCCTTGAGAAAATAACGTCTCTGGAAAGACGGAACTTCCGTTACAGCGTCAAGTCAAGAGCCGCCATCGGCGGCCAAGACCCGATCCGCGCTCAGTCGTCCTTGTCGGCAAACGGATTCGCCGAGCTCTTGAACTGGATCCGCAACGGCGTGCCCACCAGGTCGAACTCCTTGCGGAAACGCCCTTCGAGGAAGCGCTTGTACGCGTCGGTCACGTGCTCCAGCGAATTGCCGTGGATCACGATCACTGGCGGGTTCATGCCGCCCTGGTGGGCATAGCGCAGCTTCGGGCGGTACATGCCGCCGCGCTTGGGCGCCTGGAATTGCACTGCCTCCAGCAGCAGCCGGGTCAGCACCGGAGTCGACATCTTGCGCGTGGCCGACTTGTGAGCCTGCGCAATCGCCTGCCACACGGGACCCAGGCCCTGACGCTTGATCGCCGAGATGAAATGCAGCGCCGCGAACTTCAGGAAAGGCAGGCGCGTCTCGATCTGCCGCTGGATCTGCTCACGCTGATAGCTGTCGACCGCATCCCACTTGTTGATGGCGATCACCACGGCCCGTCCGCTCTCGAGGATGTAGCCGGCAATGTGCGCGTCCTGGTCAGTCACGCCCTGCGTCGCGTCGAGCAGCAGCAGCACGACGTTGGCAGACTCGATGGCCTGCAGCGTCTTGACCACCGAGAACTTCTCGATCGCCTCAAACACCTTGCCCTTGCGGCGCAGGCCGGCCGTATCGATCAGTTCGAAACGCTGGCCGTTTCGCTCGAAGGGCACGGAAATGGCGTCGCGCGTGGTGCCCGGCATGTCGAACGCCACGAGGCGCTCTTCACCAAGCCAGGTGTTGATCAGCGTCGACTTGCCCACGTTCGGCCGGCCGGCGACGGCCAGCTTGATCGGCTTGTTGGCGTCGTCTTCGTCGGTCTCGTCCTCGGGGTCCGGCAGGTTCAGCGGTGCGAGCGCAAGCTCGACCAGGTCGCGCATGCCCTGCCCGTGCGCCGCGGACACGCCGTAGACGTCGCCGAAGCCGAGCTCGTAGAAATCCACGAGCTTGGTGCCGTCGAGCATGCCTTCGGCCTTGTTGGCAGCCAGCACGCAGGGCTTGCCCAGGCGGCGCAGCTCGTTGGCGATGTCGTGGTCTTGCGCCGAGAGGCCTTCGCGTGCATCGACCACGAAAATCACCACATCGGCTTCGGCCACGGCCTGTCGCGTCTGCTTGGCCATTTCCTTGTAGATGCCGCTGCCAGCGTCGGGCTCGAAGCCACCGGTGTCGATGACGATGAACTCGTGCTTGCCCAGTCGGCCGTTGCCGTAATGGCGGTCGCGCGTGAGCCCGGCAAAGTCGGCGACGATGGCGTCGCGCGTCTGCGTCAGGCGGTTGAAGAGGGTCGACTTGCCCACATTGGGGCGCCCGACCAGGGCCACGACCGGCTTCATGGCCGGCCTTTCGATGGCGCGGTTTTCATGATCGGGCCTTGCAAAAAGTAAAAGTTATTCAGGGCGATAGCCAAACACACCACCCTTGGCAGTCACAACCACGACCGTGTTGCCGGCCAGGACCGGCGTGACGGCGATGGCGGAGCCATCGGGCGTGACGCGATTGAGCAGCGCGCCGTCTTCGCGAGACACGAAATGCAGCGTGCCGGTGCCTTCGCCGATGACGAGCGAGCGGCCCACGGCCAGCGGCGCGGTCAGCTCGCGGTTCTTCAGGCGGGACATCTGCCAGGCACGCTCGCCATCCGCACGGCGCCACGCCACGACGCTGCCGTCGGATTCGGTGCCGTAGATGAAACGGTCGTCGCCGCTGAGGCCGTCCGCACCCGAAGCCGGCTTGCTCCACACCAGCGAACCGCGCACGGTTTCGACGCAGCCCACGCTGGCGTAGTACGCCCGCGCGCAGACCGTGTCGCCGAAGCGGCTCACACTGCCGGTCAGGTCGACCAAGCGTTCCACGTCGTTGGTGCCGCGCGGTGCCGCGATGGGCGACTCCCAGCGCGAAGTGCCGTTGGCCGGGTTGATGCCCACGAGACGGCCGCCGATGCCCGCGACCAGCGTGTCGCCCACGGCGATCAGCACGCCCGACTTGCGCAGCACGAGGTTTTCACCCGTGCGCTGCTGGATCCAGAGGCGGCGGCCGCTCTGGCCGTCCCAGGCGCTGAGGCTGCGGTCGGCGGTTTGCACGAACACGCGGCGGCCCGCAACCAGCGGCGCCGTGAAGGCCTGCGCCGACAGCTTCTGCTTCCACAGGACCTTGCCGTTCTCGATCGCAACCAGCTCGTTGTTGGTGGTGACTACCGCGGCCATGGTGCCGTCGCTGCCGACGCCGGCTGCAATCGGAGCCCCGACGCTGGCGCGCCAGGTTTCGCGCCCGGCGCGGGCGTCGATGGCCACCACCGTACCGTCGCTGCCGGCCACCGTGACCGTGTCGCCGCTGATGTCGGTGGTGAGGGCGAACTTGACCTCGGGAATGCGCACCGTCCAGGCCTGGCGAACGCCCACGAGGGCCGGGTTGGCCGGCAACTCTTCGGGCTTGGGCTTGCCGCTGCCGGAACAGGCGGCGAGGAACGCTACCAAAACAAGAGCTGATCCCGCACGCAGGGCGGTCGATTCAGGCACGAAACGCTTGAAATTCATGATGCGGTCAGGGAGTTTTGGGGGCAGCGGGTGTGACCGTGACGACAGGCGCCAGGCTCTTCGGATCGACACCGACCGCGTTGAGTTTGATCTCGATCAGGCGGCGGTAGTCGGAGGTGGCGCCAAGGCCGGTCCAGGCCTTGCGGTATTCGGCTTGCGCTTCGGAGCGCTTGCCCTGGGCCAGGTAGATGTCGCCCTTGCGGTCGGCCACCAGCGGTTCGAATTCCTTCGGCACGCTGCCGTCGAGCTGCTTGAGCGCATCGTCGTACGACTTGGCGTCCAGCAGTTCGGCCGCGAGACGCAGCTTGGCAATGGCCTGGTAGCCCGGGTCGATGGCGCTTTGCGCCACCCACGTGAGCGCGGCACGGGAACCTTCGGTGTTGCCCTTCTCGTACAGCGTCTTGGCGACCAGCAGGCCGGCCTGTTGCGCGTACGTGGTGGAGGCGAAGCGTTCCTTCATGTCGCCCAGCACGCGCTGGATGCGCTCGACGTCGCCGGACTGCGTGCTGCGCTCGACCTCGTCGTAAAGGGCTGCGGCCTGCGTTGCCTTGCTGCGCTGGTAGTACTGCCAGCCGTTCCAGGCCACGAAGGCGCCGGCGACGAGCAGCACGGCCCAGGTGATCAGGGTGCCGTAGGTGTTCCAGAAATGCTTGAGCTGGTCGAGCTGTTCCTGTTCTTCGAGGTCGAGAGGGGTTGCCATGCGCTGTCAGATGTTGGGAGCCGGCGATTGTAGGGTGACGGCCCAGGCGGCCACTTCTGCGAGGGGCCGTGCGGTCTGCGGGACGCTAGCGTCGCGCAGCGCTTTCAGAGTCACTTCGTCGCGTGCAAGTTCATCGGCGCCGAAGATCAGTGCGTGGCGGGCGCCGCTGGCATCCGCCTTTTTCATCTGTGCCTTGAAGCTGGCAAGCCCTTCGGCGGTGGCTGCATGCATCTGCACGCGCACGCCCGCTTCGCGCAGTTGTTGCAGCGTTCGCAGCACCACCGGCATCGAGGCGGCGTCGGGCACGATCGCGTAGGCGTCGGGTACCGGCAAAGGCACATCGGCGCCCTGCTCCTTGAGCAGGTCGAGCACGCGCTCCACGCCCATGGCCCAGCCCACGGCCGGTGCGGGCTTGCCGCCGATCTGGGCGATCAGGTCGTCATAACGGCCGCCGGCGCACACCGTGCCCTGCGCGCCGAGCCGGTCGGTCACGAACTCGAACACCGACAGGTTGTAGTAGTCCAGGCCGCGCACCAGGCGCGGGTTGATCGTGAAGGCGATGTCATTGGCCTTGAGGATGGCCTGCAACCCCTGGAAGTGCGCGAGCGATTCGGCGCCGAGGAAGTCGATCAGCTTCGGCGCCGATTCGACGACGTCCTTCATCGCGGGATTCTTCGTGTCGAGGATGCGCAGCGGGTTGCTGTGCAGGCGGCGCTTGCCGTCTTCGTCGAGCTTGTCGGCGTGCTGCTCGAAGTGGGCGATCAACCGTGCGCGGTGCAGTGCGCGCTCCGCAGGCTGGCCCAGGCTGTTGAGCTCGAGCCGCACGTCGGTCAGCCCGATGGCCTTCCAGAGCGCGCTCGCGAGCAGGATCAGTTCGGCATCGACATCGGGGCCGGCAAAGCCCAGGGCTTCGGCTCCGATCTGGTGGAACTGGCGGTAGCGTCCACGCTGCGGCTTTTCGCGACGGAACATCGGGCCTGTGTACCAGAGGCGCTTGGGGCCGTCGTAGAGCATGTTGTGCTCGATCACCGCACGCACGAGGCCGGCGGTGTTTTCGGGCCGCATGGCCAGATGTTCCGCCTGACCATGCTTGTCGGAACGGTCCTCGAAGGCGTACATCTCCTTCTCGACGATGTCCGTCACTTCGCCAATGCCGCGCACGAACAGCGCCGTGTGCTCCAGGATCGGCGTGCGCACGTTGCGGTACGCATAGCGCCCCATCAGGTCGCGCACGGTGGCCTCGAGCCACTCCCAGCGCGCCGATTCGGGCGGCAATATGTCGTTCATGCCTTTGACGGCATTCAATTTTTCAGCCATGGATTCCGCGGAGGTGTCAGGCAGCGACGGCGTGCTCGCCGCCGAAGCGCTTTTCGATGTAGGTTTCGACGAGCTGGTGGAACTCGTTGGCGATATTGTCGCCGCGCAGCGTGAGGGCCTTTTCGCCGTCGATGAAGACCGGTGCGGCGGGCGCCTCGCCGGTACCGGGCAGGCTGATGCCGATGTCGGCGTGCTTGCTCTCGCCGGGGCCGTTGACGATGCAGCCCATGACGGCCACCTTCAACGCCTCGACACCGGGATACTTGGTGCGCCAGACCGGCATCTGCATGCGCAGGTAGTCGTCGATCTGCTTGGCCAGTTCCTGGAAAGTGGTGCTGGTGGTGCGCCCGCACCCCGGGCATGCGGTGACGCTCGGCACGAACACGCGCAGGCCCAGCGCCTGCAGGATTTCGTTGGCGATCAGCACTTCCTGCGTGCGCGACTCGCCCGGCTGCGGCGTGAGCGACACGCGAATGGTGTCGCC
Organism: Variovorax sp. 10N412; assembly: GCF_056394985.1. Lineage (NCBI taxonomy): Bacteria > Pseudomonadati > Pseudomonadota > Betaproteobacteria > Burkholderiales > Comamonadaceae > Variovorax > Variovorax sp. 10N412. The sequence goes on from NZ_JBFTIO010000002.1 coordinate 630,787, forward strand.
GATGCCCTCCTGCAGCAGGATCGACAGCGCCGTGGCCGACGCCACCGTGCCCTTGGTGCCCATGCCGGCTTCGGTAAGACCCAGGTGCAGCGAATAATCGCAGCGCCTGGCAAGCTCGCGGTACACCGAGACGAGGTCCTGCACGCCGCTCACCTTGCACGACAGGATGACCTGGTTGCCAGCCATGCCCATGGATTCAGCGAGCTTGGCGGACTCGATGGCCGAGGTGATCAGCGCCTCGTACATCACCTGCTTGGCATCCCAGGGCTGAGCGCGCTGGCTGTTGGTGTCCATCAGGCTGGCGAGCAATTCCTGGTCGAGGCTGCCCCAGTTGACGCCGATGCGCACCGGCTTGTTCCAGCGCATCGCGGCGTCGATCATCTGGCCGAACTGCTTGTCCTTCTTGTCGCCCTTGCCCACGTTGCCGGGGTTGATGCGGTACTTGCTCAGCGCCTCGGCGCAGGCCGGATAGTCGGTGAGCAGGCGGTGGCCGTTGTAGTGGAAGTCGCCGATCAGCGGCACGTCGATGCCCATGCGGTCGAGCTGCTCGCGGATGTAGGGCACCTGCGCCGCGGCTTCCGGCGTGTTGACCGTGATGCGGACCATTTCCGAGCCGGCGATGGCCAGCTCCTTCACCTGAATCGCGGTGCCGATGGCATCGACGGTGTCGGTGTTGGTCATGGACTGCACGCGCACGGGCGCGTCGCCGCCGACCGTGACCACGCGCGGGCCCCAGACCACACTGGCCTGGCGCGAGCGGCGCGCCTTGGGCGCGGCCGCCTCGATGGGCCCCACGGCAACGGGAAGGCACTCGTTCGTCATGATTTCACCTCGAAACGCGCCACGCCACCGCTCTTGGTGACCGGCTTCAGGTCGAAGGGCTGGCCTCGAACCTGCACATCGACACTCGACGCGCGGCCGACCACGACGGACAGTGGCAGCGTGCCCGACAGGCCCAGCGTTTCACCCGCCTTCAGGCTGCGGCGAAGCAGTTGCTTGCCACCGGCTTCGGTCACAGTGACCCAGCACTCTTCACGCGCCACGAAAACAAGTTGCTGGCTGCTGCTCGCGGCAGGCGCCACGGGCGCGGATGCCGCAGCCGCTGGTGCCACGGCAACCGGGGTGCCGGTCGAAGCGATCGGCGTTTGACCGACCGGCCCGCTTGGCGCCGCAGGCTGGGCCGGAACGGTCGAGGCGACCCCGCCGGAGCCATCCGCAGAAGTCGCGCCATTCGCCGAACCTTCGGCGGTCGAGCCGGCGTCGGAGCCGCTCTTCGCCGTCAGTCGCGACACGGAGGCGCCGACCTGGTCGAAGACCGACTGGGGCAGCCAGAACAGCGCGCCCGCGCCGATCAACAGCAGCACCACGACAGTCACCAGCGCGCGCGACGGCAGGCCGCTGGAGCGGCCGCTGCTGCCGTTCCAGCGCGGCGTGCCCGAAGAAACATGACTCTTGAGCGTGCGGTCCGACTCGGCCAGCAACACCCTTTGCGTGGAAGGCAGCTTCGCCAGCACGGGCGCCGGATCGATGCGCAGTGCGCGGCACACGCTGCTGGCCAGCGCGCGCGCAAAGACCGGATCGGGCAGCGAGGCAATATCGTCCGCCTCGAGTGCCAGCAATTTCTGCGGCGGCACCTTGAGCGCGGCTGCCACCATCTCGATGTGCAGGCCGTGAGCCTCGCGCGCCTCGCGAAGCAGGTCGCCGGCCGTCTTGTGCGTGATGTCGCCTTCCTCGAGCGTCTGCGCCACGGAAGTGCCGAACTCCGAAACCCGATCAGTCATTTAAATTCCCGCGTTCGTACGCGATTGCCTCCCGCGACTGTGGAAAGCGTCGTTGCAATTGACCGCCCAACTGCGCGGCAGCCTCGCGGTTGTTGAGCCTTCGCTCGATCTTGATGCCGAGCGCGAGCGTCTCGGCGCTGGCCGAGGCACTGTTGTTGACGCGGCGAATGTAGAACTGCGCACGCGACCACTCCTCGCGTTGCGCGAGCACCGAGGCCAGGTTGAAGCCGACCACCGGGTTGCCGGCGTCGATCTCGTAGGCCTGCATGAGGCTGCGCTCGGCCTGCACGCGCTGGCCGGCCCTGAGTTCGCACACGCCCTGGGTCATCAGCGTCTTGGCGCGGTCGGGGTAGCTGGGTACGGCCAGTGCCTCGGTGAACTGCGCCGCGGCATCGCCGTAGCGGTTCTGCTGGCACAGCAGCCAGCCGTAGTTGTGGCGCGCGTTCGCATCGCGCGGGCTGATGGCGATGGCGCGGCGGAAGCTGTCCTCGGCCATCCCGGCGTCGTCCAGGCGCATGTAGACGAGGCCGCGCAGGTTGTAGGCGTCCGCGTTGTTGGGGTCGGCCACCAGCGCCTGCTTGATCTCGTCGAGCGCCACCGTGGTCTGGCCCTGTTCGAAATAACCCGAAGCGAGCTCCATGCGCAGGCGCGCGCGGCGCTGGCGGGAGCTTTCGTCCGACTCGGTCACGACCTCGACGCCCCGGCTGGAGCTGCTGTCGGCCAGGCTGGTGGTGGTGGTTCGGGTGTTCACGCAGCCCGAGAGCAAAAACGCCACGGCGACGCCGGCAAAGCTCGCGGCAAACAGCCGCTGCGCGTTCACGGTCGTCATCGAAAAGGCCATGCTCATGGGTTCAGTGCTCCTGGGGAATGGTCTTGCGAACCGGGTGCATCACGATCGGGCTCTCCGTGGCGCGGCGCTGAGCCATGCGTTCGGCCGCACGGGTGCGGTCCTTGACGTCGCCGGCGAGCTGGCCGCAGGCGGCGTCGATGTCGTCGCCGCGCGTCTTGCGCACGGTCGTCACGAGCCCTGCTTCGCTCAACGTCTTCGCGAAAGCGAGAACGCGGGGCTGCGGCGAGCGCAGCAGGCCGGAGGCCGGAAACGGATTGAACGGAATGAGGTTGAACTTGCACGACACGTCGTGCTTGCGCACGAGTTCGATCAACTGGCGCGCGTGTTCGGGCTGGTCGTTCACGCCGTCGAGCATGCAGTACTCGAAGGTGATGAAGTCGCGCGGCGCATGCGCCAGGTAGCGCTTGCAGGCCTCGAGCAACTCGGCAATGGGGTACTTGCGATTGAGCGGCACGAGGTCATCGCGCAGCGCGTCATTCGGGGCGTGCAAGGACACGGCCATGGCCACGGCGCAATCGGTGCCCAGGCGGTCGATCATGGGCACCACGCCGGAGGTCGACACCGTCACGCGACGGCGCGACAGCCCGTAGGCGTTGTCGTCGAGCATGGTGCGCAGTGCAGGCACGAGTGCCGAGTAGTTCTGCAGCGGCTCGCCCATCCCCATCATCACCACGTTGGAGATGACGCGTTCGTTGCGCTTGAGGTGCTTGCGCAGGAAGTGTTCGGCAAACCATAGCTGGGCGACGATTTCGCCCGTGTTGAGGTTGCGGCTGAAGCCCTGATGCCCGGTCGAGCAAAAGCGGCAACCGACCGCACAGCCGGCCTGGGACGATACGCACAAGGTGCCGCGGTCGTCCTCTGGAATGAATACGGCTTCGACGGCATTGCCGTCGCCGACGTCGAACAGCCACTTGATCGTGCCGTCCTTGGATTCGTGCTGCGTGACGACCGGCAAGGCCTCCACGCGCGCGGTGGTCGCGAGTTTCTCGCGCAGCGACTTCGCCAGATCGGTCATCTGGGTGAAATCGCTCGCGCCACGCTGGTGGATCCAGCGGAACAGTTGCGTGGCGCGGAATTTTTTCTCGCCGAGCTTTTCGCAGAACGCAGCCAACCCCTCGAGATCGAAGTCGAGCAGGTTGACTGTGGTCATGGAATCGGTCGAGATGCGGCTCTTCAGCGTGCGTAGACGTTGAGGCCGGCGAAGAAGAAGGCGATTTCGTTCGCTGCGGTTTCAGGCGCATCCGAACCGTGCACGGCGTTGGCGTCGATGCTGTCGGCGAAGTCGGCGCGGATGGTGCCGGCGGCTGCCTTCTTGGGGTCGGTGGCGCCCATCAGGTCGCGGTTCTTGGCGATGGCGTTGTCGCCTTCGAGCGCTTGCACGAACACCGGGCCCGAAATCATGAACTCGACCAGGTCCTTGAAGAAGGGGCGTTCCTTGTGCACGGCGTAGAACTGCTCGGCTTCGTTGCGCGACAGGTGCACCAGCTTGGCGGCGACGACCTTGAGGCCGGCGGCTTCAAAGCGGGAGACGATCTTGCCGATGACGTTCTTGGCAACTGCGTCGGGCTTGATGATGGAGAGGGTACGTTCGATAGCCATTGAAATGCTTCCTGAAGCTTTGATTTTGAAGTGTTTTGTCACAACTGCAACGCTTTGGTTGCGTCACCTGTCGACAAAGCCTCCGATTTTAACCGGCGCAGCCTTCGCGGTTGGTGAAAACCCCGCGAAAGGCCGCGCTCCGTCGGCTGGCTTTCAGCGCCCGCGGCGCCGTCCGCCGGCCTGCCCTGCCGGACCGCCGTAGCCACCGCCGCCGCTTCGGCGACCTGGGGCTCCGCGCTGCTCCTTGCGCTGGCGCGAAAAGCTGTCGGCGCCGATGTAGCCGAGCGAAGTCTTCATCGGATCGGGCTGGTTGGCACCGCTGGGTTGACGGTCGTCGCCCTGGCGATTGCCGCCACCGCCCTGGCGGTTGCCAGCATTGCCGGCATTGCCGTTCCCGCGGCGTGCCTGGCCTTGCGGCGGACCGCCGTTGCCGGGGCCGCGGTTGGCACGACCGCCGCGATCCCCTCGGTCGCCGCGCGGCGCACGACCGTCGCCCAGCGGGCTCGGGATCGGGGCCTCGCGGGCGCCTTCGTCGCGGCCGTCGCGCATGTCGCGCGGCTGGCCGCCGCCGGGGCCACCGCCGTTGCGGTTGCCGCGGCGCTTCTTGTTGCGGCCGTTGCGGCCATTGCCGCCGCCGTCCTGCCCCGGACCCCGCGCCTGCTGCGGGTCGGGGCGCGCAGCCGCGCCGCCGGACGCCTGGAACAGCGCGCGGATGTCACGCTCGTCGAGCTCCATCCAGGCGCCGCGCTTCAGGCCGCGCGGCAGCACCATCGCGCCATAGCGAATGCGGATCAGCCGGCTGACCGCATGGCCCACCGACTCGAACAGGCGGCGCACCTCGCGGTTACGGCCTTCGGAGATGGTCACGCGGTACCAGCAGTTCGAGCCTTCGCCGCCGCCGTCTTCGATGGTGCCGAACTGCGCCATGCCGTCGTCCAGGCGCACGCCGTCGAGGAGCTTCTGTTTTTCTTCCTTGGTGAGCGCACCCAGCACGCGCACCGCGTACTCGCGCTCCAGGCCGAAGCGCGGGTGCATGAGCTGGTTGGCCAGGTCGCCCGAGCTGCTGAACAGCAGCAGGCCTTCGGTGTTCAGGTCGAGCCGGCCGACCGACTGCCACTTGCCTTGCTGCAGGCGCGGCAGCTTGCGGAACACGGTCGGGCGGTTCTGCGGATCGTCGTGCGTCACCACTTCGCCCACGGGCTTGTGGTACGCGATGACGCGCGGCGGCGGGGGCGCGATGCGGAAGCGGATGGGCTTGCCGTTGATCTTGACCTGGTCTCCGAACTGGATGCGCTGGCCGATGTGCGCCGGCTCGTTGTTGACGGAAATGCGGCCCTGGAGAATCAGTTGCTCCATTTCGAGCCGCGAACCGAGTCCCGCCTGCGCCAGCACCTTGTGCAGCTTGGGCGAGTCGGCCTCGGGGAGCAGCACGCGCTTGAGCGGCGGTACTTCCGAGCTTTCCTCGTCGGCGTCGAACTGGCCGGAAATGACGTCGGCGAAGCGGATCGGCTCGGGCGGCAGCGCATGGCGCTGCTCGCGCTCGGCGGCGCGGCGGGCACGGTCGAGATCGTCCTCTTCCTCGTCGGGCTCTTCCTCGTCGTCTTCGTCCTCGTCGCTGCCGTCATTGCGGACGACCTGCGCTGGCTGGGTCGCTTGACCGGCCTGCTGCGCAGGCGCAGGCACAGGCGCAGGTGCCGGCGCCGGCTTCCCGGCCTCTTCCGGCGCTGCATCGACGGGCGCCTCGACCCCGGCGGCAACGGCCACCACCGGATCGACACCCGCGGGGGCCTCTTCGACTACCACGGCGCCCTCTACGGCCACCGCTGGCGCATCGGACGCAGCCGCCGCGCCTTCCGCCACCTTCTTCTTGCGAGGCGCGCGCGGCTTCTTCGGCGCTTCAGCGTCCACGGGCGCAGCTTCAGGCGTCGCAGCTTGCGGCGCTACCGCTTCAACCGCCTCACCTGCGGCCTTCTTGGGCGCGGTCGCACGTTTCTTCTTTTTGACTTCGGGTTCGGCAGGCAGCATGGCCGAGTCGTCGGTGTCGGGTGTGCTCATGAGGTTTTTCCGGAGGAAGGAGCGGAGGGGCCGGCCTCGTCCGCAGACGGGGCATCGGGTTCTGGGGCCAGTGGCGCGGCTTGAGCGAACGCGGGTTCCGGCTCGGCCGTGGATTCGGCTTCGGGTTCTGTTTCTGGGACGGACAAGGCTTCGGGCGCCTCGGCGGATGCGGCATCCTCGGCCACCTGCGCCTGGGCGGCTTCGACCGCCTCTGCAATTCCAGCAATGTCCGCAATTTCCGCGTTTTCCGCGACTTCGACCACTTCCGGCGCCGCATCCATCGGCAAGCCCTGCTGGTCGCCCGAGGCCCGCTCGAGCGCGTCGACCAGGGCCGCCTGCTGCGCCGGCGTTTCGATCAACGGCAACTGGTCGAGCGAGGCCAGGCCCAGGTCGTCGAGAAACTGGCGTGTGGTGGCGTACAGGCCCGGCCGGCCCACGGTTTCACGGTGGCCGATGACCTCGACCCAGCCGCGGTCCTCGAGTTGCTTGAGGATCAGCGAATTGATCGTCACGCCGCGGATGTCTTCCATGTCGCCGCGTGTGGCGGGCTGGCGGTAGGCAATGATGGCCAGCGTCTCGAGGGCGGCGCGCGTGTAGCGCGGCGGCTTCTCGGGATGCAGGCGGTCGAGATGGTCGCGCATTTCGGGCCGGCTCTGAAAGCGCCAGCCGCTGCCCACGCTCACAAGCTCCAGGCCGCGCTGCGCCCAGTCTTCCTGCAATTCAAGCAACAGCACCTTGATGGTGTCCACGCCCAGTTCGTCGTCGAACAGCACGCGCATGTCGCGCACCGGCAACGGCTGGCTCGAACAGATCAAGGCGGTTTCGAGAATGCGCTTGGCATCCGCCGTATTCATGGTTCGCGTTATCCGGGAAAAGGCGCCTCGGGGACGCTTGTTCAGAAGGATGAAAGGAGTAGGCGCTGCAGGCACACGGCAAATGCAGCGCAAGGCCGGCCTTGGGTGGCCGGCGAGGCCCTCGGGCCGTCAGGCGCGATTGTAATCCAGGCCCCAGGACTGCAAAGCCTGCGCCAGGTCCGGCGGCGGCGCCGACCGGAACTCGAGCGGCGCGTGTGTGACGGGGTGCACGAAGGCCAGCCTGAACGCATGCAGTGCCTGGCGGGTCAGGCCGGCGCCCGGCGCGCCGCCGTAGAGCCCGTCGCCGACCAAAGGATGGCCGATCGACGCCATGTGCACGCGGATCTGGTGGGTGCGGCCAGTTTCGAGGGTGCAGCGCACAGCGCAGGCTTCGGTGTTGCTGTCGAGCCGCTCGATCAGCGTGCGCGCCGTCTTGCCCGAATTCCGCTCGAGATCGACCACGGCCATGCGCAGCCGGTTGCGCGGATCGCGGCCGATGGGCGCGTCGACCTGCCGGGCCGCGGCGCCCGCCCAGGGCTTGTGCCCGATCGCCAGGTACTGTCGCTTGACGTCGCGTGCGGCAATCAGCGCCACCATCGCGTCCATGGCGGCGCGGGTACGCGCCACCACCATCAGTCCGCTGGTGTCGCGGTCGAGCCGGTGCACGATGCCGGCGCGCGGCAGGAGCACGGCCTTGGGGTCGAGCGCCAGCAACCCGTTGAGCAGCGTGCCGCTCCAATGGCCGGGCGCCGGGTGCACGACGAGGCCGGCGGGCTTGTCGATGATGCGCAGGTGCTCGTCCTCGTGCACGGTGACGATGTCCATCGCCTCGGGCCTGAACGCCTGGCTCTGGGGCGTCGGGCGCAGCTCGATGCGGCCGGCCTGCCCCGCTTTCACCGCCGCCGAGACTTTCTTGAGCGTGTGCCCCTGCACCTCCACCGCGCCGCCTTCGATCAGCTGCTGCAGGTAACTTCGGGAAAATTCGGGCACCAGCGCGGCGAGCGCGCGGTCGAGCCGCTGGCCGTGCTGGGCGGCGTCGATGACAAAAGGCCGCAGCTCGCTGGGCTCGATGGGGTCGGCGCCCTCGTCGAGTTCGGCCGCCTCCGCTGACTCGGGGGTATTGCTCAAAGGGTCGGCCGATATAATTGAGGGTAACTGTTTCACGAAAGCCGTATGTGATGTTTCGCGCCAAATTATCGGTCCCCACCTGGATCGCGCTCAGCGCGGCGGCTCTGCTGGCAGCTGGCTGCTCGTCGACCTCCGTCGACAAGACCGCCAACTGGAGCCCCAACCGCATCTACTCCGAAGCCAAGGAGGAAGCCGGCTCGGGTGCCTACGACAAGGCCGTGCCGCTCTACGAGAAGCTGGAAGGCCGCGCCGCCGGCACGCCGCTCGCGCAGCAGGCCCAGCTCGAAAAGGCCTACGCCCAATACAAGTCGGGTGAAAAGGCTGCCGCCATTTCGACCATCGACCGCTTCATGAAGTTGCACCCGGCGAGCCCGGCGCTCGACTACGCGCTGTACCTCAAGGGCGTGATCAACTTCAACGACGACCTGGGCATGTTCGCCTTCCTGACGCGCCAGGACCTGTCCGAGCGCGACCAGAAGGCCGCCAAGGAATCGTTCGAGTCCTTCAAGGACCTCGCCACGCGCTTCCCCGACTCGCGCTATGCGCCCGACGCGCGCCAGCGCATGAACTACATCGTGAACTCGCTCGCGCAGTACGAGGTTCACGTGGCACGCTACTACTACTCGCGCGGCGCCTACCTGGCGGCCATCAACCGCGCGCAGATCGCGCTGGCCGACTACCGCGAAGTTCCGGCGCTCGAAGAAGCCCTGTTCATCATGGTCAAGTCGTACGACGCCCTCGGCATGAAGGACCTGCGCGACGACGCACAGCGCGTGCTGACCACCAACTACCCGCAAAGCACCTACCTTGCGAACGGGTTCAAGGGCAAGGACGACCCTTGGTGGAAGGTCTGGTAACAGCAAAGCGCGTACTGCGGCGCGCTCTGCTCAGTTCTTGAGCGCGTCGATCGCGGCGTTGAAATCTGATTCGCTGTCCAGCCGCCGCATCGGCGGCAGCGCCGCCAGCAACCGGCGGCCGTAGCCCATTGCGACCAGGCGCGTGTCGCATATCGCCAGCACGCCGCTGTCGGTTTCACGCCGAATTAACCGCCCTGCCCCCTGCTTGAGTGCAACCGCCGCTTCGGGCAACGAATAGTCGGCGAACGAGCTGCGGCCCTGCGCCTCAAGTCGCTGCGAGCGCGCCTCGACCAGCGGATCATTCGGCGGCGGGAACGGCAGCTTGTCGATCACCACCAGCTGCAGCGCATCGCCCGGCGCATCGAAACCCTCCCAGAAAGACGCCGACGCCACCAGCACGCAGCCTGCGCGCCCGGCACTCGCGCCTTCGCGGAAGCGATCCATCAGCACGCGCTTGGGCAACTCGCCCTGCACCAGCACCTCGGGCCGCAGTGCGGCATCGAGCAGCTCGAACTGCTGCTTCATGGCGTCGCCGATGGTGCGCAAGGCACGCAGCGTGGTGGTCAGCACCAGCGTGCGCCCGCCGAGTTCGGTGGCGCCGTGCGCGGCCAGTTGCGCGACCCGCTGGCTGTGCGAGGGGTCGTTGGGTTTCGGAAAGGCGCGTGGCACGTAGAGCGCAGCCTGCGAGGCGTAGTCGAAGGGGCTGTGCACGCGCAGCACCTGCGCGTCCTGCAGGCCGCAGGGTTCCGTGAACCAGCGCAAGGTGGGCTCGTCGCCCAATGTGGCGGAGGTGAAGACCCAGGCGCGGCCGCCGTTTGCCTGGCCTGCCCCGCTTCCCTGCCCCGGTGTCTCGCCCGCCTCACGTTCACCGTAGGCATCGAGACCGTCGTCGTCATCGTCACCCTCCGCGTCGGCGTGGTCGTCGACGATCTTGAGCACCCGCTTGCGCATCGCCTCGGCGATGTCGAGCGGCGACTCGATCAGCCGCAACTGCGAGCCCACGTCGACCCAGCGCACCGAGTCGACTTCGCAAGGCAGCGCAAAGCGCGCGGCCCGTTTGGCGAGCTGGCGGGTTCGCTCGTGCAGCCGCACGAAGTCGGGCGAAATTTCGCTGACGGTGGCAAGCCCTTCGGCCGCCGTTTCGAACGAATGCTGCAGGTCGTCGAGTGCGCGCTGCCATGCATCAGGATCGACTCCCTCCGGCGACGCTCCCAGCCAGCGCAGCTTGGCCCCGGGCCATTGCTTGCCGACCACCAGGCGCAACTCGCGCGCGGCGCGTTCGACGCCGGCGGCCAGCTGCTGCCAGTCGACCAGCCCGCGCGCGTGCTGCAGCCCCGCGCCGAGCATGTCGCGCGCGAAGTCGAGCGCCTGGCCGCTGCCGAGCTGCGCGCCGAGGAACTGCACGCCGGTTTCGTTGAGCTGGTGCGCCTCGTCGAACACCACCACGCTCACGGTCGGCAGCAGCTCCGCCATGCCTGTCTCGCGCACGGCGAGATCTGCAAAGAACAGGTGGTGGTTGATGACCACGATGTCCGCCGCCAGCGCCTCGCGCCGTGCCAGGTTGACGTGGCAGGGCTTGAACTGCGGGCACTGCGCGCCCAGGCAGTTCTCGCGCGTGGACGTGATCAGCGGAATGAGCGGCGAGCGCTCGTCCAGGCCCGGCAGCTCGGCCAGGTCGCCCGTGCGCGTGGCCTTGGACCATTGCTCGATCTTGGCCAGCGTGCGCAGGCTGCCGCGCTCCGGCAGCGATGCGTCGTGGCGCGCCATGTCCAGCCGGTGCAGGCACAAATAGCTGCCCCGTCCCTTGAGCAGCGCCGTGCGCACCGGCAGCCCGAAGGCCTCGACAAGGCGCGGCAGGTCCCGGCCGAACAGCTGGTCCTGCAGGGTCTTGGTGGCGGTGGAGAGCAGCACCCGCTCGCCGCTCAGCAAGGCCGGCACGAGGTACGAGAAGGTCTTGCCCACCCCTGTGCCCGCCTCGACCACCAGCACGCCGCCCTCTTCGATGGTGCGGGCCACGGCGATGGCCATCTCGGTCTGGCCCGAGCGTTCGCGGAACTGCTCGGCGGCACGCGACAGCACGCCGTCCTGCGCGAAGGCGTCGCGCACCTTGTCCTCGAGCGCGCCGGTCATGCGGGCTCTTTCGGGTCGAGCACGTTCTCCAGGCGCGTGATCTGGTCACGCAGCGCAAGCCGGCGTTTTTTCAGGCGCCGCAGCAACAGCTCGTCTTGCGGCGAGCTCTCGGACAACCGGTCGATGGAGGCGTCGAGATCGGCATGCTCGATGCGCAGCTCGATCAGTTGACGGGAAAGGGAGTGAAGATTGGAGTCCAACGGTGGGGGGCGCACACCGAATTTTCGTGGCGCATGTTCATTCGATAATACGTCCTGACACGAACCCCAGCGACGACAGAAACACGCGCTTCAGGCGCATATGCCTCATGACTCAAGGCTTTCGACTTGCCGCGGCCACCGGACTCCACAAGGGAGACCGGCCGTACCAACAAGACCAGGTACTCGTGATGAGTCATCCGCGCGTGCCGGGCTGCGTGCTCGGCGTGGTGGCAGACGGCATGGGCGGGCGCAGCGGTGGCCGCAAGGCGTCCGACCAGGTGCTGATGACGGCACGCCAGCTTTTCACGCGCTACCAGCCCGGCCGCGACGACCCGCAGGCCGTGCTCAAGCAGATCCTGGAAGACTCGCACACCGTCATCAAGCTCACGGCCGTGTCCAGCGAACAGGAGCCGCACAGCACGCTGGCGGCCTTCCTCATGAACCCCAAGGGTGACTGCGCCTGGATCCATGCCGGCGATTCGCGCATCTATCACTTCCAGGACGGCGAGCTCATCCGGCGCACGCGCGACCATTCCTACGTGCAGGTGCTGATCGACCGCGGCCAGATCACCGAAGCCGAGGCCAACATCCATCCGCAGGGCAACATCCTGCTCGGGTGCCTGGGCATGACGACCACACCACCGCCGGTCGATCCGTACTACCTCCCGAAACTGGCGCCCGGCGACCTGCTGATGGCGTGCAGCGACGGCCTCTGGCACTACTTCAGCCCCGAAGAGCTGGCGAGTGTGCTGTACGCGCATCCGCCGCGCGACGCGGTCGAGATCCTGGTGGGCGAGGCGCGGCGCCGGGCCCGCGGCACCGGCGACAACCTCTCGATCGCGGTGCTGAAACTCGAACCGCTTCCGACAGCCGCCTGAGCGGCTGGCCGCTCGCCCGCCCCTGGAACTCAGGGCGCCGGCGATGACGCCGCGGGCGTCGGCAGCGGCGCACCGCGTGGCTTGCTGCGGTCGGCGTTCTGGCGCTCGCGGCTGGCCCGATGCTCCTCGGCGCGTTTTTGCTTGTCCTGGTAGCGCTGCACGGCGGCTGGCGAATCGCTGCGGCGCTGGGCCGCCTTGGCCTGCTCGTCGGCATGGGCCTTCAGCTTGGACTCGAGCTGGCGTTCACGCTCCGCGCCCTCTGCCGCCGTCGCGGCCCGGCTGGTGGCGTGGTCGGCCGCGCGCTGCTCGCGATCCTTCTGGTTCTGGGACGACTGCTGCTGCTTCTCTGGCGTGTCCTGCGCGCGCTGCTGGCCGGCCTTCTGGTCGAGCTTCTGCAGTTCGGCCGCGCCGCTGCGCTGGCGCTGGATGTCGTTGATTGCGGTTTCCTGGCGCTTGATGTTGTCGGTTTCCTTGCGGCGCCGCTCACGGCTCTCGCGCAGGCAGTCCTCCACCGCGAACTTCTTGTAGCAGACTGCCCGCTCCTGCACGAAACGCCTCTCGATGGCCTCGCGCTCCGTCGACAGCCTGCTCTTTTCGGCCTCGAGGTCGGCGTTGCCCGCCGCGGCGTTGGACTGCGCCCACAGCGGCAGGCTGGCCAATGTCATGAGCAGGGCAAGGACGATTTTTTTCATGTGAGTCGGGTGTCGACGATGCGGCGTTCCAGGGCAAGAAACTCGCTCGACTGCATTTCAGTGAGCCGGGAGACCGTGCGCGGAAACTCGTGCGCGAGCGGCCCCTCGGTGTACAACGCCTCGGGCGGAACCTCTGCCGACATGATGAGCTTGCAACGCCGGTCGTACAAGACGTCGATCAGCCAGGTGAAGCGGCGTGCCTCGGAGGCCATGCGCACCGGCATGTGCGGCACGTCGGACAGCATCACCGTGTGGAACTGGCTGGCGATTTCCAGATAGTCGTTCTGCGAGCGCGGGCCACCGCACAGCGTCTTGAAATCGAACCACACCACGCCGCCTGCCTTGCGCCGCGCGCGAATCTCGCGCTGCTCGATGTGCAGGATCGGGCTCTCGTCCGCCGTCTCGGCCAGCTTGTCGAAGGCCTTGCGCATTTCCTTGTCGGCCGCCGCATCGTTGGGCGTGAGGTACATGCGCATCTGCTCGAGTGTGCGGCGCCGGTAGTCGGTGCCGTTGTCCACGCTCAGCACCTCGAGCTTCTCGTTCAGCAGCGCAATGGCGGGCAGGATGCGGTCGCGGTGCAACCCATCGGGATACAGGTCGTCGGGCTTGAAGTTCGAGGTAGTGACGAAACCCACGCCGTTCTCGAACAACGACACCAGCAGCCGATGAAGAATCATCGCGTCGGTGATGTCCGCCACATGGAACTCGTCGAAGCAGATCAGCTTGTAGCGCTTGGAAATGCGCAGGCCCAGTTCGTCCAGCGGATTGACCGTGCCTTGCAGTTCGCGCAGTTCACGGTGCACTTCGCGCATGAACTCGTGAAAGTGCAGGCGCGTCTTGCGCCGCAGCGGCACGGCGTTGAAGAAGAGGTCCATCAGGAAGCTCTTGCCCCGCCCGACGCCGCCGTACATGTAGACGCCGCGCGGAAGCTCCGGCCGGTTGATGAACTTCTTCAGCGCATTCGAACGCTGGGCCTTGTACTCGGCCCATTCGTTGGCGCAGCGGTCCAGCGCCTCCACGGCGCGCATCTGCGCGGGATCGCTCTGGAACCCGCGCGTGGCGAGCTCCGCCTCATAGGCCTGTTTGACGCTGGTCAAGAGAAACGGCAGCTCAGAAGTTCAGCGTGCGCTTGTCCACGGCGAGTGCCGCTTCCTTCGTGGCTTCCGACAGCGACGGGTGCGCGTGGCAGATGCGCGCGATGTCTTCGGCGCTGGCCTTGAACTCCATGGCCACCACGGCTTCGGAGATCAGCTCGCTGACCTGCGGGCCCACCATGTGCACGCCCAGGATCTCGTCGGTCGTGGCGTCGGCCAGGAACTTCACCATGCCGGTCGTGTCGCCCAGCGCGCGTGCGCGGCCGTTCGCCAGGAACGGGAAGGTGCCGGCCTTGTAGGCGCGGCCTTCGGCCTTGAGCTGCTGCTCGGTCTGGCCGACCCATGCGATCTCGGGGTGCGTGTAGATGACCCAGGGCACCGTGTTGAAGTTGACGTGCCCGTGCTGGCCGGCAATGCGCTCGGCCACGGCAACGCCCTCTTCCTCGGCCTTGTGCGCCAGCATCGGGCCGCGCACCACGTCGCCGATCGCCCAGACGTTCGGCAGGTTGGTCTTGCAATCGCCGTCGACGTTGATGGCACCGCGCTCGTCGAGCGCGAGGCCCACGGCTTCGGGGTTCAGGCCGATGGTGTTGGGCACGCGGCCGATCGACACGATCAGCTTGTCGACGTCCAGCACCTGCGCTTCGCCCTTGGCGTTGGTCCAGGCGATGGAAACGCCCTTCTTGCCGGACTTGATCTCGCCGACCTTCACGCCGAGCTCGATCTTCAGGCCCTGCTTGTCGAAGGCCTTCTTGGCTTCCTTGGCGATCTGTTCGTCCACCGCGCCCAGGAAGGTCGGCAGCGCTTCGAGCACCGTGACTTCCGAGCCGAGGCGGCGCCACACCGAACCCATTTCGAGGCCGATGACGCCGGAGCCGATCAGCGCCAGCTTCTTGGGCACGCCGCCCATGCGCAGCGCGCCGTCGTTGGAGAGGATGTTTTCCTCGTCGAATGCAGCACCAGGCAGCGCGCGGGCATTGGAGCCCGTGGCCACGATGATGTGCTTGCCGACGATGGTTTCTTCAGCGGCGCCAGCCACCTTGATCTCGTAGCCGCCTTCGGCGGCCTTCACGAACGAGCCGCGGCCGTGGAAGGACGCGATCTTGTTCTTCTTGAACAGGTAGGTGATGCCGTCGTTGTTCTGCTTCACGACCTGGTCCTTGCGGGCCAGCATCTTGCCGATGTCGAGCGACAGGCCCGACACGTTGATGCCATGGTCCGCAAAGCCGTGGCCGGCGTGCTCGAAGTGCTCGGACGACTGCAGCAGCGCCTTCGAAGGGATGCACCCGACGTTGGTGCAGGTGCCGCCGAGCGCAGGGCCGCCCTTGGCGTTCTTCCACTCGTCGATGCAGGCCACGTTGAAGCCGAGTTGAGCGGCGCGGATGGCGGCGATGTAGCCGCCGGGGCCGCCGCCGATGACGATGACGTCGAATTGCTTGGTCATTCTTTTTCCAGTTTCTTGAGTTGGAACGCGCCCGCATGGAGGACGATGCCAAACACACCGGTTTGGGCAGTCAGCGTTTCGCGTTTCGGTCCTTCGGGGCCGAAGGTGATGGTGGTGCCGGGCGCGGTCTTGCAGACGAAGATGTAGCTCGCATCGAGGCACTCGATGCGACCGTCGCCATGCAGGCCCGCCCAGCCCCAGCCTTCGTATTCACGCGCCAGGAAGCGGCGCAACGTGGTGCTCTCGCGGGCGTTCGCAGGGTCCGCCAGGGTCCAGCGGACGAGATCCGACTGGTACTTCTTGACGAGCGAGGCGGGGTCGGCGTCGGGTGCGCGCTGGATGGTCACGTCGGACCCCTGCGCGCCCTCCTTGGCCGCCTGAGTGCCCTCGAGCCACTCGAGGCGGTAGGCGCCGGTCCACGGGTCCTGCTGCGGCGCTGCGGCCGCGGCCCCGAGGGGGCCGAAGCTCAGCGCGCACATCAAGCCCAGGGCGGAACGACGCATCGCACGCTCAGATGTCGAACAGCAGGCGCGACGGGTCTTCCAGCGCTTCCTTCATGGCGACCAGGCCCAGCACGGCTTCGCGGCCGTCGATGATGCGGTGGTCGTAGCTCATGGCCAGGTAGTTCATCGGACGGATCACGATCTGGCCGTTTTCCACCACGGCGCGGTCCTTGGTGGCGTGCACGCCCAGGATGGCCGACTGGGGCGGGTTGATGATCGGGGTCGAGAGCATCGAGCCGAAGGTGCCGCCGTTCGAGATGGAGAACGTGCCGCCGGTCATGTCTTCGATGCCCAGCTTGCCGTCTTGCGCCTTCTTGCCGAACTCGGCGATCTTCTTCTCGATGTCGGCAAAGCTCATCTGGTCGGCGTTGCGCAGGATGGGCACCACCAGGCCGCGCGGCGAACCGACGGCGATGCCGATGTCGAAGTAGCCGTGGTACAGGATGTCGTTGCCGTCGACCGAGGCGTTGATCACCGGGTACTTCTTCAGCGCGTGCACCGCGGCCTTCACGAAGAAGGACATGAAGCCGAGCTTCACGCCGTGTTCCTTGGTGAAGCTGTCCTGGAAGCGCTTGCGCAGGTCCATGACGGGCGCCATGTTCACTTCGTTGAACGTGGTGAGGATGGCGTTGGTCGACTGCGATTGCAGCAGGCGCTCGGCGATGCGGGCGCGCAGGCGGCTCATCGGCACGCGTTGTTCCGGACGCTCGCCCAGGTCGGGCGCGCCGGTGGGTGCGCTCACCTGTTGCAGGGCGGGCTTGGCGGCCGGCGCGGGGATGGCGGCGGCAGCGGGCTTGGCACCCGAAGCGACCGCGCCGAGCACGTCGCCCTTGGTGACGCGGCCGTCCTTGCCGGTACCGGACACGTCACCGGTCTTCAGGTTGTTGTCGGCCAGCAGCTTGGCGGCGGCGGGCATCGCCACGTCGGCCTTCGAACCGCCGGTGGCGACAGCAGCGGCTGCGGCCGGTGCCGGTGCTGCGGCGGCCGGCGCGGCAGCGGCTGCCGGTGCGGCGGCCGATGCCTTGCCTTCGGTGTCGATGCGGGCAATCACCTGCTCGGCCACCACGGTGGCGCCATCGGGCTGCACGATTTCAGCGAGCACGCCGGCCGAGGGCGCGGGCACTTCCAGCACGACCTTGTCGGTCTCGATCTCGATCAGGATTTCATCGACGGCGATGGCATCGCCGGCCTTCTTCTTCCAGGTGAGCATGGTGGCTTCGGCCACGGATTCGGAAAGCTGGGGAACTTTGACTTCTACGATAGACATTTGGAGAGAGCTCCGTTTTGTTCTTGAGGGTGTTCGTGTGAAAGGGAACGGGTTTTACTTGGTCAGCACGAAGCCCTTGAGCTTGCCGAACGCGCCATCCACGAGCGCCTTCTGCTGTTCCTGGTGCAGGTGCGAGTAGCCCACCGCCGGCGATGCCGAGGCGGCACGGCCGGAGTAGCCGAGCTTCTGGCCGTCCTGCATGTTTTCGTGGATGTAGTGCTGCACGAAGAACCAGGCGCCCTGGTTCTGCGGCTCGTCCTGGCACCACACCACGTCCACGAGGTTGGGGTACTTCTTGATTTCCGCGGCAAACGCCTTGTGCGGGAACGGATAGAGCTGCTCGACGCGGATGATCGCCACGTCGTCGGTGCCCTGCTCCTCGCGCTTCTTGGCCAGGTCGTAGTAGACCTTGCCCGAGCAGGCGACCAGGCGCTTGACCTTCTCGGCCTTCAGGCCCTTGCTGTCCGGAATGACGGTCTGGAAGCTGCCCTTGGTGAACTCGGCCAGCGGCGAGGTCGCGTCCTTGTTGCGCAGCAGCGACTTGGGCGTGAGGATGACCAGAGGCTTCCTCAGGTTGCGCACCATCTGGCGGCGCAGCACGTGGAAGATCTGGCTGGCGGTGGTGGGCTGCACCACCTGCATGTTGGTGTCCGCGCTCAGCTGCATGAAGCGCTCCAGGCGCGCCGAGCTGTGCTCGGGGCCCTGGCCTTCGTAGCCGTGCGGCAGCATCATGGTCAGGCCGTTGACGCGGCCCCACTTCACTTCGCCCGAGGCGATGAACTGGTCGATCACCACCTGCGCGCCGTTCACGAAGTCGCCGAACTGGGCTTCCCAGATCACGAGGGTGTTCGGGTCGTTCGAGGCGTAGCCGTATTCGAACGCGAGCACGGCTTCTTCCGACAGGATCGAGTCGATCACGACGAACGGGGCCTGGTTGTCGGCCACGTTCTGCAGCGGCGTGTAGGTGCCGGTGTCGAACTTCTCGCGGTTCTGGTCGTGCAGCACGGCGTGGCGGTGCGTGAACGTGCCGCGGCCCGAGTCTTCGCCCGACAGGCGAACCGGGTAGCCGCTGGCCACCAGCGAGGCGAAGGCCATGTGCTCGCCCATGCCCCAGTCGACGTTGACGTCGCCGCGGCCCATGGCGGCGCGGTCATCCAGCACCTTCTTCACGAGCGGATGCACCGTGAAGCCTTGCGGCACGGTGGTGATCTTCTCGGCCAGGCGCTTCCACTCGGAGGACGGAATGGCGGTGTCGCCGGCGTCGGTCCACTTCTTGTTGAGGTACGGGCTCCAGTCGACGGCGTACTTGCTCTTGAAGTTGGTGAGCACGGGGTCGACCGTGTTCTTGCCTTCGTCGAAGGCGGCGCGCTGCGCCTTGACCATGTCGTCGCCGAGCGTGTCGCCCAGGCCCTGTGCAGCCAGCTTGTCGGCGTACAGCTTGCGCGTGCCGGGGTGCTGGGCGATCTTCTTGTACATGAGCGGCTGGGTCAGCGAAGGCGTGTCCTGCTCGTTGTGGCCCAGCTTGCGGAAGCAGATGATGTCCACGACCACGTCCTTCTGGAACTCCATGCGGAAATCCAGGGCGAGCTGCGTGGCGAGCACCACGGCTTCGGGGTCGTCGCCGTTCACGTGCAGCACCGGTGCGTCGACCATCTTGACGATGTCGGTGCAATACAGCGTCGAGCGGCTGTCGCGCGGATCGCTGGTGGTGAAGCCGATCTGGTTGTTGATGACGATGTGCACCGTGCCGCCGGTGGAGTAGCCACGGGTCTCGGCCAGCGCCAGCGTTTCCATCACGACGCCCTGGCCTGCGAAGGCCGCGTCGCCGTGCACGATCACGGGCAGCACCTGCTTGCCCAGCGGGTCGCCGCGGCGGTCCATGCGGGCCCGCACCGAGCCTTCGACCACGGGGTTGACGATTTCAAGGTGCGAGGGGTTGAACGCAAGGCTCAGGTGCACCGGGCCGCCGGGGGTGGTCACGTCCGAGCTGAAGCCCTGGTGGTACTTGACGTCGCCGCTGGGCAGTTCTTCGGGGGCGGTGTGGTCGAACTCGGCGAACAGGTCGGCCGGCATCTTGCCGAGCGAGTTGACCAGCACGTTCAGGCGGCCCCGGTGGGCCATGCCGATCACGATTTCCTGCACGCCCTTGACGCCGGCCTGGTTGATCAGCTCGTCCATCGAGACGATGAAGCTTTCGCCGCCTTCGAGCGAGAAGCGCTTCTGGCCGACGTACTTGGTGTGCAGGAAGCGCTCGAGGCCTTCGGCCGCGGTCAGGCGGCTGAGCACGTGCTTCTTCTGCTCGGCGCTGAGCTTCGGGTTCGTGCGGGCGCTTTCAAGGCGCTGTTGCCACCAGCGCTTGTGCGTGTGGTCGGTGGTGTACATGTACTCGGCACCCATCGTGCCGCAGTACGTTTCGCGCAATGCGTTCAGCAGGTCGCGCAGGGACATGGTGTCCTTGCCGAAGAAGGTGTTGCTCGTGTTGAACACCGTCTCGAGGTCGGCGTCGGTGAAGCCGTAGAACGAGGGTTCGAGTTCCGGAATGGACGGACGCTCGGCGCGCTTGAGCGGGTCGAGGTCGGCCCAGCGGGCGCCGACGTTGCGGTAGGCGGCAATCAGCTGCTGGACGGCGGTGCGCTTGCGTCCAAGCTCGGAGTCGGCGCCGCTGGCCACCACGACCTTGGTCGTGCCCTGCTTCGCGCGTTCGGCGAAGGCGTTGATGACCGGCAGGTGCGGAACGTCGCGGGAGTTGCTGCCATCGGCGGCGGGAACGTGCTGCAGGGCGTCGAAATAGGAACGCCAGTTGTCGGGCACGCTGCCGGGGTTGGCGAGGTAGTTTTCGTACATCTCTTCGACATAGGGCGCATTGCCGCCGAAGAGGTAGGTGTTGCCTTGATAGGCGCTGTACGCCGAGGGCGTAGAGGAGGAATCGCTCATGATCCGCTGACCTTCGCTTCCCTGAAGGAAGCACTAGCTGGTTAAGAAACCTTCCGCGACACGGCTGAACCGATTGGCGGATGCGACTGTGGCTGGGGAAGGGCCTGAGTACCTTGGCATTGTGCCACGTCAACCATATGACGCCCCGCAGGGGGCCTGCAAGCCCCTTGCGGGCTAACTCAGGGAGAAGAAAGTAACTCTTTGATCTGCTGCAGCGTCGCGGGGTCGTCGATGGTGGTCAGGTCGCCGGGGTCGCGCTGCTCGCACACGGCCTGGATGGCGCGGCGCAGCAGCTTGCCGCTGCGGGTCTTGGGCAGGCCGGTGACGAAGCGCACGCGCGCCGGCCGCGCCAGAGCGCCGAGCTGGTCGGCCACCCGTTTCATGATCTCGCCTTCGAGCTTGAGCGCAGCCTGCGCATCGGTCACCGCCAGGCCGTCCTTCGGGACGACGAAGGCCATCGCCACCTGTCCCTTCAGCGCATCGGCCACCCCGACCACCGCCACCTCGGCCACGTTGGCATGGCCCGAGATGCTCTCCTCGATCTCGCGCGTGCCCAGGCGGTGGCCCGCCACGTTGATCACGTCGTCGGTGCGGCCCAGGATGTAGAAATAGCCGTCCGCATCGCGAATTCCCCAGTCGAAGGTCGAATAGACCATCTTGCCGGGCACGCTCTTCCAGTAGGTCTCGACAAAACGCGCGTCGTCCTTCCACACGGTCTGCATGAAGCCGGGCGGCGTCGGGCCTTCGACCACGACCACTCCCTTCTCGTTGGCGCCGGTCAGCTCCTCGCCGGTCGACTCGTGCAGGATCTTGATGCGGTAGCCGTACATCGGCACGCCCGGGCTGCCGAACTTGCTGGGCTTGGGCTCGACGCCGTTGGCGATGGTGATCATCGGCCAGCCCGATTCGGTCTGCCAGTAGTTGTCGATGATCGGAACGCCAAGGCCCTCGCTGATCCAGCGCGCGGTGGGCTCGTCGAGCGGCTCGCCCGCCAGGAACAGCGCGCGCAGGCTCGACAGGTCGTACTTCTTCAGCAGCCCCGGATCTTGTTTCTTGAGCACGCGCACCGCCGTGGGCGCGCTGAACATCACCGTCACCTTGTATTTCTCGACCAGGCGCCACCAGATGCCGCCGTCCGGCTGCCGGTCGATGCCCTGCGTGGGCAGGCCCTCGTACATGATCGTCGCCATGCCCGCGATCAGCGGGCCGTAGACGATGTAGCTGTGGCCCACCACCCAGCCGATGTCGCTGGTCGAGAAATAGGTTTCGCCGGGCCGGCCGTCGAAGATGTGCCTCATGCTCGCGGCCAGCGCCACGGCGTAGCCACCCACGTCGCGCTGAACGCCCTTGGGCTTGCCGGTGGTGCCGCTGGTGTAGATGGTGTAGCTGATGTCGGTCGACGCCAGCCAGGCGCAAGGTACCTCGGCATTCAAGTGTTTTTGCCGCATCACGCTCGCCAGATGGTCACGTCCTGCTACCAGACTCATAGCAGCCAGGCCGCGGTCGGCGAGCAGCACCGCCGAGGGCTTGTGCGTGGACAGCCGGATCGCCTCGTCGAGCAGCGGCTTGTACGCAATGACCTTGCCGCCGCGCGAGCCCGCGTCGGCGCTCACGATCACCTTGGGTTCGGCGTCCTCGATGCGCGTGGCCAGCGAGCCGCTGGCGAAACCGCCGAACACCACGCAATGCACCGCGCCGATGCGCGCGCAGGCCAGCATGGCGAAGGCGGCCTCGGGAATCATCGGCATGTAGATGAGCACGCGGTCGCCCTTGCCCACGCCCAGCTCGATGAGGCTGGCCGCGGTGCGCTGCACCTCGGCGTGCAGTTCGGTGAAGCTGTAGCTCTTCTCGACGCCGGTCTCGGTCGAAACGAAGATCAGCGCGGGCTGGTCGCCCCGCGTCGACAGATGCCGGTCGACCGCGTTGTGGCACAGGTTGGTCGTGCCGCCCACGAACCAGCGCGCGAACGGCGGGTTGCTGGCGTCAAGGATCTGTTGCGCGGGCGCATGCCAGTCGATCAGCTTCGCCTGCTCGGCCCAGAAGGCCTCGGGCGCGTCGACGGACTGTCGATGGAATTCTTCGTAGCGGCTCATTGGGACTTGTCTCCTGTTGTTCGTTCTGCCTTGACGGGCACCGCCAAAACTGAATTCATAATTATGGAGATCGATCTTGCAGCAAGCTGACGGGCGGTACAACCGGGTTCCGCCCGGCCGCCCCGCCGCCTTCGGCTCAGCGGATCAGCGCCTGCAGCTCATGGAATGCCGGGTGTTCAGCGGTGCGCAGCCATTCGAAACCGACCATCTCGGTGGTCACCAGCTCGGCGCCGGCACCGGCCAGCCGGTCGAAGGCGGCGTCGCGGTTGCGCTCGGTGCGCGAGCTGCAGGCGTCGGTGACGACCCAGACATCGAACTCGTCTTCCAGCAGATCGAGCGCGGTCTGCAGCAGGCAGACATGGGCTTCGCAACCGGCGATCACGATGGTGTTGCGCTCTTCGGCCGCGGCCTGCGGCTTCTGCAGGTGCTTGGGCAGGCTGCGGGCATTGCCCTGCGGCGCAGCCTTGGCAGGCGCGCGCAGCCATTCGCCGAGCCCCTCTTCCACGCCGCTGAAATGCATCTTGGCCAGCGTTTTCCTGCACAGCGCGCGGATGTCCGGCAGGTTCTCGCCCAGCTTGGACGGGTTCTGCTCGGTGCCCCACACCGGCACCTCGACCAGTTGCGCCAGCTTGCCGAGGCGCACCGCATTCTTCGCAACGGCCTCGTTCTCGAAGACAGCAGGCATCAGCCGCGCCTGGTAGTCGATCAGCACGAGTTGGGATTGCGAAGCGTCGAGCAGCATGAACAGGTTCTTTCTTGGGGGGAATTGGGATGGGGCTAAACCGTACCACCGAAAACACCGCCTGCGCCCGCAGCGCCGCCGATGCGCTCGACGAGTTGCGCCACATAGGTCTTGAACAGCGCGTCGGCCGACTGCCTGAACATGCGGATGCGGCCCGTGTGCTGCATCAGCAGCAGGCCGACACCGTGCGCGAACAGCGAGGTGTTTTCCTGCAAGGCGACGTCGGCCGCCAGCCCCATCGCCCGCAGCGCGTCTTCGCAGGGGCGCAGCGCCTGATGCAGATGGTCGTTCAGTTCGTGGTCGAGTTCGCTGGTCAGCCCGCGCGGCCGCATGCCCTGCACCAGGTAGAAGCCGAGGTCGAGCTCACGCGGGTTCGCCGCGTAGAAGTCGAACCAGGCCTGGGCCTTGGCGACGAGCGTCAGGTCGGGGCGGCCCTCGGCCTGCGGCGCGTCGGCCACGGCGGTTTGCAGCCGCTCGATGGATTCGTCGAGCAGGGCCGCGTAGATCGCCTCCTTGCTGTCGAAATACGAGTAGATCGCGCCCGGCGTGTAGCCGGCCTTGCGGGCAATTTCGCGCACGCTCGCGCCTTCGATGCCGGCGTCCAGGAACACGGCGCGGGCGGCGTCGAGCACGAGCGCGCGGCGGACGTCGGTGAGCGCCTGTCGGCGCTGGAGCTTGGCTTGCATCGGCGGGACTATAGCCCTGTGACCCAGCGCCCCACGGTTTTTTTGAGCATTGATCGAAAAATTGAACAGTGTTCAAATTCGTGATCAGAACACGAACCTCGGAGACAACACGATGAATGCCCCGCTTCCCGCCGCCGCCCTCATGTCCGGCGCCGACTACCGCGAATCGCTGCGCCGCTACCGCCCCACGGTGTTCGTGGACGGCCGCCGCGTCGACTGCGTGGCCGACGAGCCCGCGTTCCAGCCCGGCATCAATGCCATCGCCCTCACCTACGACCACGCGCTCAAGCCGCAGTACGAGACGCTGATGACCGCTGTGCAGCACACCAGCGGCAAGCGGGTCAACCGGCTGTCCCACATCAACACCGGCTCGGGCGACCTGCTCAACAAGCTCGAGGCCGTGCGGCTGGTCTGCCAGGAAACCGGCTGCGCCCAGCGCTACCTGACGCACGACGCGCTCAACGCCATCGCGCAGGTGTCGGCGCGCATCGACGACGCGCGCGGCAGCACCGAGCACACCGCCCGCTTCCACGAGTACCTGCACCGCGTGCAGGACCAGGACCTGACGCTGGGCGTGGCCATGACCGACGCCAAGGGCGACCGCAGCCGCCGGCCGCACGAGCAGGCCAACGTCGACAGCTACCTGCACGTGGTCGAGCGCAACGCGCGCGGCATCGTGATCTCGGGCACCAAGGCCATCGTGACCGGCGCGCCCTATGTGCACGAACTGCTGGTCATGCCCTGCCGCAACATGGGCCACGAAGACGCCGATTTCGCCGTGTGCTGCGCCGTGCCGCTCGATGCGCCGGGCCTCACGATCGTGGCGCGGCCGGCCGGGCGGCCCGGAGAGAAGCTCGAGCACGGCGACGCCCTCTTCAGCCGCAAATACGGCCAGAGCACGGGCGTGTGCATGTTCGACCGGGTGTTCGTGCCGTGGGACCAGGTGTTCTATGCGGGTGAATGGGAGCATTCCGGCCACCTGACCTACAGCTACGCCACCCATCACCGCCACAGCTGCATCGGCGCCCGCGCAGGTTTCGGCGACCTGCTGATCGGCGCCGGTGCGCTGATGTGCGAGGCCAATGGCTTCGACCCGGGCAAGGAGAGCCACCTGCGCGAGCAGATGGTCGAGCTCATCACCATCACCGAGAGCTTCTTCGCCTGCGGCGTGGCGGCCAGCGTGTACGGCAAGGCCGACGAACACTGCGAGGTGTTCATGCCTGACCCGGTTTTCAGCAACATCGGCAAGCTGCTGCTGGCCACCAGGATCTACGACATGCACCGCATCGCGCACTACGTGAGCGGCGGCCTGATCGTCACCCTGCCCGGCCCGGACGAAGACCACAATCCCGAGACCGCCGCCCGCCTGTCCGACGTGCTGCGCGCCAACCCCGCCGTTCCGTACGAACAGCGCATCGAGACCGCCCGCTTCATCGAAGACCTCACGGCCGGCTACCAGGGCGGCTGGTACAGCGTGATCAGCCTGCACGGCGGCGGCTCGCCGGCGGCCATGAAGCAGGAGATCTGGCGCAACTACCCGGTCGGCTCGAAGGTGGAACTGGTCGAACGCATCCTCGAGCGCGGCATCGCCGCCGACGGCTCGCCCGCCGCCGCGCCGCACGACCCGGGCCGCGCCATCACCCGCAACCGCCAGCCGGGCAAGTGCTGCGACACGGGCTGCACGACGCCGGGGCAACCGGTCATGGTCGACCTGCCAATATCGTTGCGCACCTAGACTGGCGCGCATGAAGCTCTTCTCAAAACGGTTGTGCCTGGCAGCACTGGGCCTGGGCGCGGCGCTCCTGGTCGCGGCTTGCGGCGGCATGCGCGAGGCCACCGTGCCGCTGGCGACCTCGCTCGACAAGAGCACCTGCACGCGCAATGCCGACACCCTGCTGGTGATGCTCCCCGGCCTGTACTCGACACCCGACGAGTTCGAGCGCGAAGGCTTCGTGCGCGCCGTGCGCGACAACCGCATCGCCGCGGACGTGATGCTGGTCGATGCGCACATCGGCTACTACAACAACAAGACCATCCTCGAACGCCTGAACGCGGACGTGGTCGCACCGGCGCGCGGCCAGGGCTATCGGCACATCTGGTTCGTCGGCATTTCGCTGGGCGGCTTCGGCGGCCTGCTCTATGCGCAGACGCACCCCGGCGAACTGGCCGGCCTGGTGACGCTTGCGCCGTACCTGGGGGAACGCGCGCTGGTCACGGACATCGCCAACGCAGGCGGCCTAGTGAAGTGGAACGGCCCGCTGGTCGACGCGTCGGCCGGCAACCCGCGCACACCTAGCGAAACCCAGCTGTGGCAATGGCTGCGCGGCTACGCGGGCTACACGCAGACCGCAGGCGCGCGCCCACCGCTCTATCTGGGCTACGGCGAGGACGACCGCTTCGTCTTCAGCCACCGCCTGCTGGCCGCGGCCTTGCCGCCGGAGCGCGTCTTCACGACCCCAGGCGGCCATGACTGGCCGCAGTGGACGCGCCTGTGGCAGCGCGTGCTGCCGACCTTGCCGCTGCCGGGCTGCCCCGGTTGAAGCGCGGACGGCTGCGGCTCAGTTCGGCTTCAGGCGCAGAAGCTTGCCGTCGGCTTCGTCGGTGAGCACATAGAGCAGCCCGTCCGGGCCCTGCTTCACATCTCGGATGCGGGCCCGGCCGTCGGCCAGCAGCTTGTGCTCGGCCACCACCCTGCCATCCTTGAGTTCGATGCGGTCGAGGTAGCCGAACTTGAGCGAGCCGACGAACAGGTTGTCCTTCCAGGCGGCGCCGTAGCGGTTGCTGGTCAGGAACGCCATGCCGGACGGTGCAATCGACGGCACCCAGTAGTGCAGCGGCTGCTCCATGCCGTCCCTGCCCGTGATGCCGTCGCCGATCTTGCCGCCGCCGTAGTTCTCGCCATAGGTGATCACCGGCCAGCCGTGGTTGCGCCCAGCCTGCGGCATGTTGACTTCATCGCCGCCCTGCGGGCCGTGCTCCGTCATCCAGAGGCGGCCATCGGGTGCGAGCGTGGCGCCCTGCCCGTTGCGGTGGCCGTAGCTCCAGATCTCGGGCAGCGCACCCGCCTTGCCGACGAAGGGGTTGTCCTTGGGCACCGTGCCGTCCTTGGCGATGCGCACGACCTTGCCCAGGTGGTTGTCGAGCTTCTGCGCGTCTTCCTTGCGGCTGAAGCGGTCGCCCAGCGTGAGGAACAGCGTGCCGTCGCGCGCCTCGACGATGCGGCAGCCGAAGTGCGCGCTGCTGGCCACCTTGGGTTGCTGGCTGAAGATGACTTTCAGCGCTTCGAGCTTGGTGCCGTCGGCCGAGAGATCGGCGCGTGCCAGCGCGGTACTGTTGGCCGCGCCGCTGGCAGCCGGCTCGGAGAAACAGAAGTACAGCGTGCGGTTCTTCTCGAAACCGGAGTCGGCCAGCACGTCGAGCAAGCCGCCCTGCCCACTGGCGGCGATGCGCGGCAGGCCGGCGACGGGCGCGCCCACCTTGCCATCCGCCGCGATCAGGCGCAGGCGGCCCGGTTTCTCGGTGACCATGAAGCGGCCGCCCGGCAGAAAGGTGACGCCCCACGGGTTTTCCAGACCCGACGCAACGGTTTCCGGCACCGGCTGCGCCAAGGCGATGCTGCAGAAACCGGTTCCCAGGAGCACCGCCAAGGCGCCTGAAGGGCGAAAAAACGGCCTGATTCGAAAGTTCATGGTTTTTCCTGGGAGTTGATGCGATCTTGACGACAGATAGCCACTCGATCCAGGCAAAACTCGAATCCACCTGCGGCAACAAGGCCCACTGGCGGTCAACCACTTATGGTCAATAAACGTTCGCCGTTACATCTTTTCTTGGGCCGCAGCGAAAAATTCAATGTAAATCAATGACTTACATAACTCTTCACTCATTCTTTTTAAATTGACATAACGGCGCGTCATCAATATCCTACGCGCCATGCGTTTTTTCGTCCTACCCGCGTCTCTCCTCTTTGCCGTCGCTGTCCATGCAGCCCCTCAACAGGATAAAACCGACGACGAGCTGGCACGAATGCTGGCCGACAAGGGCCTGATCGGGCAGCTCAAGCAGGTTCGCCAGACGGTCACGGAGCGCACCTCCGACCTGGTCGTCACGGCCATCGGTTTCCTCGGCGTTCCGTACCGCCGCGGTGGCAATACCGCCGAATCGGGCTTCGACTGCAGCGGCTTCGTTCGCGCCATGTACAACCAGACGGTCGGCCACATGCTCCCCCGCCGCGCCGAAGAGCAAGCCGCCGCCACCGAGAAGATCGACGCCAGCCAGCTCAAGCCCGGCGACCTCGTGTTCTTCAACACCATGCGTCGCGCCTTCAGCCATGTCGGCATCTACGTCGGCGAAGGCAAGTTCATTCACTCCCCCCGCTCCGGTGCCCAGGTTCGTGTGGAAGACATGAACGGCAGCTATTGGCAACGCCGCTTCGACGGCGCCCGCCGCGTGCTCGGCGGCCCGGCAGACGAAGTGAAGGCCGCAGCCCTGGCCCGCACCGGCGACTGAGCCCTCCGGATCCGCCGGATCCCGGACGAAAAAAATCCCGCCGCAGCGGGATTTTTTTATGGGCGCCCGGTCAGCGCCCCCAAAGGAAATCAGCTCTTCTTCGCCGGCGGCAGGTCCGTGCAGGTGCCGTGCGCCACTTCCGCCGCCATGCCGATGCTTTCGCCCAGCGTCGGATGCGGGTGGATGGTCTTGCCGATGTCGATCTCGTCCGCGCCCATCTCGATGGCCAGCGCGATCTCGCCGATCATGTCGCCCGCATGGGTGCCGACAATGCCGCCACCCAGGATCCGGTGCGTCTCGGCATCGAACAGCAGCTTGGTGAAGCCCTCGTCGCGCCCGTTGGCGATGGCACGGCCCGACGCGGTCCACGGGAAGTGGCCCTTCTTGACCTTGATGCCTTCGGCCTTGGCCTGGTCTTCCGTGAGGCCCACCCACGCCACCTCGGGGTCGGTGTAGGCCACGCTGGGGATCACGCGGGCGTTGAATGCGGCGCTGGACAGCTCCTTGTCGCCCTTCTGTTCACCGGCAATCACCTCCGCCGCCACGTGGGCCTCGTGCACCGCCTTGTGCGCCAGCATGGGCTGGCCCACGATGTCGCCGATGGCGAAGATGTGCGGCACGTTGGTGCGCATCTGGATGTCGACCGGAATGAAGCCGCGGTCGCTCACCGTCACGCCGGCCTTCTCGGCGCCGATCTTCTTGCCGTTGGGGCTGCGGCCCACGGCCTGCAGCACCAGGTCGTACACCTGGGGTTCCTTGGGCGCGTTCTCGCCCTCGAAGGTGACCTTGATGCCCTCCTTCGTGGCCTCGGCGCCCACCGTCTTGGTCTTCAACATGATGTTGTCGAAGCGCGGCGCGTTCATCTTCTGCCAGACCTTCACCAGGTCGCGGTCGGCGCCCTGCATCAGGCCGTCGAGCATCTCGACCACGTCCAGGCGCGCGCCCAGCGTGGAATACACCGTGCCCATTTCGAGACCGATGATGCCGCCGCCCAGGATCAGCATGCGCTTAGGGTCGGTGCCCATCTCCAGCGCGCCGGTCGAGTCGACCACGCGCGGGTCTTTCGGCATGAAGGGCAGGCTCACGGCCTGCGAACCGGCCGCGATGATGGCGTTGCGGAACTTCACGGTCTGCTTCTTGCCGGTCGTGTCCCAGCTGGTGCCGGTGCTTTCCTCGACTTCGAGGTGGTACGGATCGATGAAGTTGCCCACGCCGCGCAGCACCGTCACCTTGCGCATCTTGGCCATGGCCGTGAGGCCGCCGGTGAGCTTGCCCACCACCTTGTTCTTGTGGCCGAGCAGCTTGGCGCGATCGACCGTGGGCGCGGCGAAGCTCACGCCGAGGTCGGCGAAGTGCTTCACCTCGTCCATGACGGAGGCCACGTGCAGCAGCGCCTTCGACGGGATGCAGCCGACGTTCAGGCACACGCCGCCCAGGGTGGCGTAGCGCTCGATCAGCACGACCTTCAGGCCCAGGTCGGCCGCGCGGAAGGCGGCCGAGTAGCCGCCGGGGCCGGCACCGATCACGACCACGTCGCACTCGACATCGACCTTGCCGCCGTAGGTGGAGGCCACGGGTGCGGCGGACGGTGCCGGTGCGGGCGCAGCAGACTTGGGCGCGGGCGCTGCTGCGGCCGGTGCAGGCGCGGGGGCAGCGGACGCAGGCGCGGCTGCCGCGGCACCGTCCACTTCCAGCGTCAGCACGGCCGAGCCCTGCTTGACCTTGTCGCCCACCTTCACCGCAATGGCCTTCACCACGCCGGCGGCGGAAGACGGAATTTCCATCGAGGCCTTGTCCGATTCGACCGTGATCAGCGACTGCTCGGCCTTGACCGTGTCGCCCACATTGACCAGCACCTCGATCACCGCGACTTCGTCGAAGTCACCGATGTCGGGCACCTTGATTTGTTGTTCGCTCATTTGGACACTTTCAGTTTGAGTGTGAGAACGTCGACCGGTGGGGCCGAATTGCGATCGAATTCGCAGGCGGCGGCAATGCCTGCCTCCGCCACGTCGCGCGACGAGCGCGACTTGATGTCATAGGCCGCGTGCATGGCGCCGAGCGCAAAGCTGCGTCCCGAGCCGATGGCCCAGAACTGCTTGAACTCGAACACCTCGCGGTAGCTATAGATGCCGTAGATGCCGCTCTGGTTGGCCATCAGCATCGTGAACTGGCTCGACTCGTAGGGCTCGTGCTCGTCTTCCTTGGTCTGCATGAAGAACGAGTCTTTCAGCACCGCATGCAAGCGCGTGAAGGTGCGAAAGATCTCGTGCTTGCTGCCGAACAGCAACTGCTCGCGCGGTTGCGCGGCCAGCGCATGCTGCAGCACCAGGAAATGCGCGGCGGCGCCGGCCACGGCGAACAGGCTCTGGCCCGCCGCGTCCTCGACGGTGAAGATCTTCTGGTTCGCCTCGGCGCGGTGCGAGAGCCGCGTGTCGCCGAAGGTCACCAGAGAATCGGCTGCCATCGTGACCTGGCCGCCTTTGCGGACGGCCACTACGGTGGTCATAGGAGGATTCGACGGTAGTCCGCGAGGACCTGGCCCAGGTAGGCGTTGAAACGCGCAGCCAGGGCGCCGTCGATCACGCGGTGGTCGTACGACAGCGACATCGGCAGCGTGAGGCGCGGCACGAACTGCTTGCCGTCCCACACCGGCTTCATCTGGCCCTTGGAGAGGCCGAGGATGGCCACTTCGGGGGCGTTGATGATGGGCGTGAAGTGCGTGCCGCCGATGCCGCCGAGCGAGCTGATCGAGAAGCAGCCGCCCTGCATGTCGCCCGAGCCGAGCTTGCCGTCGCGCGCCTTCTTGGCGAGTTCGCCCATCTCCTGGCTGATCTGCAGGATGCCCTTCTTGTCGGCATCCTTCAGCACCGGCACCACGAGCCCGTTGGGCGTGTCGGCCGCGAAGCCGATGTTGTAGTACTGCTTGTAGACGAGCTGGTCGCCGTCCAGGCTGGTGTTGAACTCGGGGAATTTCTTCAGCGCCGAGACCACCGCCTTGATGACGAAGGCGAGCATCGTGACCTTCACGCCCGACTTCTCGTTCTCCTTGTTGGTGGAGACGCGGAAGGCCTCGAGCTCGGTGATGTCGGCTTCGTCGTTGTTGGTGACGTGCGGAATCATCACCCAGTTGCGGTGCAGGTTCGCTCCGCTGAGCTTCTTGATGCGCGACAGGTCCTTGCGCTCGACCGTGCCGAACTTCGTGAAGTCGACCTTGGGCCAGGGAATGAGGCCCAGCGCAGCGCCGTCGCCGCCACCACCGGCCGATGCCTTGGCCGCGGAAGCCTTGGTGCTGGCCTGGCCGCTCATCACGGCCTTGGTGAAGCTCTGGACGTCGTCCTGCGTGATGCGGCCCTTCGGGCCGGAACCCTTGACCTCGTCGAGCGGCACGCCGAGTTCGCGGGCGAACTTGCGCACCGACGGCGAGGCATGCGGCAGCTTGCCGCTGGGCGTCGTGGTCGGGTCGTGCGGGGCGGCGGCAGCAACCGGGCTCGCGGCGGGTGCCGGCGAAGCGGCGGCAGGTGCGGGGGCACTGGCCGTTGCGGCAGCCGGTGCGGCCGCCGCAGCCTGTGCGGGCGCGGGTGCCGCGGCGCTGGCTGCACCTTCGAGCACGGCAATCAGGTCGCCGATGTTGACGGTGTCGCCCACCTTGACCTTGAGCTCCTTGAGCACACCGGCGCCCGATGACGGGATTTCCATCGAGGCCTTGTCCGATTCCACCGTGATGAGCGACTGCTCGGCCTTGACCGTGTCGCCGACCTTCACGAGCAGTTCGACGACCGCGACGTCCTTGAAGTCGCCGATGTCGGGCACCTTGATCTCGATCGGGCCCGAGGCGGCAGGCGCCGCAGCCGGCGCAGGCGCAGCTGAGGCCGGTGCGGGCGCGGCGGCTGCGGGAGCCGCTGCAGGGGCCGGTGCGGCAGCGGGCGCTGCAGCAGCTCCCGCCTCTTCAGCCTCGAGCACCAGCACCACCGAGCCCTGCTTGACCTTGCCGCCGACCTCGACCTTGATTTCCTTGACGACACCGGCCGTCGACGAGGGAATCTCCATCGAGGCCTTGTCCGATTCCACCGTGATGAGCGACTGCTCGGCCTTGACCGTGTCACCCACCTTCACGAGCACCTCGATCACCGCGACTTCATCGAAATCGCCGATGTCCGGCACCTTTACTTCCACTGCTGCCATATCGTTGTCTCCCGCCGTAAGGCGCCGTTCGTTCGTTGGTTGTTGATGTTCAAGCGTAGAGCGGGTTGACCTTGTCGACATTGATGCCGTACTTCTTGATCGCTTCCACCACCTTGGTCACCGGCACGGTGCCGTCTTCGCTCAGCGCCTTGAGCGCGGCCACCACGATGTAGTGGCGGTTGATCTCGAAGTGCTCGCGCAGCTTGTTGCGGAAGTCGCTGCGGCCGAAGCCGTCGGTGCCCAGCACCTTGTAGGTACGGCCCTTCGGGATGAACGGACGGATCTGCTCGGCATAGGCCTTCATGTAGTCGGTCGATGCCACCACCGGGCCGCTCGAAGCTGCGAGTTGTTCGGCCACGAAAGGCACGCGCGGCGTCTGGTCGGGGTGCAGCAGGTTCCAGCGGTCGGCGTCCTGGCCGTCGCGCGTGAGCTCGTTGAAGCTCGGGCAGCTCCACACCGAAGCCGACACGCCCCACTCCTTCTCGAGCAGCTCCTGCGCAGCGAAGCTTTCGCGCAGGATGGTGCCGCTGCCCAGCAGTTGCACGGTCGGCGCCTTGGCCTTCAGTGCGGGGCCCTGCTTGGCCAGGTACATGCCCTTGATGATCTGCTCTTCGGTGCCGGGCTGCAGGCCAGGCATCGGGTAGTTCTCGTTGAGCAGCGTGATGTAGTAGTAGACGTTGTCCTGCTTCTCGACCATGCGCTTCAGGCCATGGTGCAGGATGACGCCCACTTCGTGCGCGAAGGTCGGGTCGTAGCTCACGCAGTTCGGGATGGTGTTGGCCAGGATGTGGCTGTGACCGTCTTCGTGCTGCAGGCCTTCGCCGTTGAGCGTGGTGCGCCCCGAGGTGCCGCCCAGCAGGAAACCGCGGGCCTGCATGTCGCCGGCCGCCCAGGCGAGGTCGCCGATGCGCTGGAAGCCGAACATCGAGTAGTACACGTAGAACGGCACCATGATGCGGTTGTTCGTGCTGTACGAGGTGGCCGCCGCGATCCAGCTCGACATGCCGCCGGCCTCGTTGATGCCTTCCTGCAGGATCTGGCCGGCCTTGTCTTCCTTGTAGTACATGACCTGGTCCTTGTCGACCGGGGTGTACTGCTGGCCGTGCGGGTTGTAGATGCCGATCTGGCGGAACAACCCTTCCATGCCGAAGGTGCGGGCTTCATCCACCAGGATAGGCACCACGCGCGGGCCCAGGGCCTTGTCGCGCAGCAGTTGCGTCAGGAAGCGCACGTAGGCCTGCGTGGTCGAGATTTCGCGGCCCTCGGCCGTGGGCTCCATCACCGACTTGAAGATGTCCAGCGACGGCACCGTGAACGCCTCGTCGGCCTTGGTGCGGCGGTGCGGCAGGTAGCCACCGAGGGCCTTGCGGCGCTCGTGCAGGTACTTCATTTCCGGCGTGTCGTCGGCCGGCTTGTAGAACGGCAGCTCGGCGATCTTGCTGTCCGGAATCGGGATGTTGAAGCGGTCGCGAAAGGCCATGATGTCCTCGTCGCTGAGCTTCTTGGTCTGGTGGACGTTGTTCTTGCCCTCGCCGATCTTGCCCATGCCGAAGCCCTTGACGGTCTTCACGAGCAGCACCGTGGGCTGGCCCTTGTGGTTGTGGGCGGCGTGGAAGGCGGCATACACCTTCTGCGAATCGTGGCCGCCGCGCTGCAGGCTCCACACCTCGTCGTCGGTCATGTGCTCGACCATCTTCAGCGTGCGCGGATCGCGGCCGAAGAAGTTCTTGCGCACGTAGGCACCGTCGTTGGCCTTGAACGACTGGTAGTCGCCGTCGTTGCACTCCATCATGATCTTGCGCAGCGCGCCGTCATGGTCCTTCGCGAGCAGCGCGTCCCAGCCCTTGCCCCAGATCAGCTTGATGACGTTCCAGTTGGCGCCGCGGAATTCGCCTTCGAGTTCCTGGATGATCTTGCCGTTGCCGCGCACCGGGCCGTCCAGGCGCTGCAGGTTGCAGTTGATGACGAAGACCAGGTTGTCGAGGTTCTCGCGCGCCGCCAGGCCGATGGCGCCCAGCGATTCGACTTCGTCCATCTCGCCGTCGCCGCAGAACACCCAGACCTTGCGGTTCCCGGTGTTGGCGATGCCGCGTGCGTGCAAATACTTGAGAAAGCGCGCCTGGTAGATGGCCATGAGCGGGCCCAGGCCCATCGACACCGTGGGGAACTGCCAGAACTCCGGCATCAGCTTCGGATGCGGGTAACTCGACAGGCCCTTGCCGTCCACTTCCTGGCGGAAGTTGAGCAGCTGCTCTTCGGAAAGACGGCCCTCGAGATAGGCACGGGCGTAGATGCCGGGCGACACGTGGCCCTGGATGTACAGCAGGTCGCCGCCGTGGTTTTCGCTCTCGGCATGCCAGAAATGGTTGAAGCCGGCGCCGAACATGCTCGCCAGCGATGCAAAGGAGCCGATGTGGCCGCCCAGGTCGCCGCCTTCGGCCGGGTGGTGGCGGTTGGCCTTGACCACCATCGCCATGGCGTTCCAGCGCATGTAGGCACGCAGGCGCTGTTCGATCTCGAGGTTGCCGGGGCTGCGGGCTTCCAGGCCGGGCTCGATGGTGTTCACGTAGCCGGTGTTGGCAGAGAACGGCAGGTCGACGCTGTTCTGCCGGGCATGTTCGAGCAGCTGCTCGAGAAGGAAGTGGGCCCGCTCGGGGCCTTCGCTCTGGATGACGGAGGACAGTGCATCCATCCATTCACGGGTCTCCTGGGCGTCCGCGTCGTTCGCGGCCGAGCCGAACAGGTTCTCTGGATTTGCCGACATGCTTGTCTCTCCTTTTAGGGCTGTGGCGGTAATTTAGTGCGCTATGCGAGCAGCGCGGCGGAGTTTCTCATAGAAACATCGAGATTTCAAATAGTGCGCATTCATTTCTTAATGTGATATTTCGACGATTTCCAGCCGCCAGAAGGCAACCATACGGGAGCCCATGGCACCGCCGCTTTCCCCATCGTTTCCGAGGGGGCTTCACCTAAACTCGGCCCATGCCTTTTTCCTCTCCGCTGGCGGTTGCCCGCAGTGCCGTGAACGCGTCGCCCCTGTCCTGGTGGCGCAAGTGGTGGCGTCGGCAGACGCCGGTGCTGCAGGACGCCGTCGCCATGCTGGCGCCGATGGCGGCCGTGCTTCTTTTTCTGGCCGCCATCGTCTCGGCCTTCTGGTACTTGCGCACCGAGGAGGTCGAGCGCGAGCAGGAGTCGGTGCGCCGCGACGTCGAATATGCGCAGCAGCGCATGCGCCTGCGCCTGCTGGAACGCCAGGAGCAACTGATGCGCATCGCGCGCGATGCCTCCAACCGCGAGATCGACCCCATCGAGTTCACCAGCCGGGCCGAGTCGCTGGTCAGCCAGTTCCCCGAACTGCAGACCATCACCTGGATCGACGACCGACGCCGCTTCAAGGCGGGCTATGCCGCGCCCAGCGTTCACCCGGCGCAGCAGCACCTGATCGGCGACGTGCTGCGCCCCGGCGACATCGAGAGCAACTACGCGCTGGCGCGCGAGCTGCGCCAGCCGGTGTATTCGCAGCCCGTGGCCGGCGGCGAGCCGGCGGCCATGCTGCAACTGCACATTCCCCTTTTCGACCAGGGCCTGTTCGCGGGCGTGGTGCTCGGCGAGTTCTCGGTCGACGGCCTGCTGCGCTACGGCATGCCGTCCGAGGTGCAGGCGCGCTATGCGGTGTCGTTGCTCGATGCCAAGGGCCATGTGATCGCCGGCAACACCGCCAACCTGAAGAACACCGGCACCCGCCTGCTGCCCTGGACCGAGCGCACCAACGAGTACGAAGTGCCGGTGTCGCCGGTGGGCAATGCACTCGTGCTGCGCGCCCAGGCCTACCGCACCTCGCAGGGCGTGGTGGGCAACGGCCTGTTCTGGCTGGTGTGCGCGCTCAGCGTGCTCACGAGCTGGATGCTGATCGGCACCTGGCGCCACACGCGCCGCCGCCTGCAGGCCCAGCAACGGCTGGTGGCAGAGACCAACTTCCGCCGCGCGATGGAAAACTCCATGCTCACCGGCATGCGCGTGCTCGACCTGCAAGGCCGCATCACTTACGTGAACGCCGCCTTCTGCGCCATGACGGGCTGGAGCGAGGAAGAACTGGTCGGCCAGTCGCCGCCCTTCCCCTACTGGCTCGAATCAGACCGCGAAGTGATGAACGAGCGGCTGGAAGAAGAACTGCACGGCCGCGCCCTGCCCGGCGGCTTCCAGGTGCGCGTGAAGCGCAAGAACGGCAGCGTGTTCAACGCGCGGCTCTATGTGTCGCCGCTGATCGACGCGCGCGGCCACCAGACCGGCTGGATGACGTCGATGACCGACATCACCGAGCCCACGCGCATCCGCGAGCAGCTGTCGGCCTCGTACGAACGTTTCACCACCGTGCTCGAGGCGTTGGACGCGGCCGTGTCGGTGGCGCCCATCGGCAGCGAGGAACTGTTGTTCGCCAACAAGCTGTACCGCCTGTGGTTCGGCTCGGACACCGTGGGCCACCTCGGCATGGTCGCCCAGGCGGGCGTGCCGGCCTCGAACGCGCACGACGAGGGCCTGGACGACGTCGACCCCTATGCGGGCCTTCCCATCGACACGCTCACCGCCGCGCAGGCCGCGAACAACGAGATCTTCGTGCCGCACCTGGGCAAGTGGCTCGAAGTGCGCTCGCGCTACCTCACCTGGGTCGACGGCCGGCTGGCGCAACTCGTGATCGCCACCGACATCACGCCGCGCCGCGACGCCGAGGAACAGGCGGCCGCGCAGGCCGACAAGGCCCAGTCGGCGAGCCGACTCATCACGATGGGCGAAATGGCGTCCAGCGTGGCGCACGAGCTCAACCAGCCGCTGACCGCCATCACCAACTACTGCAACGGAATGATGTCGCGCATCAAGGGGCAGACGATCGACACCGAAGCGCTGCTGGCCGCACTCGAGAAGACGTCGAAGCAGGCGCAGCGCGCGGGGCAGATCATCCAGCGCATCCGCTCCTTCGTGAAGCGCAGCGAGCCCAACCGCACGCCGGCCGACGTGGCCACCATGGTGAGCGAGGCGGTCGAACTCGCCGGCATCGAGCTGCGGCGGCGCAACGTGCGCCTGAACCACTACGTGGCCGCGCGGCTGCCGGTGGTGCGGGTCGACCCGATCCTCATCGAACAGGTGATGGTCAACCTGCTGAAGAACGCGGCCGAATCCATCGACATTGCCGATCGGCCGCTGGCGCGCCGCAGCGTCGAGCTGCGGGTGTTGCCCAAGGTCATCGAGGGCCACAACGCCATCGAGTTCTCGGTGCAGGACACCGGCAAGGGCCTGGCGCCCGAAGTGATGGACCGGCTGTACGAGGCCTTCTTCTCCACCAAACCCGAAGGCATGGGCATCGGGCTGAACCTGTGCCGCACCATCGTCGAGTCGCACCGCGGCCGGATGCAGGCGGAGAACATCTACAATGGTCCGGATGTGATCGGATGCCGTTTTTCCTTCTGGATTCCGGTGTTGGACGCTATCAGTTCCGTAGCTAGCGACGAGACAAAGGTACCTGCATGAGTTTGATTCCGAAGAAGGGCACGGTCTATGTCGTCGACGACGACGAAGCCGTACGCGATTCGCTGCAATGGCTGCTCGAAGGCAAGGACTACAGAGTCCGCTGTTTCGATTCCGCCGAATCCTTTCTCTCCCGATACGACCCGCGCGAAGTCGCCTGTCTGATCGTCGACATCCGCATGGCCGGCATGACCGGCCTCGAACTGCAGGATCGACTGATCGAGCGGCGCTCCCCGTTGCCCATCGTGGTCATCACCGGGCACGGCGACGTGCCGATGGCGGTCGACAGCATGAAGAAGGGCGCAATGGATTTCATCCAGAAGCCCTTCAACGACGAGGAACTCGTCACGCTGGTCGAGCGCATGCTCGAACATGCGCGCGGCGCCTTCACGCAGCACCAGCAGTCGGCCAGCCGCGACGCGCTGCTGTCCAAGCTCACGGGCCGCGAGGCGCAGGTGCTCGAACGCATCGTGGCCGGCCGCCTGAACAAGCAGATCGCCGACGACCTGGGCATCAGCATCAAGACGGTCGAGGCGCACCGCGCCAACATCATGGAAAAGCTCAATGCCAACACCGTCGCCGATCTGCTCAAGATCGCCCTCGGGCAGGCGGCGCCAGCGGCCAAGGCCTAGCAAACAGCTATCTCTTCGATAGCAACGAATGTCCACCACGCCTGCGCAAGCGGGCGTTTTTACTTGGAAAATCAGAACCGATGACCGCCCAACTGATCGACGGCAACGCCCTCGCCAAAACCATTCGCGCCGAAGTCGCCGGCCGCACCGCCGCGCTCAAGGCCCGAGGCGTGAACCCGGCTCTTTCCATCATCCTCGTGGGCGAAGATCCGGCCAGCCAGGTCTACACGAAGCACAAGGTCAACGACAGCGCCCAGACCGGCCTGCAGGCCACGCTCGAAACCTACCCCGCCGACCTGAGCGAAGCCGACCTGCTGGCGCGCATCCGCACGCTCAACGACGACCCGAAGGTGCACGGCATCCTGGTCCAGTTGCCCTTGCCGAAGCACATGGACAGCCAGAAGGTCATCGAGACGATTTCGCCCGCCAAGGACGTCGACGGCTTCCACGTCGCCAGCGCCGGCGCGCTGATGACCGGCGCCCCCGGTTTCTGGCCCTGCACGCCGCACGGCTGCATGAAGATGCTCGAATCCATCGGCTACGACCTGCGCGGCAAGCACGCCGTGGTCATCGGCCGCAGCAACATCGTCGGCAAGCCGATGGCCATGATGCTGCTCGCCAAGAGCGCCACCGTGACCATCTGCCACAGCGCCACGCAAGACCTGGGCGCCATCACGCGCCAGGCCGACGTGATCGTCGCCGCGGTGGGCAAGCTCAACCTGCTGACCGCCGACATGGTCAAGCCCGGCGCGGTGGTCATCGACGTGGGCATGAACCGCAAGGAAGACGGCAAGCTGGCCGGCGACGTCGATTTCGACGGCGTGAAGGAAGTGGCCGGCTGGATCACGCCCGTGCCGGGCGGCGTCGGCCCCATGACGCGCGCCATGCTGCTCGCCAACACCCTTGAAGCGGCCGAACGCGCCGCCAAGTAACTCTCATGGCCATGACGAACAACCCCCTCCTCGACTTCAACGATCTCCCGCTGTTCGACCGCATCCGGCCCGAGCATGTCGCGCCCGCCGTCGACGTTCTGCTGGCCGATGCCGAAACCGCGCTGCAGGCCGTGACGGCGGCCGAATTCCCGGCCGACTGGAATGCCATCTCGAAGGTGCTCGACGTGGCCTCCGAACGCTTCAGCCGCGCCTGGGGCGCCGTGGGCCACCTGAACGCCGTGGCCGACACGCCCGAGCTGCGCGCCGCCTACAACGAGGCCATGCCGCGCGTCACCGCCTTCTGGACCCGCCTGGGTTCGGACGAGCGGCTGTACGCCAAGTACAAGGCCATCGACGTGTCCACGCTCAACGCCGAGCAGCGCCAGGCGCATCGCAACGCAGTGCGCAACTTCGTGCTGGGCGGCGCCGAACTGCAGGGCGAGGCCAAGAAGCGCTTTGCCGACATCCAGGAGCGCCAGGCCGAGCTGAGCCAGAAGTTCAGCGAAAACGCCCTCGACGCGACCGATGCCTTTGCGTACTACGCGGCGTTCGGTGAACTCGAAGGCGTGCCCGAAGACGTGGTGAGCGCCGCGCGCTCGGCCGCCGAAGCCGATGGCAAGGACGGCTACAAGCTCACGCTCAAGATGCCGTGCTACCTGCCCGTGATGCAGTTCGCCAAGAGCAGCGCGCTGCGCGAAAAGCTCTACCGTGCGTACGTCACGCGTGCCAGCGAATTCGGCGACGCCGCCTTCGACAACACGGCGCTGATCACCGAGATCCTCGCGCTGCGCGAAGAAGAAGCGAAGCTGCTGGGCTACAACAATTTCGGCGAGCTGTCGGTCGTGCCGAAGATGGCCGAATCGCCCGAGCAGGTCGTGAAGTTCCTGCGCGACCTGGCCGTCAAGGCCAAGCCCTACGGCGAACGCGACCTGGCCGACCTGCGCGTCTTCGCGTCGGAGCAACTGAGCATCACCGACCCGCAGCCCTGGGACTGGAGCTACATCGGCGAGAAGCTCAAGGAAGCGCGATACGCTTTCAGCGAACAGGAGGTCAAGCAGTACTTCCCAGCGCCGAAGGTGATGGCGGGCCTGTTCAAGATCGTCGAGACGCTGTTCGAAGTGTCGAT
This sequence comes from Variovorax sp. 10N412, assembly GCF_056394985.1. NCBI lineage: Bacteria > Pseudomonadati > Pseudomonadota > Betaproteobacteria > Burkholderiales > Comamonadaceae > Variovorax > Variovorax sp. 10N412. The sequence goes on from NZ_JBFTIO010000002.1 coordinate 671,475, forward strand.
CCGCCGCGACAGCGCGCCGACCTGGCACCCGAGCGTCGAGTTCTATCGCATCGAACGCGCCGGGCAGAAGGTCGGCCAGTTCTACCTCGACCCCTCGGCCCGCGCTGCCAAGCGCGGCGGTGCCTGGATGGACGACGTTCGCGCCCGCTGGCTGCGCCCCGACACTGGCGTGCTGCAGACGCCCGTCGCGCAACTGGTGTGCAACTTCGCCAGCGGTGTCGACGGCAAGCCGCCGCTGCTCACGCACGACGACGTGACCACCCTCTTCCACGAGTTCGGCCACGGCCTGCACCACATGCTCACCCAGGTGAACGAGCGCGACGTCTCGGGCATCAGCGGCGTCGAGTGGGACGCGGTAGAGCTGCCGAGCCAGTTCATGGAGAACTTCTGCTGGGAGTGGGATGTGCTCAAGCACATGACCGCCCATGTCGACTCCGGCGAGCCGCTGCCGCGCGCGCTGTTCGACAAGATGACGGCCGCCAAGAACTTCCAGAGCGGGCTGCAGACGCTGCGCCAGATCGAGTTCTCGCTGTTCGACATGCTGCTGCACACCGAGTACCACGCCTCGGCGGCCCAGACAGGCGACGTGATGGCGCTGCTCGGCGCGGTGCGCAGCGAAGTGGCCGTGATGCCTTCGCCCCCCTTCAGCCGCACGCCGAACACCTTCAGCCACATCTTCTCGGGCGGCTACGCGGCCGGCTACTACAGCTACAAATGGGCCGAGGTGCTGAGCGCCGACGCCTACGCGGCCTTCGAGGAAACCGTGGGCGCCGATGGCGAACCGAACATCGAGACCGGCCGCAAGTACCGCCAGGCCATTCTCGAGGCCGGCGGCAGCCGCAGCGCGATGGATTCGTTCAAGGCCTTCCGCGGCCGCGAGCCCCAGCTTGATGCGCTGTTGCGACATCAGGGCATGGCGCAGGCCCAGCCCGCTTGATGCGGCGCTGAAGCTTGCGATACTCGGGCGATGCACACGATCCCTTACAAATTCTCACTGCATCGCCTGGGCGCGCGGACGGCAGGCGTCTGCCTCCTGCTCGTTGCTGCCGGCGCCATGGCGCAGTCGGTCTACCGCCAGGTCGACAAGAACGGCAAGGTCACTTTTTCGGACCGTGCCCCGGCCGCCAGCACCGAGCCCGCCTCGGGACCGCAAGGCGCCGTGGGTACACCGGCCGGCGCAGGCCTGCCTTACGAGCTTCGCCAGGTGGCGCAGCGCTATCCGGTCGTCCTGTACACGAGCGACGAATGCGCGCCCTGCGGCGCGGCGCGCTCGATGCTCGTCACGCGCGGCATTCCCTTCGATGAACGCACCGTCAAGAGCAACGAGGATATCGAGGCGCTGCAGCGCCTGAGCAGCCAGAGCTCGCTGCCGCTGCTCACCATCGGATCGCAGCAACTCAAGGGCTATGGCGACGCCGAGTGGTCGCAGTACCTCGACGCAGCCGGCTACCCGAAGAGCAACAGTCTGCCTGCGGGCTATCGCAACGGACTGGCACGCCCGCTGGTCGCCCAACAGGCGACGCCGGCGCCGCGTGCCGCCGCGGCACCGTCAGCACAACCCGCGCTGCCGCCCGCATCCAGCGAACCTGGTCCGAGCAACCCGGCCGGCATCAAGTTCTGAGCCTGGCCGCCGGCGGCCCTGCCCGGGCGCCGGTTCAGGCGAATTCCAGGGTCTTCACGCCCGCCGAGGTGCCCAGCAGGCAGACATCGGCCTTCTGGTGCGCGAAGACGCCGACCGTCACCACGCCGGGCCACTGGCTCACTTCGGACTCGAAGGCCAGCGGCGCGGTGATCCGCAAACCCGTCACGTCGACAATGTGCTGCCCGTTGTCGGTGACCAGCGGCAGCCCGTCCTTCTCGCGCACCTGCGCGATGCCGCCCATGGCGGCAAACTGCCGCATCACGCGGCGCACCGCCATCGGGATCACTTCGACCGGCAACGGAAAGGCGCCCAGCGTCTCGACCAGCTTGGACGCGTCGGCAATGCAGATGAACTTGCGCGACTGGGCGGCCACGATCTTCTCGCGCGTGAGCGCCGCCCCGCCGCCCTTCACCATGAAACCGCGATGGTCGATTTCGTCGGCTCCGTCGATATAGACGGCCAGTTCTTCCACCTCGTTGCTGTCGAACACCGGAATGCCCAGCGCGCGCAGGCGCTCTGTCGAGGCCACCGAGCTGGAGACGGCGCCCTTGATCTCGTCCTTGATGGTGGCCAGCGCGTCGATGAACTTGTTCACCGTGGAGCCGGTGCCGACGCCGACGATCTCGCCCTTGGCCACGTAGGCCAGTGCGGCGCGGCCGACCTGGGCCTTGAGTTCGTCCTGAGAAAGCGGGTTTGAAGGGGTTGCGGAGGCGGGTGCGGTCATCGCGGAGAATCCTTGGCTCATAGAAGTCCAGAATTATCCGATGCCCCTGCTGATGCCCTCCTCGCTTTACGGCCTCGCCCGCCCTTTCCTGTTCGGCTTCGACCCCGAGCATGCCCACGAAATCACGCTGGACGGGCTGGCGCGCACGCAGAACACGCCGCTGGCCTGCGCCTACTCGGCACCACGCGTGAACGACCCCATCGAGCTCGCCGGGCTGACATTTCCGAACCGCGTGGGCCTTGCGGCCGGGCTCGACAAGAACGCCCGCTGCATCGATGCCTTTGCCGCCATGGGTTTCGGCTTTGTCGAAGTCGGCACCGTCACCCCGAAGGGCCAGCCAGGCAACCCGAAGCCGCGCATGTTCCGGCTGCCGCAGCGCGACGCCCTCATCAACCGGCTGGGCTTCAACAACGACGGGCTCGACGCCTTCCTGGCCAATGTGCAGAAGGCGCGCTTTCGCAAGGGCGGCGGCAACAAGGCGCCGATGCTGCTGGGCCTCAACATCGGCAAGAACGCCGCCACACCGATCGAGCGCGCGGTGGACGACTACCTCGCCTGCCTCGACGGCGTGTACCCGCACGCCGACTACGTGACGATCAACATCTCGAGCCCGAACACCGCCAACCTGCGCTCACTGCAGAGCGACGAAGCGCTCGATGCGCTGCTCGGCGCGGTGGCCGAACGGCGCGAGGCGCTGGCCGCGCGGCACGACAAACGCGCGCCGCTGTTCGTGAAGATAGCCCCCGATCTGGACGAGGCCCAGGTGACCGTGATTGCCGCCACGCTGAAGCGCCACGGCATGGACGGCGTGATCGCCACCAACACCACGCTGGCGCGCGATGCGGTGAAAGGCCTGCCGCATGCCGAGGAAGCGGGCGGCCTTTCGGGTGCACCGGTGCGTGAATCGAGCAACCGCGTGATTTCGCAGCTTCGCGCGGCGCTGGGCGCGGGCTTTCCGATCATCGGGGTGGGCGGCATCCTGAGTGCGGCCGACGCCAGGGCCAAAATCGCCGCGGGTGCGGACGTGGTGCAGATCTACACCGGACTGATCTACCGCGGCCCGGGGCTGGTCCGCGAAGCCGCCCAAGCGCTGCTGCGCGATCGCAGCAAGGCCTGAGCTTTCGGCTTTTTCTTTTCGCTCAGCGCATGCGCCACAGCACGGGCGCAATGAACGCGGCCCAGCGCAACAGCCGCTTCGGCCGGATCACCACGACAGCGGCCGCGGCGACAACACCCGCGGCCACTGGGTGTGCGCGAGCGATACGCAGCGCCGCGGCACCGGCTGATTCATTCGACGGGGGCATTTCGCGCTCGCTCGCACCGCCTGCACCCTCCGCCGCGGCCGGCTGGGTTTCTCGTCCACCCTGCAAGGTCGCGATGCGCTGGCGCTGACGCTCCATGCGCGCGAGCAGTTCTTCGCGCGTCGCAGGCCGCGCGGGACGCGGCGACTCTTCGTCCTGATCCGGGTCCTTGCCAAGGCCGAACTGGTCCTGGACCCAGGCCCAGTCGCGTTCGAATTCATGGCGCGCCGGCACGAAGCTGTTGGACGCGTTGCGCAGCGTCAGCAGCAGGCCGACAGCCGCTGCCAGCCACAGCACCACCCACACACCCGCGACCGACCAGGCGGCCGTGATGCGGTACGGCGTTTCCCAGAAATGAACGACCACCGCCACAGACAGCAAAGCCACCGTGACCGTGGTCAGCCCCAGCACGGCGACCACGAGGAGGAGCATCAGCTTGAGGCGCTGTTTCTCGTCCTCCCAGGCCATGCGCAGCAGTTGCACCCGGTCTTCGGCCGCCAGGGCGCCCTCGGCCGCGGCGATGCGCAACCGACGAATCCGGGCGTCCAGCCCGAACAGGGACAGCAGCCTCATGGGCTGGCTCCGGTCATCCCCGACTGAAGGCTTCGGTTCGAGTTCAGGTCAGCGGCGGCCAAGCAACAGACCCACCAGCACGCCGACGGCCAGTGCGGCACCGGCGATCTGCCACGGTTCGTCGTGGGCGTAGGCGTTGGCGGAGTTGGCCGCTTCGCGGGCCTTCTTGGCGGCGAGCTTGCTCTTCTCTGCGGCGAGTTCGCGTGCGATGGCCAGCTTGGTGTCGATGCGCTGGCGCAGCGCCTTGATGTGGGGAACCGAATCCAGGTCCTTGCTTGCCAGCACGCCGCGCACGTCGCTTGCAATGTCTTCGGCTGCTGCTTCAAGATTTTGGGATGCACTCATTGGAATCTTTCCTCCGTGATGACACCGGCACCGCGCCGGCGGCTTCACGCCAGCAAATGGCGTGCTGTCATGTTACAGGCACAAAAGACCCTCGTGCGCGACGGACGCGCAGACTTTGACGCGCCTCGCGTCACGCATTCGCCAGCAGGCCGGCGACATGGCGACCGATGGCCAGGCTGCTCGTGAGCCCGGGCGATTCGATGCCGAACAGATTGACCAGGCCCGGCACACCATGCGATGCAGGCCCATCGATCACGAAGTCGGCGGCATGCTCGCCCGGCCCGGAAATCTTGGGCCGCATGCCCGCATAGCCCGGGATCAAGGCACCGTCGGGCAGTGCGGGCCAGTACTTGCGTACCTCTGCGTAGAAGCCCTCGCCGCGGGCCGGGTCCACGACCAGGTCGTCAGCCGATTCGACCCACTGCACGTCGGGTCCGAACTTCGCCTGGTTTCCAAGGTCGAGCGTCAAATGCACGCCCAAGCCACCCGGTTCGGGTACCGGATACACCAGGCGGCTGAACGGCGCGCGCCCCGAGAGCGTGAAATAGTTGCCCTTGGCGAAATACGCCTTCGGCACCGAAGAAAGAGGCAGTCCTTCGAAACGCCGGGCCAGTGCCGGAGCCCCCAGCCCGGCAGCATTGACGACGCTGCGGCAGCGCAGCGAAGTCCCGTCCTGCGCGACCAGGACAATGCCGCGGTCGCTGCACTCGGCATGCAGCACCGGCGATTTCAGCGCCAGCATGCCGCCGGCGTTCTCGAGATCCCCGAGCAGGCTCAGCATCAAGGCGTGGCTGTCGACGATGCCGGTACTCGGAGAATGAAGCGCCGCCACGCAATGCAATTGCGGCTCCAACTGGATCGCCTGCTGCGCGGTCATCAGCTCAAGGTCGTCGACACCATTGGCGGCGGCTTTGGTTCGAATCGCATCGAGCTGAGCCGCCTGCTCCGGTGACGTGGCCACGATGAACTTGCCGCAGCGACGGTGCGGCACGCCACGCTGCGCCGCATAGGCATAGAGCAGTTCCTTGCCTTCGACGCAAAGCCTGGCCTTCAGCGAGCCCTGCGGGTAATAGATGCCTGCATGAATGACCTCGCTGTTGCGCGAACTGGTTCCCGTGCCGATGGCACCTTCGGATTCCAGCACCAGCACCTCGCGGCCCGCCAGCGCCAGCGCGCGACCGACGGCCAAGCCCACAACCCCGCCGCCGATGACGGCGCAATCAATTTCGTCCATCGAGCGAGCTTAGCGCGGCTCGCACGCCGCGCACACTCACAACACGCTGGGCGGCGGCTCGGGATCGGTGGTTTCGTCGGGCGGCGTGCTCGGTCCTTGATCGGGCTCTACAGGCAGGTCCGGCGTGAGTGGAGTCGGAAGGTCGGGATGCGTGGCCATGGTGTTGCTCCTTTGGCCCAGGTTGTAGGCCTGTGCCATGGGAGCTGCGCCAGCGCTTGGCTGTACTTGCCGTCGGCGGGAGCCGACAGGTCAGCCACTGAGGCCGCGACGCCGAATGTCGCGCAAGGGGCACGAACGAACGGACAACAAAAAAGCGACCTGGAAATCCAGGTCGCTTTTTCTGATTTGGTGGGCGGTGGAGGTTTCGAACCTCCGACCCCAGCAGTGTGAATGCTGTGCTCTACCCCTGAGCTAACCGCCCTGAGACACTGCTTTTGAGTTCAGTGTCTTGAACACGTATCGCGTTGTGCGAAGCCTCAGATTATGCCACAGCTTTTTCGCTGTTCTGGCGAAACAGTGTTCGGCCACCGCTCGATTTGTCGAGCTGAGACAACACGGCCTCGTGCGCGGCGAGTTCCTGCTCGCCCGCCGCGATCACCGGCAGCGCGAACTGGCTCAGGTCGATGGCCACCACGGTGGTGCCCAGCGCCGGCTCGTTCGAGGCCACGTCGATCAGCAGCGCGTCCTGCCCGCGCGTAAGGTTGATGTAGACGTCGGCCAGCAACTGCGCATCGAGCTTCGCGCCGTGGAAGGTGCGGTTCGAACGGTCGACACCGAAGCGGTCGCACAGCGCGTCGAGCGAATTGCGTTTGCCCGGGTACACCAGCTTGGCCATGGCCAGCGTGTCGGTCACTTCGCTGACGAAGGTGCGCAACGGCGGCAGGCCGGCGCGCTCGAACTCCTTGTTGAGGAAGCCGACGTCGAAGGCCGCGTTGTGAATGATCAGCTCGGCGCCGCGCAGGTACTCGATGATGTCGTTGCCCAGCGTGGCGAACTTCGGCTTGTCGCGCAGGAAGTCGGTGGTCAGTCCGTGCACCTTGAGCGCGTCCTCGTGGCTCTCGCGCTCGGGGTTGAAGTAGATGTGCAGGTCGTTGCCGGTGAGCTTGCGATTGAACAGCTCCACGCAGCCGAGCTCGATGATGCGGTCGCCGTTCTCCGCCGAGAGCCCGGTGGTTTCGGTATCGAGAACGATCAGTCTGGACATCAGTGGTTTTCCTTGGCGTGGTTGATCGAGTACTTCGGAATCTCGATGGTCACATTCTCCTGCGCCAGGATCGATTGGCAACTCAGGCGCGACTGCGGCTCCAGGCCCCAGGCGCGGTCGAGCAGGTCTTCTTCACCCTCCTCGGCTTCGTTGAGCGAATTGAAGCCCTGGCGCACGATGACGTGGCAGGTCGTGCAGGCGCAGCTCATCTCGCAGGCGTGCTCGAGGTTGATGTGGTTGTCGAGCAGCGCCTCGCAGATCGAGGTGCCGGCGGGCGCGGTGATTTCGGCGCCCTGCGGGCAGTATTCGGGATGCGGGTAGATCTTGATCGTGGGCATGTTGTTGTTCTACAGGGATTCGACCTTGCGGCCCGAAAGCGCGCGCGCAATGCCCGCGTTCATGCGCTGAGCGGCAAAGGCCTCGGTGTCGTCGGCCAGTTTCTTGGTGGCGGCCTCGATGGCAGCCGCCTCGTTGCTCGCCTTGGCGGCTTCGCGCAGCCGCGCCATCGACGCGTCGATGACGGCGCGTTCCTCGGCGCCGAGCAGGTAGCCATCGGCGTCGAGCGCGCTCTGCGTGGCCAGCAGCATGCGGTCGGCATCGACGCGCGACTCGACGAGCGCGCGGGCCTGCATGTCTTGCTGCGCAGTGGAGAAGCTCTCCTGCAGCATGGTTGCGATCTGGTCGTCCGACAGGCCGTACGACGGCTTGACCGTCACGCTGGCCTCGACGCCGCTGCCCTGCTCCTTCGCGCTCACGCTCAGCAGGCCGTCGGCGTCGACGGTGAAGGTCACGCGGATGCGCGCCGCGCCGGCCGCCATCGGCGGGATGCCGCGCAGCGTGAAGCGCGCGAGGCTGCGGCAGTCGGATACGAGGTCGCGCTCGCCCTGCACCACGTGCAACGCCAGCGCGGTCTGGCCGTCCTTGTAGGTCGTGAAGTCCTGCGCCATGGCCGTGGGAATGGTCTGGTTGCGCGGCACGATGCGCTCAACAAGCCCCCCCATGGTCTCGATGCCGAGCGACAACGGAATCACGTCCAGCAGCAACAGCTCGCCCGCGCCGTTGTTGCCGGCCAGCTGGTTGGCCTGGATGGCAGCGCCGAGGGCCACGACTTCGTCGGGGTTCAGGTTGACCAGCGGCTCGCGGCCGAAGAACCCGGCAACGGCCGCGCGGACCTGCGGCATGCGCGTGGACCCGCCGACGAGCACGATGCCCTGCAGATCGTCGGGCTTGAGCCTGGCATCGCGCAGCGCCTTGCGAACGGCAGCGATGGTGCGGTCGGTGAGCGGCTTCGTGGCCGCGTCGAACTGCTCGCGGGCCAGATCGAACGTGACCGTTTCGCCCGCGACGCTCGCGCTGAATGCGGTCGATGCCGATTCGGTCAGTGCCTCCTTGGCGGCACGCGCAGCCACCAGCAAGGCGGCCTTGTCGGTGTCGCTGCCGGCTTGCAGGCCGGTCTGCTCGAGCACAAAACCGGCCAGCGCGTGGTCGTAGTCGTCGCCGCCCAGGGCCGAGTCGCCACCCGTGGCAATCACTTCGAACACGCCCTGCGTCAGTCGCAGGATCGAGATGTCGAAGGTGCCGCCGCCCAGGTCGTAGACCGCGTAGACGCCCTCGCTCGCGTTGTCGAGGCCGTAGGCGATGGCGGCGGCCGTGGGTTCGCTGATCAGGCGCAGCACATTGAGGCCGGCAAGCTGCGCGGCGTCCTTGGTGGCCTGGCGCTGGCCTTCGTCGAAGTACGCCGGCACGGTGATGACCGCGCCGTAGAGTTCAGCGTCGAAGGTGTCCTCGGCGCGGAAGCGCAACGTCGCAAGAATCTCGGCACTGATCTCGACGGGCGACTTCTCGCCCGCCAGGGTCTGTACCGTCACCATGCCGCCGTCATTGCTGCCGATGCGGAACGACATGGCCTCGCGGTTGGCGATGTCGGCCAGGCCTCGGCCCATGAGCCGTTTCACCGAGGTGATGGTGTTGGCCGGGTCCTGCGCGCGCGCGGCCAGCGCGTCGAAACCGATCTGGCGGCGGTCGCCCTCGAGGTAGCGCACGGCCGAAGGCAGCAGCACGCGGCCCTGGTCGTCGGGCAGGCACTCGGCCACGCCATTGCGCACGGAAGCCACCAGCGAATGCGTGGTGCCGAGGTCGATGCCCACGGCAATGCGGCGCTGGTGCGGGTCGGGCGCCTGGCCGGGTTCGGAAATCTGAAGAAGAGCCATAAGGGCCTATTGTCCCAACTGATCGAATTTGGCTTCGACGTCCTGTCCGAAGCGCTCAATGAACATGAGGGCTCTCACCTGCTGGGCGGCGGCGGGGTAGTCGCCCTTCTCGTCGATGAGCCAGTCGAGCGAAGACAGCGCGCGTGCTCGGCCCGCATCGACCTCGGCCTGCAGCTTCTCGAGCGCGGCGGTGTCCTCGACCTCGTCGAGCGCCTCGCGCCATTCCATCTGCTGCATCAGAAACTCCGGCGGCATCGCCGTGTTGTTCTCGGCGTTCAGCGGCGCGTCGTGCAGCTCGCAGATGTAGCTGGCGCGGCGCACCGGGTCCTTGAGCCGCTGGTAGGCCTCGTTGATGCGCACCGACCACTGCATGGCCACGCGCTGCGCCGCAGCGCCCTGTGCGGCGAAGCGGTCCGGGTGGGCTTCGCGCTGCAGCTCTTTCCAGCGTGCGTCGAGCGCCGCGCGGTCCTGCGCAAACGTCGCCGGGACGGCGAACAGTTGAAAGTCGGTGTCGTTCAGGTTCATGGCAAGAAAAAACCGCCAGCACATGACATGGTGGCGGCTGTGGTCGCGGTCAGCGACGGTGCATCAGATGCGAAAACTCTCGCCGCATCCGCAACGGTCGCGTTCGTTCGGGTTGATGAACTTGAAGCCTTCGTTCAGGCCTTCGCGCACGAAGTCGAGCTGCGTGCCGTCGATGTAGGCCAGGCTCTTCGGGTCGACCAGCACCTTCACGCCGTGGTCTTCGAACACCACGTCTTCGGGGGTGAACTCGTCCACGTACTCGAGCTTGTAGGCCAGGCCCGAGCAGCCGGTCGTCTTCACGCCCAGCCGCACGCCCACGCCCTTGCCCCGTTTACCGAGGTAGCGGGTGACGTGTCGCGCAGCGGCTTCGGTAAGCGTGACGGCCATGTCAGTGAACGGCTTCCGCAGCAGCTTCGGTCTTGACGCCGTGCTTGGCCTTGTAGTCGCTCACCGCCGCCTTGATCGCGTCTTCGGCCAGGATGGAGCAGTGGATCTTCACGGGCGGCAGCGCCAGTTCTTCGGCGATCTGCGCGTTCTTCAGCGCAGCCGCTTCGTCGAGCGTCTTGCCCTTGACCCATTCGGTCACGAGCGACGACGAGGCAATGGCCGAGCCGCAGCCGTAGGTCTTGAAACGTGCGTCTTCGATCACGCCGGTTTCGGGGTTGACCTTGATCTGCAGCTTCATCACGTCGCCGCAGGCCGGGGCGCCGACCATGCCGGTGCCTACCGAGTCGTCGCCTTTTTCGAAGGAGCCGACGTTGCGTGGATTTTCGTAGTGGTCGATGACCTTGGAAGAATATGCCATGGTGTACCTCTCAAACTTTGTTCAATCGTGGAGCCTTGGGCTGGCCTGGGTCAGTGGGCCGACCACTGGATCGTGCTGATGTCGACGCCGTCCTTGAACATCTCCCACAGGGGGCTCAGCTCGCGCAGCTTCGCGACGTTGTGCTTGATGGTCGAGATCGCGTAGTCGATTTCTTCTTCGGTCGTGAAACGGCCGATGGTCATGCGCAGGCTGCTGTGGGCCAGTTCGTCGCTGCGGCCCAGGGCGCGCAGCACGTAGCTGGGTTCCAGGCTGGCCGAAGTGCAGGCCGAACCCGACGACACCGCCAGGCCCTTGATGCCCATGATCAGCGACTCGCCTTCGACGTAGTTGAAGCTCATGTTCAGGTTGTGCGGCACACGACGCTCGAGGTCGCCGTTGATGAACACCTGTTCGACGTCCTTCAGGCCGTCGAGCAGGCGCTGCTGCAGGCGGCGCGCGTGGGCGATGTCGTCCTTCATTTCGAGCTTGGCGATGCGAAACGCCTCGCCCATGCCGACGATCTGATGCGTAGGCAGCGTGCCCGAACGCATGCCGCGCTCATGGCCACCGCCATGCATTTGCGCTTCGAGGCGAATGCGCGGCTTGCGACGCACGTACAGCGCGCCGATGCCCTTGGGGCCATAGGTCTTGTGCGAGGCGAGGCTCATCAGGTCGATGGGCAGTGCGGTGATGTCGATCTCGACCTTGCCGGTGGCCTGGGCCGAATCGACGTGGAAGATCACACCCTTTTCACGGCAGACGTTGCCCAGCGCAACCACGTCTTGAATGACGCCGATTTCGTTGTTCACGAACAGCACGCTGGCCAGGATGGTGTCGGGGCGGATCGCGGCCTTGAATTTCTCCAGGTCAACGAGACCGTTTTCCTCGACGTCGAGGTAGGTTACTTCGAAGCCCTGGCGCTCGAGTTCGCGCATGGTATCGAGCACGGCCTTGTGCTCGGTCTTCAGGGTGATCAGGTGCTTGCCCTTGCCCTTGTAGAACTGGGCCGCGCCCTTGAGCGCGAGATTGATCGACTCGGTGGCACCCGACGTCCAGACGATCTCGCGCGGATCAGCATTGATCAGCTCAGCGACCTGGCCGCGCGCCTTCTCGACCGCTTCCTCAGCCTCCCAGCCCCAGGCGTGGCTGCGAGATGCCGGATTGCCGAAGTGTTCGCGCAACCACGGAATCATGGCGTCGACCACACGGGGGTCCACCGGCGTGGTGGCGCCGTAATCGAGATAGATCGGGAAATGAGGAGTTACGTCCATGGCTGGCTCGTGCTGGCGTGGGGGTTGTTTTTTGATCTGGCGGCTCTTGGCGGCGCCCGCAGGCGCTGCCGACACTCAGGACTTGGCGAAGACGTTGCCGAGGGCGAACACCGAATTCGGCGCGTTCACACGAATCGGCTTGACCACCGGCTGGGCCGAGATCGCACGCTTGACGACCGGCTTGTTCTCGATCTGCACGCCCTTGGCGATCTGGTCGTCCACCAGCTTTTGCAGCGTGACGGAATCAAGGAACTCGACCATGCGCTGGTTCAGCGAGGCCCAGAGTTCGTGCGTCATGCAGCGGCCGGCTTCGCCGAGGCAGTTTTCCTTGCCGCCGCACTGGGTGGCATCGATGGGTTCATCGACGGAAACAATGATGTCGGCCACGGTGATGTCTGCCGCCTTGCGGCCGAGGCTGTAACCGCCGCCGGGACCACGGGTCGACTCGACCAGCTCGTGACGGCGCAGCTTGCCGAACAATTGTTCGAGGTACGACAGCGAAATTTGCTGCCTTTGGCTGATTGCAGCCAGCGTGACCGGACCGGTGTTCTGACGCAGTGCCAGATCGATCATTGCTGTGACCGCAAAACGGCCTTTGGTAGTGAGACGCATCGCAAGCTCCTTCAAGTGCTTACCGTTGAAATGACACCGCAGTCCCGGACCGCGGTGACTTCGTCTCCGCCCTGCCCGACCCCAGACACTGGTGAACCAGCTGGTAGGAGTCGGTCCTTCATCGCGAAGTTCTTTTTATGTTGTTGACTGTTTCGGTCAAGTATAACAGAAACCCCGAACTCTGCTCGGGTAAACCCCAGCGCGGTTCGCTTGAAGAATGCGAACCTCCGAACCAGGGCCAGCCGGACACCAGACCTACTGCGGCAAAACCGCGATGTTGTCGCCGCCGGACGCCCCGAACGCCCGCTCCCGCAGCAGCGCCAACTGGTCGCGCACCCGGGCGGCCTTCTCGAATTCGAGGTTCCGGGCGTGCTCCAGCATCTGCTTTTCGAGCCGCTTGATTTCCCGGGCGATGTCCTTCTCGCTCATGTCCTCGACCTTGGCACGCTCCAGGTCGAGCTTGGCCATTTCCTTGCCGGTCTTCTCGCTGTAGACACCGTCGATCAGGTCGCGCACCTGCTTGACGATGCTGCGCGGCGTGATGCCGTTGGCCTCGTTGTGGGCAACCTGCCGCGCACGCCGGCGCTCGGTTTCGCCAATGGCCAACTTCATCGAATCGGTCATCCGGTCGGCGTAGAGAATGGCCTTGCCGCTCAGGTTGCGCGCTGCCCGGCCAATGGTCTGGATCAGCGAGCGCTCGGAACGCAGGAAGCCTTCCTTGTCGGCGTCGAGAATCGCTACCAGCGACACCTCTGGAATGTCCAGTCCCTCGCGCAGCAGGTTGATGCCCACGAGCACGTCGAAGGTGCCCAGGCGCAGGTCGCGCAGGATTTCGACCCGCTCCACGGTGTCGATGTCGCTGTGCAGGTAGCGCACCTTCACCCCGTTGTCGCCCAGGTAATCGGTCAGTTGCTCGGCCATGCGCTTGGTGAGCGTGGTGATGAGCACGCGTTCGTTCTTGTCCACGCGGATGCGGATCTCGCCCAGCACATCGTCCACCTGATGCGTGGCGGGACGCACCTCGACCTCGGGGTCGATCAGCCCGGTGGGCCGCACCAGCTGTTCGACCACATTGCCCGCATGGTCCTTCTCGTACTGCGCCGGCGTGGCCGACACGAAGATGCACTGGCGCATGCGCGTCTCGAACTCTTCCAGCTTGAGCGGCCGGTTGTCCAGGGCGCTCGGCAGGCGAAAGCCGTATTCGACCAGCGTGGTCTTGCGGGCCCGGTCGCCGTTGTACATGCCGCCGAGCTGCCCGATCATCTGGTGGCTCTCGTCGAGGAACATCAGCGCGTCCTTCGGCATGTAGTCCGTCAGCGTGGCGGGCGGCTGGCCCGGCGCGGCGCCCGACAGGTGGCGGGTGTAGTTCTCGATGCCCTTGCAGTGGCCGATCTCGGCGAGCATCTCGAGGTCGAAACGCGTGCGCTGCTCCAGCCGCTGCGCCTCGACCAGCTTGCCCGCGCCCACCAGTTCCTTGAGGCGGCCGGCCAGCTCGATCTTGATGGTTTCCACCGCCGCCAGCACCTTGTCGCGCGGCGTCACGTAGTGGCTCGACGGGTACACCGTGAAGCGCGGCACCTTCTGCCGGATGCGCCCGGTCAACGGGTCGAACAGCTGCAGCGATTCGATCTCGTCGTCGAACAGCTCAAAGCGGATCGCCAGTTCGCTGTGCTCCGCCGGAAACACGTCGATGGTGTCGCCCCGCACGCGAAAGGTGCCGCGCGCAAAGTCCTGCTCGTTGCGCGTGTATTGCATGCGGATGAGCCGCGAGATCAGGTCGCGCTGGCCGACCTTGTCTCCCACGCGGGCAATCAGCCGCATCTCCATGTAGTCCTCGGGCGTCCCGATGCCGTAGATGGCGCTCACCGTGGCCACGATCACCGTGTCGCGGCGCTCCAGCACGCTCTTGGTGGCAGACAGCCGCATCTGCTCGATGTGCTCGTTGATCGAGGAGTCCTTCTCGATGAACAGGTCCCGCTGCGGCACGTAGGCCTCTGGCTGGTAGTAGTCGTAGTAGCTCACGAAGTACTCGACCGCGTTCTTCGGGAAGAACTCGCGGAACTCGCTGTAGAGCTGGGCCGCGAGGGTCTTGTTGGGCGCAAAGATGATGGCCGGGCGGCCCAGTTGCGCGATCACGTTGGCCATGGTGAAGGTCTTGCCCGAGCCGGTCACGCCCAGCAGGGTCTGGAACACCTCGCCGTCGTTCACGCCCGCCACCAGCCCCTCGATGGCCTTGGGCTGGTCCCCGGCGGGCGGATAAGGCTGGAAAAGCTCGAACGGAGAGCCGGGGTAGCGGACGAATTCGCCCTGTTTTGCAGGCCCGATCGGGTCCAGCTTCTTCAGGTCTGCTATGGCTTCGTTGTTCTCTGGCATGGCTGTTCCCGACAGGTGGCGATCACGCCGGTAAAATTCAAGGCAACCGGAAAGCGTAGCGCAAACCCGGTTGCCAGCGAAGCTTTCATCCCAAAGGACCTTTCCATGTCTATGTTCACCGCGGTCGAAATGGCACCGCGCGACCCGATCCTCGGCCTCAACGAGCAGTTTGCCGCCGACACCAACCCCTCCAAGGTCAATCTCGGCGTCGGCGTCTATTACGACGACAACGGCAAGCTGCCCCTGCTGCAGTGCGTGCAGGCGGCCGAGCAGAACATGATGAAAGCGCCCACGGCGCGTGGTTATCTGCCCATCGACGGCATCGTCGCGTACGACAACGCCGTGAAGGCATTGGTCTTCGGCGCCGACAGCGAACCCGTCACGTCGGGCCGCGTGGCCACCATCCAGGCCATCGGCGGAACCGGCGGCCTGAAGGTCGGCGCCGACTTCCTGAAGAAGCTCAACCCCAACGCCAAGGTCCTGATCAGCGACCCGAGCTGGGAGAACCACCGCGCGCTGTTCACCAACGCCGGCTTCGAGGTCGAAAGCTACCCCTACTACGACGCCGCCAAGCGCGGCATCGACTTCGACGGCATGCTGGCCGCCCTGAACGCGGCGCCCGCCGGCACGGTCGTCGTGCTGCACGCCTGCTGCCACAACCCGACCGGCTACGACATCACGTCGGCCCAGTGGGACCAGGTCGTCGCCGCCGTGAAGGCCAAGAACCTCGTGCCCTTCCTCGACATGGCCTACCAGGGCTTCGGCTACGGCCTGACCGAAGACGGCGCGGCCGTCGGCAAGTTCGTCGATGCCGGACTGACCTTCTTCGTGTCGACCTCGTTCTCCAAGAGCTTCAGCCTGTACGGCGAGCGCGTCGGCGCCCTGTCGGTGCTGTGCGAGAACAAGGAAGAAGCTGGCCGCGTGCTGTCGCAGCTGAAGATCGCCATTCGCACCAACTACAGCAACCCGCCGATCCACGGCGGCGCCGTGGTGGCCGCGGTGCTCGGCACCCCCGAACTGCGCGCCCTGTGGGAAAAGGAGCTCGGCGAGATGCGCGTGCGCATCAAGGCCATGCGCCAGAAGCTGGTCGACGGCCTGAAGGGCGCCGGCGTGAAGGAAGACATGAGCTTCATCACCACGCAGATCGGCATGTTCAGCTACTCGGGCCTGAGCAAGGACCAGATGGTTCGCCTGCGCAATGAATTCGGCGTGTACGGCACCGACACCGGCCGCATGTGCGTGGCCGCGCTGAACAGCAAGAACATCGAGCACGTCTGCGCCTCGATCGCCAAAGTCATCTAAGTGACAGCAAAGTGTGAGGGAATCGCCTTCGCGACGATTCCTTCACATTCCGTGGAAAAAGCACCCCGGCCTTGGCGTCCGTGTAGGGGTTAGGCCTCCTGCACCGCAGCGAAGGCACTGATATATTGCACTGCAACATTCCACTCCAACACCAGCGATGCTCTATCAACTCTACGAAGCCCAGCGTTCCCTGATGGAGCCCTTCTCGGACTTCGCCCAGGCAGCCTCCAAACTCTACGGCCCCGGCGCCGTGTGGGGCCAGATGCCCATGGCGCAGCGCATGGCCGCAGGCTACGACCTGCTCTACCGCCTCGGCAAGGACTACGAGAAGCCCGAATTCAACATCAAGTCGGTGAAGGTCGGCGGCGAAGATGTCGTCATCCAGGAAGCCATCGCACTCGACAAACCCTTCTGCGAGCTGCGCCGGTTCAAGCGCTTCACCGACGAGCCGCAC
Organism: Variovorax sp. 10N412; assembly: GCF_056394985.1. Taxonomy (NCBI): domain Bacteria; kingdom Pseudomonadati; phylum Pseudomonadota; class Betaproteobacteria; order Burkholderiales; family Comamonadaceae; genus Variovorax; species Variovorax sp. 10N412. The sequence goes on from NZ_JBFTIO010000002.1 coordinate 688,050, forward strand.
ATCCTCAAGACGCTCAAGAGCCAGCCCGTGGTGCTGATCGTGGCGCCCCTGTCGGGCCATTACGCCACGCTGCTGCGCGACACCGTGCGCACCATGCTGCAGGACCACAAGGTCTACATCACCGACTGGAAGAACGCGCGGCTGGTGCCGATGTCGGAAGGCGAGTTCCACCTCGACGACTACATCAACTACGTGCAGGAGTTCATCCGCCTGCTGCAGGCCGAGTACGGCAACTGCCACGTGGTGAGCGTGTGCCAGCCGACCGTGCCGGTTCTGGCGGCCGTGTCGCTCATGGCGAGCCGCGGCGAAGCGCTGCCGCTCACCATGACCATGATGGGCGGCCCCATCGACGCGCGCAAGTCGCCCACGGCGGTGAACAACCTCGCGATGAACAAGAGCTTCGAGTGGTTCGAGAACAACGTGATCTATCCCGTGCCGCAAGGCTTCCCGGGTGCGGGCCGCCGCGTGTACCCAGGCTTTTTGCAGCACACCGGCTTCGTGGCGATGAACCCTGACCGCCACGCCACCAGCCACTACGACTACTTCAAGGACCTCATCAAGGGCGACGACGCCAGCGTCGAGGCCCACCGCAAGTTCTACGACGAGTACAACGCCGTGCTCGACATGGACGCCGACTACTACCTCGACACCATCCGCACCGTGTTCCAGGAGTTCGACCTGGTCAACGGCACATGGGACGTCAAGAACCCCGAAGGCCAGGTAGAGCGCGTGCGCCCGCAGGACATCCGCGGCGCCGCCCTGCTCACCGTCGAAGGCGAACTCGACGACATCTCCGGCTCGGGCCAGACCGAGGCCGCGCACAGCCTGTGCACCGGCATCTCGGACAGCAAGCGCGAGCACTACGAAGTCAAGGGCGCGGGCCACTACGGCATCTTCAGCGGCCGCCGCTGGCGCGAACTGGTCTACCCGAAGGTGGTGAAGTTCATCGCAGCCAACGACGAGCCGCAGAGCCGCGCGGGCAACCGCGGCGAGCTTGCCGCCGAAGACACCGTGAAGCCGCCCCGCAAGACCGCCGCCGTCGCCGCCAAGAAGGCGCCGGCAAGAAAGGCTGCGACCGTGGCCGCGCCCGCTGTGCCCGCAGCGGCCAGGAAGACCGCCGCGCGCAAGAAGGCCGGCGCCAGCGCCGCGCGCTGAAGCGCGCCCGCCAAGCTCCAGTGAACGGACTCGCCGCGCGCATCAACGACGCACTGCCCCAGACGCAGTGCACCCGGTGCGGCTACCCGGACTGCGCCGGCTACGCGCAGGCCGTGGCAAACGAGGAAGCGGGCATCAACCAATGCCCGCCGGGGGGTGAGGAAGGTATCGCGCGCCTGGCGCTCATCACCGGGCGCCCCCCGCTACCGCTCAATCCCCAGTTCGGTACCGAAGGGCCGCGCGCCATGGCCGTCATCGACGAGGCCTGGTGCATCGGCTGCACCCTGTGCCTGGACGCCTGCCCGACCGACGCCATTGTCGGCATCAACAAGCGCATGCACACGGTGATCGAGGCGCACTGCACCGGCTGCGAGCTGTGCATTCCGGTGTGCCCCGTCGACTGCATCTCGCTCGAGGTCGAAACCCCCGGCCGCACCGGCTGGCAGGCCTGGTCTGCCGAGCAGGCCGCCAGCGCGCGGCGCCGCTACGAAGTGCACGGCAAGCACCGCAACACCGACGCCCGCCTGGCTGAAACGGCGCCCCAACCCGAAACCCCGCAGGACGCCGGCGCACGCAAGCGCGCCATCGTCGAAGCCGCGCTGGCGCGGGCACGTGCCGCTTCACAGCAACGCACCCAGGGGACGAAGCCATGACCCTCGACACCCTGCTCATCTACGCCGTCGCATCGCTCGCGCTGGCCCTGATTCCGGGACCGACGATGCTGCTGGCGCTGTCCAACGGCATCGAGGGCGGCATGCGCCGCGCGAGCTGGGGCATTGCGGGCGCATCGCTCGGCAGCATCACATTGATCGCGGTGGTCGCGCTCGGGCTGGGGTCGCTGCTGGCGGCTTCGGAATGGCTCTTCAACGCGATACGCGTCGCCGGCGTGGCCTACCTCGTGTGGCTGGGCGTCAGGCTCTGGCGCAGCGAGGCGACCGATCTCGGCGCCGTGCTGGCCAAGTCGCCGCTCGAAGTTCGCCCGCACGGCCGCATCGCGCTGCTGCGCAGCCTGGCCGTGGCGCTGTCGAACCCGAAGACCGTGCTGTTCTTCGCAGCCTTCCTGCCGCAGTTCGTCGATATTGCGAAGCCGCAAGGTCCGCAGTACCTGCTGCTGGGCGCTGTGTTCGTCGCGCTCGACACCTGCGTGATGCTGGCCTATGCCGGCGCCGGCACACAGGCCGTGCGCTTTCTTTCGCAGCGCGGCGTGAAAGCCATGAACCGCGGCTGCGCAGCCGGCATGTGGCTGCTGGCCGCTACCCTTGCCGTGTGGCGCCGCCCCGGCGCTTGAAGAGCAACAGCAGCACCCCCGCCAGCACCACGCCCACGGCGTACCACTCGAAGCGCGTGACCGTTTCGCCGGCGATCCACACGCCCAGCAGCATCGCGATCACCGGATTCACGAAGGTGTAGCTCGACGCCAGCGCGGCCGGTGCCCTCGCCAACAGCACCATGTAGGCATTGAAGGCGATCAGCGAGCCGAACACCACGAGGTAGAACCACGCGGCCACCGCCTCGGCGTGCAAGGGCCAATTCAGCGTTTCACCGGACACCGCGGCCAGCCCCATCAGCACCACGCCACCACACAGCATCTCGCTCGCGAAACCCATCGCGCCGGGCGCCAGCGGCAGGCCGCGCTGGCTCAGCACGCTGCCGAGCGACCAGCAGCAGCAGGCGATGCAGATCGCCAGCAAGCCTTCGGGCGAAGACCGGAAGCCGGTGCCCTGCGTCAGCATCAGCACGCCGACAAGCCCGAGCGCAATGCCCGCTGCCTCCAGCCGCGACGGCTTCACACCCCAGATCAGGTTGAGCAGCGCAATGAGCAGCGGAATCACCGCGATGAACGCGACGACCAGCCCAGAGCCGATCGACACCTCGGCACTGGCCGTGCCGCCCATGCCGCCGCCCAGCATCAACGCGCCGACGATGAAGGCATTGCGCCATTGCACCGGCGACGGCCACGGCGCCCCGCGCCAGCGCATCCACACGATGAGCAGCACGCCCGCGCAGAGGAAGCGCGAGCCCATCTGCAGGAACGGCGGAAAGCTCACGAGCGCGTACTTGATCGCGAGGTAGGTCGAGCCCCAGACCACCCAGGTGGCGGCAATGCACAGCCACAGCAGCAGCGGCAATCCGGAGCGCCCGGCAGACGTGGGCTTGGCTGGAGAAGCGAGGGTGGCCATGGCCGAGGGAAGTCTCTTGTTGGTATGTGAAGGCAGCCATGGTATGAAAGCCAACCTCCGGCATCCATGCGACTTTCATGGTTCTGCCCTCTTCCAACCGTTGATTTGAAGGAGTTGCATGGACTTCACCTTGACACCCACGCTGGATGCGCATGACACCCGCATCCTGGCCGAACTGCAGAACGATGCGCGCCTGACCTTGGCCGAACTCGGCCGCCGCGTGCACCTGAGCCAGCCCGCCGTGACCGAACGCGTGAAGAAACTGGAGGCCGCTGGCGTCATCAGCGGCTACCGCGCCACCGTGAACCTGGGCAAGCTGGGCTACGGCATCCGCGCCATCATCCGCGTGGGCCGTGCCGACTACGCACGCGTGGTCGAACTGGTGCAGCAGACGCCGGAATGCGTCAATGCCTACAACGTGACAGGGGAAGACAGCTGGATCCTCGAGATCGCTGTGATTGACGTGAGCCACCTCGATGCGGTGGTCACCAAGTTCTGCATCCTCACGGAGACGGCGACCTCGATCATCCTGAACCCGGCGCGCGAGCACCAGGCGATGCTGCCGCCCCGGCGTTCCGACGTGAAGCCGCCGATCAGGAAAGTGCTCAACGCGTAGCTGCGAACGCGCTGAAAGCCGCCACCACTTCCGGCGGCGCCTGCACCATCTCGATCAGCACGCCCTCGCCCGCAATCGGAAACTCGTCGTTCGCCTTCGGGTGCAAGAAGCAGATGTCGAAGCCGGCCGCGCCCTTGCGGATGCCGCCGGGCGCAAAACGCACGCCCTGCGCCGTGAGCCATTCGACGGCCTTGGGCAGGTCGTCGATCCACAGGCCCACATGGTTCAGCGGCGTCGTGTGAACGGCGGGCTTCTTCTCGGGGTCCAGCGGCTGCATCAGGTCGACCTCGACCTTGAACGGACCCACGCCCATCGTGCAGATGTCCTCGTCGACGTTCTCGCGCTCGCTCCTGAACGTGCCCGTCACCTCGAGCCCCAGCATGTCGACCCACAGCTTCTGCAGCCGCAGCTTGTCGGTACCGCCGATGGCGATCTGCTGGATGCCCAGCACCTTGAAAGGACGTGTGACGGTGGTCATGCGGCGCATCCCTCTTCGCTTGTTGCCTGAACCTGGCGGGCCTGCAGGCCAAGCCTGCGCAGCAGCACCGTGTCGGCCTCGACGTCGGGGTTGCCGGTGACCAGCAGCTTGTCGCCGTAGAAGATCGAGTTCGCGCCGGCCATGAAGCACAGCGCCTGCACCGCGTCGCCCATCTGCTGGCGCCCCGCCGACAGCCGCACGCGCGCGGTCGGCATGGTGATGCGCGCAACCGCGATCATGCGCACGAAGTCGAAGGGGTCGACCGGCTCCGAATCGGCCAGCGGCGTGCCCGGCACGCGCACCAGGCTGTTGATGGGCACCGACTCCGGGTAGGGGTTCAGGTTGGCCAGCTGCGCGATGAGCCCGGCGCGGTGCACCGGCGCCTCGCCCATGCCGACGATGCCACCGCAGCACACGCTGATGCCGGCGCTGCGCACGTGGGCCAGCGTGTCGAGCCGGTCCTGGTAGGTGCGCGTGTCGACCACGTCGGTGTAGTACTCGGGCGCCGTGTCGAGGTTGTGGTTGTAGTAGTCCAGGCCCGCGGCCTTGAGCTGGTGCGCATGGTGCGGCTCCAGCATGCCCAGCGTGGCGCATGTCTGCAGGCCCAGGCCCTTGACGGCCTCGACCAGCACGGCGACCTTCTCCACGTCGCGGTCCTTGGGCGCGCGCCATGCGGCGCCCATGCAAAAGCGCGTGGCGCCGGCGTCCTTGGCGGCCTGCGCGGCGCGCACCACCTCGTCGACCTCCATGAGCTTCTGCGCCTTCACGCCGGTGTCGAACTCGGCCGACTGCGGGCAGTAGCCGCAGTTCTCGGGGCAGCCGCCGGTCTTCACCGACAGCAGCGTGGCCAGCTCGATGTCGCCGGCGGGAAAGTGCGCGCGGTGCACGGTCTGCGCCTCGAACAGCAGGTCCATCAGCGGCCTGTCGAGCAGCGCCTGGATGGCCTCGACGGACCAGCGTACGTCACTCGTCGGTGCCGTGGCCTTCGACGGCCGGTGCAGCGTGATCGCCTGTTGCAGGTCGTTGGCACCCATCAGTTGAACTCCATGATGATCTGGTCCACCGCGAGCGACTCGCCCTTGTTCGCGGAAATCTTGCCCACCACGCCGTCCTGCGTGGCGAACAGCACGTTCTCCATCTTCATCGCCTCGATCACGGCGAGCTTCTCGCCGGCCTGCACCTGCTGCCCCGGCTGCACCGCCACCTCCACCAGCAGGCCCGGCATCGGCGACATCAGGAACTTGCTCAGGTCCGGCGGCGCCTTGTAGGGCATCAGTTCGAGCAGGCGCGCGCCCAGCGGCGACAGCACCATCGCCTCGATCTGCGTGCCGTCGTGCGACACGCGCAGTGCCAGCGGGTTCTTGCCAGCGCCGCGCTCCACCTGCGCGGTGAAGGGCTTGTCGTTGACGATGCCCGTCACGCGAATCGCACCCAGCGCAAAGCTGCTGTCGATCTTGTAGCTCTTGCCGGCCACGGACACCGCGCTCGCGCCGGTCTTGCCCTGGAAGTCGCTGACCGACACCGGGTGGTGCACGTGCTTGCCTTCGGGCCCCATTTCGACCACCACGAACTGCTCGCCCACCTTCACGCCATGGCCTTCGAGCTGACCGCTGATGCCCGAGGCACGCGCACGATAGCGGCGGTGCACGTAGGCAGCCAGCGCCACCAGGAACGAGGGATCGGTGTGCGGCACGTCTTCCGCATGGAAGCCCTTGCCGTAGTGCTCGGCGATGAAGCCGGTGTTGAAGTCGCCCGCCACGAACTTCGGATGCGCCAGCAGCGCCGCCTGGAACGGAATGTTGCTGCTCACGCCGCGGATCACGAAGCCGTTGAGCGCCTCGCGCATGCGGGCAATCGCATGCTGGCGGTCCTTGCCGTGCACGATGAGCTTGGCGATCATCGAGTCGTAGTACATCGGGATCTCGCCGCCGTCGTACACGCCCGTGTCCACGCGCACGCCTTGCAGGTGTTCGGTGTCGCTGGCGAACATGGTCTGCGCCGGCGGCTGGAACTTCACCAGGCGCCCGGTCGAGGGCAGGAAGTTGCGGAACGGGTCTTCGGCATTGATGCGGCACTCGATGGCCCAGCCGTCGCGCTTCACCTGCTCCTGCGTGATCGGCAGCTTCTCGCCGGCCGCCACGCGGATCATCAACTCGACCAGGTCCAGCCCGGTGATGCATTCCGTCACCGGATGCTCCACCTGCAGCCGCGTGTTCATCTCCAGGAAGAAAAAGCTCTGGTCCTTGCCGACCACGAACTCCACCGTGCCCGCGCTCTGGTAGTTCACCGCCTTGGCCAGCTGAACCGCCTGTGCGCCCATCGCCTTGCGCGTGGCGTCGCTGATGAAGGGCGAAGGCGCCTCCTCGATCACCTTCTGGTGGCGGCGCTGAATGGAGCACTCGCGCTCGTTCAGATAGATGACGTTGCCGTGCGAATCGCCCAGCACCTGGATCTCGATGTGGCGCGGCTCCTCGACGAACTTCTCGATGAACACGCGGTCGTCGCCGAAGCTGTTGCGCGCCTCGTTGCGGCACGAGGTGAAGCCCTCGAAGGCCTCCTTGTCGTTGAAGGCCACGCGCAGGCCCTTGCCGCCGCCGCCGGCCGAGGCCTTGATCATCACCGGGTAGCCGATGCCCTGAGCAATTTCGACGGCGCGCTCGGCCGTCTCGATGGCGTCGTTCCAGCCCGGAATGGTGTTGACCTTGGCTTCATTGGCGAGCTTCTTCGAGGCGATCTTGTCGCCCATCGCCGCGATCGAGTGGTGCTTGGGCCCAATGAAGACGATGCCCTCTTCCTCGACCTTGCGCGCGAAGGCTTCGTTCTCCGACAGGAAGCCGTAGCCGGGGTGCACCGCCTCGGCGCCGGTCTTCTTGCAGGCCGCGATGATGCGGTCGGCCTGCAGGTAGCTCTCGCGGCTGGGCGCGGCGCCGATGTGCACGGCCTCGTCGGCCATCTCGACGTGTCGGGCTTCCTTGTCGGCGTCGGAGTACACGGCGACCGTGAGGATGCCCATTTTCTTCGCGGTCTGGATGACGCGGCAGGCGATTTCGCCGCGGTTGGCGATCAGGATCTTCTTGAACATGTTCTTCTTCTCCGTACCGCTCACAGTGGAATATTGCCGTGCTTGCGCCACGGGTTCTCGAGCTTCTTCTCGCGCAGCATCACCAGAGAGCGGCAGATGCGCTTGCGCGTCTCGTGCGGCAGGATCACGTCGTCGATGTAGCCGCGTGCGCTCGCCACGTAGGGGTTCGCGAAGCGTGCCTTGTATTCGGCTTCGCGCGCAGCCAGCTTCTCGGGGTCGTTCTTGTCCTCGCGGAAGATGATTTCCACCGCGCCCTTCGCGCCCATCACCGCGATCTCGGCGCGCGGCCATGCGAGGTTGACGTCGCCGCGCAGATGCTTGGAAGCCATCACGTCGTACGCGCCGCCGTAGGCCTTGCGCGTGATGACGGTGATCTTGGGCACCGTGCATTCCGCGTACGCGTAGAGCAGCTTGGCGCCATGCTTGATGATGCCGCCGTACTCTTGGCCGGTGCCAGGCATGAAGCCTGGCACGTCGACGAAGGTGACCACCGGAATGTTGAAGGCGTCGCAGAAGCGCACGAAGCGCGCGGCCTTGATGCTGCTCTTGATGTCCAGGCATCCCGCCAGCACCAGCGGCTGGTTGGCCACGATGCCGATGGTCTGGCCTTCCATGCGCGCGAAGCCGATCACGATGTTCTTCGCGTAGTCGGGCTGCAGCTCGAAGAAGTCGCCGTCGTCCACCACCTTCAGGATCAGTTCCTTGATGTCGTAGGGCTTGTTCGGGTTGTCGGGCACCAGCGTGTCGAGCGAATAGTCGGGCCGGTCGGCAGGGTCGCCCTGGCCGTTGTTGCCCAGTCGCACCGGCGGCTTCTCGCGGTTGTTCAGCGGCAGGTAGTTGTACAGGCGGCGCAGCATCATCAGCGCCTCGACGTCGTTCTCGAACGCCATGTCGGCCACGCCGCTGCGCGTGGTGTGGGTGATGGCGCCGCCGAGCTCTTCGGCGGTCACGCTCTCGTGCGTCACGGTCTTCACCACTTCGGGGCCGGTGACGAACATGTAGCTCGAGTCCTTCACCATGAAGATGAAGTCGGTCATGGCCGGTGAATACACCGCGCCGCCCGCGCACGGGCCCATCACCATGCTGATCTGCGGCACCACGCCCGAGGCCATCACGTTGCGCTGGAACACGTCGGCATAGCCGCCCAGCGACGCCACGCCTTCCTGGATGCGCGCGCCGCCCGAGTCGTTCAGGCCGATGACCGGTGCGCCGACCTTCATCGCCTGGTCCATCACCTTGCAGATTTTTTCGGCATGGGCTTCGCTGAGCGCGCCGCCGAACACGGTGAAGTCCTGGCTGAACACGAACACCAGGCGCCCGTTGATCATTCCGTAGCCGGTGACCACGCCGTCGCCGGGGATCTTCTGCTCGGCCATGCCGAAGTCGACCGAGCGGTGCTCGACGAACATGTCCCACTCTTCGAAGGTGTTGTCGTCCAGCAGCAGCTCAATGCGCTCGCGCGCCGTGAGCTTGCCCTTGGCATGCTGCGCGTCGATGCGCTTCTGCCCGCCGCCGAGGCGCGCCTTGGCGCGGCGCTGTTCGAGTTGTTCAATCAGTTCTTGCATGGTGTGTTCCGAAGCTGTGGTCCTGAATTTCTCTGCGATGTGCGATGTGATCTGCAGCCGTCAAAGGCGCGCGGTGATGGCCGCCGCCGCGAGCAGGCTGCGCGCCGCCGTGGAGGCCGGCAAGGTGCCCTGCGCCACCTGTTGTGTGAGCTGAGGCAGGAGCTCGCGCACCTGCGGGTGGTGTTTGAAAGCCTGCTTCAGCCCGGCGTCGATGCGCTCCCACATCCACGCCGTGGCCTGCTTTTCGCGCCGCCGGGCGAGCTTGCCGTTGGCGGTCTGCAGTTGCCTGAACTGGGCGACGGCGTCCCAGAACGCGTCGACGCCTGTGCCCGCGAGTGCGCTGAGCTGCAGCACCTTGGGCAGCCAGAAGCGCACTTCGGCGCCGCTGTGCGCGTCGTGCACCGCATGCGCGTGGTCCGGGTTGCCCTGGTGGCCGAAGAGGCGCAGCGCCGAGGTGATCTGCGCCTGCGCGCGCGTGGCGGCATCCTTGTCGATGTCGGCCTTGTTGATGACCACGAGGTCGGCGATTTCCATCACGCCCTTCTTGATCGCCTGCAGGTCGTCGCCGGCGTTGGGCAGCTGCATCAGCACGAACATGTCGGTCATGCCCGACACCGCCGTCTCGCTCTGGCCCACGCCCACGGTCTCGACGATGACCACGTCGTAGCCAGCGGCCTCGCACACCAGCATGGCCTCGCGTGTCTTCTCGGCCACGCCGCCCAGCGTGCCGCTCGACGGGCTCGGGCGGATGTAGGCGCGCTCGTGCACCGACAGGCGCTCCATGCGCGTCTTGTCGCCGAGGATGGAGCCCCCCGACACGGTGGACGACGGGTCGATGGTGAGCACCGCCACGCGGTGGCCCTTGTCGATCAGCAGCAGCCCCAGCGTTTCGATGAAGGTCGACTTGCCGACACCGGGAACGCCCGAAATGCCGAGGCGAAACGACTGGCCGGTGCGCGGCAGCAGCGCGGTGAGCAGTTCATCGGCCTGCGCGCGATGGTCGGTGCGCGTGGATTCGAGCAGCGTGATGGCCTTGGCGATGGCACGGCGTTGGGCCATGCCCGGCGAACCGGTGACGGCACCTTCCAGCGCCTGCACGGTGTTCAGCACGCCGCCTCCGACGCCACGTGCCATCGGTAGTGCAGGTCGACGCCCTCCTCGCCTTCGAGCACGAAGCCGTGCCGCAAGTAGAAGCGATTGGCGTCGCTCTCCACCAGCGCGGTGAGCGCGATGTCGCGCTGCTGTTCGCGCGCCTGCGACTTGGCCCAGTGCAGCACCCACTCGCCGATGCCCAGGCCCTGGAAACCGGTGCGCAGGTAGAGATGGTCCAGGCGCAGCGCATCGGCGCCTTCGGGCTTGAGCGTGACGAAGCCCACGCGCTGGTCGCCGTCGAGCACGATGTGGTGCATGAAAGGCACCACGAAGCCCGCGCTCAGGCGCTCGCGCGAACGCTCGGGGTCGAAGCGGCCCACGCGTTCCAGGCTGGGGCGCATCGCATCGACACGCAAGGCCAGCATGGCCTCGAAATCGCTGGAATCGACCGGCTGCAGCGACAGCCGCGACAAGAGATCGCTCACGTCGGTGCTTTTCTTCAGGCCGCGACGGCCGCGCGAATCTGCTCCAGCACGTCCTTCGCGCTGGCCGGAATGGGCGTGCCCGGTCCGTAGATGCCCTTGACGCCGGCTTCGTACAGAAAGTCGTAGTCCTGCCGCGGAATCACGCCGCCGACGAACACGATGATGTCGTCCGCACCCTGCTTCTTCAGTTCCTCGATGATGGCCGGCACCAGCGTCTTGTGGCCGGCGGCGAGCGTGCTCACGCCCACGGCATGCACGTCGTTCTCGATGGCCTGGCGCGCGCATTCCTCGGGCGTCTGGAAGAGCGGGCCCATGTCCACGTCGAAGCCCAGGTCGGCGAACGCCGTGGCCACCACCTTGGCGCCGCGGTCATGGCCATCCTGCCCGAGCTTGGAGATCATCACGCGCGGACGGCGGCCCTGTTCTTCTGCGAAGGCGTTGATCTCGGTCTTCAGTGCTTCCCAGCCTTCGGCCGAGTCGTAGGCGGCTGCGTACACGCCGGTCACCTTCTGCGTGTCGGCGCGATGGCGGCCGAAGATCTTTTCGAGCGCGTCCGAAATCTCGCCCACCGTGGCGCGCAGGCGCACGGCGTCGATGCTCAGCGCCAGCAGGTTGCCGGTGCCGTTCTCGGCGGCGTCGGTCAGCGCATCGAGCGCGGCCTGCACCTTGGCGGTGTCGCGCGAGGCGCGAATGGTCTGCAGCCGCGCCACCTGCTGGTCGCGCACCTTCACGTTGTCGATCGACAGGCTGTCGATCGCGTCCTCGGTCTTCAGCTTGTACTTGTTGACGCCCACGATCACGTCCTTGCCGGAGTCGATGCGCGCCTGCTTCTCGGCCGCGGCCGCCTCGATCTTGAGCTTGGCCCAGCCGCTGTCGACCGCACGGGTCATGCCGCCCATGGCCTCGACCTCTTCGATGATGGTCCAGGCCGCATCGGCCATGTCCTGGGTGAGCTTCTCCATCATGTAGCTGCCGGCCCAGGGATCGATCACGTTGGTGATGTGGGTCTCTTCCTGGATGATCAGCTGCGTGTTGCGCGCGATGCGCGAGCTGAACTCGGTGGGCAGCGCAATGGCTTCGTCGAGCGCGTTGGTGTGCAGGCTCTGCGTGCCGCCGAACACCGCGGCCATCGCCTCGATGGTGGTGCGCACCACGTTGTTGTACGGGTCCTGCTCGGTGAGGCTCCAGCCCGAGGTCTGGCAGTGCGTGCGCAGCATCAGGCTCTTGGGGTTCTTGGGCTCGAACTCCTTCATGATGCGGCACCACAAGAGGCGAGCGGCGCGCATCTTGGCCACTTCGAGGTAGAAGTTCATGCCGATGGCCCAGAAGAAGCTCAGGCGCCCGGCGAAGCCGTCCACGTCGAGGCCCTTGGCCAGCGCGGTCTTCACGTACTCCTTGCCGTCGGCAAGCGTGAAGGCGAGTTCGAGCGCCTGGTTGGCGCCGGCTTCCTGCATGTGGTAGCCGCTGATGGAGATCGAGTTGAACTTGGGCATGTGCTGCGCCGTGTACTCGATGATGTCCCCGATGATCCGCATGCTAGGCGCCGGCGGAAAGATGTACGTGTTGCGGACCATGAACTCCTTGAGGATGTCGTTCTGGATGGTTCCGCTCAGCAGCTCCTGCGACACGCCCTGCTCTTCGGCCGCGACCACGTAGCCCGCCAGCACCGGCAGCACGGCGCCGTTCATCGTCATGGACACGCTCACCTTGTCCAGCGGAATCTGATCGAACAGGATCTTCATGTCCTCCACCGAATCGATTGCCACGCCGGCCTTGCCGACGTCGCCGGTCACGCGCGGATGGTCGCTGTCGTAACCGCGGTGGGTGGCCAGGTCAAAGGCCACGCTCACGCCCTGCCCGCCGGCGGCCAGCGCCTTTCGGTAGAAGGCGTTCGATTCCTCGGCGGTGGAAAAACCCGCGTACTGCCGAATGGTCCAGGGGCGCACCGCATACATGGTGGCCTGCGGGCCGCGCAGGTAGGGTTCGAAGCCGGGCAGCGTGTCGGTGTACTTCAGGCCCTGCAGGTCGGCCGCGGTGTACAGCGGCTTGACGGTGATGCCGTCGGGCGTGATCCAGTTCAGCGCGTTCACGTCGCCACCCGGCGCGGACTTTGCGGCGGACTTGGCCCAGGCACCGAGGTCGGCGGGCTTGAAGGTGGGGTCGGGAGTGCTGCTCATGAGGGGGCCGTTCGCAGTGTCTGCAGGGTATTCGCAAATTCGCCTGCACGGATTTGCAAGCCGGGCGCGAGTCTAACCCATCCATAATTATTAATTCAAACGTCTTTTTTGAAGTACAGTCCGGCCCATGTCCGCCGTCACCCTCACCCCCCGCGCCCTCTATGAAGAGGTGGCCGAGCTGCTGCGGCAGCGGATCTTCCGGCGCGAGCTGGAGCCCGGCAGCTGGATCGACGAACTCAAGCTGGCCGAGGAATACGGCATCAGCCGCACCCCGCTGCGCGAAGCGCTGAAGGTGCTGGCGGCCGAGGGCCTGGTGACGATGAAGGTGCGGCGCGGCGCCTACGTCACCGAGGTGTCGGAGCAGGACCTGGCCGACGTGTACCACCTGCTCTCGCTGCTGGAGAGCGACGCCGCGGGCGTGGTGGCCGAGCGCGCCACCGACGCGCAGCGCGCCCAACTCAAGGCGCTGCACGCGGAACTCGAAGCCGCGGCCACGCCCGAAGACCGCGAGCACTTCTTCGCGGTGAACGAGCGCTTCCACATGCAGCTGCTGGCCATCGCCAACAACAAGTGGCGCGACCAGATGGTGGCCGACCTGCGCAAGGTGATGAAGCTCAACCGGCACAACTCGCTGCTGAAGGCCGGCCGCATCGGCGAATCGCTGGCGGAGCACCGCGCGGTGATGGCGGCCATCGAGGCGCGCGACGCCGAAGCCGCCATGGCCCGCATGCGGGAACACTTCCAGAACGGCCTCGAAGCCGCCGCATAGCCCTCCCCCAGGCTGCGCGGCACGGCGTGTCCGCTGCGTTGTGCTTCAGTCCAGGTTGAGGGTGCCGGCCTCGCCGGCAATGCGCTGGGCGGTTTCCAGCAGCAGCGGCACGATGCGCGCCACCATCGCGTCCTTGGGCAGCAGGTAGGCCGGGCCGCCGCAGCTGACCGCGTAGCGCTCGCCGCCCGGGCCTTTGAGCGCAAAGCCCAGCGCGTGAATGTGCGGATTCCAGTCGCCGAAGGAGCCGCAGTAGCCGAACTGCATGTACTCGTCGAGGCCGGCCATCAGGCGCGGTTCGATGGCGCTCCAGTTCTCCCCGCTTTCCAGCCGGATCTGCTCCAGCAGCACCGACTGCTCGGGCTCGGGCAGCGAGGCCAGGTAGGCCCGGCCGGCAGCCGAAGTGGCGATGGTCATGCGCGTGCCCACCTCGATGCGCGAGCTGATGACCACCGAGCGGGGCCGCAGCGAATCGATGACCACGATGTCCACGTCGTCGCGCACGCCCAGGTGCACGCTCACGCCGGCCGACTCCGAGAGCTGCGCCAGGTAGGGACGCGCCATCGTGCGCAGATCGAAATGCCGCAGGTAGCGGCTGCTCATGTCCAGCAGCGCCGGGCCCAGGCTGAAGCGCTCGCTGTCCTGTGACTGTCGCAAGTACCCGGCGCTCACCAGCGTGGCCGTGAGCCGGGACACCGTGGCCTTGGGGATGCCGGTGGCATCCGCCAGTTCGCGATTGCCTGTGGGGGCCGCCGCCATGCCTATGACCTTCAGCAGGGCTAGGCCCCGGGCGAGCGCACTTACTTCTTCCTTGCCGCCAATCGCGTCCTTCATGTATCCGAACCTTTTTATTTCCCTGAACTCCTTATTTTTCAGCAAAAAACGGTTGACGCGCCACTTATCAAGAAGTAGCGTTTTTTGAAACGATGTTTCAGTCTGACGGAGTGCGCGGCCGCAAGGGCCGTGGCTGGGCTGTTCGGGCTCAGGCGGCCTGGGCGACCGGCTCGTGCGCCAGGGCCATGACTTCGTGCGCCGGACGCGTCTTGAGCTTGTGGTCGCTCCAGACCTGGCGCCAGCGGCGCGCACCGGGCAGGCCGTTGCGCAGGCCCAGCATGTGGCGTGCGATCGACCACCAATTGGTGCCGTGCGCGGCCGCTTCGCGGGCCATGTAGTCGCACATCAGCGACTCGACCTCTTCGCGCGTGAGCGGCTGCGGCGTGGCGCCGTAGAACTCGGCGTCCCACTCGGCCAGCCACCAAGGGTTGTGGTACGCCTCGCGCCCCACCATCACGCCGTCGAGCAGGCGCAGGTGCTCATGCACTTGCGCGTTGACCGAGATGCCGCCGTTGATCGAAAACTTCAGCGCCGGAAAGTCGTGCTTCAGCCGGTGCACCAGCTCGTAGCGCAGCGGCGGAATCTCGCGGTTCTGCTTCGGGCTCAGGCCCTGCAGCCAGGCGTTGCGCGCATGCACGATGAAGGTCTGGCAACCCGCCTCGCTCACCGTGCCGACGAAGTCGCGCACGAACTCGTAACTCTCGATCTTGTCGATGCCGATGCGGTGCTTCACGGTGACCGGAATGTCGACCACGTCGACCATCGCCTTCACGCAATCGGCCACCAGCTGCGGCTCGTTCATGAGGCAGGCGCCGAACGCGCCGCGCTGCACGCGCTCGCTTGGGCAGCCGCAGTTGAGGTTGATCTCGCCGTAGCCCCATTCCTCGCCAAGCTTGGCGCAGTGCGCCAGGTCGGCCGGCTCGCTGCCGCCGAGCTGCAGCGCCAGCGGGTGCTCTTCGGCGTTGAAGCGAAGATGCCGTGGCACGTCGCCGTGGATCAGCGCGCCGGTCGTCACCATCTCGGTGTAGAGCAGCGCGTGGCGCGACAGCAGGCGATGGAAGTACCGGCAATGCCTGTCGGTCCAGTCCATCATGGGTGCAACGGAGATGACCTTCTCTTCCAAAACGCGCGATCCTGTGGTTGTCTGCATGGGCCCGGACATCGGGCAGGCAGGCCCCGGAGTTTCTCACGCAGCCCTTTCCGTGCGCTGCCGCACGGCCATGCAATTCCTCCGCGTCAGCCGAAGCAGCGGCGGAACCAGCGCTTCAGGCCTTCACGGCTCGACCAGCGACTGCGACCGCTCCAGCACCGCCGTCAGCTGCTCGACCGTGTAGGGCTTGCGCAGCCACACCGTGCCCTTCATGGCCGTGGCCGGCTCCGATTGCCCGGTCACGAAGATCACCGGCACCCGGTGAGCGCTCAGCAATCGCTCGGCGAAGTCATGCCCCGACAGCGCGGGCAGGCCGATGTCAACCAGCACCACGTCGAAGGCGCCGTCGAAGAAACGCGCAATGGCCGCTTCTGCGCTCTTCACGCCCGTGGCCCAGTGCCCCATCGCTTCGAGCAGTTTCAAGGTGGTGGCCAGCGTGTCGGCGTCGTCCTCGACAAGGAGCACACGAAGCTTTTTTTGTTCTTCCGAGGATGAAAGCGGTTCGGTTGTCATTGATTTGCATTTTTCCAGACAAACCGTCGCCGTGCCGCGCGCAGGGTGGGCTTCGCACAGGGATCTACGGCAGATGGCGGCGTTGTCCGACTCGCCACCCCGTCTCGAAGGAGACAATCGAGGCGTCGGCACGAGACAAGCCGAGCCATAACTCAAAGACCGAAGCGCTTTTTCGCCTCAAGATGACCCGCATCTACCTCATCGAAGACAACCCCCTGATCGCCGACACGCTGACCGACGGCTTGCAGCACTTTTGCGAATGCGACGTCATCGGCAACGCCACGACGTCCGACGACGCGATCCACTGGCTCAAGGAAAACCCCGAGGGCTGGGACGCGGCGGTCATCGACATCTTCCTGGCAGAGGGCAACGGCCTGACCGTGGCGCAGTACCTCAAGGAGCACAAGCTGCCGGCCCAGCGCACGGTGGTGCTCATGAACTATGCGAGTTCCGAGGTGCGCGAAGGCGCGCTGTCCGCGGGGGTCGATGCGGTGTTCGACAAGTCGCTGGAGCTCGAGGCCTTCTACGCGTTCTGCAAGCAGCTGAACATTTCACCGCGCCGCTGAAGCAGACTCGGGGCATGACCACATTGCCTCCGCCCATGCTCGACGCCGCAGGGCTGAAACAACTCGCACAGGCATCCGCTCCCACGGTGTCGCCCTGCCCTTGCCGGCTCGAAGGCGCCACGGCCTGGGAAAGCATCACCGAAGAGCGCTGGCCCGATGCCTTGATGCAGCGCGTCGGCACGCTGCGCGATGCCGAGCTTCATGAGCCGACCTTCGAGGAATGGCACCCCGCCGGCACACGCTACGACTCACCCGACGCGCCGATTTCGGTGCGGCACTTTCCGTACAACCGCTGCGACGTCTACCGTTGCGCGTCGTGCACGCGGCTCGTGCTGCGCTACACCGAGTTCGGTGGCTACTACGTCGATCATCGCGTGCGCGTGGTCGATGCGGCGCTGATCACCGACTGACCGGGCCGGGTCACCCCCTCTCGCCCATGAGGTGCGCGGCCAGCGCGCGAAAGGCCGGCATCGACGTCGGCAGGTGGGCGTTCGCCGCCAGCGGGTGTGAGGCGAAGCGCGCCACCACCATCTCGGCCACCGGGTCGATGTGCAGCACCTGCCCGTGGATGCCTTGCGCAGTGAACGTGCCGTGCGCGTCGTGCGCCACCCACCACATGTTGCGGTAGCTCCAGCCGGGCAGCCGCGTGTAGCCCGCGAGCGCGAAGCGCGCCGCATCGGCCCCGCGCCGGATCTCCGCGACCACCGCCTCCGGCACGATCTGCTTGCCGTTGAAGAAGCCGCCCAGGCGCATCGTCTCGCCCAGCCGCGCCAGGTCGCGCAGGCCCGTGCACAGGCCGCCGCCGGCGAAGTCCGCGCCCTGCCCGTCGACGGCGAAGGCGGCGTCCTGCTCGGCGCCCAGGCGCGACCAGATCAGCTCGCTCAGTACCTGCGCCAGCGGCTGCCCCGCCGCGCGGCCGATCAGCCAGCCCAGCACGTCGGTGTTGACCGTGCGGTATGCAAAGGCCCGGCCGTGCGCGCCCTGCCCCTGCACGGTCTGCAGAAACTGCCGGTAGCCCTCGGCACCCGCGTAGCCCGCGGGGCGCGGCAGCAGCTCGCCGGCGCGCGCGTGCTTCCACACGCCGGCCTCGGGGTCGGCGTAGTCCTCCGAATAATCGATGGCGGTCGTCATGTCCATCACCTGCCGCACCGTCGCGCTGCCGAAGGCGCTGGCGCCCAGCTCGGGGACGTAGTGCGTGACGAGCGCGTTCTCGTCCAGCGTGCCGTCGGCCGCGAGCATCGCGCCGAGCGTGCCGACCACCGACTTGGTGACCGACATCGCCATGTGCTGGCCGTGTTCGTCCAGCGCACCGAAGTAGCGCTCGTACACGATGCGCCCGCGGTGCAGCACCACCGCGCCGTCGGCGCAGATCGCCTCGAGCGCGCCCGGCCAGTCGGTCGGTGCGCCGTCGCCGAAACGCGCGAAGCGCAGCGCATCGAGCTCCGGCCGCAGCGCGCGCGGCAGCACCGACACCGGCCCCGGTCCGCGCGGCACGTTGCGCGTGGGCTGCAGCTCGCGCAGGTGCGAAAAGGCCCAGCGGTTCTGCGGCGCCTGGAAGACCGGGCGCTCGCGCGGGCGTTGCACTTCAGCGCCGGCCAGGGGGAATCCGTCGCGCCAGCCATCGGCCAGCGCGGTGTTGTCGTGGTGTGTCATGAAGTGGTGGTGTTCAGTCGCCCAGCACGCCCCGCACGCGGCGTTCGAGCAGGTCGCTGGCGCGGCCCAGGTGCAGCCGCATGTGTTCGGACGCGGCGGCCAGGTCGTTGCGCTCCACCGCGTCCAGGATCTCCAGGTGCTCGTGACACGACTTGTGCAGCAGGTCGATGTTCACGAGCGGGTAGTCCGACAGGTCCGACATGCGGCGCAGCCGGTTCTGCTGGCGCACCGCGTCCAGGATGAAGCGGTTGCCCGAGGCGCTGGCCAGCAGCTCGTGGAACTGTGCGTTGGCCTCGAAGAAATCCATCCACGAATAGCGCGAGGCATGCGCCAGCAGTCCCTGCTGGCGTTCCCTGCAGGCAAGCAGCCGCTGCTGGTCGACCTCGAACCCGGGCTCGCGCAGGCCGGCGCATTCGACGGTCAGGCGAAACCGGTAGCTCTCGCGCTCGCTCTCGACCGAGTCCAGCGTTTCGGTGAACTCCCAGCGCTGGTAATGGCGCCCGCGCAGCACGCCGTCCTGCAGCAGCGTGGTGAGCACGGTGCGCAGCAAGGGGCGCGGCACGGCGTAGCTCTGCGCCAGCTCCAGCTCGTTGACGCGGGTGGGCAACTTGCCCGCGAGGCGGTCGCGCAGCAGCCGGTAGTAGAGCGTCTTCTCCTCGTCTTCGGGCATCTCGCGCCGCGCGCGGCCCAGCGTCTCGCGGTCGGCGACCAGGGTGTAGCCGCGGTTGGGCACATGGGCCAGCAGGGCACGTTCATGCAGGAAGCGCAGCGCGGCGCGCACCGGCGTGCGCGAAATGCCCAGGCGCCCGGCCAGGTCGGCCTCAGTCATGTGGCGGCCGTTTTCGTAGCCGCCCGCCAGCGCCTGGTCGAGGATGTAGCGGCTCACGCGCTGGGTGAGCGGCGGGATCGGTCGGTCCATCTGTTCGGCCATCGAAGGGGTCTCCGGAATCGCGGGGGCTGGAGGCCGATCATCGCCGGGTCTTTGTATTTTTGACGGCAAAAAACCATGTACATCTCATGTCAAAAATACAATTTGGGTTTCAAGATCGGCCCCACGACGACCCGAGAGCCGGGTCGCTTCCAACGGAGAAAACCTCGTGGCCCCAGCCGACACCCTGTCTTCGCGCACTGCAGCGCCGCACCCGACCGCTTTGCCCGCATCGCCCGCATCCCTCGAGGCGTTCTGGATGCCCTTCACCCCCAACCGCAAATTCAAGCAGGCGCCACGCCTGATCGTCGGCAGCGAAGGCCTGTACTACGACCTGGCCGACGGCCGCCGCGTGCTCGACGCCATTGCCGGCCTGTGGTGCGTGAACGCGGGGCACCGCAACCCGCGCATCAGCGCGGCCATGAAGGCGCAGATCGACGTGCTCGACTACGCCTCGAACTTCCAGATCGGCCACCCCGGCGCCTTCGCGCTGGCCGAGCGCCTCGCACAAATGGCGCCGGCGGGCATCGACCATGTGTTCTTCACCAACTCGGGCTCCGAGTCGGTCGACACCGCATTGAAGATTGCCCTGGGCTACCACCGCGCACGCGGCGACGCGGGCCGCTACCGCCTCATCGGCCGCGAGCGCGCGTACCACGGCGTGGGCTTCGGCGGCATCTCGGTGGGCGGCATCGGACGCCAGCGCAGCACCTTCGGGCCGCTGCTCAACGGCGTGGACCACCTGCCGCACACGCTCGACCTGGCGCGCAACGCCTTCTCGCGCGGCGAGCCCGGCCACGGCATTGACAAGGCCGATGCGCTGGAGGCGCTGCTCACGCTGCACGACGCATCGACCGTGGCCGCCGTCATCGTCGAGCCCGTGGCCGGCTCCACCGGCGTGCTGCCGCCGCCGCGCGGCTACCTGAAGCGCCTGCGCGAGATCTGCGACAAGCACGGCGTGCTGTTGATCTTCGACGAGGTCATCACCGGCTTCGGCCGCCTGGGCGCCAACTTCGCGGCCGACCTGTTCGGCGTGGTGCCCGACCTCATCACCACCGCCAAGGGCCTGACCAACGGCGCGGTGCCCATGGGCGCGGTGCTGATGCGCGGCGCGGTGCACGATGCGTTCATGCAAGGCAGCGTCAGCGCCGTCGAGCTCTCGCACGGCTACACCTACTCGGGCCATCCGCTGGCCTGCGCGGCCGCCATGGCCACGCTCGACGCGTACACCGAGGACGGCCTCATCGCCCAGGCCGGCGCGCTGTCGCCCTACTTCGAGGAATGCCTGCACGCGCTGCGCGGCCTGCCCGGCGTGGCCGACGTGCGCAACGTGGGCCTGCTCGCCGGCGTCGAGCTGCAGACCTGGGCCGCGGGCCCCGGCACCCATGCGCAGGCCGTGGCGCAGCATTGCCTGGACAGCGGCGTGCTGGTGCGCTCGGTGGGCGACACCATCGCGCTGTCGCCGCCCTTCACGCTGGAGCGCAAGCACATCGACCAGATCGTCGACAGCCTGCGCACCGCCATCGCGCAGACCGCGCAGGCCACGGACACGGCCGCCTGAAACCCCTGAGAGAGCAATCCATGGACATCGAATCCTTCCCCCTCTACGACATCGAAGGCGACGCCCTGCAGTGCGGCCGGCAGTACGGCCGCGCCGCCGGCGACCGCATCGACCTGAGCCTGCGCACCTACCGCGCCGCCTTCGAGCGCGTGGGCCTGAGCTGGGACCGCACCCGCGCGCTGGCGCGCCGCTTCATGCCGATGATCGAGGCCTTCGACGCCGGCATGCTGCGCGAAATCGAGGGCGTGGCCGAAGGCGCGGGCGTGCCGGCGGAAGACATCGTGGCGCTCAATGCGCGCAGCGAAATGCTCTACGCCTTCCAGCAGCTCGAAGCCACCGAGCCGCCCGACGGCTGCACCGGCGTGGTGGTCATGCCCTCGGCCTCGCGCGACGGCAAGCTCATCCACGCGCAGAACTGGGACTGGCGCGTCGAAAGCCTGGAGCTCGGCGTGGTGCTGCGCATCCAGCCGGCCAAGGGCCCGTCGATGCTGACCTTCGCCGAAGCGGGCACGCTGGCGCGCGCCGGCCTCAACAGCGCGGGCATCGCCGTCACCGGCAACTTCATCAAGGCCGACGGCGACGGCAGGCAGCAGGGCGTGCCGCTCGCGCTCATTCGCCGCGGCATCCTGCAGTCTGAGCTGTACGCCAACGCGCTGGGCGTGGTGTGCCGCACGGCGCGCTCCATCTCCAACAACATGATCCTCACGCACGCCGAGGGCGAAGCCGTGAGCCTGGAGACCTGCCCCGAGCAGGTGTTCTGGCAGCAGCCCGAGGCCGGCATCCTGGTGCACGCCAACCACTTCAAGACGCCGGCCGCGCTCGCACGCGTGGTCGACCGCAGCCTGGAGACCACGCCCGATTCGCTCTACCGCGACCGCCGCGTGACCGAAGCCCTGCACCTGCAATGCCAACGCGCCGGCGGCCTCGCCGAGCAGGACGTGCTCGACGCGCTGCAGGACCGCTTCGGCGCGCCGCGCGCCGTGTGCCGCAGCCCGAGCGCGGGGCCCGGCGGCGCGTCGTCGGCCACCGTGGCAACCATCGTGATGGACCCGGCGGCACGAAAGATGCGCATCGCACCGGCGCCCTTCAGGGCCCACCGCTTCACCGAATATTCCCTCTGACCCGTTTTCGCCCAGCCCACGCCAGGAGTGTTGCCATGAACCTACCCGTGCCCCCCTCTCGCCCACCCTCTGCATGGCGCACCGCGGCCCTGGTGCTGGGCCTGGGCGCCGCCGCTGCAGCCGCTGCCTCGGCATCGGCGCAACCCGCCGCCGGCGCCGGCCAGACGCTGCGCATCCAGATCAACTCCGACATCCGCACCACCGACCCCGGCGGCAACCGCGACGACAACACCGACAACGTGCTGCTGCACGTGGGCGAAGGGCTGGTCGCGCTGCGCGAGGACACCTCCGTGGGCCCGATGCTGGCCAGCAAGATCGACACCTCCGCCGACGGCCTGACCTACACCTTCACCCTGCGCGACGGCGTGAAGTTCCAGAACGGCGCCACGCTCGTGGCCGACGACGTGGTGTGGAACTGGCAGCGCTACCTCAAGCCCACCAGCGGCTGGCGCTGCCTGCCGGAGTTCGACGGCAAGGGCATGACCAAGGTGCTGGCCGTGGAGGCGCCGAACCCGAAGACGGTGGTCTTCAAGCTCGAACGCCCCAGCGCACTCTTCCTCACCATGATGGCGCGCCCCGACTGCGGCAGCGCCGCCATCGTGCACCGCAGCTCCGTCGGCCCCGACGGCGCGTGGAAGGAACCCGTGGGCACCGGCCCCTACAAGCTCAAGGAATGGAAGCGCGGCCAGTACGTCGAGCTCACGCGCTTCGACGGCTACACCTCGCGCGCCGAGCCGCGCGACGGGCTCACGGGGGGCAAGAAGGCCGAAGTCGAGAACCTGCGCTTCGTCGTCATTCCCGACTCGGCCGCCGCCAAGGCCGCGCTCTACAGCGGCGGCATCGACGCCTTCATCAGCCCCAGCCCCTCCGACGTGATCGAGGTGCGCAAGCGCACCGACGTGCTGGTCGACACCACGCCGGTGATGACCATGGTCGCGCTGCTGCTCCAGACCAACGACCCGGTGCTCAAGGACGTGCGCGTGCGCCGCGCACTGGCGCTGTCGCTCGACACCCCCGAAATTGCGCGCACCGTGACCGAAGGCCTCTCGGCCGTCAACAACTCGGTGGTGCCTTCGTCCAGCCCCTACTACGACGCGGCGCAGGCCGGCGGCTTCAAGCGCGACCTCGCGGCCGCCAGGAAGCTGCTCGCCGAGGCCGGCTACCGCGGCCAGCCGATCCGCCTGATCGCCAACAAGCGCTACGAGGCGCTGTACTCGGCCGCCGTGCTGGTGCAGGCCATGGCGTCGGAGGCGGGCATCAACGTCGAGCTCGAGGTGCTCGACTGGGCCACCCAGCTCGACCGCTACACCAAGGGCCAGTACCAGAGCATGGCCTTCATCTACTCCGCGCGCATCGACCCCTCGCTCAATTACGAGATGGTGTCCGGCGACAAGGCCAGCCAGCCGCGCAAGGTGTGGGACAGCCCCTATGCGCAGGCGCGCCTGACCGAATCGATGGTGTCGCGCGACAAGGCGCGCCGCCAGGCGCTGTTCGACGAGATGCACAAGCAGATGCTGCAGGACGTGCCGATGATCGTGCTGTTCAACGCCAGCGACGCCACCGCCATGCGCAAGAACGTGGTCGGCTTCAAGGGCTGGGCGCCGGCCAAGCCGCGCTTCTGGAACGTGCGGCTGGCAGCGGCCGGCTGATAGAGGGACCGCATCTTCATGCTCGCCTACCTCCTGCGCCGGATCGCGATGACGATCCCGACGCTGCTGCTGGTCTCCATCGCGGTGTTCGCCCTGATGCGGCTGATTCCGGGCGACCCGGTGCTGCTCATGCTGGGCGAAGGCGCCGACCCTTCGCAGCTCGCGCTCATGCGCCACCAGATGGGGCTGGACCAGCCCCTGCCCGTGCAGTACGTCGTGTGGCTGCGCCATGCGCTCACCGGCGACCTCGGCGTGTCGACCACCAACGGACTGGCGGTGCTGCCGCTGATCTGGGAGCGCTTTCACGTGAGCGCCTTCATCGTGCTGGTCGCGGTGGCGCTCGCCTCGCTGATCGCCGTGCCCGCCGGCCTCGTCGCCGCCTGGCGCAAGGATCGGCCGACCGACCTGGCCATCATCGGCGCGGCCACGCTGATGCTGTCGGTGCCCAGCTTCTGGCTCGGCCTGCTGCTGCTGATGTTCTTCGGCCAGTACCTGGGCTGGCTGCCGGTGGTGGGCTACGTGCCGCTGTCCGAGAACTTCTCGCAGGGCGTGCTCTACGTGATTCTTCCGATCGTCACGCTGCTGCTGGTGGAGACTGGCGTGCTCACGCGCATGTCGCGCGCCAGCACCATCGAGATCCTGCGGCTCGAATACGTGACGCATGCGCGCGCCAAGGGCGTGCCCGAGTCGCAGGTGCTGCGCCGCCACGTGCTGCCCAACGCCTTCAACCCCACGCTCACCATGATCGGCCTGATCCTGGGCCACCTGCTCAGCGGCATCGCGGTGCTGGAAACGGTGTTCACCCTGCCCGGCCTGGGCCGCCTGATGATCGATTCGATCTTCGCGCGCGACTACCCGGTGCTGCAGGGCTGCCTGCTGTTCACCGCCTGCATCTACGTGGTGATCAACCTGATCGTGGACATGTGCTATCCCCTCTTCGACCCCCGGGTCTCGGTGCAGTGAAGAAGCTCAAGACCCATACCCTCATCGGCGGCGTGCTCATTGCGGTGCTGCTGGTCCTGGCCGTGCTGGCGGCCGTGTGGACGCCCTACAACCCGCTGGGCATCGACCTGCGTTCCAAGCTGCAGCCGCCTTCCATGGCGCACTGGCTGGGCACCGACGAATTCGGCCGCGACGTGGCCAGCCGCGCCATGCAGGGGGCCGCCACCAGTTGCCTGGTCGCATTGCTCACGGTGACGCTGGCCACCGCCATCGGGCTGGTGGTGGGCGTGGTCGCGGGCTTCGTGCGCGGCTGGACCGACCGCGTGCTCATGGCCTTCAACGACACGCTGCTGGCATTCCCGGGCCTGCTGCTGGCGCTGGGCGTGATGGTGATCGTGGGCGCCAACAAGTGGGGCATCGTGCTGGCGCTGAGCATGGCCTATGCGCCCTCGGTGGTGCGCGTGGTGCGCGGCACCGTGCTGTCGCTGCGCGAGCGCGAATACGTGGAGGCCTCGCGCATGATCGGCAACAGCGAGATCTACACCATGTGGCGCCACATCCTGCCCAACTGCGTGGCGCCCGTCGCGGTGCTGGCCACCAGCATGTTCGGCTGGGTGCTGCTGTCGGAAAGCGCGCTGAGCTTTCTCGGCCTGGGCGTGCCGCCGCCCGCGCCCACCTGGGGCAACATGCTCGCGAGCGCCCGGCCCTACATGGCCTCGGCCGTGTGGCTGTGCGTGGTGCCGGGCCTGTGCATCGCGCTCACGCTGCTGGGCATCAACCTGTTGGGCGAATCGCTGCGCGACCGGCTCGACCCGCGCACGGAGAAGGCATGAACACACCCTTGACCCCCCCCGTGCTGTCGGTCGAGCACCTGAAGATCGAGCTGCGCCACGGCACCCAGCCGCTGGTGCACGACCTGTCCTTCGACGTGAAGCCCGGCGAGTTCCTCGCGGTGGTCGGCGAATCGGGCAGCGGCAAGACCATGGCCGCGCGCGCCATCCTGCAACTGCTGCCACCGGGCATTGCGCAGACCGGCGGGCGCATCGTGTTCGACGGCGAAGACCTGAGCACACGTGACGTGAAAGCGATGCGCCCCATTCGCGGCCCCGGCATCGGCATGGTGTTCCAGGAGCCGATGGTCTCGCTCAACCCCGTGCACCGCATCGGCGAGCAGATGGCCGAGGGGCTGCGCATGCACACCAAGCTCTCGGCCGCGGAGATTCGCGCGCGCATTCTGGACATGCTGCACCGCGTGCAGATTGCCGACCCCGAGCGCTGCATGCACGCCTACCCGCACGAGTTCTCGGGCGGCATGCGCCAGCGCATCATGCTGGCCAGCGTGATGCTGCTGAAGCCGCGCCTGCTGATCGCCGACGAACCGACCACCGCACTCGACACGCTGAGCCAGCGCGAAGTGCTCGACCTGATGGTGGGCCTGGCGCGCGACAACGGCACGGCCGTGCTGCTCATCACGCACAACCTCGGGCTGGTGGGCCGCTATGCGCAGCGCGCCATCGTGCTGGAGAAGGGCCGGCTGGTGGAGACCGGCGACGTGCCCGCCATCCTCGTCGAACCGAAGCAGGCCTACACCCGCAAGCTGGTCGATGCGCTGCCGCGCCGCCAGGCCGCCAAGGCGCAAAGCGCCGTGCAACAGCAGCCGCTGGTGCAGGTGCGCGGCCTGTGCGTGAGCTACCCCGGCGCGCGCGCCGGCCTGTTCAAGCGCCATGCGCCGCAACGCGTGATCGACACGCTCGACCTCGACATCCACCCCGGCGAGATGGTCGCGCTGGTCGGCGGCAGCGGCTCGGGCAAGACCACGCTGGGCCGCGCCATCCTGCGGCTCGCGCCGTCGCAGGGCGGGCAGATCCTGTTCCGCGGCGAAGACGTGCGCACGGCCGACCGCGCCGCGCTGCACCGCTTCCGGCTGGCCTGCCAGCTGGTGTTTCAAGACCCGTTCTCTTCGCTGGACCCGCGCATGCGCGTGCAGGACATCGTGGCCGAGCCGCTGCGCCACCTGCCCTCTCTCGACGCGGCGGCACGCGTGCGGCGCATGAAGGAAACGCTGGACGAAGTCGGTCTGGACGGCCTGGGCGCGCGCTACCCGCACGAGCTGTCGGGCGGGCAACGCCAGCGCGTGGCGATTGCGCGTGCGCTGGTGCGCCGGCCTGCCTTCGTGGTGGCCGACGAGCCCGTGTCCGCGCTGGACATGACCATCCAGGCGCAGGTGCTGCGCCTGTTCCAGAGCCTGCAGGCGCACCACGGCTTCGCCTGCCTCTTCATCAGCCACGACCTTGCGGCCGTCGAGCAGATCGCCGACCGCGTGATCGTGATGGAGCGCGGGCGCATCGTGGAACAAGGCCCGCGCGACGCGGTGTTCGACGACCCGCGCCATGCCTACACGCAGGCGCTGCTCGCGGCCACGCCGCGGCCTCTTGCCACCTTGGCCCCCCTTGCCGCCCTGAACATCGCCGGCCCCCCCGTTCCCGAGAAGGCCTTCGCGTGACGTCTACTTCGCCGTACTCCTGGCTCGACCCTTCAGCGCCGCCGCCGCTCGACCCGCAGATCGTCGAGTTCATGCGCCTCATGGCCGCCGAGGGCGGGCGCTACCCGAAGCGCCACACCATTCCCATCGCCGAGGGCCGCGCCAACGCGGAGAAGGTGCGCGCGCCGTGGACACAAGGCGGCCCGCAGATGGCGCGCACCGTCGAGCGCCATGTGCCGACCCGCCATGGCGACGTGCGCATCCGCGTGCACTACCCCGAGGCCCGCAGGCTGCAAGGCGCGCTGGTCTACATCCACGGCGGCGGCTTCGTGCTGTTCAGCCTGGACACCCACGACCGCGTGATGCGCGAGTACGCGGGCCGCGCGGGCATCGCGGTCGTCGGCATCGACTACACGCGCGCACCCGAGGCCCAGTTTCCGCAGCCGCACGACGAATGCGTGGACGTGATGCGCTGGCTGCGGGCGAACGCGCGCACGCTCGACATCGACCCCGCGCAGCTCTTCATCGGCGGCGACTCGGCCGGCGCCAACCTGTCGGTGGGCGCCTGCCTGGTGCTGCGCGAAAGCGGCGATGCGCTGCCGCTGGGCATGCTGCTGAACTACGGCGCCTACAGCACCGAGTTGTACCGCGAGTCGGCGGTGCGCTACGGCGCGGGCGAGTACGGCCTGTCGCTGCACATGATGGTGTGGTTCTACGGCCTGTACCTGCGCAAGCCCGACGACTTCCGCGACCCGCGGCTTCACAGCCTGACGGCCCGGCTCGACGGCCTGCCGCCCGCGTGCATGGTCGTCACGGAGTGCGATCCGCTGTACGACGACAACGTGCTGATGGCACGCGCCCTGCGCGCCGCCGGGGTGGCGGTGACCGACACGCTCTACCCCGGCACCATCCACGGTTTTCTGGAAGCGGTGTCCGTCGCCGACGTGGCCGGCCGCGCCTTCGACGATTCGGTGCGCTGGCTGCGCACGCTGGCCCAGGGCTGAGCGCGCATGTACACACCCAAGCCCTACATCGAGGCCGACCTCGCCACGCTGCATGCCGGCATGCGCGCATGGAGCTTCGCCACGCTGGTCACCGTCGGCGCGCAAGGCGTCAATGCCACGCACCTGCCCTTTCTGCTCGATGCGCAGGACGACACGGCGGGCGGTGGCCCCGGCCTGCTGACCACGCACCTGTCGAAGAAGAACCCGCAGTACGCCGACCTGTGCGCGGGCGGTGAGGCACTGGCCATCTTCCATGGCCCGCATGCCTTCGTCACGCCCAGCTGGTACGTGAAGCAGAACACCTTCCCCACCTGGAACTACACCGCCATCCATGCGCGCGGCACGCCCCGCGTGGTCGAGGACCGCCTGGCCGTGCATGCGGTGCTGCGCCGCACGGTGGCGGTGTACGACACACCGCTGGGTGGCGGATGGAACTACGACGCGATGCCCTTCGACTTCGTGGCGCCGCGGCTGGACATGATCGCGGCGGTGGAGATTCCGGTGCGCGTGCTCGAGGGCAAGTACAAGCTCAACCAGGACCGATCCGAAGAAGACCGGCGGGGCGTCATCGCGGCGCTGGAGCGGCTGGGCGACGCGCAAGGCGTGGCGGTGGCCGGCCTGATGCGCCGGCAGATGGAACAGACCCGGGCGGTGTGAAGCAGCGCGGCACAATCGTCCGCGTGCCTTTTTCCAAACACCTGCCCGCCGGCCTTGCGCTGGCCCTCGCCCTCACGCTCGCCCTCACGCTTTCCCTCGCCGCGCCTGCGATCCACGCCGCGGAGCCGGTGCTCCTCGTCACTTCGCCCACCGCGCTGCAGGCCGCAGAAAAATCCGGTGCCGGTTTCTCTCACTGGGCCGCTGATGCGCCAGCCTCCGCAGGCGGCATCGCGACCAACCAGGCGCTGATGCGCTCACCCGCGTGGCGCTCCATCGCCGAGCCGATCGGCCAGAGCCTCGCGGGCATCCAGCGTCGTGACAGGCAGGCCGGCGTCGGCATCTCGAAATACCCCCACCGCCTGTTCGACGCGCGCTGGCTCGCGAGCCCCGATGCCTGGTTCGAACTGGTCGGCGTGGCCAACCGCATGGACCGCCGGCCCTTCCAGAGCGGCGCATGCGGCGAGACGCGGCTGGTGTACCGGCTGGCCTACCGCACGGCGGCGATGCAGTCGCGCCTGCCGATGACTGTCAACGTGGAGCTGCGCGGCGACGCGCCCGATGCGAACGGCAGTTGCGCCAGTGCCGCGAAACGCTGGCAGCCGCCTGCGGCTTCGATGAGCGGCGAGGCGCTGGGCCGCTGGCTCGTGTCGGCAGACGGCCCGCTCGCGCCGCAACGCCTGGCACCGGCGCGCATCGCGCAGATCACCACCAACCTGCAGAGCGTGCGCTGGCCGTCGGCGGTGCGGCCCGACCTGGGCGGGCATGCCGAGTACATGCTGCGCGCCTTCCGCTGGAACGCGGTTGCCGGGCGCTTCGACTTGGCGACGCTGGAGAACACGCCCGACGTCGCGAAGCTGAAGGCCGATGCGCCGCTGCGCAAGGAGCTGCAGCAATGGATTGCGCAGCCGGCCAACCTGCGCGCGCTCGACGAAGCCACGCTGCAGATTCCCGAGAAGTTCCTGGCGACAGAAGCCACCTCGGTGGCGCCGCGCGGGCTGGAACGGCTTGCCAACCAACCCTTCGCGCAGGTCTTCCCAGCGGGCGAGTGGCAGGCCGTCCAAGGCAGCCGCACGCTGAAGTCGCCGCAGGCCGTGTTGCGCCGGCTCGACGACCTGAGCTGCGCGGGCTGCCACCAGAGCCGCGCGGTCGCGGGCTTTCATTTGCTGGGTGTGGACCGGCGCGGCGCATCGCGCACCTTCACGCCGGGCAATGCGCTCGCCGTGCCGCACTCGCCGCATGTGCAGGACGAGCTGGCGCGGCGTGCCACGTACGTGAAGGCGTCGCTGTCGATGCCGCGGCCCGATCCGTTCCGTCCGCTCGCCGAGCCCGACGAACCTGGCGCGCCGAACGCCGCGCCCGAGAAAGCCACGGTCGGCGCACGCTGCGAGCCCACGCGCATCACGCAGTCGGCCAACCCCTGGCTGGACCGCGCGCAGAAGCTGCCGCGCGTCGCCTGCGAAGGCGCGGCCTCGGTGTGCGAGACCACGTCGGTCGGCTTCCCCGGCGGCATGTGCTCCGGCCCCTGCGACCCGAACGACAAGAACGGCACCTGCGGCGGCATCGCGGTCCTCAGCGACTTCAACAGCTGCCTCGCCACGAAGAAGCCGTTCGGCGAATGCCTGGCCAGGCACACGCGGCCCGGCAACCTGCGCAGCTGCTCGGCGCAACAGGCCTGCCGCGACGACTACATCTGCGCGCAGGCCGAGGGTCAGGCCGAGGGGAACGGCGCGTGCATTCCGCCTTACTTCCTGTTCCAGATGCGGGTGGACGGGCATTCGTGAAGGGGGCTCCCGTACTGCTCCCGAATGGCGAGGCGTGCCGGCATTCGCTGACGGCCAAAGTCCAACTGGCGGACCAGGGAGCCATTGCTGGAGCCAGATGAGATCGCCGACCGCGAAAAATACCAAATTCTGGGGATACCCTTCGACACTTTTTTTAACAATGATTGACATTTAGAACCCCGTGCACGCTCGTCGGCAGGGGTTCTTCTTGTTGAGTCATACAACCATAAAGAGGGGACAAGATGCTTTTCAGTCATGCGAATTCGGTCGCGCGAATCGGCGCCGTGGCCGGTGCGGTCATGCTGGTGGCATCGTGCGGCGGGGGTGGAAGTGGCGGATCTTTTCTGCCGGTGGTCGCGCCGAACCCTCCCGCGACGGTGCCGCCCGTCGTGAATCATTCCATCGGCGGCACGGTCACCGGCCTTGCCGGTCATCTGGTACTGCAGAACAACGGGGGTGACGACCTGAAGCTGTCGGCCGATGGCAAG
This sequence comes from Variovorax sp. 10N412, assembly GCF_056394985.1. Taxonomy (NCBI): domain Bacteria; kingdom Pseudomonadati; phylum Pseudomonadota; class Betaproteobacteria; order Burkholderiales; family Comamonadaceae; genus Variovorax; species Variovorax sp. 10N412. The sequence goes on from NZ_JBFTIO010000002.1 coordinate 718,975, forward strand.
TTCACCTTTGCAACGACCCTGGTCGAGGGCTCGGACTACAAGGTCCGCGTTCGCACCCAACCCCTGTGGCAGTTCTGCACGGTCACCAAGGACACCGGCAAGGCCTCGGCCGACGTGAGCGACGTGGCGGTGGCCTGCTCGGCCGCGGTGGCCAAGGTCGAGACGCTCGCCGGCACCGGCTCCTCGGGCACCGCCGACGGCAAGGGTACGGCCGCATCGTTCGACCTCCCATACGGCATCGCACTCACCAAGAATGGTGGTCTGTTCATCGGCGACTGGGCAAACAACCTCTTGCGCAAGATTTCGCCCGAGGCCGACGTCACCACGTTTGCCGGCAACGGAGTCTTGGCGTCGGTGGACGGCAACGGCCTCAACGCTTCGTTCAAGGACCTGGCCAGCTTCACAGTGGATGCGACCGACACCGCCTTCGTCGCGGACGCCCAGGGCCATCGAATCCGCAAGGTCACGCCGGCGGCCGACGTGACCACGGTGGCGGGCAATGGCACGAACACCACGACCGATGGCAACGGAACCGCCGCCACCTTCAACACGCCCATCTCGGTGGCCGTGGATGCTGCCGGCAATCTGTACGTTCTGGAGTATTCCGGCGCCGTCGTTCGCAAGATCTCTCCCAACGGTGATGTCATCACGCTGGCCGGCAGCAGTCCGCAGGGCTTTGCCGACGGCACGGGAAGCGCCGCGAAATTCGGGCGCGGCTACAACATTGCCATCGATGCGTCAGGCAACCTCTACGTCGCCGACAGCAGCAACCATCGAATTCGCAAGATCACCCCCACCGGCGTGGTCACGACCCTTGCAGGGACGGGAACGCCCGGCGCCATCGATGGACCCGGCAACTCCGCGACCTTCTCCGATCCCCGTGGCGTGGCTGTCGATGCGGACGGCAATGTCTACGTGGCCGATTTCGGCAGCAGCCTGTTGCGCAGGATCACACCGGCAGGGGTTGTCTCCACCCTCGCCGGCCAAGCGGGTGTGACAGGTGGGCAAGACGGCATCGGCGCGGCTGCCACGTTCACGCAGCCGCAAGGGCTCACGATCAACGCAGCGGGCACGCTGTTTGTCGCCGACACCTTCGGCAACTTGATCCGCAAGGTCACGCCGGTTCAGGCGCCCTGAGGCGTGCTGCGGCGCGCCGCGGCGATGTGCGCCGAGCGCGTCGCCGCGTGCAAGAAGCGCGTGCGCGCTGATCAGAGCTCGGGGGGAAAATCGGCCGGCAGGCCGGCGAGCCCCGCCGCTACCAGCGGCGCCAGCCGCCTCTGCGGCGGTGAGCGGCGATGCAGGCCGCGCGATGTTGTCAGGCCCCTGCCCTCACCCCAGGCCAACGCGCCCTCACTCCTCCTCGTACCACCTGTCCTTCGCCAACATCACCCTGTGATGCCCATGCCCCGACGGCATCATCGGAAAGCAGTTCTCCTGCGCCGCCACTTCGACGTTCAGAAAATACGGCCCCTCGCTCGCCAGGCATTCCGCCAGCGCCTCTTCCAGCTCCGCCGGATCCGTCACGCGCCGCGCACCCCAGCCGAAGGCCTTGGCCAGCGCCACGAAATCGGGCAATGCCTCGTTCCAGCTGTGGCTCAGGCGGTTGCCGTGGTTCAGCTCCTGCCACTGGCGCACCATGCCCATGTAGCCGTTGTTGCACAGCACCAGCTTCACCGCCGCGCGGTGCTGCACGGCCGTCGACAGCTCCTGGATGTTCATGAGCACCGACGCATCGCCGCTCACGCACACCGCCAGCGCCTCCGGGTGGCCGACCTGCGCGCCGATGGCGGCCGGCAGGCCGTAGCCCATGGTCCCCGCCCCGCCCGAGGTGAGCCAATGCCGCGGGCTGTCGAAGCGCAGGTACTGCGCGGCCCACATCTGGTGTTGGCCCACGTCGGTCGACACGATGGTGTCGCGCCCCGTCGCCTCGATGGCCTGCTGCAGGCTCGACATCAGCTGCTGCGGCAGGATCGCGTCTTCCCGCGCCTCGAAGGCCAGGCAGTCTTCGCCACGCCAGCGCTCGATGCGCGCCCACCACGGCGCGAGCCGCTCGGGCGCGAAATGCTCGGGCAGCAGCGCCAGCAGGCCCTCGAGCACAGCGCCGCAGTCGCCCACCATCGGCACGTCGACCTGCACCACCTTGTTGATGCTGCCGGGGTCGATGTCGATGTGGATCTTTCGCGCATGCGGGCAGAACTCGTCGAGCTTGCCGGTCACGCGGTCGTCGAAGCGCGCGCCGACGCACACCACCAGGTCGGCCTCGTGCATGGCCAGGTTGGCCTCGAGCATGCCGTGCATGCCCAGCATGCCGATGAACTTCGGGTCGGATGCGGGGAACGCGCCCAGCCCCATCAGCGTGAGCGTGCACGGTGCATGCAGCAGGTTCACCAGCCTGGCAAAGGCCTCGCACGCGGCGGGCCCCGAGTTCACCAGCCCGCCGCCGCCGTAGATCACCGGGCGGCGCGCGGTCGAGAGCAGGTCGGCGGCGCGCTGCATCATGGCCTTGGGCGGCAGCGGCGCGCGGTGGGTGCGCAAGGCGCGCAAGGGCCTCGACGGGTTGGCCTCGGGCTGGCGGCCCAGGCGGTCGAGCTGGATGTCCTTCGGCACGTCGAGCAGCACCGGGCCCGGCCGGCCGGTGGTGGCGATCTCCAGCGCGCGGCGCACCAGCGCGGGCACGTCGTCGGCCGAGCGAACCTGCTTGTTCCACTTGGTCACCGAACGCGACATGCCCAGCGCGTCGCTCTCCTGGAAGGCCTGCGTGCCGATGACGGCGGTGGCCACCTGCCCGCTGATGCACAGCACCGGCACCGAGTCGCTCATGGCGTCGAGCAGCCCGGTGATGGTGTTGCCCACGCCCGGCCCCGAGGTGACCAGCACCACGCCTACGCGGCCGGTGCTGCGCGCATAGCCTTCGGCCGCGTGCACCGCCGCCTGCTCGTGGCGCACCAGCACATGGCGCAGCCGCGGCTCGCCATGCAGCGCGTCGTACAGCGGCAGCGCGGCACCGCCGGGGTAGCCGAAGATGGTGTCCACGCCGCACTCGACCAGCGTGTCGAGCAATGCTTCGGCGCCGTTGCGCATACGGGCTGGCGCCTCGGTGTGAAGGGACAGGGTGGGCGTGAGGGGTAGGTCGAGCAGTCGCATGCCGTCAATTCTTCCGGTTTGAGCGCAAAATAAGCATCTTTCTTTTGGCTCTTTGGACGCGATTCATGAAAATCAATCGGCAAATCCCCGGTGATGGCGAAGGATCTTTCGACAAGACCGACCTGGCGATCCTGCGCGTGCTGCTGCTCGACTCGCGCAAGACGCTGCAGGACATCGGCAACGAGGTGGGTCTGTCGCCCACCAGCTGCTGGACGCGCATCAAGAAACTCGAGGCCACGGGGGTCATCAAGCGCTACACGGTGGACATCGACCCGGCCAAGCTCGGCTACCACGACTCGGTGATCGTGCAGGTCACGCTGGAGAGCCACACCGACGAAACCCTGTACGACTTCGGCCGCACGCTGGCCACCATTCCAGAGATCCAGGAGGCCTACCTGGTGTCGGGCGACTACGACTACTACATACGCATCGCCGTGCGCGACACGCGCGACTACGAACGGCTGCTGCGCGAAAAGCTCTACAAGATTCCCGGCATCCGGCACAGCAAGTCGCACTTCGTGCTGCGCGTGCTGAAGGAGGCCAGCGTGCCCATCATTTGACGGGAAGGTGGTGCGAACGCGCGGGCCGCGGAATCAGAGCCTGATCAGCTCAACCCGCCGGTTCTTCGCGCGCCCCGCCTCGTTGTCGTTGGGCGCCACCGGCTCCGACGCACCGGCACCGCGCGTGGTGAAGCGGCGCGGATCCACCCCCGCCTTCACCAGCACTGCAATCACCGCCAGCGCACGTCGCTTGGACAGGTCGTCGTTGTGCTTCGCCTCGCCCTGCGCATCGGTGTGGCCCACCACCGACAGCTTGAGCGGCGGGTTGCCGCGCATGAGCTTGGTCATCTCGTCGAGCGTGGGTTGAGACTCGGGCTTGATGACGTCCTTGTCTAGGTCGAACAGGATGCCGTAGAGATTGATGCGCCCGGTTTCGGCCAGGCTCTTCTGCATGGCCGTGGCGTCGACGAACACGATCTTGTTGTCTTCCATCGCCTTGGTTTCCACCACCCGCACGAAGGCGTGGTTGCCGACGTCGGCGTTGTGCTCGGCCAGCGCGATGCTGGCGTACACGGTGCCGGTGGGCCCGGCCTTCTTCGCGAGCAGGTAGCGCCCGCTCACACCGAAGTAGTTGCGCGCGTAGTCGCCACGGCTGCCCAGGCGCGGCCATTCGGGGTTGTCGAAGGCCAGCGCAAAGTCGTAGGGCGTGTTGGTGTCCACGCTGTTGGGGCGCGGCTTGTAGCAGGAGGCGTTGGCCGTGCCGCAGCTGAACAGCACCTCGAAGCCCTTGGCCTTCAGGCTGGACTCGTAGTTGCGCTGCACCTCGAGCAGCGAGCGCTCCTTGGGCAGCTTGTAGAGGTAGAGCGTGACCTTGCCTTCGACCTGCAGCAGGTCGGGCTTGCCACCGGCCCAGTTCTGGAAAGGCTCCTTGATGAGGCCGACCTCGTCGTAGGCGGCGGCCTTGTAGCCGTCGAGCACCGCGCCCTCATACCGGCCGACCAGGGGGTGGTCCTTGGCAGGCTCGGCGGCGAGTGCGCCCCAGCAGAGCAAGGCTGTGGCGGCGAAGAAGGCGAGCTTTTTCATCGGAGACGTTGGGAAGAGCGGCAACGTGTCGGATGCTAGGGCGGCCATCGGCTGTTGGGCATTCGACGGATGGTCTATGCCGTGGCGGATGCCGGTGCCCTGAGCTGCGCGCGGGCGCGATGGCGACATTGGGAAACCATTGAATCGCGCGATCTGAGACTTACTAGCGCATTCAGTTGACCCGCCTGCGATTTGCCTCTTTAAAGTGGATGCCCCTGTCACTCAAAGCCCCACCTAGCGGGCAAGGAAGGCGTCACACACAAGACTTCGGATGAATGAGCCGCTGGCTTCGCGGCGGGCCTTCGGTGCTACACGCATCGGGGCGAATGCGAGGCAAACAAGAAAGAAGGCGACGGCCGGGGTGCTGAAACACCCCGACCGTCTGACCACCTGAAGTGCATCACCTTGGAAAGAACGCACAACAAATGGCTAAACGAATTATGGCCCGGCGTCGCACGCCGGCATCTCCCGCAGCAACCACCACCACCGCGGGCACCAGCGGCCCCAGCGCTGCGGACCTCCTCGAAAACAAACTGGAGCAGTTGAGATCGCTGCTGTGGTGCTGCCGCGGCGAGGGGATCGAATGGACTGCCGGCGACGGGCCGACGCATCTGGAGAACATGCTCTGGATCGCGACGGATCTTGTGCACGAGGCGAGGGAGTTGTTTCAGCAGTGCGCGGGCGAGTGGGAGCCGGAGGGCTGATGAGGGTTGGCTTAGGCTGACGGCGGCGTGAGCGGCGGGGTCGGTGCATGGGCCAAGTCGCCAAGAGCAGCGATGCGTGCGGTGCGGCATCGCTGACTCAAACGGCGCATCTGCCGCTCGGACACGTTGAGGTGAATGATGGCCTTGTGTTGGCTGTTCAACTCAGCGTTGATAGTCGGCTTTGCCAGCGGAAGTGGGCTGTCGTTGGCCGAGGCTAGACTTCCGGGTTCGGCCAGTAGTGGCCGTTGAACATGTGGGAGAACTCATTGCCTAAAACTGCTCAACTTTTGCCAGTCGACAAGCACGACTTGCCGAAGGCAGAAGCGATCGTCGCTCTAGGCTATCCGGCCGTCGACGCGCTTCTTCCTGAGTTGATCGCTTGGGTGCAAGACATCAACTGGCCTGTCGCAAAGGTATTGATCCCCTTTCTGGCTAGCGTCGGTGAACCACTGGCACCTCATCTGCGGGTGATCTTTGAGTCTGAAGATCACGTCTGGAAGTACTGGGTACTCGACAAACTTGTTGCTCCGTCACCCAGGCTCGCAGTTGCCGTCGAGCCGCACCTTTTGCGCATGGCCTTGGACCCGAGCCCAGGTGAAAGTGACGAAGAGGTCGATGAGATCGCTCGAAGGATCCTGGCTAAGAAAGCGGCCTGAGCAGGCCGTGACAACGTCTTTCGGGTGTCTGCTATCGAGGGTCGGGGACGTCTCTTTTGGGCCCGAATGAGACAGTCACCCGACGCGCCCTCAAGACTGCAACCAGTCTGAAGCCGACTCCAATTCCATGATCCTCACATCGCCTCCTTGCCCACGGTGGCGGCAAGCGCAGCGCTCAAGGACTTGTTCCACCTGAACACCCCTCCGCCGCCTTCACAGACTCCCCGCAATCCACTCCCGCAACCACCGATGCCCCGAGTCCCGATGCCGTCGCTCATGCCACAGCATCGCCATTTCGTACCCCGGCACCTCCAGGGGTGCCTCCACCACCCTGAGTCCCGGCGCGCCGCGCGCCAGCCGCTCCGGCAGCATCGCCACCATGTCTGTCTGCGCCAGCACCGACATCATGAAAAGAAAGTGCGGCACCGACAGCGCCACGCGCCGGCTCAGGCCTTGTTCGGCCAGCGCTTCATCGGTCGGCCCGGCAAAGCCGCCGCCGCCCGGCGACACCACCACATGCTCCAGCGCGCAGAACTGCGCGAGCGTCGGGCGCCGCTTCAGGCGCGGGTGCCCTGCCCGCCCTGCAAGCACATAGCGCTCGTGGAACAACACCCGCCGGTGCAGGCCGGGCGGTGCGCCCACGCTGGTGTGAAAGAACAGGTCGATCTCCCCTTGCTCCAGCTGCCGCGCCATGCGTGACGGCACGGCCTCCACCACGGCCAGCCGCGTGCGCGGCGCCGCGGCGCGCAACCCGGCCAGTGCCGGCAGCAGGATGGCCGACTCGGCATAGTCGGCGGCGGCCACGCGCCAGGTGGTGGTGGCTTCGGCGGGGTCGAAGGGCTTCGTGGGCGCCACCGCGCGGCCCAGCGATTCGAGCGCTTCGCGCAGCGGCTCCCGCAGCTCGTCAGCGCGCGCCGTGGGTCGCATGCCGCGTTGCGCGGGCACCAGCAGCGGGTCGTCGAACACCTCGCGCAGCCTGGCGAGCTGCACGCTCACCGAGGGTTGCGACAGGTTCAGGCGCTCGGCGGCGCGTGTCACGTTGCGCTCGGCCAGCAGGGTGTCGAGCGTGACGAGCAGGTTCAGGTCAAGGCGGCTGAAATTGTTCATGGCAATACCTGGAATTCAAACTATTCATTTCCAATATAGCGCCACGCTGCCTAACCTGAGGGCTCATTCATTCGAAAGCCTCAGACACCGTGAACATCCTGCTCGTTCTTGCCCACCCCGAAGCCGCCTCGCTCAACGGCTCGCTCCATCGCTTCACGGCCGAGCGCCTTGCCGCCGCGGGCCATTCCGTGCGCGTGTCCGACCTGTACGCCATGCGCTGGAAGCCCGCGCTCGACGCCGACGACTTTCCCGCGCGCGACAGCGCCGCGCGCTTCGACCCCTCGCTGGAGTCGCTGCGCGCCTTCGAAACCGGAACCCAGGCGGCCGACATCGCCGCCGAGCAGCAGAAGCTGCTGTGGGCCGACGCGGTGATCCTGCAGTTTCCGCTGTGGTGGTATTCGATGCCCGCCATCCTCAAGGGCTGGGTCGAGCGCATCTATGCCTATGGCTTCGCCTACGGCGTGGGCGAGCACTCCGACACGCACTGGGGCGACCGCTTCGGCGAAGGCACCCTGGCCGGCAAGCGCGCGATGCTGGTGGTGACGGCGGGCGGCTGGGAGTCGCACTACGCGCCGCGCGGCGTCAACGGGCCGATGGACGACCTGCTGTTTCCGATCCAGCACGGCATCCTCTACTACCCGGGCTTCGACGTGCTGCCGCCGTACCTGGTGTATCGCACGCACAAGATCGACGCGGCGGCCTACGCGCGCATCACCGAAGAACTGGGCCAGCGGCTCGACACGCTGTTCACGACCGAGCCGATTCCGTTCCGCCCGCAGAACGCCGGCGACTACGACATTCCCGCCCTCACCCTGCGGCCCGACATTGCGCCGGGCCAGGCAGGTTTCGCGGTGCACAGCGCACCGCGTGCGGACTAGTCAAGGCAGCACCGGGTTGGCGACTGCGTTCGCGATGGCCGCATCGGCATCGACGCGCAGCATGAAGCGCCTGGCCACCAGGTCATTGGCGGCGGCGGTGACGGCCGCAACGTAGCCCGCCTGGTCCACGTAGCGTTCCTGCAACGACAGGCGCGGATCGCCCGCACGCAGCGCCGGGGTCTTGGCGAACGCGAAGTATGAGCCGAACAACCCCGCCTGATCGATGCGCCCGGGCACGTTGGTGGTGTTCCACCCGGTGTTGGTGCCCAGCGGCACGGCCACGTCCACGCTTCGGATGCCTGCGACGTCGTTGCCGTCCGCGTCCACCTGCGGCACCAGGATCGCGTAGTCGCGCCCCAGCCTGGCCGGTGGCACCTGCGTGGCGATGCCGCTCTCGTCCTGCGGGCGGTAGTTGGGACCCCAGTCGAGCAGCGAGTAGGTGTTGACCAGCCCGGTGTAGCTCGCGCCCGGAATGGCCGGAAACCTGACCTGCTGCGGTCGCACCAGCGTCGCATCGGCCAGCCTGGGCACCTGGCTGTCGGGCGGCGTGGTGCCGTTGACGACCCAGTCGTCGAGGTTCTGGTACAGCGCACGCACCACCGGAATCACGCCCGTGTTCGCATTGGTGGCATACAGCGCACCGGCGCCCGCACCCGGCAGCGAGGCCAGGCCCAGCAGGTGATGCGAGCTCGCGTAGTAGTAGATGCGCGCGTTGCCGGGCTGCACCAGGTCGGCGCTGCCCCACGCATCGGTCAGCAGCGGCGAACCCTGCAGGGTCCAGAACTCGGTACCGCTGAAGCCAATGAAGAGCTTGGGGCAGGTGCCACTCGCCTCACAGCGCGACAGAATTCCGCCTCGGCGCTGCGCCACGTCGTCCACGTAGTCCTTCGACAGGCCGCGCGCACCGGCCTGGCCGAAGGCGGTGTGGTCGGCGCGCACGCCGCCGCCGCCGCCCGGCACCGAGAAGCGCATGTTGATGTTGGTCTGCCGCGCCGCAATCTGCGCGAACACGCCGTCGAACACCTTGCCGCCCGCGCTGTCCTCGTTGAAGCCGAGGTGCACGAAGGTCTTCATGAAGTTGCCGCACTGCGAAACGCCCGAGGCAATGGTGTTCCTGATGGCGGCGGCCACCGGGTTGGCGGTGCCCGCCGCGTCGCTCGCGCTGAGATGGAAGAAGCCGATCATGTCGCGCAGCGCGGCCAGGCCCAGGCCCATGACCTTCGGGTCCTTCGCGACGTAGACCAGCTCGTACAGGTACGCCGGATCCCACTTGTCCTTCAGGCACACGTTCGTCTCGTCTGGCGTGCCGGGGAACGGCGTGGCAGCACCGCACTTCGCGAACTTCCATTCGCTCGCGGGAATGAGCTGGCGCGCATCGCCTTCGTTGACGCGGCGCGTGAGCACGTAGCCGAGCTGCGTGTTGTCCAGGCTTGCCGTGGCATAGGCCTGCATGGCCGCGTTGAACGGGCCGCCGGGCAGCGGCAGCGAATCGTTGGTGGCCGTGGTCGGCAGCAGTTCGGCACGGTAGGTGCCGGTGATCGAACTGCCGTCGGCATTCTTCGCGACCGGCACCTTCAGCGTGAGCTTGCCCGGCGCGGCCGGCACGTCGCCCTGCCACGCGGCCGTGAGGAACACATGGCCGCGCGAGGCGAAGTACGGGTCGAGGTTGACGATGTTGCCGCGGTTCGGCGCGTCGTAGCGCAGCACGCCGCTGGCCTTGCGCATGTCCTTGGGCTTGAAGAGCACGAAGTCCGACGCGTACTCGACCTTGCCGTTGGCGTTGAGCGGCGCGAGTTGCAGGTCCTGGATGATGGCGTTGCGCGGGTCCTTCGGGTCGACCTCGCCGGTGAAGGTGCCGCTGATCTTCTCGTAGGCGCCCACGCTGCCGAAGGTGCCGGGCACGTCTTCGGTGGCGGTGATGGCGAGCTTGTACCTGGGGGCGGCCGCAGCCACGGGTGGCGTGGCCGCGGGCGATGTCGTGGTGGCGGCCGGGGGCGGCAACAAGCCGCCTCCTCCTCCACCGCTGCCGCCGCATGCACTCAGAAAAAGGGCGGCCGAAGCCACCGTGGCAGCCAAAGGGCTCCAGCGTTTCATGGTTTGTCTCCTGTTGTATGTCTTGTGTCGTCGCGGCGCCGATGCGCGTTGCGGCGTGCCTGCTACTCGGCTTCGATGCCCGCAGCCTTCACGATCCGGCCCCACTTCTGCGACTCGGCGGTCTGGAACTTGCCCAGCTCTTCCGGCGAGGTCGTGAACACCTCGGTGCCGGTCGGCTCGTAGAAGGCGGTCTTTGCGGCGTCGCTCTTCGCGGCCTTCACCAGCAGTTCGTTCAGGCGCTTGACCACGGCGGGCGGGGTCTTCGCGGGGGCGTAAGCCGCGAACCAATAGCCCATTTCATAGCCCTTCACGCCGGCCTCGGAAATGGTGGGCACGTCGGGTGCGAGCGGCGAGCGCGCGGCGCTGGAAATGCCCAGCGCGCGCAGCTTGCCCGCCTTCACCTGCGGCAGGCCGGTGGCCGTGTCGGTGATCATCATGTTGATCTGGCTGCCCAGCAGGTCGGTCACGGCCAGCGTGTTGCTCTTGTAGGGCACGTGCAGCAGCTTGATGCCCGCCATCTGCTGCAGCAACTCGCCCGCCATGCGGCTGGACGAACTGCCGCTGCCGAAGCTGTACTTGCCCGGGTCCTTCTTCGCGAGCGCGATGAACTCGGCCACGCTCTTCGCGGGGAACGCGGGGTTCACCACCATGATCTGCCCGCCCTTGCCCAGCGCGGCGACGGGAGAAAAGTCTTTCACCGGGTCGTAGGGCAGCTTCTTGAACAGGTGCTCGTTGGCCGCGTGCGTGGTGTTGGTGGTGATGAGCACGGTGTAGCCGTCGGCGGGCGCCTTGGCCACGGCCTGCGAGGCGATGAAGCCGCTGGCGCCGGCCTTGTTGTCGATGATGACGGCCTGCCTGGTCTCGGTGGCGATCTGGTTGCCGAGCGCGCGCGCGATCTGGTCGGTGGCGGTGCCGGCCGCAAAGGGCACGACGAAGGTGATGGCCTTTTCGGGGAAGTCCTGCGCATGGCCGAGCAAGGGCACGAGGGCAAGGGCGACGGTCAGTGCGGCAAGGGGAAATCGTTTCATTGTTTTGTCTCCGGATGGAATGGGTGAGTGAGGGAAAAAGGGAACGTGTGTCGCTACGACCCGGCCAGCAAAGGCACGAGCGCGCGCGGCACGCGAACGGGCATGTCGAGCAGCAGGAAGGACAGCGCCTTGCCGTGCGCATCGAGGTTCAGCGCATCGTTCACGCCGCCGTCGAGCACGGCGTCGAGCACGAAGTTCATCGCGTGCAGTTTCGGCAGCACGAAGCGCTGCACCTGCGAAGGCGCGCGGTGGCGAAACTGCGCGGCCACGCGCTCGGGCGTGAGCTGCGCAACCAGCAGGTCGAACAGGTCCGCGTGCCAGGCGATGACGCTGATGTTCGAGCGGTCGCCCTTGTCGCCCGTGCGGCCATGGGCGGCGCGGTACAGGGGCACTTCGACCGTGTCTTGCTCAGGGGTGTTCATGCGAGCGCCTCCGCGTCCAGCAGTTCGAAGCGAACCGGAATGGCGTCGCGCGGCAGCAGGCACGACAGCGTGTTGAGCCGCGGCGTGAGCGCGGTGCGCACGCCGCCGCCACCCGCGGGGCCGCAGGTGTAGAGCGCCATGACTTCGCGCGCCAGGCGCTCGGCCTGCGCGCGATCGGTGTGCGTGGCGGCCACGCGCAGGCGCACGTCGCGCAGGCCGGCGTCGGGCGTGTCGGCCAGCGCGCGGCCGGCGTCGTCGCCCAGGATGCTCAGCGCGCCGATCAGGTCCACGCGCAACGCGAGCCCTGGCAGGCGCTTCTTCAGCACGTCGGCCGCGAGCCGCGCACGCGCTTCGGCGCGCGGACCCGCATAAGAGATTTCTCCCTCGGCCAGCCAGCCGCCTTCGTGGCAGACGTTGACCTTGTAGCGGCCGGGCCGTTCATGGCCGCGCACGCCGGAAAGTTCGACGCGGTCGGCGCCCGGCAGCGCGCGCACTTCGGCATCGGCGATGTCGGCCACCACGTCGGGCGTCAGGTAGGCGGCGGGGTCGTGCACTTCGTAGAGCAGTTGCTCCTTCACGGTCGCTTCGCTCACGAGGCCGCCGGTGGCGTCGGCCTTGCCGATGGTGCAGCGGCCCTCGGCGTCGATCTCGGCGATGGGGAAGCCCACGTTTTCGAGCCTTGGCACGTCCTTGTAGCCGGGGTCGGCAAAGTAGCCGCCGCAAACCTGTGCGCCGCATTCGAGCAGGTGGCCGGCCATGGTGGCGCGGCCCAGGCGGTCCCAGTCGTCGGCGCGCCAGCCGAAGTGCGACATGGCCGGCCCGACGGTGAGCGAAGGGTCGGCCACGCGGCCGCACACCACGATCTGCGCGCCCGCGTCGAGCGCAGCGGCAATCGGCTCGGCGCCGATGTAGGCGTTGGCACTGACCACGCGCAGCCCCTGCATCTGCGCGCCGAGCGCTTCGTCCAGCAGCGCGCGGTGCTCGGGGCCCGACAGGTCGTCGCCCTCGACCACCGCGATGCGTGGCGCGCTCGCACCGAGCTCGCGCGCCATGCGGGCGATGTGCCGCGCAGCCGCGCGGGGGTTGGCGGCGCCGAAGTTGCTCACGATGCGGATGCCGTGCGCCAGGCAGCGCGCCAGCACGGGCCGCAGCATGTCGTCGAGCAGCGGCTCGTAGCCCGCGTCGGGGTTGGCGCGGCGGCGCAATTGGGCCAGCGCCAGCGTGCGCTCGGCCAGGGTTTCGAAGATCAGGAAGGCGCGTTGGCCTTCGGGCCCGCCGGCCAGCCGAGCGATCAGCGTATCGACCACGGGACCCGCGGCGTCGGTGCGGTCGCCCGAGAAGCCGGCGGCGCAGCCGATCAACAGCGTGGGCGTTTCTGTAGCGTTCATTGCCGTGCACTGTAGGCAGCACCCCGTCATCCGTAAAATCGAAACTTCGGATCAATTGATCTGCTTTTCAAATGACTGCTCCATGCCCCTGAGAAAGACGCCCGACCTCTCCACGCGGCAGCTGCGCGCCTTTCTCGCGCTGGCCGAGCACCGCAACTTCACACGCGCGGCGCAGACCAGCCACCTGTCGCAGCCGGCGTTCAGCGCGCTCATTCGCACGCTCGAAGACGCGGTGGGCACGCGCCTGTTCGACCGCGACACGCGCAGCGTGCAGCTCACGCCCGAAGGCCAGCTGTTCGAAGGCTCGGCGCGCCGGCTGCTCGACGACATGGGCAGCGCCATGAGCGACCTGGCCGACCATGTGGAGCGCCGCAAGGGCCGCGTGCGCGTGGCCGCCCTGCCCTCGCTCGCGGCGGGTTGGCTGCCGGCGGTGTTCGCGGAGTTCATGCAGGCGTGGCCCGGCATTCGCGTCGACCTGGACGATGCGCTGTCCGACGCCTGCATTGCGCTGGTGCGCAGCGGCCAGGCCGACTTTGCGCTCGCGGCCTCGGGCGCCGGTGGCACGGCCGGCAGCGACCTGCGCGCGCGCAAGCTGTGCAGCGACCGCTTTCACCTGGTGTGCCGCGCCGACCATCCGCTGGCGCGGGAGGCGCGCCTCACGGTGAAGAAGATCGCGCCCTACCCCTTCATCCAGATGGCGCGCAACAGCAGCGTGCGGCAGGCGCTCGACGTGGCGCTGCACCCGCAGCGGCTGAACGCGGTGTTCGAGGTGGAGCACCTGGCCACCGTCATGGGCCTGGTCGAGGCGGGGCTGGGTGTCAGCGTGGTGCCGGCCCTCACGCTGTTCCACTTCCAGCGCGAAACGCTGGTGACAAGGCCGCTGCCGGTGGCGGGCCTTACCCGCACGCTGTACCTGGTGCAGCGGCGCGAGGGCAGCCTGTCGGTGGCGGCGCAGACGCTGCACGACCTGATCGTGCAGCGCCTGGGGTCACTGAAGCTGGACTGAAGCGGGCAGCACCGGCGCCCTGCGTGCATCGAGCGAGTACACGTACTGGTCGTGAACGACGTCGCCGATCTTCTCGGCCTTGCTCAGCACCCCCTCGCGAACGAAGCCCAGGCGCTCGGCGAGCTTCTTGCTGCGTTCGTTGCCGGTGGCGCACTTGATGATGCAGTGGTGAACCAGGTCTGTATCGGAAAACGCACGAATCATCGCCGCCACCGCCGTACTTGCCACGCCCTTTCCTCGCGCGGCGCTGCCTAGCCAGTAGCCGATGTCGCCGCTCTGGCTGGCATGGTGAACGACGTTGAAAGACACCACCCCCTGCAGCGCCTCGCCGCGCCAGACGCCGTAAGTGGCGCTCTTGCGGTCCTGCCGCGCAACTTCGCTGGCCGCGCAGAACGCGTGCGTGTCCGCCTGCGTGCGCACAAAACGCGGCCAGTCGAGCGCGGCAAGCAGGCCCTCCCTGTCGAGCTCGATGAGCAGATGCAGCGTCGGCACGTCTTCCACGCCGATGTGCCGCAGCGCAAGGCCGCCAGGGGCGGCCACGTGCAATGGAAATTCGTTCATTGGTACTCCCTGTCTTTTTTGTGAAAGCCGGTTGCCCGGCCGCGCGATGCTAGCGCCGCACATTCGAGCGTGACCGCGGGCAGGCCGATTCAGGCGCTGCCGAAGACAAGGAAGTCACAGAGCTGCCGGCAACCAGAACGTGGTGTCGTTCTGGCTGGCTCAGGTCACTGAGCCCCTACCGGTTCAGGCCACGGCATCGGGCACGCCGGGCACGCCAGGCACGCCGGACGTGCTTGCCACGCCCGCGGCACTCGCCGCGACGGCCGAGACCACCTGTGCCGCCGCCGCGCCCGCGGATTGCGCGGCCGCCTCGGCCAGCGCAGCCTGGGCCGTCGGGTTGGGCGTGGCCTCGCCGATCTTGCGCAGCGTGTTGCGGTCGGTGTGCCTGAAGGGCTCGGCCTGGCCGCGCACGCTCAGCACCGTCTCCAGCACGTAAGACCAGCCGCCGTCGTCATGCACGGTCACCTCGATGCTGTAGCTCTGCGTCTTGAACGCATGCTCGAGGAACGGGTTGGCCAGGATGCCGTTGGTTTCGCCGCCGCGCACTGCCTCGAGGCGGAAGCTGCGCGCATCGGCCTGCGCGTGGCCGGTGGCCATGGCGGTCAGCCCGCGCGGAATCGACAGCGTCTGGATCAGCGCGCCGGTGGCGGGCTCCCAGAGCCAGTAGCCGACCTGGTCGTGAAAGCTCTCGACCTCGTTGGGCTTGACGATGCGCAGGTGGTAGCGCAACCCGTAGAAAATTTGCGGCCCGTTGGTCTGCGCGTCGATGGGCTGGAACTCCGCGTGCTCGATGTAGCCCTCGGCCTCGGGGCCGTCGGCCTTCGGGCTCACGTCGTGGCCGTGCCCGCCCACCCACAGCCCGGCCAGCGCCATCAGCGGGCCCAGGTTGGCGAGCGTGTGCGGATCGGGCTCGGGTTCGGTGTAGATGTCGTCGGGGTAGCTGGCCATGTTGTTCTTCCTCGTGGTTTTTTTGATGGATGTCTTGGCAGGTTCGTCGCTGTGCAGGCGGCCTGCCAGTCACTGGTCGAGCCGAATGCCCACCCTTGCAATGATCGCGCCCCACTTGCGCCCCTCGCTGTCGATGAAGGCCGCGAATTCCTCGGGCGAGCCACCGCCCGCCGCCAGCCCCTGGTTGGCCAGCAGCTCGCGCACGGCGGGCTCGCGCAGCACGGCGTTGACGTCGGCGTTGATGCGGCGCACCACCTCGGGTGGCGTGCCGCTGGCGGTGAAGAAACCGTTCCACGCAAGCGACTCGAAACCCGGGTAGCCAGACTCGGCCACCGTGGGCAGGTCCTTCATGAGTTCGGAGCGCCGCGCGCTTGTCACCGCGATGAGCTTCACGCGCTGCCCCTGGATCAGCGGCAGCAGCGCGGGCGCCACGGTGAACAGCGCCTGCGTATCGCCCGCGGCCAGCGACAGGCCCGCGGGCGGCGAACCCGCGTACGGCACATGCACGGCCTCGATGTGCGCCACGCTGCGAAACAGCTCCATCGTGAGGTGCGACGAACTGCCCGCGCCCACCGACGCATAGCTGAACCGGTTGCCCCGCTTCTTCGCCCACTCGACGAATTCCGCCAGCGTGTTCGCCGGGTTGTTCGCCTGCACCGCCAGCACGTTGGGCTGCGAGGTCGTGAGCACGATGGGCACCAGGTCGCGCGCCGGCGCATAGGGCATGCGCGCGTACATGTAGGGGCCGAAGGCGATCGGTCCGTTGAAGCCGATGCCCAGCGTGTAGCCGTCGTGCGGCGCCTTGGCCACCGTGTCCATGCCGATCAGGCCGCCCGCGCCGGCCTTGGTCTCGATGACCACGGGCTGCTTCCACATCACGCGCAGGCGGTCTGCCAGGGTGCGCGCAATGAGGTCGAGCGAACTGCCGGTGGGCGCGGGGACGACGATGCGCACGGGCTTGCCCGGCCAGTCCTGCGCCCAGGCACCGGCGGCCAGCAGGCCGGCAAGCAGGAAAGTGGCGAGCTTGTTTTTCTTCACTTCGGTCATTCGATGGCGGGGTGGGATCGCGCGAAGTTTTATCACCGAAAGTGCTTGCATCGCCCGTGCCAGCAGGCACAAGCCGATTCCCGCATGATCCGGCGATGACCTCTTCCAACGTGTTTTCCTCCCGGCGCCGCGGCCTCGTGGCCGCCGCCGCGCTGCTGCCGCTGGCGGGCGCCACCGGCCTCGTGAAAGCCCAGACGGGCAACGCCACCACCTTGCCGCCCAAAGCCGTCGAAGCCTTGCGGGCGGCGGTCGACGGCCCGCAGCGCAGCCCCGCGAACCGGGCCCGCGACGGCGCGCGGCACCCGCTCGACACGCTGGCCTTCTTCGGCATCCGCCCCGACGCGACGGTCATCGAGATTGCGCCCGGCGGCGGCTGGTACACGGAGATCCTCGCGCCCTACCTGCACGACCACGGACGCCTGTATGCAGCCCATGAACCGGCCGGCGGCACGCCCGGCCAGCAGCGCGCACGCGCCGCCTTTCGCGACAAGCTCGCGCGCGAGCCGAAGGTGTACGGCCGCGTCGTGCTCGGCACGCTGCCCACCGCGGCCTTCACGGACATCCGCCCGCCCGGCGGCGCCGACGCGGTGCTGACGTTCCGCAACATCCACAACTGGATCGAGGACGGGCACTTCGACGAGAGCCTGCGTGCCTTTTTCGACGTGCTCAAGCCCGGCGGCGTGCTGGGCGTGGAAGAGCACCGCGCGGCGCCGGGAACGAGCTTGGCGCGCGTGATCGCGAGCGGCTATGTGCCGCAGGACCTGGTGATCGAGCGCGCGAAGGCTGCGGGCTTCGAATTCGCGGGCAGCAGCGAGGTCAACGCCAACCCGCGCGACACCAGGGACCATGCGGACGGCGTGTGGTCGCTGCCGCCCACGCTGCGCGGCGGCGAGGTCGACCGGGCAAAGTACCTGGCGATCGGGGAGTCGGACCGAATGACGCTGAAATTCGTCAAGCCGCGCGCGTCCGGCAAATAGCCGGGAGCTTTGACCACGCTGGCATCAGGCCGATTTTCGGGGGGCTTCAAACCGGCGCGACATCGCGGCAAGATGCGCATCCGCCGATTCCTGCGTCACCCAGACCCGAGAGAAGGAGCAAGCCATGTTCGCCACGCCAGAGCGCACCGTCAAGACCCCCGGCCCCGACCACCCGATTGCCATTGCGAAGAACCCGCTTCGCGTGGTGGTGTCGGTCGATGGCCACGTCATTGCCGACACGCGCGACGCGCTGACGCTGCGCGAAGCGCACTTCGGCACCGTGCACTACATCCCGCGCAAGGACGTGCGCATGTCGCTGCTGGAGCGCACCTCGCACGCGACCTACTGCCCGTACAAGGGCGAAGCCGCTTACTACAGCATTCCGGCCGGCGGCGAGCGCTCGGTGAATGCGGTGTGGACCTACGAGGCACCGTACGAGCCCGTCGAACAGATCAAGGACCACGTGGCGTTCTACGCGGACCGCGTGGGGCCGATCGAAGAGCGCGTCGCGTAGGCGTCTCACAGGCGGCCGCAACCCCGCCTGCCCACCCCACCCCTCGAACGGCAAAAAGCCGGGCCCCGCTTTCGCAGGGTCCGGCTTTTGTGCGTGTGCCCTCGCCAGCGGCGGGGCAACGGCGTTCAATCGATTACAGCGGCAGTGCGTCGCCGCGTGCTGCTGCGCGGGCTGCGGCACGCACGGTGGAGCGGTCGATGCCGCTGGCCAGCACCGGTGCCACACGCGAGCTCACGCCTTCTGCATACGGGTTCTCGCTGTGCGCGGCGGCCACTGCTTCGGCGCGAACGGCGACGCGGCTGGTGGTCGAGGCGATCAGTTGCACGGGGCCTTGGTTGGCGCCGTCGGCATAGGGGTTGGCGCTGTGCGCGGCCACCACGGCCTGGCTGGCGACGTCGGCGCGGCTGACGGCCGAGGTCAGTTGATGCACGCCGTCATAGCTTTCGGCATGGGCGGCACCGGCGGCGGCCAGAAGAGCGATGGAGATGGCGGAGAGGAGCTTCGAGGCGGTCATTTGGATTTCCTTCAATTGGTTTCGGTTTTGGTTCCCTGGATCAGCTGAAGGGCTGGTCCATGGGAAGAATTGTGCGCCGATACCCTGGGGAAAACCCTGGTCAAAAAGAACCGCGGTGTTCATGTGATGGAAACAATCGCGGCGTGCCAGGGCCGCGATCAGTCAGTCGATCAGCACGCCGCCGAGCACCGTGCCCACGATGCTTTCCAGCGCCTGGTCGTAGTGCGCGGCGGTGAGCTTCTTCACCTGCAGCACGGCATTCACGATGGGCTCGTAGTCGGCATAGAACTGGGTCGCGGCCCACAGCATGAAGAGAAAGTGCCGCGGGTCGATCTGGCGGATCTTCTTGGCGGCCATCCAGGCCTCGAACACCTCGATGCTGGCGGCCGTGCTCTTGGCGATGTGCGCACGGTCGGCCGCCGACAGGAACGCACCGCCGCGCACCACCTCGTTGGCGAACAGGCGCGCCTCCAGCGGGTTCTTGCGGCCCAGCTTGAGCTTGGCCTGCACATAGGCACGCAGGGCCACGGCGGGCTCGGCGTCCGCCTGCAGGATCTGCAGCGCGCTGTCCCACTCTTCGAGCAGCGGCGCGAAGGTGGCGCTGTAGAGCTCTTCCTTGGTGGCGTAGTAGTAGTAGACGTTGGCCTTGGGCAGCCCCGCGACGGTGGCAATTTCTGCAATGCGCGCGCCGTCGAAGCCCTTGGCGGCAAACACCTCGCTGGCGGCCTTGAGGATCTTGCGTTTGTTGGACGCCCTGATCTCCCGATCCGCGGGGTTGTCCGGCAGGGGGGATCGGGAAGTTTTGGTGTCGCGCATGGGCAATGGTGTCGCTGGTGAGCGGGCTCAAATTCTAGAGGGCGCCCCGAAACGGAGCACGGGCAGGTACCAAAAAAATTCTGACCAACTCGTCAATTTATTCCTTAGAATTTCCTGACGAACTGGTCAGCTTTTTGAAGTTTGAATGTAGCCCATGCCCCAAGCCCTGCGCACCGCACTGCAAGAAACACTCGCGAACTGGCCCGACGACCTGCCCGATGCGTGGCGGGCCGCGCTGGGCGATGTGACACTCGATTTCGAGGGCGTCGACGCGGCGCTCGAACTGCAGGCCTGGGAGCCGATCTTTCCGGTGCGCAAGGGCCGGCAGCTGGCCGGCAGCCCCAAGGGCGCGCACATGCTCAAGGCCTTCGACAGCGTGCCGCCCACGCAGGTGCGCTGCGTGGTGCTGGGGCAAGACCCGTATCCGTCCATCGACATCGCCACGGGCCGCGCCTTCGAAGTGGGCAACGTGGCCGAGTGGCGCGAGCTCGACAAGATGTTCACCCGAAGCATCCGCGCCTGGGTGCAGATGCTGGCCGAGGCACGCACCGGTGACGCGGCCTACGGCGGCAGCTTTGCCAACTGGCCGCGCACGCTGCAGGCGATCGAATCGGGCGCGCTGCCCTTCGAGACGCCCGCCACGCTGAGCGACCGCTGGATCGACAGCGGCGTGCTGCTGCTCAACACCTCCTTCACGCTCAGCCGCTTCCAGGTGGGCATCGACCCGCACCAGTCGCGCGGCCACCTGGTGGTGTGGAAGCCGCTCATCCAGGCCGTGCTGTCGTACCTGCGCAAGCGCGGCGAGCCGGTGGTCTTCATGGCCTTCGGCGTCTCTGCCGTCGAGGCCTTCCAGGCGGCCGGCATCGCGCAGGACCGGCATGGCAACGTCGCCTGCATCCTGCGCGAACACCCCGCCTACGCAGAGGCGGTGCTGGGCCTGCCCAACCCCTTCGTCCTGTGCAACGCCCATCTCGCCGAGATGGCATGCGACCCCATTTCCTGGTGACGGCTGGTAACCCCATGAACGACAAGAACGACTACGACTACATCATCGTGGGCGCCGGCTCCGCGGGCTGCGCTCTCGCCGCCCGGCTCAGCGCCCGCCCCGCCACGCGCGTGCTGCTGCTGGAGGCCGGCGGGAAAGACTCGAACCCCCTCTTCCGCCTGCCGATGCTCATGGGCAAGCTGTTCCAGTCGGGCATCTACAACTGGCACTTCCACTCCGAACCCGAGGCCAACCTCAACGGCCGCAAGATCTACTGGCCGCGCGGCAAGGTGCTCGGCGGCACCTCGACCATCAACGGCATGATCTATGTGCGCGGCGGCAAGCAGGACTACGACGGCTGGGCCGCCATGGGCAACCTGGGCTGGTCCTACAAGGACGTGCTGCCCGCCTTCAAGCGCTCCGAAGGCCACATCCAGCGCGACGGCGTGTTCCACAACGCCAAGGGCGAACTCACCGTGTGCCGCGCGCGCGGCTGGAACGCATTGCTCGACGTGTTCTGCCTGGCGGGCCAGCAGGCCGGCTACCCGCTGAACGACGACTTCAACGGTGCCAGCCAGCTGGGCTTCGGGCGCTACGACTTCACCATCAGGAACGGCAAGCGCTGGTCCACGTCCTTCGCGTTCCTGCGCCCGGCATTGAAGCGCAGCAACCTCAAGGTCGTGACGCGCGCGCTCACGCACAAGGTGCTCGTCGAGAAAGGCCGTGCCGTGGGCGTGGCCTACGAAGTGCTCGGCCAGTTGCGCACCGTGCGCGCCCGCAAGGAAGTGATTCTTTGCGCGGGCGTGGTCGGCTCGCCGCACCTGCTGATGCTCTCGGGCATCGGCCCGCAGGAGGAACTGGCCAGGCACGACATTCCCGTGCTCAAGGCATTGCCCGGCGTGGGCGGCAACCTGCAAGACCACGTCGACTGCGTCATGTCGTATGAGTGCAAGCAGCCCGTCACGCTCTACAAGGACCTGCGCGCCGACAAGATCGCGTTCTCGGTGGTGCGCGGCATGCTGTTCGGCGAAGGCATCACCACCACCTTTCCGTACGAGGCCGGTGCCTTCATCAAGACCCGGCCCGAGCTCGAGCACCCCGACGTGCAACTGCACTTCATGCCCGCGCTGGAGAAAACGGCCAACCTGTATTTTCCCAACCCGTTCAAGAAATCGACGGTGGAGGCCAAGCACGGCTTCACCTTGCGCGTGGGCCCGGTCAACCCGAGCAGCAAGGGCCGCATCCGCCTGCGCTCGGGCCGCGCGACCGATGCGCCGCTGATCCAGCCCAACTACCTGGACACCGAGTTCGACCGCCAGACCATGGTCGACGCCATCCGCGCCACGCGCCAGGTCATCGACCAGCCCGCGTTCGACGCCTACCGCGGCAAGGAACTCGCGCCCGGCCCCGACAAGCAGAGCGACGAAGACCTCGTCGCCTGGCTGCGCGCCACCGCCATGACCACCTTCCACCCGGTGGGCACCTGCAAGATGGGCAACGACGCCATGGCCGTGGTGGACCACCGGCTCAAGGTGCATGGCATTGCCAACCTGCGCGTGGCCGACGCTTCCATCATGCCGGTCATCTCGAGCGGCAACACCAATGCCCCGGCCATCATGATCGGCGAGAAGTGCGCCGAATTCATCCTGGCCGGGCAGTGACACCCAGCACCCACAGGAGCACTTGATGATCGTCGAACACCGCCTCTACACCTTCCGCCCCGGCACCATCGACCAATGGCGCGAGAAGTACGAACGCGAAGGCCTGCCGGTGCAGCAGCGCCACCTGAACAGGTTCGTGGGCCTGTACATCTCCGAGATCGGCCGGCTGCACACCTCGGTGCTGATGTGGGCCTACGACAGCCTGGCCGACCGCGAGGCACGCCGCGCCGCGATGTACGCCGACCCCGAGTGGCAGTCGTTCATCAAGAGCGTGTGGGCGCTGGACGCCATCCAGAGCCAGGACGTGATGATCATGAACCCCGCGCCCAGCTCCCCCACGCCCTGAGTCCGCCTGCTCGCCCGTTCTTCCCTTCGCCCCTTCCTCAACCCCAGAGATATCCGCATGACACACCACGCATCCTCCAGCGCCAGGCCCGCTCGCCGGCAGATCCTCAAGGCCGTCGCCGGCATGGGCGGCGTCGCCATGGCCAGCGCCCTGTATCCGCTGATCGCCAATGCCAAGGGCGGCCTCATCGCGCTGGTGCACACGCAGGCCGCAGGCGACGCCAGCGCGGTCGACGCGATGATCGCGCGCCTCAAGCTGCTGGGCAAGGAAACGGGCATGCAGACCCGCGCCATCTACGCGAAGGACCCGTCGACCTACGAGACCATCTTTCGCACGCTGGCCGACGCGGGCGCGGCCATCATCGTGTCGACCTTCAACGAGGTGAGCGAGCCCTTCAAGGCGCTGGCGCCCAAGTACCCGAAGACGCAGTGGCTGCAGCTGTTCGGCGACGAGATGAAGCCCGCCATCGCCAACGTGACCACCGTGTCCTACGACTACTACCTGGGCACCTACCTGGCCGGCATCTTCGCGGGGCGCATGTCGACCACGGGCAAGATCGGCTTCATCGGCGGCATGTCGATTCCGCCGCTCAACGCCGACTACAACGCGTTCAAAGCCGGCGTGCTGTCGGTGCGCAAGAACGCGGCCGTCACGGTCGCCTTCGCGGGCTCGTTCCAGGACCCGGTCAAGGGCCGCGAGATTGCCACGCAGATGTTCAACGGCGGCATCGACTTCATCCAGACCGACGCGGCCGCCACCGACGCGGGCATCATCGCCGCGGCCAACGACAAGCCCGGGCGCCTGGTGAGCTGCCTCGACCCGGCGCAGTACCCGCAGGGCCCGAAGTCGCTCATTTCCATCGTCAGCCTGCACTTCGGCAAGTCGCTGTACGACGAGGCCTCGAAGATCCTGAAGACCGGCAAGGGCGGCGCGCACCTGAACACCGGGCTGGGCACCGGTGTGGTCGGCCTCGAACTCTCGCCCGTGTTCCAGAAGGAAGGCGACAAGGCCGTGGCCGCCAAGGCCGAGCAGGTGATGGCAGAGATTCGCACCACGCAGGCGGCCATCCTGAACGGCTCCGTCAAGGTCGCGTTCAACACCGTTCTCTGACCCTTCAGCCGTTCGCGACGTACCCATGAACCCCAGTTCCCCGAGCAGCGAGACCTCCCCGGCGCCCCCCGCGCTGGTGCTGGACGGTGTCACCGTGCAATACGACACCGTGAAGGCGCTGTCGGACGTGTCCATCGCCTTCGCGCAAGGGCAGATTCATGCGGTCGTCGGCCAGAACGGCGCGGGCAAGACCACGTTCGCCCGCGTGTGCTCCGGCCTGGTGAAGCCCACGCAGGGCCGCGTGCGCATCGGCGAGCACGACATTCGCACCGGCCACGTCAACGCCGCGCGCGCGGCCGGCGTGGAGCTGGTGCACCAGAGCTTTGCGCTGCCGGCGTCGTTCACCGTGGCGCAGGCGATGGAGTTCGGCTCCAACCGGCACCGCGGCGTTTTCACCTCGCGCCAGCTGGCGCAGCGCTGGCAGGCGCACCTCGACGGACTGGGGCTGTCGGTGAGCCCGCGCGAAGTCATTCGCAACCTGCCGATCGAGACGCAGCAAGGCATCGAGATTGCGCGCGCGCTGGTGACCGATGCCAAGGTGCTCATCCTCGACGAGCCCACCGCCGTGCTCGCGCCGGCCGGCGTGGAGACGCTGTTCGAACGCATCCGCATATTGAAGAAGCGCGGCGTGACCGTCGTGCTCATCCTGCACAAGATCCGCGAAATGATGGCCATCGCCGACACCGTGAGCGTGCTGCGCCGCGGCGAGCACGTGAACGGCCCCGTGCCGTGCAGCAGCATCGGCGCCGACGAGCTGAGCCAGTGGATCATGGGCGACGCCAAGGTGTCGCTGCAGGCCGAGGCCCAGGCCCAGGCAGCACCACCACCGCGGTGCGAGCTCACCGCGCCCGCCGTGCTGCGGCTGAAGAACCTGTCGACCAGGCCGGACGCCGAAGGCGCCGCGCTGGAAGACGTGAGCATGGAAATCCGCGCCGGAGAAATCATCGGCATCGCCGGCGTCGAGGGCAACGGCCAGCGCACGCTGGTGCGCGCCATTGCCGCACTCGCGCAGACCGCCAGCGGCAGCATCGAGCTGGCGGGCCGCGACGTGACGCACAGCGACCTGGCCACGCGGCGCGCGGCGGGCCTGCGCATCATCCCGTTCGAGCGCAACGTGGAAGGCCTTTCGCTGAACAGCAGCCTGTGGGAGAACTGGTCGATGGGCCAGCTGCTGCAGGGCGGCCTGCTCTCCTTCGTTCGCCCCCGCAAGCTGCAGGCCGAATGCGACGCCGCGCTCACCCGATGGGACGTGCGCTACGCCCACTGCGGCCAGCCGGCCGGCTCGCTCTCGGGCGGCAATGCGCAAAAGGTGATCTTCGCGCGCGAGGTGGACGCGAGCGCGCGGCTGATCATTGCGGCGCAGCCCACGCGCGGCCTGGACATCGGCGCCACCGCCTCCGTGTGGAAGGCGCTGCGCGAGGCGCGAGCCCGGGGCGCCGCGATCATCCTGATTTCTTCCGACCTCGACGAGCTCTTCGACATCAGCGACCGCGTGCTGGTCATGCTGCGCGGCAAGGTGGTGGGCGACTACGGCGGCCCCTTTGACCTGCGCGAAATCGGCCAGGCGATGGTGGGAGCGCACGCATGATGGCTCACCTGTTTTCCCCCGCACGCATGCTGCCGGTGCTGCGCGTCGTTCTGTTCGTGTGCTTTGCGCTGGTGTTGTGCGCGCTTGCGTTCTACAGCGCCGGGCTGGACGTGGGCGAACTCTTCACCGGCATCCTCGACGGCGCGTTCCTGCGCGACGGCGCCCTCCACCAGGGCCTGCGCTGGGCCATGCCGCTGTTCATCACCGCCACGGGCGTGGCCATCGCGTTTCGCGCGGGCTTCTTCAACATCGGCGCGCAGGGCCAGTTCTACGTCGGCTCCATCCTCGCCGCGTTCACCGCCGAATGGCTGGGCGGCGCGCCCGCGTGGGTGGTCGTGTCGGGCTGCCTGCTCGCGGGCATGGCGGGCGGCGCGCTGTGGGCCATGTGGCCCGGGCTGCTGCGGCTGCGCTCGGGCACCGACGAGGTCATCACCACGCTGATGGGCAACTTCCTTGCGGGCCTGCTGCTGGTGTACGTCACCTCCGGTCCGCTGAAAGACCCTTCGGGCTCGGGACAGCAGGCGTCGAGCCGGCCCATTGCGGACGCCTACCGCATCTCCGATTCGCTGGGCGTGTCGCCGCTCATCTGCGCGCTCACGCTGGCGGTGTTCGTGCTGTCGTGGCTGCTGGCCAACCGCACGGCGCTGGGCATCGTGGCCAACCTGGCGGGGCGCAACCCGACGATGGTGGCCTGGCAGGGCGCGCGGGTCGGGCGCATCGGGCTCTTCAGCTTTCTGGTGAGCGGCGCGCTCGCGGGGCTGGCCGGCAGCATCGAGCTGCTGGGGCCCAACGGCCGGCTGGCCAGCGGCTTCCTGCCGGCGCACGGTTTCACGGCCATCCTCATCGCGCTGGTGGCGCAGCTGTCCATCGTGGGCACGGCCGTGTCCGCCCTCTTCTTCGGCGCGCTGGCCTCGGCGGCGCTGTACCTGCCGGTGATGGTCGGCATGCCCGCGGCGGCCATCGAGGTCATCAACGCGACCATCGCGCTCTTCATCACGTCGCGCGCCAGGTGGCTCGACAAGCTCCTTACCCGAAAGCCCGCATGACCGACACGCTGGTATCCATCCTGATCTCGGGCACGCCGCTCGTCTACGTCACGCTGGCGGGGGTGCTCGCGCAGCGCGCGGGCATCTGGAACCTGGGCCTGGAGGGGCTGATGATCATCGGCAGCTGCGCGCTCATCGTGGGCATCGTGCAGACCGGCTCCTTCGTGCAGGCCCTGCTCATCGCCGCCGCGCTGTGCGTGGCGGCCTCGGCGCTGCTGTGGTACGTGGTCGAGAAGCTCAAGGCCAACCCGATCATCGCGGGCCTGGGCCTCACCGGGCTGGGCCTGGGCGGCACGTCGCTCGCCATCCAGGCGCTGTACGACAGCGAAGCCACGGTCACCGCGCCCTTCGGCGTTCCCAAGCTCAACAGCCTGTTCGATGCCGACCTGGGCCACCTGGGTGGCCTGTCGGTGTTCGTGCTGTTCATGCCCGTGGCCGTGTGGCTGGTGTGGCTGCTGCTGGAGCGCACGCGGCTGGGCCTGCGGATGTCGGCCTCCGGCGAGCACCCCTTCGCCGCGCGCAGCGTGGGCGTGAACCCCGCCCGCATGCGCCTGCTGGCGCTGGCGCTGGGCGGCGTGCTGTGCGCCATCGGCGGGGCGGAGCTGGCCGGCGGCAGCCTGCAGATCTTTTCGCAGAACATGACGGCGGGCCGCGGCTTCATGGCGTTCGCGGCCGTCATCTTCGGCGCCGGCAGCGCGCTGGGCGCCACGGCGGCGGCGCTGTTCTTCGCGGTGGTGTCGGCCCTGGGCATTCGCGCGCAGCTGGCGTACGGCGGCGCCATTTCCAACGACCTGCTGCAGGCCCTGCCCTACCTGGCGACCATCTTCGGCGTGTGGCTCAGCACCAAGCTGCGCGGCGGGCTGGGCTCGATCCGGGGCACGACGGAGATGCGGGATTGAAAGCGCACGTGAACGCCACCCTCATCCGCGGCGCCGAAGTACTGGCCGTCGGCGGCCCGCAGGGCGACCGGCCCGTGCAGGCCGACGTGCTGCTGCAGCACGGCAAGATCGCCGCCATCGGCACCGACCTGCCGCTGCCCGATGCGTTCGACGTCATCGACGGACGCGGCAAGCTGCTGATGCCCGGTCTCGTCAACGCGCACACCCATTCCAGCGAGACCTTCTTCAAGGGCCGCTACGAGCGCATGCCGCTCGAGCTGTGGCTGCTGTACGCGTACACCTACCTCTCGGGCAGCCCCATCGGCGACCGCCTGCTGTACCTGCGCACCCAAGTGCTCGCCATGCAGTCGCTGAAGAACGGCGTGACCACGCTGTGCGACGACTTCTTCGACCCCATGGCCCACAGCACCGAGCGGCTGGGCATCGTCTTCAAGGCCTACCGCGACGCGGGCATTCGCGTGAACGTGTCGAGCGCCGTGCTGAACACCCCCGTGCTCGACGCCATGCCCTTCGGACACGAGGTGTTTCCCGCGCACCTTCGCGCGCAGCTGAAATTCGGCGCGCCCACCACGGTGGCCGACTACACCGCCTATTGCCAGGAAGCCTTTCGCCAGTTCCACGGGCAGGCCGAAGGCCGCATGCGCTTCGCCATCACGCCGTCGGCGCCGCAGCGCTGCACCACCGACATGCTGCAGGCCTGCCACGCGCTGGCCGTGCAGCACGGCGTACCGCTGCACACCCACCTGCTCGAAACCAGGGTGCAGGCCGTGGCCGGCCAGATGTTCTACGGCAAGACGCTGCTCGCGCACATGCACGACATCGGCGTGCTCGACCGCCACGCCACACTGGCGCACGCCATCTGGATCACCGACGCCGACATCGCGCGCATGGGCGAGGCGACGTGCTCGGTGGTGCACAACCCGCTGAGCAACCTCAAGCTAGGCTCGGGCCTGGCGCCGGTGCGCAAGCTGCTGCGCGCGGGCGTGGCCATCGGCCTGGGCACCGACGGACTTTCGTCCAACGACAGCGCGCGCGTGTTCGACCTGATGCGCTTCGCGGCGCTGATGCACAACGTGAACGGCACGCCGCCCTCGCAATGGCTCACCGCCTTCGAGGTGCTGAAGATGGCCACGCTGGCCGGCGCGCGCACCGCGATGCTCGACGACACCACCGGCTCCATCGAAGTGGGCAAGGCCGCCGACCTGGTGCTGCTGGACCTGGCCAACGACAACTTCCGCCCGCGCAACGACGTCGTGAAACAGCTGGCCTACTGCGAGAACGGCAGCGCCATCGAGCTGGTGATGATCGGCGGGCATGTCGTGTGCCGCAACGGCCAGCTCACGACCGTGCGCGAGCAGGACGTGTGGGCCGAGCTCGGCGAACTGCTGCCCGCGTACCTGGAAGAACACGGCCGCTGGGAGGTGAAGAACCAGGTGTTCGAGCCGTACTTCGCCGAGGTCATTCGCCGGTGCAACGAGGTCGAAGTGGGCCTTCATCGCCACGCCTGAATCCGCCGGCGCGGGCGATGGGCTCTGCGTTCGCGGGGGCATCGTGCGGAACGGTCGCGCGGCTGGGTAGAGTGCGGTCCCCCGGGCATCGACCCGATGCCCTTCTTTCACCGCATCCCTCCATCGACCATGAAGTTCGGCTACACCATCGCCTACGTTCCCGACGTCGCACAGTCATTGCAATTCTTCGCGCAGGCCTTCGGCTTTGCCACCCGCTTCCTTCACGAGTCGGGCACCTACGGCGAGCTGGAAACGGGCGCAACCGCCCTCGCCTTTGCGTCGCACGAACTCGCCGCGTCGAACTTTGCGCAGGGTCATGTGGCTGCGTCCGAATCTGCCAAACCGCTGGGCATGGAGCTGGGCTTCGTGACCGACGACGTGGCGGCGGCGCATGCGCGGGCCGTGGCGGCCGGGGCAACGGAACTCTCTGCGCCTGTCACCAAGCCGTGGGGCCAAGTGGTGTCTTATGTGCGCTGCCCGGATGGACTGCTGGTCGAGTTGTGTTCGCCTGTGGGCGGTTGAGCGCGGGGCGGTACGCGTACCGTTTGTCAGTGCGCTTGGTTTTGGCTGCGCATACCTGAGGGCAGCAGCAGGGCTCAGTACGCGTACGGCGAGACCTGAACGAACGGGTCCACCTGCACCCTGAAGCCATAGGGTGCAGCCACAGTTTGATCGAAGCGGCCGGCAAACAGGCTTGCAGCCGCAAACTCGATGAACCTTCCGCGCTTGTCCTCGATCACTCTGGCGCCGGGACAGTCCAGCAGGTTCAAGTCGATCACTGGCTGGCGCTGCGTCGGACCATAGACGCGGACGGCAACGTCGCCGCTCATCGGCCACACCGTCAGCTCGAGGCGCAAGTCCTCGCGATGCACAACGTAGTGAAACGATGCGCCGTACTCCGCTTCGTCAGGCGCTACGCCCAGCAAGTCGAGAAAGTCGACGGGCTCCCAAACCAGTTCTGGCATACGTGATCTCGGGTTCTATGGCTTCGCCGCATTCGGCTGCCGGATGTCGGGCGTGGAGACTGTAGTGCCGGTGTCGTCTTCGATCCATCCACGCCACGTGCCACGACCCCACGAGGTCTTGACTTCGTACTGAATCACATACGTTCGACCGGCAAGCGCCACGAACCTAAGCCGCGTGTAGTCGGCCCGAATCTGCGGGATCGTCCTGAGGCCTACCACCACTGCGTGCTCACCGGGCGAGAGCTCCCAACGGTCTACCGGCCGCAGGACGTGCGGCACAGCTTCCCCGTCGATCGAGGCGAAATAGCTCGCTCCGCGCGGGCCTGACTTGACGATGGCAAGACTGGACAACGGCTGCGTCTCGGTGCCAGGAATGCGGTACGGCGCGGCAGAACAGCCGGCAAGGATCGCGGCGGTCAATGCAAAGGCCAAGCGGTAACTTCTCAGATTCATCCAAATTCCTCAGTTTTTTAACTCGCTTCGCGAGCGGTCGTTGGCCGATGCTTGTGCGGGAGTTGATGTCGCTTGGCGAGCGGGTAAGGCAAAGACTTTTCAGAAGATGCACCAAGGCCAAGGCTACGTGGTTAGCTCGGACAAGACTCGCAGAGCCAATGCGCCCTGGTCCACGCCGGTGCCGGCGTTGTGCTCGTTGAAGTTCTGCATGCTTGTGACATCGGTCCACCGGTGAACCTGCACAACGCCATCGGTATCGGTATCGATGTCGAATTCAATGAACCGAGCATCTTGACTGACCAGAACGCCGGACAGAGAACCTGGATAGTCGGTATCAAGGTCGATGACGATAGACATTTCCCACCGGATGCCTAGCTCTTTTGCGCATCGCAACAGTGTTTCGGGCACGCCATGCTCTCTCCAGTAGAGCGCCTCTGCGCGAAGCGATCGCTCGACACGCGCATTTTGCTGCTGCACGTTCAACTGGCGCGGTTCGCGTGGTCGCATGGATTTCTACAGATGAGCGAGATGACCAGGCAGCCAACGCGCTGCTCCGAAACAAGCAGCCCTGCCCCTCACCCCTTCAACACCCGCCGCCGCACCTTCACCGCCGAAGCCAGCCCCTCGAGCACCGGCACCGTCTGCGCAAAGCCGATGCACGCATCGGTGATCGACACGCCGTGCTTCAGCGCCACGCCGGGCTTCAGGTCCTGCCGGCCTTCTTCCAGATGGCTCTCGATCATCAGGCCCGTGATGCGCTGCTCGCCCGCCGCAATCTGCGCCGCCACGTCCGCGGCAACCACGATCTGCCGCTGATGCTGCTTGCTGCTGTTGCCGTGCGAGACGTCGACCATCACCTGGGGGCGCAGGCCGTTGGCCACCAATGCCTCGCAGCTGGCCGCCACGTCCGCGGCCGAATAGTTGGGCGCCTTGCCGCCGCGCAGGATCACGTGGCAGTCGTCGTTGCCGCGCGTCTCGAAAATCGCCGCCATGCCCATCTTGGTCATGCCCATGAAGGCATGCGGCGCACGGGCCGCGAGGATGGCGTCGGCGGCCACCTTCACGCTGCCGTCCGTGCCGTTCTTGAAACCCACCGGGCAGCTCAGGCCCGACGCCAGCTGCCGGTGGCTCTGGCTCTCGGTGGTGCGGGCGCCGATGGCGCCCCAGGCGATCAGGTCGGCAATGAACTGCGGGCTCAACAGGTCGAGAAACTCGGTGCCGGTCGGCAGGCCCAGGGTCGTCAGTTCGAGCAGCAGGCGCCGCGCGCGCTCCAGCCCCTCGTTGATGGCAAAGCTGCCGTCCAGGTGCGGGTCGTTGATGTAGCCCTTCCAGCCCACGGTGGTGCGCGGCTTCTCGAAGTAGGCGCGCATCACGATGAGCAGGTCGTCCTGCAGGGAATCGGCGACCGTCTTCAGGCGCTGTGCGTACTCGATGGCCTGGTCGTGGTCATGGATGGAGCACGGGCCGACCACCACGACCAGCCGGTCGTCGCGGCCGTGCAGCACGTCGGCAATGGCCGCGCGGCTGCTTTCGACGAGCGCCAGCGTGTTGTCGCGCACCGGCACGCGTTCCTGCAGCAGCGCAGGGGTCATGAGCGGGCGAACGGCGCCGATGCGCACGTCATCGATCCGCGTGGTGTCGAGCGTGCTGTCGCGGGAGCCGATTTCGGCGTCGTGGAGGGGGTCGTCTAGGCGGGGCATGGTCGTGGCTTTGATTCGGTGCTGAGCTGCGTCGATTGTCCTCGGAAGGCGCCCACGGCCCATCCCGCCCCTGAGATCCGCCCCTAAGATGCCCGGCTGGCCCACCACGGAGCGCAACCCATGTCACACCCCGTCTACCTGTCCAGCTCGGCCCTGCCCCGCATGCCCGACGGCAGCCGCAACGAATGGCAAGGCTTCTTCGGCGACGGTGCCGAGCTGGAGGCCAACGCCTTCTTCCCGCTGTTCTGGCTGGCCCTGTTCAGCGAGAGCGACATCCGGCATGCGCGCTTCA
Organism: Variovorax sp. 10N412; assembly: GCF_056394985.1. NCBI lineage: Bacteria > Pseudomonadati > Pseudomonadota > Betaproteobacteria > Burkholderiales > Comamonadaceae > Variovorax > Variovorax sp. 10N412. The sequence goes on from NZ_JBFTIO010000002.1 coordinate 750,915, forward strand.
TCGACCAATACGACATCGACGACAAAGACGCCGCGGTCGAGCGCGAGGAGTGCCTGGACGACTTCGGCGCAGACGCCACCTACCCCTACCTGGTCACGGACAACGCCACCGCCGTGGCACGCCTGGCCGCGAGGCGCGAAGGCATCGTCGGCGCCGTCGGCGAGCGCTACCGCCCGATCTATGAAGCCTTCGAGGCGCTGATCGCGCAGCGCTATCCGCAATACATCCTGTTGCGCACCAAGGGCCTGCCCGACGCGGCCGATGCAGAGCCGGGACTGCGCGGCGAGCTGGCCGAGACCGAGCGGCTGAAAGACGGCAAGGCGCTCGCGAGCCTGATGCGCGATCTTGAGCGGTACGACGCTGATGCGGTCTGGACATTGGCGGGGCTGGGCGCTTCGCCTGACGAGGCGTGGCCCACGGCTGCGCTGAGGGAGCGCTTTCCGGACCCGCGACGGCGCTAGCGCGTGGGTGCGCCCGTGCGCACTCCGGCGTCCTCTTTGGCGAACCACCGGAACACATGCGAGCGGTAGTCCTGCGTCGTGCGCATGTGAAGGAACCCTGCTTCGGCGAAACCCAGTTCATCGACCGGTATGCCAGCGGCGCGCATCGCAACGATCGCTTCGTCGGGGGCCGTGTCGCACGGGAGCTTCAGGGTGATGGTTGCGCTGTGCCATGTGGACCTGTTCATCGCATTCCCCTCAGGTTTTGACGCGCCAGTACAACGCAGCGCGTCGCGCTGCGCCATCCATCTTTTGTGGTATTCCAACGGGCGAAGAACGGCCACTCCCCCGGCGTTGTTCAGGTGGTCACAGCTAGGACGCCCAAATCCTGCCCGGCCACGCAGACGTGTCGGGCGTGGCGCTCCTGACCGGCAGCAGCGGAACATTCGCAGCCGATCGCACGACGTCATAGGTGATTTCGTGAGGATGAAACGGCACCCCCGCTTCCCTGCCCCGCAGCTTGACCCTGACGAAGTCACCGCTCATGCCGGTGATGATTCCCGGCTGGCCATCCACCTCGACCGCGACGCCGCGTCGCGCCGGTACACCGAATTTTTCGCGAATCGCGGTCAGGTTGTCTGGCTTCTTGATCTTCATGACAGGTTCCTTGCGCGTGGGATGGCCGGACCTCGTTGTCCGGCGCACCCACGCTTTTTTCTATATTTAGAACCAAAGGTATTCCTTTTTTACTCATGGAACGTCGGACGAGGCGCCATGACGACGTGCTTCAAGCTGCGGAGTTACCTCTCGCCCGCGTCTGGCAAGGCTGCGGGATAGCGCCTTCCGTGGGGGCCCTGAGGCTGGAAAGCCGCTCGCGCCCAGGCGACGCGCATTGACCGGCTCGAACCCGGGGCACCGGGCGCAGCGGATCGTCGGCTTGTGCGCCGAAAGATTGCGCGATTTGACGCTCGCCTATCGCTTGCTGCGCCTGCGTCCACGCCGAATGGCAGAAGTTGTATTTGTTGGCGTGAATCGAGATTTCGTGCTGCACGCCGCAGCCACATGCCCCGCGCTGTTCTCTACAGTGAATGCCCCTGTCACTCAACTCCCCACCAAGGGGACAAGGAAGGCGCAACACACAGCAAGCCGATTGAATGATGAATCGCTACGTCTCGCGGCGGGTTGTCGGTGCTGCCAAAGCAACGATGCAAATGCGAGGTATCAAAGGCGACGGCCGGGGTGTTCGAGCACCCCGGCCGTCTAACCAAAAGACGTGCAATTACTTTCGAAAAGGACGCACACCAAATGGCTACCAAGACTATAGCCCGGCCCCGCTCGCCGGTATCTCCCGACGGAACCGCCCAAGACCCGGCGGATCTGCTCGAAAACACCCTCACTCAACTCGAATCCCTGCTGTGGGTCTGCCACGGGGAAGACATCGACTGGCACACCGGTGAAGGGCCTCGGCATCTGGACAACGTGCTCTGGCTGGCGGCTGAACTGGCGCGCAAGGCGGGTGAGTTGTTTCAGATGAGTGAAAAGGCGCGCAGAGAAGCACCTGAGGCTGGTGGCTAGCGGTTGGCTTGACGGGCTGTGAATTTCACAGCCCGTCTATGCTTGCGGGCAGCTCGTCTTTGTCATGGACGGCCCATGCCTTAGTCCAGAGGTCTTCATCTGGAGGCATGAGACGAGTGAGCCACTCCGCGTCGCCGACGACTTCGGTGGCCTTCTAACCGTCGGCCTCATGACGGTCAAAAGCGGTCGTTCAGCGCTTGAAAACGGACGAGCCGATTCAGACTGTCTGCTGCCGTCGACACCAGGCGGCAAACCGCGCTGATGTACTCATAATCAAAACCCATCCCCCCGCTTGTTCGAGATGCCGACCTTCGTCATGGATAAATTGTTGCTGCAACAGCAGGTGCTGAAACGGCTCGCCGAAGACCTGCTGCAAGTCGAGCAGGCAGTGCGGGCGGCCCACGAAACGGCCACTCACGAAGAAAACATCGCCGAAAACAAATACGACACATTGGGACTCGAGGCCGCCTACCTGGCCACCGGCCAAGCTCGGCGCGCCGAAGCCATACGCCAGGCGATGGCCAATTGGCTCCGATTCCGCCCGCGTCCCTACGACCCCATCAAAGGCATACAGCTCGGCTCGCTGGTCTGCTTGGTCGATTCCAACGACAAGCAGCAACAGCTTTTTCTCGGCCCGGATGGGGGGAGCATGAAGTTGGGCAGCGGCGCTCAGCTTGTTCAGGTCATCAGCAGCGAAGCCCCTTTGGGTAGGGCAATGCTGGGTAAATGCGAGGGTGATGAGGTGTCGATACAGGTCGCTCCAATCCGACAGCAGTTTGAGGTGCTGCGGGTTCTTTAAGCCGTAGTTGACGCCGAATTGGCCGAGGTCAGCATTACTTAAAACCGGCAACCGGGTCGAGATAGCACTGGCGCGTGAATGACCGCTGCGTGGCCAAGACCGTGAACTCAGGAGGCCGACTTCACCGGAAGCAGCCGCTGCGAAGCGGCAATTCGCGCACCGCCGTCGAAGGACGGCACAGGGCCCTTTGCGCTGATGGCCCGTGCGGCTAAAGTCGGCCAGAGCCAGCCATTTGATATGACCCCTCGTTTCTCCGTCGACTTCAACGAACTCCTTGAGCGCGATCTCATCATGCTGTCCCAGACCGATCTTCGGAAGGACACCAACGGCTCGTCCGTGCTGCTCGTTGAAGGTCTACCAATTGAGGTCCAAGAAGACAACCTCTATGACGACGGAACGCGCGAAGTGCTATTTGCTCGGGGAGTAGTTGAGGCCAACTCAACGGGCACTTGGTCATACGTCAAGTGGTGCTGCCGATTTGACTCCGAGGGCGTCTACGACATCGCAGGTCAATGATGCTTACCAAAGGCCCTTGCGGCATGCCCTGCGTCGGCAGAATGCGGCCGCAACTGGCCCTTCAGAGCTCGACTTAAGGGCTCAGTCGCAGAGTTGCGGTACGCCGTGGTGTACCAACTGCGTGGGCTCCAGGACCGCCTCTAGGTGCAGGTGAACGTCTTGGTCATCCCCCAGAATTCCACTCTCGGGAGGCGACGTGTACGCGGTGATCCGGTAGAACCCATCGGTCAAGTGAATCACCTGCTCATCATCGCAGGCGGCGTCCCAGGACATCAGTTCATACAGGTCTCAAATCTGCAAGATGCCATCCCGCACTTCGACGCCCAGTCGAACCTTGAAGTCGGCCTGAACTAGCGCGGTTTCGTCAGGCGGATCCGCACGCAGATGCAAGCGCCATGTACCTGGAGAACCCGTGCAAAACGCGGCGATTCTCGATGAATTGACCAACTCGGCAACATCCGCCGGGTTGCTGAAACTGCTGCTGAGAAAGTCCTCGCCTTGCACGGTGTTCGACATCGCCCACGGAGAATGAAAAACGATACCCATGCCCGAGGTCTCGAGGCAGATGGTTTGGGGCAATGTCTTTGGCATGGCAGTTCGCTGATGCTGGCGGGCAAACGACTTTAGTCAAATGTCCGCTTTCGGATTTCGCGACCGGTTGAATCCGCCGCCCGAAGCTGCCATACAAGTTGCCTAAAAGCAGTCGTTCGATATGCGACTTCTACGTTTTTCCCGCACGGCCGCAATTTCGCCCAAGGAGAAGTCTTCGCGCCTACTCTTGCATGACGCTGATCCATTCCGCCGTCACGGCGCCATCGCCATACATCAGTACGTCTACAACATTGTCGAGACTCACAAACCGGAAGTGACGAACGACGTCTCTCGCCAAACCGATGGTCTGGCAGTCCGTGAAGGAAGCCAACCAATCAGAGTCCTTAACCTCCAGCAGAGGGAATGCGTAGCCGTCCCACCTCCCTTCAAGCCGAGGTAACTCGGCTTTCGACATGGCCTCCCACGGATGTGAGAACTCGGCATGAGACATGCAGGCCATGACGCTATCAAAGCGCACCAGTAGATCTTGCGCTGGAGCGCCGATAACGTTCGAGAAACTGAGTCGGACCGTGTAGTCGCCCGGCTCCGTGCAAAGCACCGCGTAAGCGCATGGAGCAACCACACCCGCAACTGGCGTGAAGGGAATGTACGTCTCTTGCATTGAGGGCTTGGGCTTGGTTTCGTGAATCATCTGACGCCGTTGCGCTTCGATTAGAGATCGATGCCGACCGTCTGCTGGTGGCCGACTGTAGCCTGTCGGCAATCAAACGCTTCACGCCCATTGCAGTCATATGGCTGGGAGAAGCACATGTCCGCTTTGCGGCGGCAGCGCCATTTCGCAGGTCTGAACACCAGACATCCGGCCCATCGCTGACAGCCGATGTTTTGGCTGCAGATGCACATCGTCGGCAATACAGTCCCTGCCAAAAGCTGGCCGTTCCGAACCGTGTTGGGTTCGCAGCATTCGACCGCCATTTCGGCCTCGTCATGTATCCTCCGCGCCATCATGAGCAGCGATTCCAGATGGCTTGAGAGTGCCCGCGCGCAATGGCTTTGGCGAGGCGACGCGCGGCCCCCGTTCGCCGATGTACCTGCGTCGGGGCAGGTATCTGTTTGGGATTTCCCGAGGCCTCCAGAGCTCGTGCGCGAAGCACGTGAGATCGTCGTGCTCTGGGGCCACCTGGAGGTAGCGCGCACATGCGCCGCCTGGGCAGTCCGGGAAACGGCCCACCCACCTACCTTCTACCTCCCGCTGGCCGACGTACACCCTGGACTGTTGCAGCCCGCTGGCGATGGCTCGTTCTGCGAGTGGAAGGGACCGGCGCGCTATTGGAATCTGGTAGACGGCGCACGCCGCTTGGACCACGTCGCCTGGAGCTACCCCCATCCCTTGTCCGGTGCCGAGCCACTCGCCGGCTGTGTGGCCTTCTATGCCCACGATCTTGACTGCCGCGTCGGCGGATCGAAGGCCCATCCACAGGCGGGCCCGTTCTATGGGGGCTGGATCACCCCCGACTTGGCTGGGCCCTTCAAAGGCGGGCCCGGCAGTGGAGGCTGGTAGCCCTCGGGTTGGGCGACCCGCTGCGCAAGCAGGGGCAAGACGCACAATCAAGTGCCATCGCGGGTGCGCGCCGCCGGCGTCGAGATCATGGCCAACCAGCTTCAGCTTCGAGAAGTGCCGCGGTCGCTCAACCAGCGTCGGGTCGGATGGTCGGTATCAGCCACCTCTATCAAGGAACCTCGTCGAACTCGATCTGAATGCCTGTCGCCTTCGATTCGCTTGTGAGGCGTTTGAGCTCGAAGTCTCTAGCGCACTGCGCGCACACGCTCCCAATGACATCGTTGTGAGCCCGCGAAGAAGGTCTGGCGGTGCCCGATTGTTGTCGAAGCCTGATCAGTGCGGCCGCGTTTCAGGAGCCTGATTCGCCCGCCCAATCTTGTCGCGCTCGCGCCGACAAGATTGGGAGGCGCTGGAGACGGTTTCCAGCCCCAGGGATTTTGTCGGTCGCGCCATTCGATCTGTACCATTCCGAGATGGCATCCGTCGGACGCGCCACCATTCACACACGGTGGACTTCGTTCACGTTCATCGTTCGGGTAGTTCGTATCCAGCCATCAGTGCGACAGTCGAAATCCAGGTCCACTTCGGCATTCGCGTGCTCAACGACACATTTGCCGCTGCAGCGCTGAGCGGCCCCTTCAGCGATCCGGACAAGCTGCGTGAAGGGCGCTATCACCTGCGCTTCAATGCCGAAACAGGCAGCACCTACGAGCGCTGCGTCGACGATCTGGAGCGCTTTTTAAGAGAACAGGGGGAGCCTTGGTTCCGACAATTCGCCAGCCCCGACAGCCTGCTGCTGCATGCGGACTCCCCACTGCGGGCTGAGGAAAAGGTCTCACTGACCGAGGCAGTGGCCGGCCACGCAAAGCCCGAGAGCGTCGCAGTCTCCTTGAAGTTGTTGGGTCTGTAGCCGGTTGATACGAACCCGGTCCCGCTGACCTCATCGCCTCGGGCCGCGACGACCAGGCTTACCAGTGCGAAACGAACATTCACCGGCCAGCAGATCGCGCCGGTAAAGTCGCAGGTCTCCAAAGCCGTTCAGCTGGCAACGCCCACCATGCACACCCTGTTCGCAAGCGCCTCTTTCCTGTGTGCCGCCTTGCTGTGCATCGGCAGCGCATCCGCCCAATCGCTCAACTGCAACGGCAGGCTCTCCGGCGCAGGCGACTCCAAGTTCTCGGTCGTGCAGAAATGCGGCGACCCGGTGTCACGCGAATTCGTCTGCGTGCCGCGCCCGCAGGTCGTGTGGATTCCGTCGCAGTACCCCGGCGGCCCGGCCCAGCAGGTCGTCACGCAGCAATGCGTGCCGATGGAAGACTGGACGTATTACCGCGGCGAAGGCAGCTTCCTCGGCATCGTGCGCTTCTTCAACGGCACGGTGGAATCGGTGCGCGATGGGGACCGGGTGCGGTAGGTGTGAGTTTCGCAGCCTGTCTATCGAAAGACAGCGCGCCCGAGAGCAAGCTGGGCGCGAAGCTGTCAAGGGCCAAACTCGCTCGGCGTTTCGGTCCGGGGATCGTCAGCATTTGCCATGTGAGATATTGGCAGCGCCCGATCGATCCTCGAACCATTCCTCGCATGAACGACAAACTGCTGGCGCTTCGCCTTTTCGTACGCGTGGCCCGCACGGGAAGCTTCTCTGCTGCGGCGCGCGAGCTCGACCTTTCACAGCCTTCGGTGTCGCGCATCATCGCGGCGCTCGAAAAGGACGTTGGCGGCGCATTGATCGCTCGCACCACGCGAGCTGTCACGCTGACCGATGTGGGCAACGAATATCTGACCCGCGTCGAAGAGATTCTGGCCTCGCTCGAGGAGGCCGATCACCAGGCTCGCGGATCGCGGGAGCTGCGTGGCTCACTTCGCATTGCAATGCCTGGAAGCTTCGGAGTGCGCGAGATCGTCCCTGTGATGCCGGGCTTTCTTGCGCGCCATCCTTCGCTGAACGTCAGCTTGTTGATGAGCGATCGAAGGCAAGACACCGTCAAGGACGGAGTCGATGTCGCGCTCCGCCTCGGCGAGTTGGCGGACTCGACGGCCACCGCACGCCTGATCGGCCGAACGCAGCGAGTGATCGTGGCGTCACCGACTTATCTGAAGGCGAGAGGAGTGCCTAGGACGCCTGACGACTTGGCCGCCCACGCAGCCATCGTGGGACCTGCCGGCACGAGCGCGGGCACATGGTCATTTCAGAAGGATGGGCAACGCGTGTCGGCCCGCATCAACAGCCGACTGACCGTCACCGGCAACGAGGCGTCCGTCGCCGCTGCCGTGGCGGGAATGGGTGTCGTGACCACAGCGCTCTGGGGCTGTCGCGCCGAACTCGCCAGCGGCTCGTTGATTCAACTGCTTCCCGATTGGACGATGGGCGAAGTCGAGGCCCACGGCATGTTCACGCCAGGTCGAACCCCGAAGCCCTCGGCACGCGCGCTGGTCGAGTACCTGATCGCGGAACTGCGTCGCTAGGCTTTGGTCAGCCAGGCAATTTCGCCGCGAGCAGATCGATCTTCTCGATGTTCGGCGGGGTGCTGAGCAACGCCGCTGCGTTGGCCATCAACGCCGCGGCGATCGGGCCATCCAGATGCGCTTGTCGGCCTTCCTCGTCGGCAAAGGTGTCGAAGACACCGAACGTCGATGGGCCGAACTTCAATGCGAACCAGGTGGTGGTGCCCGACTCGGCATTGGCGAGCGGCAACGCCCCGGCCAGGAAGGCGGCAAGCGCAGTCTCCTGGCCGGGCTTGGCTTCGAGACGGACGAACAGGGCAAATTTGGACATGGCGTACTTCTCTCGTTGAACAGGTGAATGAACCGGCGAGTCGCAAGTCTCTGCGCCGCCCGGGCAATCAGCCAGTGGCAAGAAGGCCAATATTGATACCATTGTTGCCATGCGCATCCACATTCTGGTTCTCGACGGCGTGTTCGACCTGGGCCTTGCGGCCCTTACCGACACGCTCGGCACCGCGAACCAACTGGCAGGGTCGCTCGCGCACGCGCCGTCGCCTGTTGAAGTGACGTTGGTCGGGGTGCGACGGCGGGTGCGAACCGCGCAGGGGCTGACCGTGCCGGTGGTACCTGTGCACGGTGCGGTGAAGCCCGACGTCGTGCTCGTGCCTGCGCTCGGCGCCAAGATGCCGGACACGCTCGCGGCGCGACTCGCGCACGCCGACGTGGCCGACGCGGCCGTCGCATTGCAGCAGTGGTCGAAGTCCGGTGCGGTCGCTGGCGCCGCATGCACCGGCACATTTGTGCTGGCCGAGAGCGCACTGCTTGACGGTCAGCGCGCCACGACGTCGTGGTGGCTGGCTCCGATGTTTCGGCTCCGCTACGCGAAGGTCTTGCTGGACGAGACCCACATGCTCGTGAACTCCGCGCGCTTCATCACGGCCGGCGCGGCCTTGGCTCATCTCGACCTTGCGCTGAGCATTGTCCGCAGCCGCAGCCCGGAGCTCGCGGCGCTGGCGGCGCGCTATCTGCTGGTCGAAGCGCGCGGCTCGCAAGCCGGGTTCGTCATCCCCGATCACCTCTCTCACGCCGACCCCGTGGTCGAGCGCTTCGAGGGCTGGGCCCGGCAACAACTCGCGCGAGGCTTCTCGCTCGAAGAAGCGGCCGTCGCAGTCGGCGCCAGCAAACGCACGCTGGCACGGCGCCTGCACAGCGTGTTGGGCAAGACCCCGTTGTCGTACTTCCAGGACCTGCGAGTCGAGCGTGCGGTGCATCTCTTGCGCACGGGCAGCGAAAGCATCGATCAGATCGCCACGCAGATCGGGTACTCCGACGGAGTGACTTTGCGCGTCCTGTTGCGACGCAAGCTTGGTCGCGGTGTGAGGGAGTTGCGCGCGCGGGTCTGATGACGGGTGGTCAGCGATCCATTTGACGGATAAGTCTTAGTTGCCGACGCACCTACCCGCGGGTGCATCGATCGACGACAGTCCTTTCAGACGCCAACAGTGGCGCCGTAAAACCAAAGGACAGAAATCATGACCACACTTAACGGCAAGGTCGCCATCGTCACCGGCGCCTCCAAAGGGATCGGCGCCGGAATCGCCAAGCTTTTCGCCCAGTCGGGCGCCTCGGTCGTCGTGAACTACTCGACCAGCAAGGAAGCGGCGCATGCCTTGGTCGCCGAGATCGAGAGTTCCGGCGGCAAGGCCGTCGCCATCCAGGCCGACTTCTCGAAGACCGCCGATATCAAGCGACTGTTCGAAGAGTCGAAGCGGGCCTTCGGCACGCTCGACATCCTGGTGAACAACGCGGGCGTCTACGCCTTCGGACCTCTCGAATCCGCGACGGAGCAGGAATTTCATCGCCAGTTCACCACGAACGTGCTGGGCGTGATCACCGCGACGCAAGAGGCGGCGAAATACTTCGGCCCGAACGGCGGCAGCATCGTCAACATCAGCTCCATCGCCAGCGTCGGCTTCATGCCCAACTCGGTGATCTACGCAGCGAGCAAGAGCGCCGTCGACGCCATCACGCGCGTGACCTCGGTAGAACTCGCGCCGAAGAAGATCCGCGTCAACACCCTCGCACCTGGGGCCACCATCACCGAAGGCATCGCGGCGCTGGGTTGGCCGGAAGAGTCCGTCAAGGCCATCGTCGCAACGATTCCGTTCGGTCGTCCGGGCCAGCCTGAAGACATCGCTCGCGCAGCTCTTTTGCTGGCCTCCGATGATTCGGCCTGGGTGACCGGCGAGCGGATCACCGCCTCCGGCGGCCAGCGCGCCTGATCGGCCTGGCCTTGCCGGAGGCCGTCAAGCGAAAGACGCCGAGTCTCGACCGCCGGTCGGACTCGGCGCCTTTTTTACGTGGGGTGCGCCATGTTGGCCGAGCCCGATCAACAAGGTCTTGAGCGTTGCGGGCAGCCTGTCAACGATGGCGGCTACATCCCGCTGACCAACACAAGGACGCGTCTGTGAAGACCGTCTTGCCGATGTGGAGTCGGTGCGCGACGGGGACCGGGTGCGCTAGGCCCTACCACCGCCCCGGCACAGAGCGCCAGCCCAGCGCGCGCTTCGCCTTCTCGCTGCTGACCTCGGCCCCGTCTTCCGCGATGTTGAAGACGCCGCCCGTCGCGTGCCGCAGCGCCAGCAATGCAGCGCGCGCCGCCGCCTCGACATGCACCGGGCTCGCGCCCTTGGGCTCGGCCGTCGACGTGCCCGGGCCGTAGAGCTGGCCGTAGCGCAGCACCGTGCCCGTGATCCCTTGCGCGCCCAGCACGGCCTGCTCCAGCGCCACCACGCCGTCGACGCTCACACGGCGAGCGCATTGCGCGTCGACATCGAGCGGCCGGTCTTCGGTGAATGGCTTGGGGCCCGGCGCATAGGCCCAGGCGATGCTCTGCGCCACCAGCCGCTTCGAACCCGCGGCCTGTGCGGCGGCCACGAGGTTGCGCGTGCCTTCGGTGCGCACGCGGGCATTGAGGGCGGCGGCTTCGGTCATGCGTGCGGGGTCCAGGTCCTTGGGCAGGTCGGTCAGCTGATGGACCACGGCCCAGGGCGCGATGCGCACCAGCGCCGCCTTCAGCGCCGGGGCATCGAACACGTCGACGACCACCGGGTGCACGCCCTGCGCCTGCAGCGCGGCCGTGCGCTCGGCGCGACGCGTGCTGCCGTACACGGTGTAGCCCGCATCGAGCAACAAGGGGATCAACGCTGCGCCCACCGCGCCGGTGGCGCCCGCCAAAAACACTTTCTCGCTCATCGCTTTCCTTCGAGGCTGTTCATTGCCGCAAAGCTTAGGTCTGCGATGAACGCGCGGGAAGAACCAAGAATCGGCCGCGCGGCTGGACCATCGCCATGCGGCGGCGCGTCAGGCGGCCTCGTCGTCCGGCACCGCGCTGCGGTCCTTGATGCGGGTGACCTGCGAGAGCAGCGCGTCGGCCGGCGTCATGTCCGGCCGCTGGCCCTTGTAGACGGGCTGCTCGAACTTGCCACCGGCATAGCGGTACAGGTAGCGCACCTCGACCAGCGTGCCCACCGCGGGCAGCGCCTCGTTGGGCGGCACGGTCACGTTGCCCAGGTCGACCATGGCCCCGGCTTCGTCGCGCAGCCCCACGGCCACCGAGCGCTGCGCGTTGACGCGAATCACCTCGCAGGTCGCGCTGTGGTTGAACTTGAACTTCAGGCTGGTGCTGCTGCGCCCGGCGCTGAACGGCGCGGCCAGCGCCTTCAGCACATAGCCCTCGCCATGCGCGGCCAGCAACTGCGCGGCGCGGTTGCGCTTGCCTTCGGGGGTGAGTTCCAGCGCAAGCACCACCATCCACGGCGCGAGGCCGGCGAGCTTGTGCAGATGGCCGAAGCGATCGATGAACGGCGCGGCGCGCAGGTCTTGGCCGCTCAGCTCCAGCAGGTCGAAGGCCATGAACACGTCACCCACATGCTCGCCCGCAATCACCGTACGGCCGGTGGGCAGCTGCGCACCGCCGACCCAGGCCTGCGGAATGTCGACGAACAAGCCGCGCCGGTTGGTGCCGCGCACAACGTCGCCTTCGATGAGCAGGATGCGGTTCTCGCCGTCGGCCTTTTCCTGCAGGCCCCAGCCCGGGTCGTCGAAGTAGCGCGCCGCCTGCGCCTCGAGGATCAGCGTGGGCAGTTGCGGCAGCTCGCCGCTCATGCGGCCGGCCAGATCCGTGGACGTGTACAGCGCGCCGGACTGGTCGGGCGTGTAGCCCTTGCCCGTTTTCTCCTTCACCACCTTGTCGTAGATCTTCAGCGCGGCCTCGTAGGCAAGCGGGGTGCTGGTCTTGGTGCCGGTGGCCAGGGTTCCGCCGCGCCGGCCGTTGCCGTAGTCGACCACCCAGCCGTCGTCCTTGGGGCGCAGGTGCACCTGGTAGACCTTGTCCGAGCCCTGGCCCGTGAAGTAGAGAAAGCTCGACTGGGAGACCGGTTCCGTGTTCGCCATGGGTGATGAATGCGTGGTGGATTTCGCTGGCGATGCTACACACGCGCGCATGCGCACATGCGCCAAAACCACATGGCACTTCACAGCGCCGAGCCGGCCCGCTACATTCGTCGCTTCGACAACCACACAGAAAGCGGAGGTGCGCCATGGAAGACACTGCAATTCAAGCCCCTACCAACGTGCGGTTTGTCGGGCCTCATCTGAACTGATCGCTCACACGTTCGCCGTGTAGCCCAGTCCGCCCGCGCGGCCATCCCAGGCCGCGTCTCGCAAGCCGCCCTCCGATTCAAACGCCCGCCGCCGGCACGCATGTGCCGTCGGCGCTCCGTTCATTTTTCGAATCAAGGCTCACCATGCTTGAAACCCGCGCCGCAACGGCCTGCGCACTCGCAGCCGCGCGGCATACAGAGACCATCGTTTTCGATCCCCAGCGCGCGAGCGAAGACTGCTGGACCCGCGCCCTTGCCTACTGGCGCCTGCGCCATGCGGAAGACCACCCCGGCGAGCCGGTGCCGGACGATGCGGACACGCGGCACGGCGTGCTTCGGGCAGACCCGCTGGTCGTGGTCCACCGCGTGCTGGCCGTTGGCCCGCACGGCGAATTCATCGGCAGCTTGAACGCGAGCTTCCGCCGCGAAGGCACGCCCGAGCACGAGGCGTTCGCGCCCTTCATCGACGTTTGGGGCGGCGTGCTGCGTGCGCACCAGCGGCGCGGCGTGGCCACCGCCCTGCTGCGCGCCTTGCTGACGCTGATGCAGGCGCACGGCAAGTCCGTTGCCACGCTCAGAACGCACCTGAGCGAAGGCCACGCCTTCCTGCGGGCCGTCGGCGCCGAAGAAAGACACCGCGCCATCGAGAACCGCATGGCTTTCGCCGGCCTCGACTGGCAGGCCCTGGACCGCTGGCGCGCCGAAGGCTTCGCACCCGCCCACGGCCTGCGCGCCGAGGTGCATGCGGGCCGCGTGCCCTTCGAGCGGCTCGCCACGCTGATGGCGCCGATGTCCGCATTGCTGGACGACGCGCCCACCACGAACCTGGACCGCCCGCCGCTGCGCTACGACCTGGAGGGCTATCACACCTGGTATGCCGAGCTGGACCGCCGCGGCGGCGACCACTTCCTGGTGCTGCTGCTGGCCGGCGACGAACTGGCCGCGGTGTGCGACGCCAACTGGAGCCAGCGCGTGCCCGACCGCATGTACCAGAACCTCACCGCCGTGGCCCGCCGCTGGCGCGGCAAGGGCCTGGCCAAGGGCGTGAAGGCGGCAATGCTGCAGCTCGTGCGCGAGCGCCACCCCGAGGTGACGCTGGCCGTCACCAGCAACGCCGAGGTCAATGCGCCCATGCTCGCCATCAACCGCCAACTAGGCTTTGCGCCGCACAGGCATGATGGGCTCTACCAGATCGGCACGGAAAGCCTGAGGAACTTCCTCGCGGCACGGCCACTGGCTCTACAACAGGATTTCCAGGAGGCACGGCCATGAAAGCACCCCCCAGACTGCAGGCATTGATCGACGAGGGCCTCATCGACACCGTGGTGCGCCAGCTCATGAGCGGCAAGGAGGCCATGGTGTACGTGGTGCGCTGCGGCGACGAAACGCGCTGCGCCAAGGTCTACAAGGAGGCCGACAAGCGCAGCTTTCGCCAAGCCGTCGACTACACCGAGAACCGCCGCGTGAAAAACACCCGCGAGGCGCGCGCCATGGCCAAGGGCACCAAGTTCGGCCGCCAGGTGACCGAGGCCATCTGGCAGAGCGCCGAGGTCGATGCGCTCTACCGCCTGGCCGCCGCCGGCGTGCGCGTGCCCACGCCGCACAATTTTTTGGAAGGCGTGCTGCTGATGGACCTGGTGACCGACGCCAACGGCGACGCGGCGCCGCGCCTGAACGACGTGGCCTTTTCGCCCGAAGACGCGCTGCGCCACCACGCCAGCCTGCTGCGGGAGGTGATGCGCATGCTGTGCGCGGGCGTGGTGCACGGCGACCTCTCGGAGTTCAACGTGCTGCTGGCCGAAGACGGCCCGGTCATCATCGACTTGCCGCAGGCGGTCGACGCCGCGGGCAACAACCACGCCAAGCGCATGCTGCTGCGCGACGTGGAAAACCTGCGCAACTTCTTCGGCCAGTACGAGCCCGGCCTGCTGCGCACGCACTACGGCGACGAGATCTGGGCGCTGTACGAGCGCGGCCTGCTGCGGCCCGAGACCGAGCTCACCGGCAGCTTCGTGCGCGAAACCGGTCCGGTCGACCTGGGCAACGTGCTGCGCGAGGTGGAAGACGCGCGCATGGAAGAGGCGGCGCGGCTGCTGCGGATGCAGACGCCGCGACAATAGGCGGGCTGCGCCTTCGCCGCCTTCCCGCCCCGCCTCGATGAACTATCCCGCCCTGCCGAACCCCGCCCTGCACTGGCACACGCCGCTTTCCAGCACCGTGCGCCAGATCGCGAAGGCGACGGCCTTCGTGGCCCTGGGCCTGGGCGCCGCGGCGCATGCCGCGGGGGCCATTCGGCTGGAAGACGACCGCGGCACCACGCTCGAACTGCAGGCGCCGGCGCGGCGCATCGTGTCGCTGATGCCCTCGCTCACCGAAACGGTGTGCGCGCTCGACGCCTGCGACCGGCTGGTGGGCATCGACCGCCATGCCAACTGGCCGGCCTCGGTGAAGGGCCTGCCGCAGGTGGGCGGCATCGACGACGCGAACATCGAGCGCATCGTGGCCCTCAAGCCCGACCTGGTGCTGCTGCGCCCCCGCAGCCGCGCCGCCGAGCCGCTGGAGCGCCTTGGCATCAAGGTGCTGGCGCTCGACGCCAAGACCCATGCCGACCTGCGCCGCGTGATGGAAACCGTGGCCCGCGCCACCGGCCGCCCGGGTGCGGGCGAGGCCTACTGGCGCAAGCTCGACGCAGGGCTGGACGCCGCCCGGGCCCGCGTGCCGGCCGCCTGGCAGGGCCGCCGGGTGTATTTCGAGGTGCACGGCGGCATGGCGGCGGCCAGCGAAAGCTCCTTCATCGGCGAAACCCTGGCCCGCCTGGGGCTGGGCAACGCGGTGTCGGGCACGCTGGGACCGTTCCCGAAGATGAGCCCCGAGTTCGTGGTGCGCGCCAACCCCGACGTGCTGATGGTCTCGGCGCTGGGCGAAATCTCTGCCATGGCCGCGCGGCCCGGCTGGTCGGCCATGTCGGCCATCCAGCGCGGGCGGGTCTGCAGCTTCGCCTCGGCGCGCTTCGACCTGATGATGCGGCCAGGCCCCCGGCTGGACGAGGCGGCCGACGCCATCGTGGCCTGCCTGGCCTCGCTGGGCGAGCCCCGACCCTGATCCGCAGCAGGGGCCCTGCGGCCGCGGCGCATCGGACCCTATGTCCTTTGCTGTTTCGCGCCATGGTCCTCTGAAGTACCATTTCCGGACTTTGACCTCCGCCGCCGACTCCCTTCCTTTCGCAACGCTTCCAGTGGCCGACGTCGATACCGAAGAAGCCATTGCGCGGGACGTGGCGGCCATCGGCCGCATCAGCGCGGTGCCCTCGCTGCTGAAGGTCATCTGCCAGAACACCGGCATGGGCTTTGCCGCCGTGGCCCGCGTGACCGACGGCACCTGGACCGCCTGTGCGGTGGAAGACACCATCCAGTTCGGGCTGAAGCCCGGCGGGCAGCTGCAGGTGGGCACCACGCTGTGCAGCGAATCGCGCATGGCCCGGCTGCCGGTGGTGATCGACCACGCCAGCACCGACCCGGTGTACTTCAACCACCACACGCCGCGCCTGTACAACATCGAGAGCTACATCTCGGTGCCCATCATCCACAGCAACGGCGAGTACTTCGGCAACCTGTGCGCCATCGACCCGCGCCCGGCGGCGGTGTCCGACGCGCGGGTGGTGGCGATGTTCACCGCCTTTGCCGAACTGATCGCGCTGCAGCTGGAAAACGAAGACCGCCAGGAGCGCATAGCAACCGCCCTGCAGTCCGAGCGCACGACGGCGCAGTTGCGCGAAGAATTCATCGCGGTGCTGGGGCACGACCTGCGCAACCCGCTGTCGGCCGTGGGCGCAACGGCCGAACTGCTGGTGCGCCGCAGCGCGGAGCCCGACCTCGTCAAGCTCGGCACCCGGCTGAAGGCCAGCACGCGGCGCATGTCGGGGCTGATCGACGACGTGCTCGACTTCGCGCGCGCGCGGCTCGGCTCGGGCGTGGGCCTGACCATCCGCGAGGCCGACTTCCTGGCCTCCGGCCTGAAGGACGTCATCGACGAAGTGCGCGCGGCCAACCCGAAGCTCGACATTCGCGACGACATCGCCATCAACCGCGCGGTGCGCTGCGACCAAGGCCGCATCCAGCAGGTGCTGTCCAACCTGCTCGGCAACGCGGTGACGCACGGCGCGCAAGACCAGCCCATCACCGTGCGAGCCGCCATCGAGGACGACAAGCTGGTGCTCTCGGTGATCAACGGCGGCCCGCCCATTCCCGCGGAAGACCTGGCGAAGATCTTCCAGCCCTACTGGCGGCCCGCGCACAGCAAGCCCGGTGGCGGGCTGGGGCTGGGCCTGTACATCGCCTCGGAAATCGTCGCCGGGCATGGCGGCACGCTGCAGGTCACGTCCAGCGCTGCCGACGGCACCCGGTTCCTGGCGACGCTGCCCACCGCATGAGCGAATCCCCCGTTTTTTCTTTTTCCCCATGAAGCATCGCAAGCAGACCTCGTCCACTCCTTTCATCCGGGTGGGCCCCAGCGGCGTGCACGGCCTGGGCGCCTTCGCCACGCGCGACCTGCCGGGCGAAGCCTTCCTGGGCCTGTACGAAGGCCGCCGCTACACCAAGGCCGAGATCGCGACCAAGGCCTGGGACGACCAGCTGACCTACCTGTTCACGCTGACCAACCAGGAAACCATCGACGGCGCCAAGGGCGGCAACGCCACGCGGCACCTGAATCACTCGTGCGAGCCCAACTGCGAGGCGGTCGAGGAATACGACGAAGGCGGCGAGCTGGTGCTCAAGTTCCAGACGCTGGTGGCGGTGGATGCGGGCGACGAGCTGTTCATCGACTATTCGCTGACGGCGGACGACGGCTCGCCGCCGTCGAAGTACCCGTGCCATTGCGGCTCGGCGAACTGCCGAGGGACGATGCTGGCCGCGCCCGAGGAAGCGGCCGCTCCCCCAATGCCGTGAACCGCGGCGAGCGGCCGCCCGCCCGAGGGCACGCGGCACGCTGGCGTCGTGTTCAGGGCGACTCGCTTTTCAGCTGACGCAGCTGCTCCTCGGCGCGGTCGAGCTGTGCGCGCAGCGACCTGATGTCCTGCTCCAGCTTGTCGATGCGCGCCGCGCGGCTGCCGGCCGGTGCCGGCGCCTTGCACCGTGCCTGCATCGCACCCAGCGCCTCGGCCAACTGCTGCCGACGCAGCATCTGGCCCCGCGAACGGGCGAGATCGATGTCACGCTCGAGCGATGCCTCCTCGGCCTGGCAGGCCGCAGCGTCCGGCACCGCCGCGGGTTGGGCGAAAGCGGGCATCGCCACGGTCAATACAAGGAACAGGAAACAGGTTTTGAAGCGCATGCCGCACGGTAACGCAACGGCGATGCAAAACGCCGGTCAGCCCTACACGGTGAGGTAGCGCGCGTCCCACTGCGCCGCGAGTTGCCGCGCGCGGTGCAGCGGCAGGCGCGCCGCCTCGAAGTCGACCACGCACGCGACGTCGGCGGCCTCCGGGCGCTGCGGGCTTTCGCTGGAGCGGCCGTCGGTCAGCAGCCACAGCCAGCGCTGGCGCGACTCGCTCTTCGCCAGCAACTGCCCCGCGTGTTGCACGCCCAGCGCCAGCGGCGTGCCGCCCCCGGCCGCGATCGGCGCGACCCAGTCGTCGTTCCAGGCGCTGGCGCGGCGCGGCGGCAGGCGCAGCTCGACCACCTCGCCGGCAAAGCACAGCAGCGCGACATGGTCGCGGCGCTGGTAGGCCTCCTGCATCAGCGCGAGCAGCAGGCCCTTGGCGCGCGCAAGGTTGCCGTCGTTGCGCATCGAGGCCGAGCAGTCGAGCAGCAGGCAATGCAGCGCGCCGCTGCGTGCCTGCTGCGGACGACGGCGCAGGTGCTCGGGGCGCAGTTGCGCTGCGCCACGGGCCGCGAAGGTGCGCGGCCAGTCGAAGGACGTGCCCTGCGTGGCGGGGCCATGCCATGCGTCCCTTTGCGAACCCTGCCTCCGGTCACCCTGGCGTGCGCCAGCGGGTGGGGTGTTCCGGAGGCTCAGGCTTTTTTTGCGGCGGCCTGCTGCGCGGAGATCAGCGGGCGCAGCGGCTTCACGCGCTCGATGCCTACAGGCTCGGGGGGCATGGCGCCCCACTCGCTGTCGTTGTCGTTGTTGCCGCTGGCGTTGTTCGTGGCCGCCTCTGTGTTCTCTTTGGCGGACGGACTGGCGGGAGCCGGGGTCGGCGGCGCGCTCTCCGTGCCGCCGGGCTTGCGCCGATGCAGCAGCACCGCCTCCGCCACACGCTGCACATGCGCGCCGGTGATCGACGCCGCACCGTCCCACGCCGCCAGTGCGCGGGCGCAGCGCAGCATCACCAGGTCGGCACGCAGGCCGTCGACGCCGGCCTCGATGCACAGCGTGCTCACGGCTTCATGCACCGCATCGCCATAGGGCAGCGCCGACGCATCGGACACCAGCGCCCGTGCGCGCACCAGCGCCGCAGCCAGCTCGGCCTCTTCCTGCGCGTGCTTCGCGCGAAAGCCCTGCGGGTCGGCATCGAAGGCCAGCCGCGCGCGCACGATGGCCTGGCGTTCGGCCGCGTCCTCGATGTTGCGCAGCTGCACGCACAGGCCGAAGCGGTCGAGCAGCTGCGGGCGCAGCGTGCCCTCTTCCGGGTTCATGGTGCCCACCAGCACGAAGCGCGCGGCATGCCGGTGCGAGATGCCGTCGCGCTCCACCACGTTCACGCCGCTGGCGGCCGCATCGAGCAGCGAGTCGATCAGCGCGTCGGGCAGCAGGTTGATTTCGTCCACGTACAGCACGCCCCCGTGTGCACGCGCCAGCAGGCCCGGCGCGAACTTGAGTTCATGGCCGGCCAGCGCCTGGCCCAGGTCGAGCGTGCCGACCAGGCTTTCCAGGCTCGCGCCCAGCGGCAGCGTGACGAAGGGCGCGCCCGGCAGCAGCTCGGCCAGTGCGCGCGCCGCCGTGGTCTTGGCGGTGCCGCGCGGGCCCTCGATGAGCACGCCGCCCAGGCCGGGGTCGACGGCGGCCAGCAGCAGCGCCTGGCGCAGCAGGGGCTGCCCGGCAATGGCGGCAAAGGGAAAAGGCACCGGCATCGGGGCGGCTGAGGTCATCGGGGGAGTCCTTCCATCTGCTGCTCGTGGTCGAGCAGCAGGTTTTCCAACTGGTTCTTGTAGTCGCCGGGTTGCTGCCACAGGCCGCGCTGCATGGCCTCCAGCAGCCGGCTCAGCATGTCGTGCAGCGCGCGCGGGTTGTGTTCGCTCACGAAGTCGCGCGTGGCCGCGTCGAGCACGTAGGCGTCGGCCACCATCGCGTACTGGTGGTCGCCGACCACGCGCGCGGTGGCGTCGAAACCGAACAGATAGTCCACCGTGGCGGCCATCTCGAAGGCGCCCTTGTAGCCGTGGCGCTTCACGCCGTCGACCCACTTGGGGTTGACCACGCGCGAGCGGATCACGCGGCTGATTTCTTCCTTCAGCGTGCGCACGCGCGGCGCCTGCGGGTTGCCGTGGTCGCCGTGGTACATGGCCGGCTGCTGCCCGCTCAGGTGGCGCACGGCGGCGGCCATGCCGCCCTGGAACTGGTAGTAGTCGTTGGAGTCGAGCAGGTCGTGCTCGCGGCTGTCCTGGTTCTGCATCACGACGTTCATGGCGCGCAGGCGCCGCACCAGCGCGTCGGCCGCCGGCACGCCGTCGCTGCCCTGGCCGTAGGCGTGGGCGCTGCCGCCCACGTAGGCCCTGGACAGGTCGTCGTCGGTCTGCCAGTCGCCCTGGTCGAACAGCGGCTGCAGGCCCGAGCCGTAGCTGCCGGGCGCCGAGCCGAACACGCGCCAGCCGGCCTGCAGGCGCGCGGCCTCGGGCGAGGCGCCCTGCGCTTCCAGCCCTGCGGCCTCGCGCAGGATGCGCGCGCGAATCGGGTTGCGCTCGGCGTCCTCGTCGTCCTGCGCGGCCACGGCCTGCACGGCGGCATCGAACATCTGCACGGCGTTGGGAAAGGCGTCGCGGAAGAAGCCCGAGATGCGCAGCGTGACGTCAATGCGCGGACGGCCGATGCCCACCGTGGGCAGCACCTCGAAGTCGACCACGCGCTGGCTGCCTGGCGCCCACTTGGGCCGCACGCCGATGAGCGCGAACGCCTGCGCCAGGTCATCGCCGCCGGTGCGCATGGTGGCCGTGCCCCACACCGACAGGCCCATGGCCACCGGGTAGTCGCCGTGCTCCTGCAAGTGGCGCTCGACCAGCTGCGCGGCGGACTTCAGGCCCAGCATCCAGGCGGTGGGCGTGGGAATGGCGCGGGTGTCGACCGCGTAGAAGTTGCGCCCGGTGGGCAGCACGTCGGGCCGGCCGCGCGAAGGCGAGCCGCTCGGGCCCGGGGGCACGAAGCGGCCTTGCAGCGCGCGCAGCAGTTGGCGCAGCTCTTGCGGTCCGCAGGCGTCGAGCGCGGGTGCGAGGCTGCGTTCGATGCGGCGCATGACGGCGGCGGTCTGCGTGAGTTCCTGGGGGCAAGCGCCCTCTTCCAGCAACTGCTGCGCGAGCAGCTCCAGCCGCTCGCGCGTGTCGCCCTGGTGCCGCCATGCTTCCGTGCTGACCGATTGCAGCAGCGCGGGGCGCGCGCCCTGCCAGGGCCTGGCCGCGTCGATGTCGAGCGGGTCGAAGGCCTCGCCGGGCAGCAGGTCCTTGGCCAGCGCGCCCAGCAGCCCGGCGTTGTCGCCCACACCGTCCAGCGCGGGGTAGCGGGCCAGCGCCAGCAGCGTGTCGCGCCGAAGGCGCTCCTGCGGCGACGCGCCGAACACATGCAGACCGTCGCGGATCTGCGTTTCCTTCAGCTCGCACAGGTAGGCATCGACGCGCGCGAGCACGGCGTCGTCTTCCGCGCCCGGCATGCCGAGTTCTTCGACCAGGTGCTGCGCGCGCACCGCCGCGAGGATCTGCGCGCGCAGCACCTTGGCGCGGCGCGCGTCGACCAGCAGCGCGTCGTAGTACTCGTCGACCTGGCGCTCCAGGTCTTGCAGCGGGCCGTGGTTCTCTGCCCGCGTGAGCGGCGGCATCAGGTGGTCGACGATGACCGCCTGCGTGCGCCGCTTGGCCTGCGCGCCTTCGCCCGGGTCGTTGACGATGAAGGGGTACACGTTGGGCAGCGGCCCCAGGATGGCGTCGGGCCAGCAGGCCTGCGACAGCGCCAGGCTCTTGCCGGGCAGCCATTCGAGGTTGCCGTGCTTGCCCACGTGCACCACCGCATCGATGGCGAACACGTCGCGCAGCCAGAAATAGAAGGCGAGGTAGCTGTGCGGCGGCACCAGTTCGGCGTCGTGGTAGCTCGCGTAGTCGGCCGTGCCGAGCGCGGCCAGCGAGCGCGCCGGCTGGATGCCGACGAACACGCGGCCCAGCCGCAGGCCGGCGATCATGAAGCGGCCCTGGCGCACCATCGGGTCTTGTTCCGGCGTGCCCCAGCGCGCGTCGATGGCGGCAGCCATGCCGTCGGGCAAGGCCGCCAGGCGTGCGTTGTAGTCGGCCAGCGCGTAGCTCTGCCATGCGGGGCGCGAGGCCCATTGTTCGGGGTCGTTGGCAATGCCTTGCTGCAGCTTGCGCATGAGCGCATCGCCGTCTTCGGGCACGGCATCGGACCCGCCCAGGACGTAGCCTTCGGCCTGCATCGCGCGCAGGATGCCGATGACCGAGGCCGGCGTGTCAAGCCCCACGCCGCTGCCGATGCGGCCTTCGCTGCCCGGGTAGTTGGCCAGGATCAGCGCGACGCGCTTGTCTTCGGCGCGCAGGCTGCGCAGCCTGCACCAGCGCCGCGCCAGTTCGGCCACGAAGGTGACGCGGTCGGGCTCGGGCTGGTAGTTGACCACCTCGGTCTGCGTGAGCTCGCAGCGGTGCGACAGGCCCTTGAAGCTGATGGCGCGCGTGATGATGCGCCCGTCCATCTCGGGCAGCGCGATCTGCATCGCGATGTCTCGCGGGCGCAGGCCCTGGCTGTCGGCCAGCCAGTCTTCGCGGTTGCCGCCGCTCACGATCACCTGCAGCACCGGCGCGTCACCGGCCAACACGATGCCTTCGCCTTCTTCGTCCTGCGCGCCCTGCCCCAGCGCCGCGAACGCTGTGGTGTTGAGCACCAGCTGCACCTCGTGCGCCGCGCACAGCTCGCGGAACGTCGACAGGCACAGCGGGTCTTTCAGCGAATCGAGTGCGACCGGCAACGGGTTGAGCCCCTCGGCGCTCAGCGCGGCGGCCATGGCGTCGAAGGCCACGGTGTTGCCCGACAGCAGGTGCGAGCGATAGAACACCAGCGCCACCACCGGTGCATTGGCGTGCCAGCCGGCGCGCAGGTCGTCGATGCCGGCCACGGTGTGCGCCGCGTTCATGCCGCCCATGCCACCCATGCCGCGCGGCACATGCAGCGCCACCTGCGGCAGGCTGCGCGGCGGCAGCGGCGCCTGGCCATGGCCCAGGCCGTGGAAGGCCACCGCGCGCAGAAACTGCATTGCGTTGCCCGCGCCGCCGTTGCGGGTGTACTGCCACAGCTGGCGGCTCACGTCACGCGGCACGGTGCCGCGCGCGAGCAGGTCTTCGTCCTCCTGCAGGTCGCCGGAGAACATGGCGAGCTGCTGGCCTTTGCGCCTCGCGAGCTTTTCCAGCTGCTGCAGCCCGTAGGCCCAGGCCGACTCGGCCCCCAGGTGGTCGACCACCACCACGCGCGCGTGCTGCAGCACCTCGTCGATGTACAGGTCGAGCGAGGCCGGCTGCTTCAGGTACATGAGGTTGGCCAGCCGCAGCGACGGATAGCCGGGGTCGGTGGCCGCCAGCGCCGTGCGCGCCGCCGCGAGCAACGCGAGCGTGGTGTCGGCCGAGCTGAGCACCACGATGTCGCCCGGCGTCTGGTCGAGCCGGGTGACGACGCTGTCGTCCTCGACGAAGCGTCCGGGCTGGGTGCTCAGCAGGTGCATGCGATCAGCCTGTCGCGCGTCAGGCCGGGACCGCGCTCACCTCGTCGAGCGCCTTGCGCAGCAACGCCTCGTTCAGGTCTTCGCCGATGAACACGAGCCGGGTGCGCTGCGCCTCGCCATCGCGCCAGCGGCGGTCGAAGTGGTGGTCGAAGCGGCGGCCCACGCCCTGCACCAGCAGGCGCATCGGCTTGCCGGGAATGGCGACGAAGCCCTTCACGCGGTAGATGGTGTGCTGCTCGACCAGCTGATTCAGCACGGCCAGCAGGCGGTCGCGGTCCACGGGCGGCAGCTCGATGACGAGCGAGTCGAACTCGTCGTGATCGTGCTCCTCTTCATGGTCGTGGTGGCTTTCGCGCAGGTGGATGGTGGCCTCGGCCGCGCGGCCCTGGCCCAGCAGCAGCGCGAGCGGCAGCCGGCCCTCGGTGGCGGCGACGATCTTCACTTCGGGCGGCAGCTCTTCGCGCACCAGCGCCTCGACCTGCGCGCGCGTGGCCTCGTCCATCAGGTCGGTCTTGTTCAGCACCACCAGGTCGGCGGCCGAGAGCTGGTCTTCGAACAGCTCGTGCAGCGGCGACTCGTGGTCGAGGTTGGGGTCGGCGCGGCGGGCCTGGTCGACGGCTGCGGGGTTTTCGGCAAACTGGCCCGAGGCGGCGGCCGGGCCGTCCACCACCGTGACCACCGAGTCGACGGTGAAGATGTTGGCGATGTCCGGCCACTGGAAGGCCTGCACCAGCGGCTTGGGCAGCGCCAGGCCCGAGGTTTCGATGATCACCGCGTCGATGTCGCCGCGCCGCTCGGCCAGCTGCAGCATCACGGGCAGGAATTCTTCCTGCACGGTGCAGCAGACGCAGCCGTTGGCCAGCTCGTACAGCGCGCCTTCGCGCTCGTTGCCTTCATCGTCACAGCCGATGCCGCAACCGCGAAGAATTTCGCCGTCGATGCCCAGCTCGCCGAACTCGTTGACGATCACCGCGATGCGGCGGCCCTCGGCATTGCCCAGGATGTGGCGCAGCAGCGTGGTCTTGCCGCTGCCGAGGAAGCCCGTGACGATGGTGACGGGGATCTTGGCGTTGCTTGCTTGTGTCATGGGAGATGTTCTTTCAGCGGCCGGGGCAGCCAGGTGGCGGCCGTGGCCACCGCGATGAATGGCAGGAGCGCCCGCGGCACTTGCCGGGGGCGCTCCCGAAAAAAGAAGCGAGAGGCCTGGCGATTCAGGCGGCGCTGTACAGCCGGCGCTCGACGAAGGCAGTTCCCTGCAGGCGGCGCCAGCCCTTGGCCGCCGCCAGCACGCCCAGGTCGACCAGCGGCTCGACCAGCACGACGGTCATGTAGGCCGCGCCGAAGCTGGCGATCTGGCCGAGATTCTCGAGTCCCGTGCCGCGCCCGAAGAGCGCCCAGAAGCCGACCCACACCACGATGCCGCCCTGGTAGGCCACCGACAGCTTGAAGGCCTGCTGGTAGCTGAGGTCCACATAGGCCACGTTTTTGGGAACGATTCGCTGCGCCAATGCGGCCGTTGCGAACAGGGGCACCAGCAAGGTGGTGACGTTCATGCCGAACTGGGGAATGTCCTGCGGCTCGAAGAACAGGCCCTGGATGAGCAGGCCGCCCGCCAGGCCGATGGCCGCAGGCGCCAGGCCGAAGACCAGCAGCAGCGTCGTGCCGAGGATCAGGTGCACCTCCGACACACCCACCGGGTGGTGCGGCAGCACCTCGAAGAAGCAGAACACCAGCGCCACGGCAATGGCCGAGCGCAGCACCAGGGCGGCGGGCCCGTCCTTCATGAGGGTGTCGAAGGCCACCTTGCCTGTGTAGGCCAGCGCGGCGGCGGCCGTCGCGTAGCTGAGAAAAATCTTGGATCCGTCAACGAGACCTGGTTCGATGTGCATCGAGCACCTCCTGAAAATGCACCGCAGTGCGAAAGTTGATTGTTGGTTCAGGGGCTGGCTTGCGCAAGCCCCTTCGAGGCAGTCGTCCGCCCCGGCTTGCGCCGCAGCCGGCGCCAGCCGATCACCACGCCGCTGGCCGAGGCCACCGCGCCGATGATGGACAGCAGCCACATAACGAAGTCCCAGGCCGGCCGGTACTGGATGAGCCAGGGAAAGTCGAGACTGTGCGCGGCGTTGAACAGCCAGCGCCGCAGGCGCGAACTGCTGTCGTTGCTGCCCGCGACCTGGCCGCTGGCGGCGTCCACGTAGACCCAGGTGCGCGCCGGGTCGTCGAATTGCAGGCGCCACACGGGCAGCACGCGCTCACGGTGGTGGCCGTACCAGTGGAAGTCTTCGCGGGTCTGCAGCACGGCCTGCGTCACGGCGGCGCCGGGCCGCAGGCGGGCGGCGGCATGCAGGATGTCTGGCTTGCCGATGGCGGCCGGCGCGCCGCTGGCGGCGTCGACCACGCGCACGCGCGCCTTGGCGTCGCGCAACTGCAGCAGCGGCTTGCCGTAGAACCACAGCAACACGGCCTCGCGCGGGGCGCTCTCGTCCTCGCCTGAGGGCAACGAGGCCGGCGGCCAAGGAAACGGCGCCGCACCGGCCCCGGTATAGCGCGCCATGGCGGCCGCGTCGAGCGGCCCGCGCTGGAACCAGCCGTTGGGGTTCATCGAGAGCCAGCCGCTGATGATCCACGTCAGCACGAAGAAACCGCCGATCAGCCCGGCGATGTGGTGCCAGGCCATCCAGCCCGCGTAAGGCGTGACCACCCCGTTGCGGAACCTGCGCCGCACACGCACCCGCAGGATGCCGATGA
Organism: Variovorax sp. 10N412; assembly: GCF_056394985.1. Taxonomy (NCBI): domain Bacteria; kingdom Pseudomonadati; phylum Pseudomonadota; class Betaproteobacteria; order Burkholderiales; family Comamonadaceae; genus Variovorax; species Variovorax sp. 10N412. The sequence continues at coordinate 777,133 of NZ_JBFTIO010000002.1, forward strand.
CCATGCCCGTCACGGCCGAGACGATGCACGCCGCCGACAGCCACACCACCACGTCGTGCCACAGCGGCGGATCGGCGCGCAGCGGAGTGAAGTAGATCCAGTGCGGCACCGAGCCCAGCCAGTTCCAGAAGCGCTCCGGGCGCGTGGTGTCGCGCACCACCTCGCCGTTGCGCTGAGACACGTACAGCTCGGTGCCGGCCGCGTCGTTCACCTCGATGCGGTGCAGCGGACGCAGCGGGTTCAGGCCCTGCGGCACGGTCCACTGGTCGCGCTCCAGCGTCTCGGCCCAGCGCGCACCGGCATGGCCGGAGAAGGCGCGTGCGATGGCCTCGGCCTGCGCGGCATCGACCGGGCCGTGCACATGGCCATCGCGCGCCGACACGGTGTGCCGGCCGCCGCGCGCATCGACGATGCGCCAGACCGGCCCGGCGTCGCTGCCGCCCTGCATCTCCAGCCCCATGCGCCGCGGGGGCTGCGCGCGCACGTCCTGCGGCAGCGCCTGCAGCGCTGCTGCGGGCGATACCTGCGCCTGCCCGAAGCGCAACGGTGCGAGCCCTGCCAGCCGTTCCTGGTCCGTGAGGTTGGGGTACCCCACGTACATCATCACCACGCCCGAGGCGAACCACATGACGAACAGCAGGCAGCCGCCGATGCCCAGCCACCGGTGCGTCCAGTAGAGCCAGTGCCGCACGCGCGGCCAGGCGCGGCGCCATGCGGAGGTCATGCCGGAATTCATGCCGGGGTTCAGAAGTCGACCAGCGCCGACAGCTCGAACGAGCGCGGCCGGCCCAGCAGCCACTGGTTGCCGCCGTTCGAGAACGACACCGGGTACTTGCGGTCGGCGAGGTTGTAGGCCCGCAGCGCCAGCTTGAGCGACGGGTTCGCCTGCCAGCTCACCGAGGCGTCGGCCACGGTGTACGAACCGATCCTGCGCGTGTTGGCCGCATCGACCTGGCGCGGGCCGACGTAGCGCACACCGAAGGCGGCCTCCCACTGCGGCAGGAAGCGCCAGCCGAGCCACAGGTTGGCCGCCTCTTCGGGCACGCCGTTGGGCGTGTTGCCCGCGCGCGAGACCAGGCGGCCGTTCACGACCTCGTTGAAGTCCTCATAACGCGCGCGCAGCTTGGCCATGTTGGCTTCGAGCCGCAGCGTGGAGGTGAGCGCCAGGTCGAGCGTGGCCTCCAGGCCCTCGGACGACTGCTGGCCGACCTGCTGCGTCTTGTTCGGGTCGTTGGCGTCGCGCGAGAGCAGCTTGTTCTTCTCGATGCGGTAGGCCGCCACGGTCCAGGCGCCGCGGCTGTCGGCCAGCTGGCGCTTGTAGCCGACCTCCACCTGCCTGCCGGTGCTCAACTCGAAGGGCACCTGCGCGGCCGAGGTGCTGATCAGCGAAGTGAGCGGGTCGGCCGCGCGCGCCAACTGCGCGTAGTACGACTGCGACGCATCGGGCGCGTACACCACGCCGAGGCGGCCGGTGGCGTACTCGAAGGTCTTGCCCAGGTTGTTGGCGGCGTTCTGCAGGTCGGTGCGCGCCACCTTGGCGTGGTCCCAGCGCAGGCTGCCCACCACCGACCATTGCTCGTTGAAGGCCAGCTTGTCTTCGGTGAAGAAGGCGTAGGTGTCGGTCTTGGTCTTGTAGCGCGGCGTGTAGGCCACGGGCGAGGCGTAGTAGCCGGGGTTGAACACGAACGGGTCGATCACCGAGCGCCCGCCGTAAGGCGAGTCGTTGCTGTGCTGGAAGTCGATGCGGTTCACGTCGAAGCCCGCCAGCACCTGGTTGGCCAGCCCGAACACGCTGTGCTTGAAGGTCGCGTCGGTGCGGTTGCCGATCTGCTCCTGGTCGTGGCCGATCTCCAGGTAGTCGCCGCGCGTCACGCGGCGCGTGGTGGCGTTGAAGGTGTAGGTCTCGCTGTTGCGCCAGTGGCGCTTGCTCTCCAGGCGGTAGAGCTGGTTGCGCACGGTGACGGCGCCGTTCGGCGTCCACTGCGCGTCGAGCCGGGTCCACTTGTCGCGGTACTTGATTTCGGCGTCGTCCAGGTTGTAGTTCTGGCGCAGGGTCTGGCTGTTCAGGCGGCCGTCGATCAACGGCACGCCGTAGTAGCGCTGCGGGGTCTGGCGGCCTTCGTCGTGCGAGAGCGTGAACTGCAGCTGCGGCGACACGTCCAGGCGCACGGCCGCGCCCACGGCCAGGCTCTCGGCCTCGCCGCGCTGCATGAAGCCGTCGGTGGTGCGGTGGCTGATGTCGAAGCGGTACGACAGCTTGTCGTTGATGGCCCCCCCGCTGCCGAAGGCCGCCTGGCGGGTGGCGTCGGAGCCCAGCGTGAGCAGCGCCTCGTTCCGGATGGGGCCGCGCGTGGGCTTCTTGGGCACCACGTTGATGGCGCCGCCGATGGCGCCTTCGCCGTACATCACCGAGGCCGCGCCGCGCAGCACTTCGATGCGGTCGACCGACCAGGTGTCGAACGGAAAGGTGACGGTGCCGGCGCCCGCATACAGGCGCGTGCCGTCGAACAGCTGCATCACCGAGCCGTGGCCCGTGAAGCCGCGCGCCGCCATCGCGGTGCCGCCGTTGCCGGGTCCGGGCGAGCCGGTGATGCCGGTGGCACGGGTGGCCGCGTCGACGACCGACACGTCGCCGCGCGCGCGGATGGTGTCGCCCGTCAGCACCTCGATGCTGGCCGGCGTTTCCAGCGGCGTGAGCCCGAGCCGGCTGCCGGTGGACGTGGGCTCGTCGATGGCCAGCGGGGATTGCCGGTCGGCCTCGATCCGTACCGGGTTCAGGGATTGGCTCTGGCTGGCGTCGGCCGATTCAGCCGGCTGCGCAAGGGAAACGCAAGGCCCGAAGGCCAGACCCAACCCCAGTGACAGGCCTGACAGGCCTGACAGGCCTGAAAGACCCGACAGCCGCGCCCGACGAAACGGCACGCGCGTACCCATGCCCGGGCGACTTCGCGCCCGTGTTGCTCGACTCATTTAGCTTCTCCTCCGGCCTGCGTCCCCGCAGGCTCACGACCGATGAAGGACGCGACGGGAGAGGCGAAAGGGCTGCCACGGTGAGCGCAAGCGCGAAGCGGCAGGCCCGGACACGCACTCCCGCTGCGTCCGAAGGCGGTTGCGAAGGCCGGTATCCGGGCTCGCGGAGCGCCGCTGTGTGCCGAATGGAGCACACGACGACCGAAACCCTCGCCTTCCCACGCCGAAGCGCAGTGACTGCCGAGCCTTCAAGAAAGAGGCTCGCGCGTGAGGATTTCCAGATCCGCTGACCGTTGCGGGGGCAGCGCAGGCTTTGACGCGTCTTCAACGACGCGGCGCACCTGCTTCCCGTTTAACCCCAGGGCCATGCGACATGGACCCGGGGCACCTTCGAACCGTGGTTGGGTGCAGTTATAAAAAGTTAACGCACCGAACCGGCGGGATTATAGGGAGCCGGGCGTGCCGTCGGGCCCGAACAGCCGCCGCATCATGGCCACGCCGGCCGCCAGCGCGTTCGAGTAGCTCGAATATGGCCGGAGCGCCGCTTCGAGGGGCAGATACACATGGGTGCGCTCGCCCGGCGCGCCGGTCACCTCGGCGGGGTCGTCCGCAGCTTCCATCAGCAGCCAATAGAACTCGCCGACCTCCAGCTCGTGGATGGTGAGCGCGATGTTCCTGGGCGAGGGCATTGGGCGGTATGAAAAGGGGCTGAGTGTTGAATGCCTGGAGGACGCGAGCCGTTGACAGCTCCCGGGCTTCTCCTACAGAGCACACCGGTGGGTCGGCCTACTGTTTTACATGCAACCCGTCAGCGGGTCCTTGTTCTTTGCAAAACCTTCCCAGGAGGCGACATGAAACCCTTCAGCCTTGACCCGAGCATGCGGGCGACCATCGGCGGCGCGTTCTATCCCACGGGCTACTCGATGGTGATGTTCGCCAAGCTGGAAGACGCCAGCCGCGTCGGCCAGCAACTGATCGACAACGGCATGAGCGGCGACGACATCTTTCTGCTGCCGCCGCAGGCCGTGCTGTCGCAGATCACGCCGACCGTGGAGCTCGCCGATGACCCGTTGCCCTCCGCCGGCACCGAAGGCGCCACGGTGCGCGCGTATACCAAGCTTGCGCAGGAAGGCCATGCCGCGCTGCTGGTCAAGACCGACGACCGCGAAACCGCCGACAAGCTGATGGAGGCGGTGCGCACCGTGCCCTATGCCATGGCGCAGCGCTACCGCACCCTGGTCATCGAAGACCTCTGAACCCGGCGCGCGGGTGGGCGTGAGCCTCAGCCCGGCACGGCCATCGACACGGCGCGCTGGACCACGTCACGGGCCATGGCCTGTGCCAGTTCGTGTTCGCCGAGGAACACGGTGGCCGAGGTTTCCTGCGTGAGCAGGCGTGCCTCCTGCTCGTTGTGACTGCGGATCACGGTCTGGATCGTGGGGTTGAGCGTGCGCGCGGTTTCCATCATCTGGCGCACGTTGATGGCGTCGGGCGTGGCCACCACCAGTACCCGGGCGCGCGCAATGTGCGCCTGGATCAGCACCGCCGGATCGGCCGCATCGCCCCACACGGCCGGGGTGCCGGCCTCGCGCAGTTTTTCGACCAGCTCGCGGTTCTGCTCGGCCACCACGTAGGGAATGTCGTGCGCGTCGAGTTCCTGCGCAATGCGCCGGCCGACCCGGCCGTAGCCCACCAGCACCACCTGCCGCGACAGGTACCTGGCCTCGGTGGTGAGGGGCAGCTCGGCCAGCGGGTCGTCGCGCGACTCCAGCCCCCGGGCGAACGACGAATGGGCGTGCAGCCACTTCTGCATGGGCACGATCAGGCTGAACCACAGCGGATTGGTGGCAATGGAAATGAGCGCGCCCGCCAGCACCAGGCTCTGCCCTTCCACCGGAAGCAGCCCGAGCGACACGCCCAGCCCGGCCAGGATGAACGAGAACTCGCCGATCTGCGCCAGGCTGGCACTGACGGTGAGCGCCGTGCCCAGCGGGTAGCGAAACACCAGCACCAGCGCGCAGGCCGCAAGCGACTTGCCCAGCACGATGACCAGCACCACCGCCAGCACCTGCAGGGGCCGCTCGATCAGCACCGAGGGGTCGAACAGCATGCCGACCGACACGAAGAACAGCACGGCGAAAGCGTCGCGCAGCGGCAGCGACTCCTGCGCGGCGCGGTGGCTGAATTCGGACTCGCGCATGACCATGCCGGCGAAGAAGGCGCCCAGCGCGAACGACACGCCGAACAGCGCCGCCGAGGCAAAGGCAATGCTCACGGCCGCGGCCACCACGCACAGCGTGAACAGCTCGCGCGAGCCGGTGCGCGTGACCTGCCAAAGAATCCAGGGGAACACGCGCCGCCCGACGACGAGCATCAGCGCCACGAAGCCACCGACCTGCAGCAGGGTGAGGCCCAGGGTTTGCCACAGCGGATCGGCCGGGCCGGACTGGGCGCTCTGCCCGCCCAGGGTGCCGGCCAGCGGCGGCATGAGCACCAGCACCAGCACCATGGCCAGGTCTTCGACCACGAGCCAGCCGATGGCGATGCGCCCGGTGAATGAATCGAGAATGCCCAGGCTTTCCAGGGCACGCAGCAGCACCACGGTGCTGGCCACCGACAGCGCGAGCCCGAACACCAGCGCCTGGCCCCAGCTCCAGCCCCACCACAGGGCGAGCCCTCCGCCGAGCAGGGTGGCGACGGCGATCTGCGCGAGCGCGCCGGGCAGCGCGATCTTGCGCACGGCGAGCAGGTCGTCCAGGGAAAAATGCAGGCCCACGCCGAACATGAGCAGCATGACGCCGATTTCGGCCAGCTGCGCCGCAATGCTCGCGTCGGCAACGAAGCCGGGTGTGAAGGGGCCGATGATCACGCCGGCGAGCAGGTAGCCGACGAGCGCGGGCAGCCGCAGCCGGGCCGCCAGGAACCCGAACACGAGCGCCAGCCCGAGCCCGGCGGCGATCGTGTTGATGAGGGAAACGCTGTGGGGCATCGCTGCATTTTGCAGGAACGATGTCTACCCCTTCGTGTCAGCCGGCCATCCTGCCGACTGTGCCGGTCGTTGTGCTACGCCGTGCCAAGCGGCGTTATTTGAGGCCTTGCTGTTCGGGCCGGGCGCACAGGCCGCCGGGTGCTCCCCGCCCCCGCATCCGCGGCGACCTCCGGCCTCAGACGGACATCTTGCTGGTCCGGGCCGCATCGAGCGCCTCGGGGTCCTGCGCCTCGACCCAGGTCTCGTTGTTGAGCGCGGCCTGCAGCCGCTTTTCGTCGAGCTCGTTGGTCCACTTGGCCACCACGATGGTCGCCACGCCGTTGCCGATCAGGTTGGTCAGCGCGCGCGCCTCCGACATGAAGCGGTCGATGCCCAGGATGAGCGCCAACCCGGCCACCGGCACGTGCCCCACCGCCGACAGCGTGGCCGCCAGCACGATGAACCCGCTGCCCGTGACACCCGCCGCGCCCTTCGAGGTGAGCAGCAGCACCGCCAGCAGCGTGATCTCCTGCACCAGCGTCATGTGCGTGTTGGTGGCCTGCGCAATGAACACCGCCGCCATCGTCAGGTAGATCGAGGTGCCGTCCAGGTTGAACGAGTAGCCCGTGGGAATGACCAGGCCCACCGTGGTCTTGTTCGCGCCCGCGTTCTCCATCTTCTCCATCATGCGCGGCAGCACCGACTCGCTGGACGAGGTGCCCAGCACGATGAGCAGCTCTTCCTTGATGTACTTGATGAACTTCCAGATGCTGAAGCCGTGGAACCTGGCAATGAGCCCCAGCACCACGAAGATGAACAGCAGGCACGTCAGGTAGAACGTGCCCATCAGCTTGCCCAGCGAGAACAGGCTGCCCAGGCCGTACTTGCCGATGGTGAAGGCCATGGCGCCGAAGGCACCGATGGGGGCCAGCTTCATGATGTAGTTGACGATGCCGAAGAGCACGTGCGAGCCCTTCTCGATCACGTCGAACACCAGCGTGCCRCGCCCGCCGAACYTGTGCAGCGCAAAGCCGAACAKCACCGCGATCAGCAGCACCTGCAGGATCTCGCCCTTGGCRAAGGCRTCSACCAGCGTGTTGGGRATGATGTTCAGGATGAAGTCGACCGTGCCGGTCATCTTGCCCGGGCCGGTGTACGAGGCGATCGACTTGGTGTCCAGGGTGGCGGGGTCGACGTTCATGCCGGCGCCGGGCTGCAGCACGTTGACCAGCACCAGGCCSACSACCAGCGCRAYGCTGCTCACCACCTCGAAATACAGCAGCGCCAGGCCGCCGGTCTTGCCGACCTTCTTCATGTCTTCCATGCCGGCGATGCCCACCACCACCGTGCAGAAGATGATGGGCGCGATGATCATCTTGATCAGCTTGATGAAGCCGTCGCCCA